>JAZOTE010000045.1:0-2459 GCA_045657485.1 Eubacteriales bacterium
TTGTCCTAACTGCGGCAGTAAGATAGGTTTTATCGCTACGAAGAGAATGTACGATGCCTTTTTCGTTTTCTGCAAAGCGGACGACACAGAGATTGGACTGTGCTTGGATATTGACTACGTGGAGATTTAATTTGCCAAAAACATTTAAGGAGATACTGCTATGAAAAACTTAACCCCCGAAATGATTGAAAAGGCAAAAGCCGCAAAGAGCGCAGAGGAACTGCTTGCTCTTGCAAAAGAAAACGGCGTAGAAATGACTGTAGACGAGGCAGCTACCTACTTTGCACAGCTGAACCCCAAGTCCGGAGAGCTTAACGACGACGATCTCGACGCAGTTGCCGGTGGTGCTTGCGCAAGAACCGAACAAGCCAATAATGCGCAAGACGCTGTGAATAACATGCCTTGCCCGCGCTGTGGAGCCGTAGGAGAATGGGCCTTGCTCCACAAATTTAAAGATAACACGGATTTTTATTGTGCAAACTGCAAGGTTATCGTATGGACATATGCCGAGGAGAATAACAGCATCCTGCATACGAACAATGAATTCTATTACCCCATGACACCTTGATGAACGTGTTTCATCCGGTTATCGTGTTACAACTTCTGAAAGGAGAAAAACCATGAAAAACTTAACTCCCGAAATGATCGAAAAGGCAAAAGCCGCGAAATCCGCAGAGGAGCTTCTTGCTCTTGCAAAAGAAAACAATGTTGAAATGACCGCTGACGAGGCAAAGACCTACTTCGCACAGCTCAACCCCAAGAGTGGTGAGCTTAACGATGATGAGCTTGATGCTGTTGCAGGTGGCGGGTGTAATGACATTATGGGCAAGGGCAACTACCCGGATGTTCAGATTACCGGCTCCCACTCCTGTCCTAAATGCGGCAGCAAGATAGGTTATATCGCTACGAAAAGATGGGAAGGTGCCTATTTTATTTTCTGCAAATCGTGCGACACAGAGATTGGACTTTGCTTGGATATCGACTACGTGGAGATTTAATTTGCCAAAAACATTTAAGGAGATAATGCTATGAAAAACTTAACCCCCGAAATGATCGAAAAGGCGAAAGCCGCGAAATCCGCAGAGGAACTCTTTGAAATCGCAAAGGCAAACAACGTGGAAATGACCGATGACGAGGCAAAGACCTACTTCGCACAGCTGGGCCCCAAGTCCGGCGAACTTGATGATAACGATCTCGACGCTGTTGCCGGCGGCGGATGTGACGGTTTTATTGCGGGTAAAAAACTTCAGGTAACAAGCGGAGAGGCTTGTCCGAGTTGCGGCGCTACCGTTGGAACTGCCCGTATGGGCAGTCCGCATTCCGGTCCTGAAATTCATTGCGATAATTGTGATGAGTTTATAGCTTATGTGCGCAACTGCAAATACGTGGAATTATAAATAAAGCAAGCTGCAGAATGCGAAACGCAAGATGTAAATTTGAAGCTTAAAAATTGATGATGGAAAACACACTCAGACAGGCGTTTGCTTCACAACGAAACGCGCCAAACAAAAGACTCGCGGATATTATCGCGCGAGTAGAAAAGAAATACGGCATAGATTCAGCCGAGCTCGATGACGAAGCGCTCGGCTGGGTCAGTGCGGCCGGAGAGCAAAATTATCCTCTCTCCAAAAAGGAGGACGAGGATGAATAAAACCGACGTAATGGAAAAAATCCATCTGGAATACAGAGAAAAGGTCTTCCGTTACGTCAGAGGAAAGGTGGCGAGCACGGCAGATGCCGAGGACGTTACCTCGGAGATCTTTCTCAAGGTGCTTTCCTCTCTCGATTCCTACGACGAGGAAAAATCCACCCTTTCCACTTGGATCTATACCATCACCCACAATGCGGTATGCAATTATTACCGTGAGCAGAGCAGATGTGCGCTCTCCCTCGATGAGAACGCTCTCTACTCTGATACAGACGATGGCGTGATGTCTGAAATTGAAAACGAGATCTTGAAGGAGAACCTTGCCATAGCTTTGGAAACCCTCACCGAGCGTGAGCAGGATATCATCGTGCTGTATTATTATCACGAAATTCCCCTTCGGGACATTGCTATAAAAATGGGCGTTACATACACCAACGCGAAATTTATCAAGCACCAAGCGATCAGCAAGCTGAGGCTTGCGATGCAAAATTGAGGAGGATCGGGTATGAAAAAAACCAACCCTGAAACGCTGAATCAGCCAATAGCAGAAGCTCCGTTGGAGGATAAAGAGAAAAAAACGCCGAACGGACAGATGGCTGTGAGCTTGACGACGATTTGTTGGAGGGCGTTAGCGGGGGACTTGTTCAACAAGTCGGATCGTAGCCATGTCGTTCTGTGAGCCAAGGAGTTGTGGGCTTGGATTGTCTTCCTAAGACCGCTTGGCCTCCGACTTAAAAAAACGCCGAACGGACAGATGGCTGTGAGCTTGACGACGATTTGTTGGAGGGCGTTAGCGGGGGACTTGTTCAAC
>JAZOTE010000046.1:0-1616 GCA_045657485.1 Eubacteriales bacterium
ATCACCTCCTTTCTAAGGAGACCTCTGATAAGACAAGATCTTGTCAGTAATATTCCTAGGTCAGACTTCGATGCATGTTTAAGTTACGTTGTTTAATTTAGAGGGTACAAGCCGTGAGAAAGCGGTCCACGGGCCCATAGCTCAGCTGGCTAGAGCGCACGACTGATAATCGTGAGGTCGGTGGTTCGAGTCCACTTGGGCCCACCACTAAAAATAACTCCGGTAATACGGGGGTATAGCTCAGCTGGGAGAGCACCTGCCTTGCAAGCAGGGGGTCAGCGGTTCGATCCCGCTCATCTCCACCATTACAATTCAATACGAATTGTACGGGCTACCGTAAAGTATGCTCGGTATAATTAGCGAGTTTTTTAATGGGAACATAGCTCAGCTGGTTAGAGCACACGCCTGATAAGCGTGAGGTCGGTGGTTCGAGTCCACTTGTTCCCACCAACATACGTAAGTATGTAAAATCCCAATCGTTTTTGGGAATCCGTAGAATGACAACTGCATAGGAGATATAGAGCAAATATCTAGAGAAATTATACTTTAATTTATAAAGTACAAGGCAATTAATTTAGACGATTAAAAAAATGTAAAGCTAATTAATTAAATGAAGGTTAATACGAAAAAAGCGTAGGAAACAATTCACGAAATAAATTAGCCGAGTAGAGTTAAGGAAAAATAACAATTCGACGGACTGAGTAACATCAGTCAAAAGATCAAGCTACGAAGAGCATACAGGTGAATGCCTTGGCACATAGCGCCGAAGAAGGACGTGACAAGCTGCGATAAGCTGCGGGGAGAAGCAAATATTCTGATCCGCAGATGTCCGAATGAGGAAACTCAACACAAGTAACGTTGTGTTATCATTACATGAATCAATAGTGTAATGAGGGGAACCCGGGGAACTGAAACATCTAATTACCCGGAGGAAAAGAAAGTAAATACGATTCCGAAAGTAGTGGCGAGCGAAATCGGAGGAGCCTAAACCAATAGTAGTAATATTATTGGGGTGAAGGACCCAAGACGGAAATAGAATGGTAGTGGAAGATACCTGGAAAGGTACATGAAACAGGGTAAAAGTCCCGTACACGAAACTGTTCGAAAGCCATGGGTATCCAGAGTACGGCGGGGCACGAGGAATCCTGTCGGAATAAGCGAGGACCATCTCGTAAGGCTAAATACGACTATGTGACCGATAGAGTACAGTACCGTGAGGGAACGGTGAAAAGAACCCCGGGAGGGGAGTGAAAAAGAACCTGAAACCGTATGCTTACAAGCAGAGAGAGCACGACTATAACGTGTGATCTCGTACTTTTTGTAGAACGGGCCGGCGAGTTACGGTGTGTTGCGAGGTTAAGTGATAAAGTCACGGAGCCGAAGCGAGAGCGAGTACTAAATGTGCGTATAGTAGCATGTCGTAGACCCGAAACCTAGTGATCTATCCATGAGCAGGTTGAAGCAGAGGTAAAACTCTGTGGAGGACCGAACACACGCCTGTTGAAATAGTCGGTGATGACTTGTGGATAGCGGAGAAATTCTAATCGAACTGGGATATAGCTGGTTCTCCTCGAAATAGCTTTAGGGCTAGCCTGTTACAAGATTACTGAAGGTAG
>JAZOTE010000047.1:0-51585 GCA_045657485.1 Eubacteriales bacterium
GAATGATGAAAGAAGAAAGTTTACAATAAAACTTTCGCTTTAGCGTTGTAAAGTGTTGAAATATTTTTCAACTTGTGTTATAATAAAGACAAGCGATAATACTGTATCGGTTGTCGGAAAGGAGAAAATTTGAACAGACAACTGAATGAAAACAGAATAACGGCTCTCTACTGCCGTCTATCCCAAGACGATGGGCGCGAGGGAGAGAGCAATAGTATCGTCAACCAAAAAGCATTGATCAATGAATACGCAAGGAAGAACCACTTCAAGAATCTACGATTCTTTGTGGACGACGGATATTCGGGAACTACCTTTGACCGCCCTGCTTTTCGTGAAATGGAGAAAATGATCGAAAACGGTGAGATCGGGACGGTCATCGTCAAGGATATGTCCCGTCTTGGCAGAAACTATCTGCAAGTCGGAATGTATACCGACATCGTGTTTCCCGAAAACGACGTAAGGTTTATCGCCATAAACGATAACGTCGATTCCGCCGTACAGACCGAGTTCGATATGACACCAATCCGCAACTTCTGCAACGAGCTTTACGCGAGGGATACTGCTAAAAAGATCAAGTCCTCTTTTGCAGTAAAAGGTAATCACGGAGAGCACCTTGCCACAAGACCGCCGTTGGGCTACAAGAAGGATGAGAAAAATCCAAACAAGTGGATAATCGATGAACCTGCCGCAGAAATCATACGAAAGATTTTTAAACTTTGTGTTAGCGGTATGGGACCTCAACAGATTGCGAAGCAATTAGAAGCAGAAAAAATCTTAACGCCTACCGCTTATCTCTACCCCCTGTTTGGCGAGCTTGGTGACAGAGATCCTTACCATTGGGATCATAACACCATCGGCAAAATTCTTGAACGGCAAGAGTATGTCGGCAACACGGTCAACTTCAAAACTACCGCTAAAAACTACCGAAGCAAAAAGCGTGTGATGAACGACAAAGATAATAGAAAGACTTTTGAAGATACGCATCCTGCGATTATTGATGCTCACATCTTTGAGATTGTTCAAAAGATGCGCCAAAACAAGCGCAGACGAACGGCAACGGGACGATTCCAACTCTTTTCTGGTAAACTGTTTTGCGCAGATTGTGGTGCAAAGCTCCATTTTGCAGGTAGCAATACCAACGAAAAAGAAGACCATTATACTTGCGCAAACTATCGAAGCAATATGGGGACCTGCACGGCGCACTATATTCGAAACTCCGTGCTATACGATTTGGTTTTCAAGCATATCAAGAGTATGCTCGTGTATGTGCAGCAGTTTGAAGAAACCTTTGTACGTCGAGAGATTGAAAAGGCGGACAAGGAACGTCAAATAACCGTAGAGAACGCGAAAAAGGAAATCGTAGTATTAAAGCGTCGAGATGAAGAGCTTGACAAAATTTTCAAGCGAACCTACGAGGATATGGTGTCGGGCAGAATATCCGAAGCAAGGTTTGACACTCTTTCTGCAGGGTACGAACAAGAGCAAGCAAATATAAAACGCAAAATTCTTATGCTTGAAGATCTTGTAGAAAACGGTGAGGAGCAGGCGAAAGACTTGAAACAGTTACTTGTCAATGTTCGCAAATACACCGATCCCGAGGAGCTTACTCCCGAAATGTTGAATGATTTGGTTGATAAGATACTCGTCCACGCTCCCGACAAGAGCAGTGGACACAGAACACAAAAGATTGAAATTTACTACAACGCTGTCGGGATCATTGATTTGCCCACCAATACGGGAAGCAAACAAGATTCCTCAGCTTCAAAATTAGCCGTATAAACGGAGAAAGTCCGTGTGGCTCGAAAGCCACACGGACTTATAAGGGAAAACTTCGTTATCGCTACTTAGCATAAAGCAGGTCGCCCAACGAAATTCGCCTTTTCGTACAAGTGAAATCGCTTCGCGGTGAAATATTTACTTTGCTAATGCGAAACGTCCGCTTACATGAACGTAGGCAAGTTTCATTTCACATCGAGCAGCACGAGGTAAAGCCGCCCTTGCGTAACGGGAGCTCGGTAGGCGGTGAAGGATAGTTCTGTGAATTTTTCACCGTATTTTCCGCTATTATCCGATCTCGTGCGCATCGTTTTCCGTTTCAATTTTTCCCTATTGTACCGATAGTATTCGAATCGTTTGCCGTTTCAACATTTCCCTATTGCACGATAGTATTCAAACCATTTGCCGTTTCAATTTTCCGCTATTATACGATCTGCTGCGACCCAATCGCCGATTCGTCCTTAGCAAATTTCAGGCTGATAGGAAGAGTAATAGCGAGTACTGCAATAGAAACGAGCATAAACGCTGCCCACGCTACTATAACCGCCGTCCATCCCATACAATCTGCCAGCAGAGGATAAATATAGCTCGCAATACAAACGCCAAAGCTCGATGCCGCATTACTTATGCCGGCGGCGGTGGCGTTTTTTCCGTATTTGGCAAATTGCGAATTGAAATATGAGATTAACAGCGATGGGGCGGTGGTCGTGAGTGCCAGAGCGCACAATAGCACCATAGTCACCCAAAGCGTTGAGGTGCACAAAAGCGCAATGGCAAGAAGCAATGCGGGCAACATAAAGGTAATAATACCGACAACCTCGTTTTTGACTCTGCCCTTCAAGCCGAAGCGCACCGAAACCGTACCTACAACTCCGAATATTATAATCAGAATATTCAGAAGGTTTGAGGTAGAGGGTGTAACGTCAAAGGTTTCCATAATAAACGTGGGTGATATACTCTTAACGCTCTGACCGACAGCACTTCTGACGAACGCGGGTACGAGCATAAGTATAAATCCGCTTCTCCAGAACAACGACGCAGTGCTCTCTCCCGTATTGATCAAAAGCGGCGCGGCCTCTGCTCTTTGAGATTTTTCGGTATCCGCATCATCCACTACGTATTTATTCACTCTGCGATCGGCGAAATGAAGCATAAGAGCGCAAAGAAGAAGCAACGCGGCAGATACGGCAAAATTGTATTCCCATCCCGGTACAACAGCCGCAAGAACGAACGTACCGAGAAGTCCCACGGTAACGGTAAGCGACATTATAAATATCATTTCCGTGCGGTCGCCCGGATAAAGCTGGGACGTCATTATTTTGAAGATAGATGGCCAGATGCCGAACTGTACCACGGCGTTTATCGCCCAG
Source organism: Eubacteriales bacterium (assembly GCA_045657485.1). GTDB lineage: Bacteria > Bacillota > Clostridia > Oscillospirales > CAG-272 > UBA1740. The sequence continues at coordinate 3,147 of JAZOTE010000047.1, forward strand.
GTGATCAGCATAACGTAATAATTCTGATTAAAGAAGATCACGGCATTACACAGGGCGCCGCCCAGAAGTCCTATTTTGATCAGACGCTCCGGATTATATTTATCAGCAACTACGCCGCCTACTATCTGCATGGGGGTGTAGATCATATAAAAGACTGCGGAGATAAGTCCGGTCTCCGATTTGGTTAGCACTCCCTCGGCTACAATATCCGCAAGAGATCCGCTGAAGCAGCCCTTCGTCATATAGGTAATGGAGTATATGGAGAACAGCAGCACGAAAAACCATCTGCTCACTCTGACGTTTTCTATGTGAATGTGAACGTCGTGTTCCACTTTAAGAGTATTTTTTGACATTTTTATCCTTTTATCTCCAAAAAAATCGACACGGGTAGGGTTTAAGTCAAATTACTTTACGTAAACGTCCTCGCCCTCGAACATTTTATTGATCTCGGTGAGCGTGCGTCTGACGTATAGATCACCGCCCTCGTGACCGACGTTTCCGCTGGTGATATACGCGCTGTAGTGTCCTGCTGCCTCTGCCTTGGCGGTGGGAAGATATCCACCTCTGCCGCAGCAAAGCTGAACTATGAAGGTCTGCGCGGCAAAGCTTCTCGCCTTGATTCTGTTGCCGTAGTCGAGGAACAGCTCGAAGGGGTTAGTTGTAAAGGCTACGTCGCCCAAACGGATAACGTGGCTCTCTATATTGAAAATCTCGCTGTGCTGTTGGGTGCGATATCTCAAAATCGTACCTGCGTGTACGTACATTTTAGCATTGTCAAAATAATCGAAGACGGGCTTATCCGCATTCTTCTGAACATAATATTCTATCTCACGCACAGCCTTTTCGTACTCCGTGGGAGTAGCCTTACGGAGAGGAAGCTCCATATTGATAACCTTGTGGCAAAGAACCGCCTCGTCCTTAAGCTCCGTTATCTCCTCGAACACGGAAACTATCTCATTTGCTATTCTCTTACCTGCTCTGTTACAGCCTGAGATATCAAACATAGATGGGTCAGCCTTGCGACGAATAGGATAGGGCCTTGAAATCTGTGGATCGTCGATAGGAGTTTCGGGTTCTACCCAGCGCACAAGATCTCTCGGACACTGATCGCCTCCTGCGCCGCCAAGACCGAGTAAGTACACACCCGTGCCAAGCTTTTCCCTTATCATCGCCTTTGCTCTGCCCCAGTAATCAGCAGAAATGAAGCTTCTCTGCTCAAGAATCTGCGAGGGGCAAGCGATGTTAGCAACCACGCCCGTCAGATTTTTGTTTTCATCAAAAGTATAAATAAGCTCTATGCCGGAGTCGTTTCCGCCCTCCATAGATATGAAGCTTGCGGTGTTGGCGTCACCCCACATAGCAGCGGTGCCGTCGTCGTATACTACTCTGCGGCACATACCTACCGCCGCTCTGCCGAACTCGTTTGCATAATATCCTGCGCTTCTGGATCTCCAAGCTGAAATTACAGCCTCGGATATTCTCTCCGCTACGAATATTGTTGCTTCACGAGGATCAATAACCGTATCGTCGGCTGTGACTAGAGGCTTATACTCCTTCTCCGGCGGCATATATTCGGCGAGTATCTCCTTCGTACCCTTCGTAAAGGTACGTGACTTCACGTTCGGATCCGGATCCTCAAGCGTATGTGACGTATGAGTATGAGTCGCCGCTATCATCAGCTTCATAGGATCAAAATCCGGTATCTCATCCTTTATAAGTCCTCTAACGCGAGAAAGCAGATAACCCGGAATGCTCGTCATATCAGCGGATACCATAATCATCGCCTCACCGTCAGATTCTATCGCCAGCGCAGTAGCGGTAATCTCAGACTCCACGTACTCTGAAATGCGCTCGTAGAACTGACCTGCCAGACTGACCTTTTTATCAGGAACGAGAGATCTTTCGCCCCAACCTATAAGTAATTTGCTCATTTTACCTAGCTCCTATATTGTTTTTTTGACACGGGTCATATTATCTCGATTCCGAGAATGTCACAGAGGTTTGTTATAGCCTCGCTATTGTCGCCGTAGGAAACAATATAATGCTGGCACATAACCTTGTCGGTAAAGTCCTCTGTATCCTCAAGAAGTATTTCAAGTCCGGGAAGCTGGGGCGCGGGCTGTGTCCAGCCTGCCTCCTCCCATTTTCTCGGTGAGATTGCGTCGCCGACAACCATATGCATATAATACTCGCCGTCTATCTGGGTGAGTCTGCAAAGCGTTACCTTGCCGGGCTTTACGCGGCTGACGTTCAGTATACCCTCCGAAAGCTCACCGAATGCGGCAGGCATAACGGTAACTCCGTCAACCGTGACCTCAGCGGGCACGTAATCAGGAACGCCGGCGAGCACTCTGTCCTCAAAGAACTCGTAGAACTCAAGATAAAACGCGCACTGACCGGTCAGATACTTGACCATCAGCTGAGTAACGTTTCCGAGAGAATCGTTCTCCGGCACGGTGCAAAGTCCTGCCTCGTCCGCGAGAAGCATAAATATGGGCGCGGGCGGAAAACCGAGAAGCTTCTTCATACCGTCGACGTCCTTTAAGGAGATAGCCTCGTAGCCGCGCTCGTCAATGATAGACTTGACAGCGAGATAGTAGCCAGCCGCCATCTTCATGCTTTCGGGATTCGCAGGCTTCAGGAATTTCCACTTCGACATACACTCACTGATAACGCGTTGCTTTTCCGCATCGGTAATCTTCTCGTATCTCTGCACAAGCTCCAGCATCTCAAAGGTTTCGATCTCAGGACCTACGACTCTCTTAAGAGAGCCGCCGTCGTAGAGAGTGCCGTAGAGGTTCATATCTCTGTAGCCCGCCATACCGCATCTGGCGTGGCGAAGCTTCTTGGCTGCTGACGCGGCAAGAGCGTAATTGTACACCTTGCGCGTACGCGATGGCAAACCTATTATATCGTAAACGTACTTAAAATCGTAGCCGAGATCGTAGAAGGTCTTACGAAGCGCGGACGTACCTGCCTGATCTGCGGTGGTTACGAGTCTGTCGCCCTCCATCCAACCGCAAAGACCCCAGAGCACCATAGGCACCCCTCTGAAATGCTCCGCTACCTTAACTACCGCGTGAGTAGGTATCCAACCGGCGATGCAAAGAACGAGAGCGTCGAATTCAGCACCCTTAAGCGAATCGACCGCCCACTTAATATCCTTTTCCTCATAGTCGTCAGTTACGGGATATACCGACACTGCAAGGTCCATTCCTTCGGATATAAGACCCGCCTCTGCTGTCTTGCACTTGTTAATAATAATGTCGCGAGGAGTGTTGACCTCGCCAAAGCCTACGAAAGCTGCCTTGATCATTTTTTTCTCCTTTTAATTCATTGTTTTCTTTTTCGGATAATCGATTTCTTTAACAATTGTAGCATACATTGGTAAAACGTACAAGTTCATTTCGTTACCGTTTTTGCTCATTTTGTTGTTTTAACATTAAAAATATATGTTCAATTCTTATTTTAACATATAAAAAAAGAAAATGAAAGAATTATTCTACGAAACTTTTTCGTAAATTTTAGTTTTAGTATTGCTTTAGAGAAAAGGTTATGGTAGAATAAAGAAAAAAACGGGAGATAAATATGACACTCAAGAATCTGGCGGAGCTCACCGGCACGTCCGTAGCTACGGTGTCCAAGGCGTTCAGCGGCAGTCCGGATATAAGCGACACAACAAGGCAGCAAATATTTGAGAAGGCAAAGGAGCTCGGCTGCTATGAAAAATACTATAAGGGACCGGTAGAGCGACCTCTTATCGCATTGATGTTTCCCGAATCGGAAAGCGAATATTACGGCAGACAGATAGGACAGCTGGAGCGCGAAATATCCAAAAGTGGAGCAAACACGGTAGTTGTGCTGACGCGCTTTGACAAGGAGCGCGAGGCGGAGCTGTTCTCGCAGCTTGTATACAGAATGAAAGTGGACGGTGTTATTCTGTGCGGTAGCGGAAATCTGATCAAAAATCCGGATGAGGTGCCGCTTATAAACTGCTTCATGGAATCAACCAACAAGGAGCTGAATGCCGACACATTTAAGGTGGATTACGCGGGTGGCGTAGACGCCATAGTGGAGCTGATCAAAAGCTACGGTCACCGCAAGGTAGGATATATAGGGGAAAGGTATACCGCAGGAAAGATGCGACTTTTGAAATCCTCTCTGCGAAAGTACGGACTTGCGGTAGACGAGAGATTTATGGTAACGTCGGAAAAAAGATTCGGTCCTGCGGGCGCTGACGGAATGGCAAAGCTGCTCGCCGGCAACGAGCTGCCCGACGTCATAGTGGCAGCGTACGACCAAATAGCGTTTGGCGCTATGAGAGAGGCGCAGAGGGCAGGTCTTAAAATTCCCGATGACGTATCCTTCGTGGGAATAGACAATATCTCTACAGTGAATTACGTGAGCGTGCCACTGACGTCTTTGCACCTACATCTTGAGGACGTGTGCAGAAGCATCGTAGATCTTCTTTTCAAGCGTATTGACAATCGACATTACCGCGAAAGACGGGTGATAAATATACCCGCTTCTACCAAAATAAGAGAGTCATTACTTAATAAAAACACCGAAAAACTCGACAATGGTGATGGGTTATCATAAAATCTCGTATGGCTGAAGCAATTGGCAGGCAACAAACGCCTCGCTTCAGCAATCGCCAACGCCTCAGGTTTAAAGTGAATAAAAAAGGCTCTGATATATTAAAATTCAGATAAAACAACAGATTTCATAGGTTTTTGTTGTAAAAAATGAATCTTTAACGCGACACGCCTTTGGAGCTTGCTTGATTTTGAGCAAAAATCGTCGTCTGACGAGCGAGAGGCGTACCATGGTACGTCGAGCGAGGAAACGGCGATAAAACAAAAAAACTGCAATGAAAAGAAGAAGCGCAGATTTATGGCATTGTTTATTATCCGATTTTCTAAAAAAAGAGGTAGATACGGCAATTTGCAATATCTACCTCGTTTTTTATTTAGTTATACCTAAATTAAGCCGCCACTCCTTATTATGAAGATGCACCGTCCGCAATAGCTGAAGCACGGCGACTTCTCTGCTGTAGGCAATATGATTTACCCGGGGAAAAATGAATTATTTTCTGATATAGGGAGGCTCAACAGGCGCTCCGCCTTGAGCCGCGGACATAACGGCAGCCATACCTACGGCAACGGTGTTTGCGCCCTCGTAAACGTCACACTCAAGGGGAGTATCGTTGATGATGGAAAGAGCCATATCTCTGATCTCGGCGGTAACGTTGTGGTCGTTGAGAGTTACGGGTATCTTTTCTTCGGGATATATGTTCCTGCCATTATCGGTCACAGCGTGACGGTAAATGCTGATCGTGGTGGACTTATTATCGCAGATGATAGTACCCTTGGTACCGTACAGACAGGTACGCATAGTATAGTTTCTCTTTGCGCCGATGCCGCAGAATACCTTACCAACCACGTTATTCGGGAACTGCATAATTGCGATAGTGCAATCGTCTACGGGCCAATCGGAAAGCACCTTGCGGTTTGCGAGTGCCATAACCTTCGTGGGATCACCTGCAATCCAACGAAGAAGGTCGATAGCATGGCATCCGCCGCCGATAATGCTGTATCTGAGATTTACGGGATCCTTTCTCCACGCAGGCTTCATATACTGATAGTCGTGAGCGTACTCGGACTCAACGAAATAAAGCTCGCCGATCTCGCCCGCGTCTACAAGCTCCTTTGCTTTAATAAAGCCGGGCGCCTTGCGGCATACCTGACCGGTCATAAACTTTTTGCCTGCCTTAACAGCCGCGTCAGCCATAAGCTGACAGTCCTCCATACTCTGAGCGAGGGGCTTTTCGCAAAGAACGTGATAGCCCGCCTCCGATGCGGCAACAGCATGCTCTCTGTGAATCTGATCGGGAGTAACGAGTATTACGCAGTCAAAGCCGCCTACCTTAAGCATTTCGTAGAAATCCTGATAAAAAGGAACACCGTACTGCTCTGCTATAGGCTTGCCGATGCTTTCTACGTTATCGCAAACGCAAGCAAGCTCTGCCACGTCCGAATTACCGATAATACCTCTGATGTGAGCTTTTCCAAGACCGTTTACGCCTACGACGGCAAATCTTACCTTTTCCATAAGTTGATCCATCCTTTTATAAATTTTGGTAGGCGTCGGATTCTCGTGATTTTTGCGCCTGCCTTGATTAAATTATAGCATACAAAAATACGCTGTACAAGCAAGCATTGTTTGTATTTTTCTTCATTTTGTTGTGAGCATTGCAAAAATTGCTCTGATTTTTATTCCTTTTCTCTCCTATAGAAAAACTCACCCACATAATTTTCTGTTGTTATAAAAAATGCGTGATCCACAAGGAATCACGCATTTTCAAAATATTCAATTAAGTCGGAATTACTCTGCCTTGGGAGCAGCGTCTCTCATAGAAAGATTCTGTCTGCCCTTCTCATCAGTACCGAGGAATTTAACTCTGACGGTATCGCCGACTGCCACAACGTCCTCAACCTTTTCAGTTCTCTTGTCCTGAAGCTTGGAGATGTGTACCATTCCCTCCTTACCGGGAGCGTACTCTACGAACGCGCCGATGGGAATGATTCTGGTTACGGTGCCCTCATAGGTTTCACCGACAACGGGTTCAAATACGATAGCGTCGATAATAGACTTCGCCATATAAGCGCTGTCGCGGTCTACCGCAGCGATGAATACGGTGCCGTCATCATTAATGTCGATCTTAGCGCCGGTGTCAGCGACGATCTTCTGAATAACGGAGCCGCCCTTACCGATAACCTCGCGGATCTTATCGGGATCGATGGTCATAGAGATCATCTTGGGAGCATACTTAGAAACCTCTGCTCTGGGAGCGGGGATAGCGGCAAGGATCACCTTGTCTATGATCTCGTTTCTGCCCTGGTGGGTAGTTTCGAGAGCCTGCTTGATGATCTCGGGAGTAAGACCGTCTACCTTAAGGTCCATCTGAATAGAGGTAATACCCTTCTTGGTACCTGCTACCTTGAAGTCCATATCGCCATAGAAGTCCTCAAGTCCCTGAATGTCTATCATAGTATCCCAAGAGCCGTCCTCTGCAGTGATAAGACCGCAGGAAATACCTGCAACGGGAGCCTTGATCGGAACGCCTGCGTCCATAAGAGCAAGAGTAGAGCCGCAAACGGAGCCCTGTGAGGTAGAGCCGTTGGAGCTTACAACCTCGGATACAAGACGGATAGCGTAGGGGAACTCCTCCTCGGAGGGAAGAACGGGAACGAGAGAACGCTCTGCGAGAGCGCCGTGACCGATCTCACGTCTGCCGGGAGAACGAAGAGCCTTTGCCTCACCGGTGGAATAGCCGGGCATATTGTAGTGGTGCATATATCTCTTGGTAGTTTCGTCGTCAAGGCCCTCAAGCTTCTGAGCGTCGGAAAGAGTACCGAGAGTTGCTATTGTGAGCACCTGTGTCTGACCTCTGGTGAAAAGACCGGAGCCGTGTACTCTGGGAATAACGCCTACCTCGGATGCGAGAGGACGGATCTCGTCCATACGTCTGCCGTCTACTCTCTTCTTGTCTACGAGAAGCCAACGGCGAACTATCTTCTTCTGTATTTTATAGATAAGCTCAGGAAGAACTACCTTGATATCCTCATACTTCTCCTCAAAGGTAGCAACGATATCGTCCATAATGGGCTGCATCTTCGCATCTCTTACGTTCTTATCGTCGGTATCAAGAGCCTCCATAACGCGCTCCTCGCAATATGCGAAGATCTCGTCGAACATATCGTGGTCAAGCTCGCCGGACGCGTACTCGAATTTAGGCTTACCTATCTCGTCAACGATCTGATTGATGAAACCAACGACACCGCGGCAAACCTCGTGAGCCTGCATAATAGCGTCGTACATAACCTCGTCGGAAACCTCGTTCGCGCCTGCCTCGATCATAACTACCTTCTCCGCGGATGCGGCAACGGTAAGCTCAAGGTCGGAAACCGCTCTCTCGGCTGCGGTGGGGTTAACAACGATCTTGCCGTCTACAAGACCCATAAACACGCCTGCGATAGGACCGTTCCAGGGAATGTCGGATATGGAAAGAGCGATGGACGCGCCTATCATAGCTGTAATCTCAGGTGAGCAATCGGGATCTACCGACATAATCGTAAGCAAGAGAGAGATGTCGTTACGCAGATCCTTGGGGAACAGGGGTCTTACGGGACGGTCAATCACTCTGCCGGCGAGAACTGCCTTTTCAGAGGGCTTTCCCTCACGCTTAAGGAAGCCACCGGGAATCTTACCTACAGCATAGAGCTTTTCGTCATAATCCACAGAGAGAGGAAGGAAATCTATGCCCTCTCTGGGAGCTGCGGATGCGGTTGCAGTTGCGAGAACGGTGGTATCGCCATACTGAACGAGAGCCGCGCCGTTTGCAAGACCTGCAATCTTACCCGTCTTAACTACGAGAGGTCTGCCTGCAAGGTCGTACTTGTACTCTCTGTAGTTATCAAACGTCTTGAAATTTTCTACCATTTTATTTCTCCTTTTTCTTTTTACGAGGAGCGATCATAGCACTTAAATATCCGCTCAAAACGTCGGCTTTGGACGCATATTTAACTGCTATACTCACTCTTCGGTTTTTCACTTTGTCAGGCGGATACCGTCCGCCGCGGTAAAAATCGGTCCGCGCGGTAAAAATCATCTCAGACCCTTCGCAACAAACGGGAACGTGAAAACCGTTCCCGCCTATTACGTGGTGTGAAATTACTTTCTCAGGCCGAGCTTCTTGATGACAGCTCTGTATCTCTCTACGTCCTTCTTAGCAAGGTACGCAAGGAGCTGCTTTCTGTGGCCGACCATCTTAGAAAGACCTCTCTGAGAGTGGAAGTCCTTGGGGTTCTTCTTCATATGCTCAGTGAGCTCGTTGATTCTGGTAGTAAGAATAGCTACCTGAACCTCAGGAGAACCGGTGTCTCTCTCATTGATCTTGTACTGCTCTATAAGGGCAGTCTTAGTTTCCTTTGCGATCATTTTTCTTCACCTTTCTTAAAATTTATTCCTAAACCGCAGTGCAATGCGGGTGAAAAGCGCGAGCCACGCAAGGGTATCTCCCTAACGGAGCGGGGCCATACATATGCACCAAGGAAAAGGCCGAAGATTATTATAGCATACATTTATCCATTTGTAAAGGGTTTTTTGAAAAAATATTAATGTCTAAATATATTAAGTCAAACAGCGCGCCTTTCGTATGGACACGCCGACGATAAGACGGGTATTATTTCTCTATTTCAGCTTTCGTCAGATTGATCTCACGAATTCGACGATAGCTACCGTCAGAGAGCTTTTTACTCCGATCATAGTAGTACAAGCCATTCTGCTCCTGCTCTACGTCTGTAAGCTGTGTGTAACAAAATCCGCATACTCTGGGGTGAGAAATCAATACACGGGTCAAGGCTTCGTATCTTGAAACGAACTCTTCCTCTGTTTTGGGAGCATTTCCGTAACCCCAACCCCGTTCGTCTTCGGGAACGTTCGGATTCCAGATCGCGCCACCGTATTCACTAAGCCAATACGCCTGTCCCTCGTACTTTTCAATTCTAAGAGGAGCTGAGCCGCGGCATTTCTGACTTGCGGTATACGCAAAAGTCAAATCCGTCTTCATTGGTTCGAGAAGCTCTCTTAATATTTCGGGATTCTGCTCGTAAACGTGAGTATCGAACATATCCGTCTTATAATGAGCACCACCGCTGGCATCTATGACCGGACGGTATGGATCAAGCATTTTCGTAATATCGTAAAGAGAGGTATGAGAGTACGGAACTATCGCTTCCTGATGATAGGTTTCGTTATGAGGACACCAACCGATGACGGACGGATGATTATAGTAGTATTTGAAAATTTCAAGCCATTCGGGCATATAGCATTCAATATTCTCCGCGGAATAGAACTCTATGCCGCTTGGCATCTCAGCCCATATCATATATCCGAGTTTATCCGCGTAATAAAGGCTGGATTCCTCGAAAACGCGCTGATGAAATCTGGCGCCGTTAAAGCCGAGCGACATAGCAAGCTCTATATCGCGCTTCATATATTCCTCGTCCGGCGCTGTGTTTATACCGTCGGGATTATAGCCCTGATCCAAAATAAATTTCATAAACACGCGTTTGCCGTTTACGAGCAAGGATCTGCCGTCGAAGCTGACGTCACGCAGAGCAAAATAACTCTCCGCCATATCAACGGTATTGCCATATTCATCGACGAGGCTTATCAAGAGATCATACAGCTCCGGCTGTCCGGGATTCCACAGATGACGCTCCGAGGGACAGAGAGTAATCTTCGCAGTATCGCCGACGAAGCTCGCTTCACCGGACGCTACCTCTCTATCAGCGTAAAACGCACGCAAGGAGAGCTTAAATTCCGACGTTTTTACGGAGCTTTTTACGGTAACGTCTACGCTACCATCAGAGGCGTAAGGAGTGATTTTCAGGTCCTTAAGGTACACCCGTGGTAAAAATTCCAGCCAAACGGTCTGCCAGATTCCCGTGATTCTCGTATAACTGCAGTTAGACGAGCGATATCCAAAGGATTGCTTTCCAAAGTTTTGTCTACCGCCGCGGATATCGTCCTCCGCGTATACGGTTATTGTGTTTTCGCCTGCTACCAGAAGCTCGGTCACATCAAATTCAAACGGGGTGTATCCGCCCTTGTGGGCACCTGCAAATTGACCGTTTATAAACACCCTTGCGTGATAGTCAACCGCCCCGAAATGAATGATTGCTCTGCCATCGGACAAGGTTGGCAGTTCGAATTTTCTTCGATACCATACGGCAGGAATGAAATCAACGTTCCCAATGCCAGACAGCTTGCTTTCAGGGCAAAAAGGAACGGTGATCTTCATAGAATATTCTCCACCCATTACCATGCCGCGAGCCTCGCCGCTCTTACCGGGATCGTAGGCAAAATCCCACGTGCCGTTGAGCGAATACCAGCTTTCTCTTTTAAAAGATGGGCGAGGATAATCGGGACGGGGGATTCCGTTGTATGAGTTGATTAGCCGAGCAGAAACAAATTTCATAGTTGGTATCTCATTTCTGAATTCGTGTTAGTTTTATTGATTTTATTAGTTTAATCGGATTTATTGGTTTGTTCGGTTTTATTGGCTTGAGCGGTTTTATTGGTTTGATCGGTTGAAGCCGAATTAGCGATCACCGCTTACTCATATCACCGGAATCCGAATATTCTCGACTGTCCCGTACCTCAGCGTCTTCAGAAAAGATTTTGCTGAAGATTATGGCCTTTGGAATATTCCACTCGAATTTCGTAGCGCACATTCTAATAATGAATACGACGCCCAGACATATCAGGGTGGATACTACACTTCCATGACCTTCGGTAAAAACGAGGGTCTCGAAAATATAGTATAGCGCCGAGCCTAGTATAACTGCAACGCAGTACACCCTCTTACAAAGAATAAAGGGCACGTCACGGAGCATTATATCACGCAGCAGTCCTCCGCCTACTGCAGTGACAGTGCCTGCGAATATAGCGACCAGTGCTCCCTTGTCCATAAACATCTCCGTGCCGGCGGCGGCAAATATACCAATACCGAGAGCATCAAGCACGTTGTTTATTTTGTTGACAGTCGCTTCTTCCTCCACGTACTCACGCTTAAAAAGCGCTGCGGCAAGGAAAATAATGAAAGAGGTAGAAACACAGATGATAAGCTCAACGCGCATTGAAAAAAGCGCGGGAAGAGTATCCGTGAGAATAACGTCACGGGTAAGACCGCCGCCAAAGCAAGTGACAACGGAGAGAATAAGTACTCCAAGCATATCTGTTTCCTTGTCGATGGCTATCATTGCGCCTGCCGCGGAAAAAGATATGACTCCAAGTAGCTCGATTACGTCCAGTATAATTTCCACGTTAAACCTCACCTGTCAGATAGCTTCTCAAGCAGAAGCTTAAGTGCGTTTGCACGGTGACTGATAGCATTCTTTTCCTCTGCTGTCATCTCCGCAACCGTGCGGCTTTCGCCTGTGGGAACGAATAGGGGATCGTAGCCAAATCCGCCATTACCGCGGGGGGCGTGTATGATTTCTCCATACATATAGCCCTCCGCGGTGATCTCCGAGCCGTCCGGATATACCAACGCCATAGCAGCAGTATAATGAGCGGTGCGGTCGGATTTATCCTCGAGCATCCGAAGCAATAGGCGATTATTTGCCTCATCGTCGCCGTGCTCGCCGGCAAATCTCGCGCTGTAAACGCCGGGGCGATCGCCGAGGGCGTGAGCGGTAATTCCGCTATCGTCAGCGAGAGCACATTCTCCGGATATTTCGGCTATCTCACGAGCCTTCTTTCGTGCATTGGCAATGAAGGTGTCGCCGTCCTCTACCGTTTCGTGATCTATTCCCGCCTCTCTCAGAGAAAGTATAGAATCAAATCTGTCGGAGAGGATCTCCTTGATCTCGCGTATTTTATGAGAATTGTTAGATGCAATTATAAGCTTCATATGAGTGTCCTAACGTAAAGTTTAGTTGTCTTATGCACAAAATAATTGTCGGTTTTCATTACACGTATATGGGGCAATCGTTTTTTAGAACAGGCCGGTGATTCTGCCCTGCTCGTCTATATCTATCTTCTCGGCGGCGGGAATTTTAGGCAAACCAGGCATCGTCATAATATCTCCTGTGAGAACTACAATAAAGCCTGCGCCTCTCGATATTTTGACATTCTTAACCGTTACGGTAAAGCCTGAGGGCGCACCCAGCTTCGTCTGATCGTCAGAGAATGAATACTGGGTTTTCGCAACGCATATGGGAAGATTTCCGTATCCGAGCGCCGTAATAGCGTCAATCTGCTTTTTGGCCGCAGGGGTTACAGAAATGCCATCGCCGCCGTAGATCTTAGTGACCAGAGCGAGAATCTTCTCCTCTATCGGCATATCAAGCTCGTATGCGTAGGTGAAATCGCCACGCTCCTCCTCACAGAGTCTGACGACCTCGCGGGCAAGCTCCTCGCCGCCCTTTCCGCCCTCTGCCCACACGGTAGAAAGCACCACGTTAACTCCGAGCTCGCGGCATTTTGCAATGATAAATTTGATCTCCGCGTCAGTATCCGTTGGGAATCTGTTTACGGCAACTACCGCGGGAAGCTTATATACGTTTTTAATATTTGAGAGGTGACGCAGAAGATTTGGAATACCTCTCTCAAGGGCGCCAAGATCCTCTGTGTCAAGAGCGGTCTTTGGCAAGCCGCCGTGCATTTTAAGTGCTCTGACAGTCGCTACTATAACTACCGCTGATGGCTTTATATCTGCCATACGGCACTTGATGTCCAGGAATTTCTCCGCTCCGAGATCTGCACCAAATCCTGCCTCGGTTACCGCGTAATCCGCTACCTTCATCGCCACGCGTGTAGCGATAATCGAATTGCAGCCGTGCGCAATATTGGCAAACGGACCTCCGTGAACGAACGCCGGAGTACCCTCAAGGGTCTGAACCAGATTAGGCTTCAACGCATCCTTGAGCAAAGCCGTCATTGCGCCCTCCGCCTTAAGATCGCCTGCGGTCACCGGCTTCTCATCATACGTGTATCCGACGATAATTTGTGAAAGTCTTTCCTTCAAATCAGTGATAGAACGTGAAAGGCACAAAACCGCCATTACCTCAGACGCAACCGTGATATCGTAGCCATCCTCACGGGGCACACCGTTCACTCTGCCGCCGAGACCGTCGGTGACGAAGCGAAGTTGACGGTCATTCATATCAACGCATCTCTTCCAGGTTATGCGCCGTGGGTCAATATTAAGAGCGTTTCCCTGATATATGTGATTATCCAGCATAGCGGCGAGCAGGTTATTCGCCGCTCCTATCGCGTGAAAATCACCTGTAAAATGCAGGTTGATATCTTCCATAGGAATTACCTGAGCATATCCGCCTCCGGCAGCGCCTCCCTTCACACCGAATACGGGACCGAGAGAGGGCTCACGCAGGGCAACGGCAACACTCTTACCTATTCTCTTAAGTCCGTCTGATAAACCTATGGTAGTGGTGGTTTTGCCCTCGCCTGCGGGGGTAGGCGTTATAGCCGTGACGAGTATAAGCTTTCCGTCCGGCTTGCCTGAAAGATCTGACAAAAGGGAGAGATCTATCTTTGCCTTGTCAGAGCCGTGAAGCTCCACGTATTTTTCGTCAATACCCGCAGATCTCGCTATTTCGTTTATATGCAGTGGCTTCGCCGCCTGAGCTATTTCAATATCGGTCATTTTCGTTTCCTCTACTTTTTTATAATTAGCTTGTATTTATCCGTGATGTTTCATACGGATTTTTGCCGGATATATGAATAGTATACAGTTTTTTGCACCGTTTGTCAATCTAAAAATGTTTTATATTTTTAAAGCAAAGAAGCGCCGCGATACCACGGCGCTTCCGCTTTTTATATCACGTGAGGCTCTTGCTCCTCGTTCGCTGTCTCTGACTGCTCAATCTCTTTTGCTTCCATCATCATTTTTCTCTTAACTCTTTTATACATAAATATAGAACCGACGGATAATCCGATAAACGTCAACGTCCAGGAAATAGGATATCCGAGATACAGTCCGGTAAGCGTACCTATTTTGGGAAACGCAACGAATATCCAGAAGCACCTAATACCGCAAATCCCCACCATAGAGATGATCATAGAGCTGATGGATGCGCCAAGACCGCGAAGGAAGCCGGACATGGAATCCACCATCGCGCCTATGAAATAGGAGGACAGCATTACCACCATTATCTCCTTACAATATGCCATCACCGCTACTCTGTTCGGATCGTCGTGAGCAAGATACATATTCACGAGAGGCTCACGGAAGATGATCATAAGCTGACCGACCGTAAAGCCTATGACAGCCGCCTGCAGAAGAGCGGTGAATATGCTTTTCTTCATTCGATCAGGCTTTCTCGCGCCGTAATTCTGGCTTGTAAAGGTCATTGACGCGTGTAGATAGGTGTTGATCGCAGTTGAAAGAAGCACGTCTATATTAGTTGCTATCGTTCTCGCCGACATAACGTCTATCGGGAAGGTATTGAGCGCCGCGGTGAGAAAAATGTTGGTAAGGCTGTACAGCATACTCTGGATAGCGGAAGGAATACCGATATACAAAATCTCACCGATAAGCTTGCCGTCAAGACGCATTTTGCCCGGATCAAAGGCGTAGTCCTCGCCCTTACGCTTTATGAGAAAGAAAACGACCATAGCCGCCGACACGTATTTGGATATAAACGTTGCCCACGCCACGCCGTCTACGTCCATACCGCAAGCTATAACAAAGAACAGATTCAGCACAATGTTAAGAAGTCCTGCCACAGTTACGGCGTGAAGAGGAGTTTTGGAATCCCCTACCGATCGTAGCACGGCGGCGCCAATAGTGTATACGACAGTACCCGGCATACCGGCAGAGAGTATCCGTGTGTAGAGAACAGCCTTTGGAAGAATCTCCGCATTTGTACCCATAAGCACCAGGATCGGCTCGGAGATAAAGAATCTTATCACGCCAAGCACAACTCCAATGAGAATGGAAAGCGTCATAGCAGTATGTACGCCCCGATGCAAATCCTCCTTGTTTCTTGCGCCAAATGCTCTGGCTACTATAACACCGGCTCCTATTGATATGCCGGTTGCAAGATTAACAAAGGCAGAATTCAGCGATACGGTAGAGCCAACGGCAGCCAACGCATGAGGATCGCCCGAAAACTGACCAACCACGATATTATCTGCCATATTGTAGAGATGGTTCATAAGATTTGCCATCATCAACGGGATCACAAAGGCCAGCATTTTAGAAAAGATAGGGCCCTCTGTGGCATCTATGGTCTTTTTACGCAGCAGCATTACGTTCTCCTTTCAAAAAACGAAATTATCCTTTAAGTCCATAACAAAGCGATGAATAAAAGCACCGCGTTCTTCACTCTTTTGTTTTTGCTAGCTGTTCGGTAATTATTATATCACTTGAGTGTTGTTGATTCAATATTTTTTGAACGAAACTTTTTCGTAATCGCAGGTATCTGTCGATACAATAAAGCGACAAGCGTAATTATAAAACGATCCACGGACTCGTAACCGGCGTTCGGGCTGACCTCCGAATACGTCTTCATTTTTAACCGTGATACGCTTTAATTTCAGCTGTTAAACACATTATATCAGTAAAGAAGAGAAAAGTCTATGAGAATTCCGCATCTGTTAATGCGCAAAGGATAGACACTTGTTTCTTAATAAACTTGAAACGGCAGCCGCAGAAGCTGTTGCGCCCATCAGAAGCAGAAATATTTTTTAAAAAATGAAAAAAATTGAAATTTTCCTATTGACTTTTTGTGTCGGTTGTTTTATAATATGATGTACGACTTTGGCAGCCGTAGCCTAAACTGCGCCCAAAATCGAAAAGGAGGTACCGAGTGAAGTTAGATTTGAGACCGCTCCTCGCGGGAGACAGACTGCTTGAGTTCGATTATGAACTACCCCTCGATATCTCAGATGAAGATGCCGGAAGCTTTCTCTTTGGCGTCGGTTTTCCTTCTCCCATGAAGGTCAAGGGTGATATTACCAACACCGCCGGATATATGCGAATGAGCCTCTCTCTTTCCGTTGATTACCAGACGGAATGCGCGAGATGCCTCGCCCCCGTATCCGGAGAGTTCACTCTGGATCTTGAGAAAACCGTTGCTCCTAGAAATCTGCTTTCAGATCTTGATGAGGATAAGCTTGACGATTATGCGATAATCGAGGACGGCTTCCTCGACATTGACGAGCAGTTGCGCGAGCAGCTGGAGATGGAGTTTCCATCCAGATTCTTCTGTAAGGATGACTGTCTCGGACTGTGTCAGAAATGCGGAAAAAATCTTAACGAGGGACCCTGCAATTGCAGCGCGAAGGATATCGATCCGCGCCTGGAGCCTTTGCGTAAGATTTTAGAGCAAATGAAAAAAGAAGAAAATAATAAAAAATAACATATGGAGTTCCGGAACGTATCCGTTGCTCAAGGAGGTAAAAGATGGCAGTACCGAAGAGAAAGGTTTCTCACGCGAGAAAGATGAAGAGACGCTCCAGCGTATGGAAGCTCGAAACCCCCACCAATATTGTAAAGTGCCCTCAGTGCGGCGAGGCTATTCTGGCTTACAGAGTATGCGGCAACTGCGGCTACTACAAGGGTGAGGCTATCGTTACAAAGGCTGACGAGGCACAGAAGTAATTACTTCTCAAATTGAGGCGCAAAAATGCGCCTCAATTTTTCGTTTTCAAAGATATATTTATTCAAATTAAGCTGCCGACTTGAAAAAAATGGCAGAATAGTATATAATAGTGGTACATAAAAATGCGGAAGCAATCCGCAGACGGTAACGGAGATATCATATGTCTTACAGAACAGAAAGAGATTCTATGGGCGAGGTGCTCGTAGAGAGCGACAAGCTCTGGGGAGCGCAAACTCAGCGCAGTCTTGAAAACTTCAAAGTCGGCGTAGGATACGAGAGCATGCCCGACGAAATAATAGAGGCATTTAGCTACGTTAAGGAAGCGGCGGCTATGGCCAACGCGGAGCTCGTGCCAAATAAGATGAATACGGAAAAGCTGGACGCCATACGGGAGGCGTGTGAAAAAATCCGCGCCGGAGAGCTAAAAGCCCACTTTCCTCTCGTAGTATGGCAGACCGGCTCCGGAACGCAAACGAATATGAACGTAAACGAGGTAATCACCGGCTACGCCAGAGAAAACGCAGGAGTGAAGCTGCACCCGAATGACGACGTAAATATGTCCCAATCGTCAAACGATACGTTTCCTACCGCTATGCGCGTATCTGCCCTTGTCGGAATAAACGAGAGGCTGCTGCCCGAAATCAAGCTTCTGGCTGACGAGCTCCGAGCCCTTGAGAAGAAATACTCATCCACCGTCAAATGCGGCAGGACTCATCTGCAGGACGCGACGCCCATATCCTTTGGCCAGGAGATATCCGGCTGGAGAGCATCGCTGGAGCGAGATATGCAGATGATAGAAAGCTCATCCGAGATGCTGAAATATTTGGCTCTGGGAGGCACCGCAGTAGGCACGGGATTAAATGCTCCCGACGGTTTCGACGTGCTGGTGGCAAAAAAGCTTACAGAGCTCACCGGATACGACTTCAAGACCGACCCAAACAAATTTCACGCACTGACTTCCCTGTCTGAGCTTGTGAGCGCCCACGGAGCTATAAAGGCACTGGCGGCTGATATGATGAAGATAGCTAACGACGTCAGATGGCTGGCATCCGGACCGAGAACGGGTCTTGGCGAAATATTTATACCTGAGAACGAACCCGGCTCGTCTATAATGCCCGGCAAGGTAAATCCGACTCAGTGCGAGTCGGTTACTATGGTTGCGGTGCAGGTTATATCAAACGACGTTGCCGTAGGCTTTGCGGCTTCGCAGGGTAATTTCGAGCTGAACGTTTTCCTGCCGGTATGTATATATAATTTCCTGCAATCAGTACGCCTTCTCTCTGATTCTCTTCGCTCGTTCAGAGCAAATTGCGTTTGCGGGATTCGGGCAAACGAAGAGAAGATGGCTGAAAATCTTAACCGCTCGCTTATGACCGTGACGGCGCTTAACCGCTACGTCGGATATGAAAGTGCGGCAAGGATAGCAAAGCTGGCTTACAGTGAAAATATAACGCTGAGGGATGCGGCGCTGAAGCTCGGTCTTATGACAGCTGAGGAGTTTGACAGAGTATTTCATCCCGAAAGAATGATATAACATAAATCCATCTATTTTTCGGATAAGTATGGGGGCGTGTAGAGAAAAAGCGTCGTAATTCCCAAAAAACGGATGGTAAATATCTGATAAATAAAAAAATTCCCTTAGGGCTTGGGCTCGTAAAACGAATGTTTTCAAGTCTTCCCTAAGGGATTTTTTATTAGTAGTATTTTATCGGGAAAATTACGTACATTCCGTATTCGGCTCATTGGAGCTAAAGCATCGGAACAGCACGGAATAATTCAGATAAAGCACCCAATACATATCAAAAGCGAGTGCTTTTTACTTTGCTCTGCATTCAAGTATAACCTTGCGAACACACTCTTCCATAGCAGACTTGCTATTCTCTATCTCGGAGAGAAGCTTCAGCTGAGCCCTTGCGCGCACAAGATTGTGACCGGAATAATCGGTTTTGAAATAAACGTCGCCGTTAATGTAATCCTGCAGAAAACGGATAGCCAGCTCCAACGTCATAATTATTACGCTGATAGGTAAAAGTGATATCTCGCGGTCGGTAAGTATCTGGTGACATTCCTCAAGAAATCCCCGTGTAAACAGCTCAAAAAGCTCCATATTGAGAGATATAAAGGAGAGATTCGCCTCGTCCTCTCTTGCCGTGGATGCGCCGTACCGTATCGCATCTCCAAAATCGTAAAGCGTGGAGCTTGGCATAACGGTATCTAAGTCTATAACGCATACAGCACGCATACTTTTGTCGTCTATCATTACGTTGTTCAGCTTAGTATCGTTATGCGTAACGCGTGTAGGTATCTCTCCCGATAAGAGCTTATCGGAGATTACGGAAACTATATCCTGCCGTTTTTTTATTTCTTCGATCTCTCTCTTTACTGTACTTACACGACCTGCAGCATCACGGTCTACGTCCTCTAAAAACTTGCGATAACGGGCACCCGTGTCGTGAAATCCCTGTATCGTTTCATGAAGGAGATTGCCGGGAAAATCATTAAGCAATCTCTGGAACTCACCGAATCCACGTCCAGCCTCATAAAAGAGCTGCTTGTTGGTTATCTCATCGTAGGTTCTGGCATCCTCTACATAACTGCATACGCGCCAATCTCCACCGTCTGAGTCCACATAAATGAGATCTCCGCTTTTCGACGGAACGAAATGCAGGCTGCGCAGCTCGGAACGGCTTATTACGTCGCGAGAAAGCTTTTTCTCAAGATGCTCGGTGACTTTCTGCACGTTTTCCATAAGCTTGACCGGATCCTTAAACACCGCGGTATTTATTCTTTGCAATATGTAGTGATGCTCAGCGCTACCGTCAACACAAGTAATTTTATAAGTATAATTGATATTACCGTTACGTATTTTCTCGGCTCGAATTGGCTCTCCTAACAGGGCAAACTGATCTGCTATTTTAAGTAAATTCGACGATGTCATGCGTTTCATAATATCTCCTCGCCATTAAAACGTTTTATAATAGAGTCAACTATTCTAGCGCAAGCAAAGCCGTCACCGTACGGATTTTTCGCACCGCTCATCTGCTCGTAAAGCTCGCGGTTGTTTAAAAGTTCGTTTATAGCATTATATACATTTTCCTCGTCTGTGCCCACAAGCTTCAGTGTTCCTGCCGTTACGCCCTCAGGACGCTCGGTGGTATCACGAAGCACAAGTACGGGTTTGCCAAGGCTTGGAGCCTCCTCCTGTACTCCGCCGCTATCGGTAAGTATCATATAGCTCGCATTCATAAAGTTGTGGAATTCCAGCACTGAGAGCGGCTCTATAAGCTTAACTCTGTCCTCATCGCCGAACATCTCGCGCGCCAGATCCTGAACAGTAGGATTAAGGTGAACGGGATATACTATCTTAACGTCGGGATGCTCATGCAGAACTCTCCTGATCGCACTGAAGAAGCTGCGCATAGGAGCGCCCAGATTCTCGCGGCGATGCGCTGTTAACAGAATAAGGCGAGAGCCCTTAGCCCATTTCAGAACCTCATGAGTAAAATGATCGGTAACAGTGTATTTCAGAGCGTCTATAGCCGTATTTCCGGTAACGTAAATGTTTTCATCCTTTACGCCCTCTCTCAAAAGGTTATCACGGCTCGCCTCCGTAGGCGCAAAGTACATATCCGATATATCATCTACGAATACACGGTTTGCCTCCTCAGGAAACGGAGAAGCAAGATTGTAAGTACGCAGACCTGCCTCTACGTGTCCTATTTTGACCCGGTTATAGAAAGCCGCCAGAGCGCTTGCAAAGCTAGTGGTCGTATCACCGTGTACAAGCACGATATCAGGTGATATCTCTCTGATAACCTCCTCAACGCCCAGCATAGCGGCAGAGGTAATAGTTGAAAGAGATTGCTTGGGCTGCATTATATTAAGATCATAATCAGGCTTAAGCTCGAAAGCTTCCAATACCTGATCGAGCATCTGTCTGTGCTGAGCCGTTACGCACACCACCGATTCGATCTCTTCTCTCGTTTCCAGCTCCTTTACGAGCGGTGCCATTTTTATTGCCTCAGGTCTTGTTCCAAAGACACTTAAAACCTTAATTTTCTTCATTTTATTCCTCCGTAGCAGTCTTTTTAAACCTTTGCTTTTACTTTGGATTTGCGGTATTTTATTTCGTGGAAGACGATGCGTTCTCGGTTTCGTTCTCGCTCTTGTAGGTGATGCTGGTAACCTTGTGCTTGGTCTTCACCCAAACCTTCTGGTTTCTGCATCTGAAAAGACCGATAACGTTTGCGTAAATATATGAGAGCGCATTGATAAATAAGGAAAGAATGTTAGGTATAAAATCTATAATAACTCTTCTCTTCTCTTCCTTCTTGCCGTCCATAAGCGACGAAATCGGAATAAACAGAATGGATAAAATCATCATTGCGAGCGAAACGTAGCTAACGTAAGTCGGCGGTACCTCAAGCCCCAACCAGGACGCAACGTACGGTGAAAACGTAATAACAACGCCAAGCAGCATAAACAAAAGTGCAGAAAGATGTATCAGGTTATCGATCCTCTTAAGGAGGCACTTGATCTCCTTTGGATTAAACATATGGAAGATAATCTTCGGCGCATAGTGGAAGAATACCCACCAATGTCCCTGACACCAACGAATCTTCTGTATCGTAGCCGCCTTCAATTCGGTAGGCTTTTCATCGTAAATACGGACGTTGTGGTTATACGCTATGCTCTTACCGTGAAGTGTAGCGATGGTTTCAAACTCCATATCCTCTACGAGCGAACGGCAATTATATCCGCCGATGCTACGCAGGAAGGAAAGAGAAATTGCAAAGCCCGTTCCGCCGATACCGGGGGTCAGACCAAGCTTATGCTTAGCAAGCTGGAAAAATCCGTTTGTGTATCTGTAGCATACGTAGTATCCGCGCGAGATGAGGTTTTCCTTATTCTTACTGTCAAGATACGCCTGTATCATAACGGGACGGCGCTTCTCATCGTAGCTGAGATACTGGCTATTTATATGCTTAAGAAAATCTGCATCAACAAAGTTGTCCGCGTCAAATATTATGAAGAGATCATACTTCTCGTAGAAGCCGTCCTCGTTCTCCAGAAGATCCATTCCCCAGCGGAGCGCGTGAGGCTTGCCCTTTTTGTTGGGATCGTTAACGTTACGCTCAAGCAAATGGAAATTATTCATACCGGAAGCGGCGATAGCCTCTCTCACACGGTCTGCGGTATGGTCGGAACAGTTATCTGCCAAAAAATAGACGTCGAAGAGTTCTGACGAATAATTCAAATGCGTGTAATTCTCTACAGTCGCAGCTATTACGTCCTCCTCGTTGTGACAGGGAACAAATATACAAAACCGAGAGTTATCCTCGATAATATCGTACTTTTGCTTATGGAACAGCAGCGATACTATGCTCATCAGGCAGTAGTATGACGCGTAACCGAAACAAAGCCAAAAAGAAACCAGATAAATAACGTTAAAAGCTACTTGCATTGTCTCCTCCTAAGGTCGGTTAAATACCGAATAATCATTAAACTAAACGTGAAAGAAAATAAGCAGAATTTGCAATTCACGCCGAATAGATTATACCTCATTCGACATTTAAAATCAATAAACGGCGAAAATAATTAAGAAGTTTTAATAATTATAATAAAGAGCAGTCGATTTTTTCGTCATTTTCAAAGTGTATAGGTTTTGTAAGCAGTGTTACGACCTTTCACGCCCACAGGCATCTCGCTTGCCGAAAGACAAATTTTGAGTAAATTGTCAATAAAAGCGCAATACCTTTAAAAGAGATTTTGCAATTCTGATTTAAAAGATTTCTAGGTGAAAACACAATTTAAGTATTTACGGGGTCTGTTGTTAATTAACAACAGA
The DNA here is from genome assembly GCA_045657485.1 of Eubacteriales bacterium. GTDB lineage: Bacteria > Bacillota > Clostridia > Oscillospirales > CAG-272 > UBA1740. Next base: position 26,193 of record JAZOTE010000047.1, read on the forward strand.
TTTCGCAAAAGTGTTTTCGGACTAACTCTTGAGAGATTGTGCCTTTCGGCAAAAATAAAAAATCCGAAAGCAATCGCTTTCGGATTTTTGGTGGGGGAAGCTGGATTCGGACCAGCGAAGTCAGTGACAACAGATTTACAGTCTGCCCCCTTTGGCCGCTCGGGAATTCCCCCATACATATGGAGCTGGTGATCGGAGTCGAACCAACAACCTGCTGATTACAAATCAGCTGCTCTGCCATTGAGCCACACCAGCGTCTGCAACAGTTTATATTATAACAGAACAAGTTTGATTTGTCAAGAGGTTTTTGAAAAATATTTTGTCAAATTTATTTTATCTGTTTTTTCTGCACTTGTCAATGTAATCCATATATACGTTCCAGTCCTCACGGCTGAGATAGTGAAGTCCCTCTCTTATGTGGTAGCAAACATTACCTTCGTCAAGAACCGTTTTGGGTTCGGGAATTTTGTTTTCATGAATAAGACCGGGTATGCCATATATTTTCTCGTAAACCTCACTTACGAGATAAGCTGAGATAAATTCACTTTCTGGGTCTGCCCATGCATCCTCGTATGCAGAGCCTATAAGGAGATGCCTCGGTGCAGTAGCGGCAAGGAGAAAATGCTGGTCAAGCGGCAATGTGTCTTCAAAGACGACGTAATCAGCGTATTTCGGGCAAAACCATTCGGGGCGAACACCTATGAGAATCGAAAGGTTTTCTCCGGTTTTTCCTCTAAGCACTGCAGCGCCCGAGCATCCGGAATCGTTGGATATAACGTACTTGAAACGATTGTCAAACGCACCTGTGAGAAGGGCAGTCTTTCCAAGTCTTGAGTGACCGATAACAGCAATATTGTCGGTATCTATTTTATCAAGTGTTTCTACGTAATCCATGACGCGCATAGCTGCCCATGCCCAAATTGCAATTTTGCCGGGAGCATTCTTGGGTTTTCTGCTTGGTACAAGGTACTTGGCAATACCGTTCTTGAAGTTTTTGTTATCCTTTGTTACATCGTTATAGCAGAACGAAAAAAGGGCGTATCCTCTGTCCACAATTTCTTCGGAGAGCATATATTTATCCGGAACGTCGGGACGGAAATTGATATGAATAAACGCAGGGTGCTTTCCTGATTTTTTTGGAACAACCGATATAACAGGAAACGAAAATTTATCTTCACCTATGGTTACAGTAAATTCAAGCTGTCTGCGAGGCGCTTTTCCCGCGCAGAATGAACCGTCGTACCCAACTTCTTTAACTTCCATATGGTCCGGTTTTTTCGGAATATATCCGTATTCGTGTTCTTGGAGAAGAATTTTGATTTCTTTTCTGCGAAGCTCAAAGTCCTCGACTGTATTTACGGGCGTTCCGTCATTGAACGTTAAAATGCTCGGAACCTTACGTTCTTTGGCGTTCTTTTCTACGTAGTTCATGATGAGACCTCTGTATAGGTTTTATATAGTCACATTATAAACAAAATAAAAAGATTGTCAATATCTTTTGACAAAATTGCAAAAAAGTGCTACAATATAGGAAAGATTCTGCAAAAAGGAGAATTTTCAGCGTATGATATTGCCAAGAGGAGTGGAATTTATAATAGAGCGCCTTGAAAAAAGCAATCACAGAGCGGATATTGTCGGTGGGTGCGTACGTGACTTTCTTCTTCGCAAGGAGCCAAGCGACTATGATGTAACGACGGATGCGACGCCCGAAGAAATGCGGGAAATTTTTGCGGACGTTAAAACTATAGATACCGGAATAAAGCACGGAACTCTCACGGTGCTGCATGAGGGTGAGCCGTATGAAATAACCACATACCGACTTGACGGAGAGTACACGGACAATCGCCATCCCGATAGTGTTTCATTCACGCGAAAGCTGTCAGACGATTTGTCAAGGCGTGATTTCACAGTAAACGCTATGTGTTATAATCATAAGAACGGATTAACCGATCTCTTTTCAGGAAAAGAGGACATTGAAAAGCGTATAATACGTGCAGTAGGTGACCCCGAGAAAAGATTTACGGAGGATGCCTTGCGTATCCTGCGGGCACTAAGGTTTGCCGCGACGCTTGATTTTACGATAGAGTCCGAAACCTCGCTTGCAATACGGAAAACCGCGCATTTGCTTAAGCACGTTTCATCGGAGCGAATATATACCGAGTGGAAAAAGTTGATTTCCGGCATAGGCGCATACAAAATACTTTCGGAATATGCCGACGTAATTGCTATGATAATTCCGGAGCTGTCAGGACTTAAGTTGCCCGAAAAAACTCTTTTTGATGAAGCGGATGGGAATATACGCGAGCTTTCACTTTTCACTCTTACTAATAAAGGAGAAGCGCCCGATTTCTTTTCGCAGGCAATGATGGTGCTGAAATGTGATAACCGTCACAGAAATTTCGGTAAATCAGTGCTTGAAAATCTTAAAGCGAAAACCGAAACAAAGACTGAACTTGCAAGGTTGCTTATAGCGGCAGGGGATGAATGTGCAATCGGTGTTCTTGACCTTAAAATTCTTCTTGATATCGGTTCGCGCGAGAGCAAGAGGACGTTAAATGAGCTTTTGAAAAACGGTGTTTGTTATCGTATATCGGATATAAAAATAAGCGGAAACGAGCTTTTAAAGCTTGGAATGCGCGGTAAATCAATTGGAGAGACGCTGAATAGGCTTCTTTATCTTATCGCGGACGGAAAGCTTGAAAATAACAGGGAAAAGCTGCTTGAATGGGTGGCGCGGGAGACGGAAAAGTAATATACTGATAGGGGTGAGATAATGAATCCTGTCAGAATTAAAGTAATGAGTGATGATTTTCTCGTTTTTTCTCTTCCGTGCGGTGCTATTAATAATGATTTTTTGAATAACTATGAGTTTGACTTTGCCGTGATTTTATTACCAAGCATTGAAGCGGATTTTTATATAGAAGTCTACTCAAAAAGAAAAGATTTAATTACAGATAATTATGCCGCAGCGATATCAGCCGCGGCATTTTTGGTACTTAAAAGGGGGCTTCCGCTTTCCGAAATTAGATTTGAGACAAGCACGGATTTTGTAGATGTTTTTTACACGGATAACGGTATGTTCAGTGTTCCCATTCAAAAATGTAAAGAATTATGTACTAAGACAACCGAGTTTTTCGGGTGCGAAACGGAGTATACCGATGTTTCACTCTGCGATACTGTAAGAGTCGTAAAAAGCAAGGATATAAAAAACTTTGATTTGTCGGCGCTTCCGGGTTTTCTTCACGCGGGGGGGAAACTTCCTGAATCGGTTATACTTACGTCAAGACATGACGGAAAGCTTAGCGTTTCGATTTATAATGAATACAATCCTTCGCCGCTGACAGCTTTGCATTCGTATGCTGCCGCCGCATTCCTTGAAAAAGCGTCCTATAAAGAAAAAATCTTTTTCAGCGATAATATATCCTACTTTATAAAAGAGTATTCAACTATTACCGTAGCAACAAAACCAACTATAATAAAATAGAAAACGTCACAAAAAAGCCGACTCTTACAAAGCCGGCTTTTACTGTTGTTCAATTTCCAATTCTGCAGAAGCAAAAATATCGTCGTCTAAAAATTCAGAAAGAGTCATTTCAAATCCTCGTGCGAGCATAATAACGGTAGTTAAAGTTACAGTTTTATTTCGTCCGTTCATTATGCATTGCATACTTCCGTGCTGTATGCCGGAATCCTGTTCTAATCTGTATTGAGTAATACCTTTTTCGCGCAACAACTTGGCAATTCGCTTCGCGACAGCATCATTTACAGTCATATCACAATCTCCAATTAAACAATGTCATGTAGGTTTACCTACTTATTTTAGCAATAATTTTCAAAAAATATAAGAAGGCATACCTACATACTATTGATTTTTACAAAGTGTTGTGATAAAATATGTAGGTACACCTACATACAACAAGGAGAATTTATGATTTTGGAAAACAAAAATGATAGCTACAATTACGTTTTAAGCAAGTGCAATGAATATCTTTCCGTACACATGGGAAGCCTTGACACGAGTTTTTCACCAAAGGAAGGGTCGGCAATTATAACTTTAAAAGTTCCTTTTCTTATGATTACCGACAAAATTGTTGATTTTTTGAACGAAGCGCGAGACAGGATTCAGAATATAATGATTTTTTCATACGGTGGAAAAGAGTTATCAATCAAGATATTAGTTGATTATTCCTGCTCGGGTGAAAGTGAATTGCAAAAGGCTGCAAACCGCCTATTTAACAAAGGTGAAGACATATAAAAATTGCCTCAAACGTTCCGCTGTTGGTTCGTCTGAGGCTTTATTTTTGCAATTTTACGTACGAACTTTGTGCTTCGATTACATTTTTACGTACGTATTTTGTGATTTAGTTACACTTTTACGTACGAACTTTGCAAGAGATTAACACTTTTACGTATGAACTTTGCAAATTGCAGTGTATAACACATTTTGTTTTCGCATCGTTTTTTGTTAAAATTATCTTTCGCTTGACTATTATTTCCGTTTGTGGTAAAATAATTACGTTTGATTTGAAAAGGAGGGGACATAAGTGGCTTTTGATGCTTGTATGATGCGCGCGGTGCTTAGCGAATATAAAAGGGAATTTTCCGATGCAAAAATTGAAAAAGTCCTTCAACCGCGCAACGATGAAATTGACCTCGTTATTCATTCGGGAAAATGCTCGCGCCGTCTTGTATTTAACGTCGGTCCTAACGCGCCGAGGCTTCAGCTTTCTGACACGGTAAAGGAAAATCCTCTTAAAGCGCCAATGCTGTGCATGTATTTAAGGAAGCACCTTACGGGCGGAAGAATAACCGAGGTGCGCCAATTAGGCTTTGACCGCATAGCTGAATTTACGGTGTCATGCTATGATGAAATGGGATTCCCCACCGAAAAAAAGCTTGTATGCGAGATAATGGGAAAGTATGCAAACCTTATTGTGCTTGACGCGGACGATAAGGTTTGTACGGCAATGAAGATAATAGATTTTGCCGCAAGCTCAATCCGTCAGGTGTTGCCCGGACTCAGTTATCAGATCCCAGAAAAATCAAATAAGCTTGACCCACGTGTAAAGGATAGAGAAATCTTTTTCAGTAAGCTTTCGGAGTTCCCGTCGGAGCGTTCGGGAGAGAAATTTGTAACCTCAACCTATTCGGGAATTGCGACGCAAATTGCGCATGAGCTTGTATATCGCGCAAGCGGAAAAATTGACACGCCTTTATCCGAAATTGATAAAGAACGGTTTTACTCGGTAGTTTCCGAGTGGCAGGAGCTTTTAATAAACGAGAATTACACGCCTACCGTTGCCTGCGATTTTTCGGGCAAACCGATTGATTATTCTTATATGAATATAACATATCTTGGCGGTGCTGATATAAAGAATTTCGATTCTTTCCGAGAGCTTTTTGATGTGTATTTTGCCGAAAAAGACAGGATGGAAAGAATACACCAAAGAGCTCATGATCTCATTCAGCTTCTTTCAAACGCACGGGCGAGAACAGAGCGAAAGCTTGCGCTTCAAAGGGAATCCTTAATTGAGAGTGAGCGAGGCGCTGAATACAAAAAATACGGTGATTTAATAACGGCTAATATTTACCAGCTTTCACGCGGCATGGAGACTTTTCGGACGGTTGATTATTACGATGAAAATTGCCCCGAAATTGAGATAAGGCTTGACCCAAGACTAGATCCGTCGAAAAACGCGCAGAAAATGTATAAGCTTTACGGTAAGTGTAAAACGGCAAAGGAGGTACTCACAGAGCAGATAGCTATATGGGAGCGGGAGCTCGTTTATCTTGAAAGTGTTAAAGCATTTCTTGAAAGAGCAGAGAGTGAACAGGACCTTATAGAAATACGTGACGAGCTTTACCGATCGGGTTACGCCGCTAAAATGCGGGGGTATAAGCCGCAAAAAAAGGTTAAACTTCGTCCCATGCAGTACAAAACGAGCGGAGGATATCCGCTTCTTGTCGGAAGGAACAATATACAAAACGATGAGCTGACGTTCCGCATTGCTGAAAAAAACGATATTTGGTTTCACGTTAAAGACCTCCCCGGCTCACACGTTATCATGGTAACCGACGGTGACGAGCCGAGCGAGAAGGATTACACAGAGGCTGCGGCTCTTGCGGCGTATTATTCAAAGGCATCGGGCGATATTGCCGCTGTCGATTATACTAAAGTCAAAAATATTAAAAAGCCGCAGGGAGCAAAACCTGGATTCGTTATCTACAAAACGAATTATACAGCTTTCGTGCGCCCATCGTGCGAGCTTGAGGAAATTAAAAATGGTTGATTTGATAGAGCTTCATAAGCATTTTGTACTTCAGCATCTCGGTGAAGGAGACGTTGCCGTTGACTTTACTATGGGAAACGGAAACGATACCTTGTTTTTGTCAAAAACCGTTGGAGAGCAGGGAAAAGTTTATGCCTTTGACATACAGGAAGAGGCGTTAAATTCGACACGGGAGCGGCTTATTGGTGAAAATGCCCCGGAAAATTATACCCTTATATGTGCATCACATCATCGAGTCAAGGAATTTGTAAAGGAGCCTATCAAGGCGGGGATGTTCAACCTTGGATACCTTCCGAGAAGCAACAGAAAATGTATTACTACCATGAGGGAAACCACAATGCCTGCCGTTGAGGCGGCAATTGACATGCTTCTTCCCGACGGAGTTCTCATCATTGCTATATATCCGGGTCACGAGGAGGGAGCGCTTGAGGGAGACATGCTCCGCGAGTACTTCAAAACGACGAGCAGATTTAAAATTTGTCCTTCGGAGTTTCATATTTTAAACTCCCCGACATCCCCTTATTTTTTTCTTGTTGAGAAAAGCGCTAAGGCAGAGGTACCAATAATATAAAATATTTTTCTAAAACCTATTTACTTTTTTAAAAGTATGTGGTATAATACCTCTTGGCCTATGCCGCAGTGTTGTGTATGGCCTTGCTCCGTTCGGACGCTTTTTATTGAGCGCTCCCTGCGTAGCCTGCGCTTTTCACCCGCACTTCACCGGGGTACAGGAGAAGAAATTTTAAGAAAGGTGAAGACAAAATGATTTCCAAGGAAACAAAAACCGCTATCATTGAAGAGTACAAAATCAATGAGAGAGACACAGGTTCTCCTGAGGTTCAGGTTGCTATTCTCACTGACAGAATCAACACCCTTACCGAGCACATGAAGAAGAACCCCAAGGATTTCCACTCTCAGAGAGGACTTTCCAAGATGGTTGGTCACAGAAAGCAGCTTCTTAACTACCTTGCGAAGAAGGATATCGAAAGATACAGAGCAGTAATTAAGAAACTCGGTCTCAGAAAGTAATTTTCCAATTACTTCCCGAAAAATGCATGAACGGGAGCGGAGTCTATTCGTTCCCGTTTCTTGCGACAACAAGAAAATCAAAAGAATTCGGACGGCGGAAGTAGCAGTTAAATATGCGTTTGGCGTCAAGCGTTTATTTAAGTGCTATGTTCGCTCGCCGAAAAACAAAAAGAAAAGGAGAAAAAACATGGTAGAAAATTTCAAGACATTTGACAACTACAAGGTTTATAAGTATGAGCTTGCGGGCAGACCCATCGTAGTTGAAACAGGTAAGGTTGCAGGCCTTGCAAACGGCGCTGTTATTATTAAGTACGGCGAAACCACCGTTCTTGCAACGGCAACCGCATCGGCAGCTCCGAGAGAAGGTATTGATTTCCTTCCTCTTTCGGTTGATTACGATGAAAAGATGTACGCCGTCGGTAAAATTCCCGGCGGATTCCTTAAAAGAGAAGGCAAGCCTACCGAAAAGGCAGTTCTTGCAGGACGAGTTATCGACCGTCCCGTACGTCCCCTTTTCCCGAAGGATTTGAGAAACGACGTTTCGCTTCTTCTTACAATTATGTCGGTTGACCCCGACTGTTCACCCGAAATCACCGCTATGATAGGTGCGTCTATCGCCCTCTCAATCTCTGATATTCCTTGGAACGGACCTATCGGTGGAGTGTTTATGGGTCTCGTTGACGGAGAGATAGTCGTTAACCCAACTGCCGCGCAAAGAAAAAAGAGCGATCTTGAGCTTACCGTTGCCGCATCAGAGGAAAAGGTCGTAATGATTGAAGCAGGTGCTAACGAGGTTTCCGACGAGGTAATGTACGATGCTATTATGATAGCCCACGAGGAAATTAAAAAGCTCGTTGCTTTCATTAACGGTATAGTTGCTGAAATAGGCAAGCCTAAGTTTGAGTATGCATCCGGCGAGCTTGATCACGATATGTTTGACGAAATCTTTGCATACTGCGAAGAGCGCGTTATGGAGGCTCTTGACACAGATGATAAAAACGTTCGCGACGCTAAGATGCAGCCCATCATGGATGATATAGTTGCTACTTACGAAGAGAAGTATCCCGATATAAAGGTTATACTTCCCGAGCTTATCTACAAAATTCAGAAAAAGATAGTACGCCGTTGGCTTCTCGTTGACAAAAAGCGCGTTGACGGAAGACGCATGGATGAAATCAGACCTCTTGCCGCTGAAGTAGGACTTATTCCGAGAGTTCACGGCTCGGGACTTTTCACAAGAGGACAGACTCAGGTTCTTACAATAGCAACACTCGGCACTCTTTCCGACGCTCAGAAGCTTGAGGGTCTTGACGAGGAAGAGACGAAGAGATATATGCATCATTATAATATGCCCGGTTACTCTACCGGTGAAGCAAAGGCGCAGAGAAGCCCCGGACGCCGTGAAATCGGTCACGGTGCTCTTGCCGAGCGTTCTCTCGTTCCCGTTCTTCCTTCTGAGGAGGAATTCCCCTATGCAATCCGTCTCGTATCCGAGGTTGTAAGCTCTAACGGCTCGACCTCACAGGGCTCTGTATGCGGTTCTACTCTCGCGCTTATGGATGCCGGTGTTCCGATTAAGGCTCCCGTTGCGGGTATTTCCTGCGGACTTATCACCGCAGAGGACGGCTCATGGGATACCATGATAGACATTCAGGGTCTTGAGGACTTCTACGGAGATATGGACTTTAAGGTTGCGGGTACTCACAAGGGTATCACCTCTATTCAGATGGATCTTAAGATTGACGGTCTTACACCCGAGATTATAAAGAGAGCTCTTGAAACTACTCACCAGGGCAGAGACGAGATAATCGACAAGATTCTTCTTGCCGCTATTCCCGCCCCCAGAGATGAGGTTTCAAAATATGCTCCCAAGATGATATCAATGACGATTAATCCCGATAAGATTCGCGAGGTTATCGGCTCGGGCGGAAAGGTTATTCAAAAAATAGTTGCTGACACAGGCGCAAAGATTGATATTAACGACGACGGCACAGTATTTATCGCAGCGGTTGACCGTGACAGTGCGGATAAGGCTAAGGCTATAATCGAAGCTATCGTATTTGAGCCCGAGGTTGGAGTTACCTATACCGGAACTGTAACGAGAATCATTCCTATCGGCGCATTTGTTGAGTACGCTCCCGGAAAAGAGGGAATGGTTCACATCTCAAAGCTTCAGAAGCAGAGAACCGAGAAGGTTGAGGACGTCGTTTCCGTTGGCGATACGGTTCGCGTTAAGTACCTTGGTACAGACGAAAAGGGAAGACAAAATCTTTCAATGCGCGACGCTGAGCCTACAGAAGAAGCAAAGGCTGATGAATAATTAAATATCCGAAGGTTAGCTTGAGTTTTGTGATTTGAGCTAACCTTTTTTAAAGTTTGTTTTTTTGTAAAATTTTCTATTGACATTCGCTATTATTTATGATATAAATAGGTAATTGAATTTATTGAAAGGTATATTATATGATTGAAGCAAAAAACCTAAAAAAAGTCTATAAGACTAAAAAAGGCGTTGTCGTTAATGCGCTTGACAACGTAAGTGTAAAGCTTCCGGATACCGAAATACATATATCGGTTTCATATTCCAGGAATATAACGTTCTTGAGGAATTGACGGTCGGAGCTAACGTTGCTCTTGCAATAGAGCTTCAGGGCAGAAAGGCAACAGATGAGGAAGTAAACTCAATACTCAAAGAGGTTGACCTTGAAGGGTTTGGCAACAGAAAGCCGAACGAGCTTTCAGGCGGTCAGAAGCAGAGAGTCGCTATAGCGCGCGCCCTCGTAAGAGAATTGGTTTGGCGGTAATTTTGACGCTGAGTTTTATCATTCATTTGCTTGGAGGGTAGAATCTGATGGCGCTTTCTCCGATATAATTACAGACGGCATGGTTACAGAATACACGAACGGACTTATAAATAAATACGGACTGTCTTCAATGGTTTTACCTCAATCCCTCAAGGATAAGCTTATAACCAAGTTTACCGATAACGGAGTTGAGTATTTCTCTTACGACCCGTCTTCCTTAATTCTTAATTTCCAGTATAACGACTATGCGGATGATATCGCAGCAAGAAAGTACGCCGCAGAAAACTTTACCGACGCGCTTAACTATTACAATTTAATCTATAACATTCAGAATGCCGATCCTACGAATGTTAATGTTGTTGATGTTCTCGGAACATATTCGAGTTATCTGAGAGGTCACAGTAAGGCTCCCGAAGGATTTGCGCCCACCTCAACTGTAGATTTTAATGTATACAAAACGCAGATGTTTATAGAGGTTTATAAAACGTCTCCGGTATCAAGCAAAATGATACTCGATATAAACTCATATATGACGGGCGCTGAAAAGTTCATCAAAAACGTTGAGATAGTCGGTGTCTTTGCGGATAGCAACAGCGGTAAGCCCGGATATTATAGGGGTAATACTGTAGCTGTAAGCGAGGAAATAATTAACGCTATGCTCGGAGGAAACCGAGGCGGTATTTATTCGTATGCGGTTGGTGTAATGCCCGCTGACAGGCAGGGTATAAACGATTTAGTCAAGTTTTCAAAAACCTATATTAACGACGCTAAAAACGTTAAGTTTAATCTTAAAAATAACGTTATGGAGCAGCTTAATATGGTTGATGAAATTCTTGACGTTCTCGGTCAGGTGTTCTTCTACATAGGTATCGGTTTTGCAGTATTTGCGTCGCTTATGCTTGCTAACTTTATAAGCACGAGTGTAGCTCATAAAAAGCAGGAGATCGGTATTCTCCGAGCGATAGGCTCTCGTTCAAACGACGTATTCCGCATATTCTTCGCGGAGTCGTTTATAATCGCTATGATAAACTACGTTCTCTCACTCGCGGGAACAATTACCGTAACAATCGTTTTGAACAGCCTTCTTCGTGAAGAGGCGGGACTTCTTATAACATTCCTTAACTTCGGTATAAGGCAGATTGGAATACTGCTCGCGGTGTCGTTGGCTGTAGCCTTTATCGCGACCTTCTTACCCGTTAAGAAGATAGCTTCAATGAAGCCTATAGATGCAATAAAGAACAGAAAATAAAAGGGCTGTGTCATTTAGGCATAACCGAACGAAAAAGAGCGGAGATACTGTCAAAACGGCATCTTCGCTCTAAAATAATACTTATTTAAAATTTTTAGGGTTGAAATTCTGCGAATTTCTTTTTTATTGTTTTTTTCGTTCTATCGCCGTTTCCTCGCTCATCGTACATTCGTACGGTTATCGCTCGTCAGCCGACGATTTCTGTCCTAAATCCCTTTGCCCCCAAAATTATTTATCTCTCTAATCATATTTAATAAATTTTACAGCAAGAACTCGGTAACTGTTTTTCTTTCAAACATTGAAAGAAGCTCGTCTGTCGGGTTCTTTTTTTCATATATTACGTTGTAGACGGCTTTTGTGATAGGCAACTCAACGCCGTATTTTTCGCCGAGAAGCATCATTGCTTTCGCGGTGTAGACTCCTTCTGCAAGCTTGTCAAATTTTTCTTTCCTCGCGAGAGCTTCACCGAATCTGCGGTTGTTTGAGTGAGGAGAGAAAAGCGTCGTTTCGTAATCTCCGAGGTGGCAGAGTCCGTAAGCGGAAAGCTCGTTTCCGCCCATAGCGTGTATAAGCCTTGCAACCTCGCGCGCACCGCGCGCCATGAGCGGTCCTTTAAGAGAGGGCATTGAACATCCGTCAAGGAATCCCGCTGCGATTCCTATAACGTTTTTTGCAGCAGCGCCAATCTCACTGCCTATTATGTCATCTCCGTAATAGAAGCGTATTAGAGGACATTTGAGGGTGTCGACAAGCTCGTTTACAAGCTTGCGGTTATAACCGTCGATAACCATGCAGTTAGGCTTTTCAAGTACAAATTCCTGAATATGACCGGGACCGACCCAAACTGCAAGCCTTTCTCGGTCGTATCCTTCGCTTTCCATAATCTCGGTAAGGCGCTGTCCGCTGTCCTCCTCGAGTCCTTTCATGCATAGAATAATTTTTTTGTTTTGAAGGCCGAGTTGTTTACCTTTTATTGCAAGCTCGCGGAGAGCTTGGGATTTTATAGCTATTATAGCAACGTCGCAAAAATCCACAGCTTCCGAAAGGTCGGACGTAAGCTTTACGCTGTCGGGAATTTTTACGTATTCGTTTTTACGGGTTTTTATAAGCTCCGAGAATGCCGCGCTTTCCTGCCTGCCCCATTCGGTAACAGGCAGATTATTGTATGCAAGATACCAGGTTATAAATGAGCCCCATCTTCCGGAGCCGAGAACCGAAAATTTCATTTTTAGCTTTTCCTTAAGTTTTAATGTGTATATATTATACATCTAAATCATATAAAAATCAAGTAGTGTCATATAATGTCTTAAATCTTATTATATGGCAGGAAACAAAAATGACAAACAGGAAACGTTTTTTTCTGAACGGAGTGCTTCTGACGGTGGTGGGACTTGCGATACGTAGCGTATCGCTTGGATTTAATTCGTATGTTACGCACAGCATAGGTGCGGAGGGAATAGGACTTTTTACACTTATAAGCACGGTTTATACCTTTGCGGTCACATTTGCAACATCCGGAATAAGTCTCACGGTAACAAGACTTGTTTCATCTGCTATCGGAGAGGGCAGAGAAAAAGAGGTTAAGGGCATACTTCGCTCGGCAGTATTTTATTCGTTGATATTCAGTCTTTTTGCAACCTTAGTTCTTTTTTTGGGAGCTGATTATTTCGGAATTAAGGTTCTTTCCGATGAAAGAACGGTTGCACCGCTTAGAATTCTTTCCGCTTCGCTTGTGCCGATTGCTATGTCATCTGTTTTTAGCGGTTATTTCGTGGGGGTGAAGAGAATTGGAAGAAACGCTGTCGTTCAAGTTCTCGGTCAAATATTCAAAATATGTATAACAGTTTATTTCGTTCTGAAGTTCGCACATCTCGGAGTGGAGTCGGGAACTGTTGCACTTTGTATAAGTACCGTGCTGACAGAAATTTCTGTATTTCTCGTAGCGCTTATTGAGTTTTTGTGGGATAAGCATAAAAATCTCGCAGTGGGGCGAGGTAAAGATACGCATTTTTCATCAGTATGCGGAATGGCACTGCCTCTTGCTGTTTCTGCTTATATACGCTCCGCACTTCTGACGCTTGAACATATTTTGATACCAAAGCGACTGAGAGACAGAGGAGAAAGCCATGCGGATTCTCTTGCGTCATACGGTGTGCTTCATGGAATGGCGTTACCTATGCTTCTTTATCCAATGGCTCCATTAACTTCGTTTTCGGGACTTCTTGTGCCGGAATTTTCGGAGAGCATGGCAAAGGGCGAGAGGGAAAGAATGCAAAGAGTAGCAGGCGAAGCCTTAAATACGACTCTCGTATACTCAATAGCGGCGGCAGTATTTGTTTCGCTTTTTTCAGAGGAGCTGGGATATGTAGTATACGACTCGTATGACGCGGGACATTACATAGCTATGATGGCTCCTGTAATTCCAATAATGTATCTTGATCACGTGTCAGACTCTATGCTTAAGGGCATAGGTGAGCACGTATATTCAATGTGGGTCAATATATCAGATTCCTTTCTATCTGTAATTTTAGTGTGGATGCTCATTCCGCGCATGGGGATTGCGGGATATGCGGTCGTTATAGTGGCTATGGAAGGATACAATTTTTTGCTTTCCGCAATCCGTCTGTATTCAAGAATAAAATTCAAAATAAATATTTTACGCTCGATAATGATTCCTCTTTTGGCTTCCGTGCTTTCAGCCGCGCTTTCAAAGATTTTATTTGTCCGTTGCGGCAGTATGATCTCACCCGTGTGGCTTTTTTGTGAGATTTTGTTCGCCGTTTGCATCTTTTTAGCAGTGTATTTCACTCTGACACTTCTTGCTTTAAAAAAATGAAATAAAAGATAAAAGACTTGGGGTATAGCCAAGTCTTTTATCTTTTATATTACCAAGGCGGCGGCACCGAGGCATCCGGCGTCATTGCCAAGCTTTGCAGTTAGAATTTCCACCTGCGGACCGGTAGCACCGGCGAAGATTTCTTTTTTAAGGATTTTTTTAATAGGGTTAATAAGAGAATCACCCTGAGCACAAACTCCTCCCCCAAGAATAACCGCTTCGGGTCTGAATTCATTTGCTACGTTTGTTATATAGCAGGCGAGAGCTGAAATGTAATTATCGACAACCTTTTTTGCATAAACGTCTGTTTCGCTGTAATCAAAAGCGGTTTTTCCGTTTACTGCGTCAATATTGCCTATCTCCCAAAGCTTTGAATCCTTGTGTGCTTTCATAGTCTTTTTGGTCTCTCTGATCAATGCCGTTGCTGATGCGTATGCTTCTATGCATCCACGTCTTCCGCACGTACATGGCTCACCATTCATAATGATTACACTATGACCAAGCTCGGCTCCCGCGCCTCTGTTTCCTTCGTAAAGCTCACCGTTTATAACGATTCCTCCGCCAACACCTGTGCCAAGAGTAAGAAATACGATGTTTTTATATTTTCCGTTAAGAGCAAATTTGCACTCACCGAGGGCAGCAGCATTAGCATCGTTAGCTATTTTTACCGGAAGTCCAATAAGCTTTTCAACTTTTTTTGCAATAGGAAAATCCGCACAATGAAGATTGTTGGATACTATTACTATACCGTTTTCACTGTCTATCATTCCGGGAACACCCATTCCAATAGCGGTTAGGTCGTTTTTGTTCATATTGGATTTTTCAAGCAACCTGTCGCAAAGAGTTTTTATGTTATCGCAAACGTGTATGTTTCCTTTTTCGCTTTCTGTAGAAATTTTATCCGAAACAATAATTTTTCCGTCGGAGTCTATTATGGCTCCTTTTACAAAGGTGCCTCCGACATCTATACCAAAACAGTATTTTTTCATAAATAACTCCTTAATGTTTATTAAAGAGGCTTTCGGATATACTCCAAAAGCCTCGGTGAAAATCAGTTTTCGTTTTCTGTGTCCTTTGAGTCTTCGTCTTTAGACTTATCCTTTTTTATCTTTTCTTCCTCTTCTTCAATGGGGCGGATGTCTATTACGTGTATATTCTCAACTCGTTTTCCGTCCGTTTTAAGAACTTTGACCTGAAGTCCTGTGCTTTCGAAGGTGTCATTTTCTTGTGGAATTCTTCCAAGCGCTGTCATAACCCAACCGTTAACCGTTTGGGTGTCTGGCTCGTCGTCAATTCCAAGAAGGTCGAAAAATTTGGATACATTAGCTTTACCGGATACTATGTATTCGGTTTCGCTTATCTCTTCTATTTCAACGACCTTTTCGTCATGCTCATCCCATATTTCTCCAACGATTTCTTCAACTATATCCTCAAGCGTTACAATTCCTGCGGTTGAGCCGAATTCGTCCATAACTACGGCAAGGTGAAGCTGCTTATCCTGAAGCTCTTTCATAAGGTCGTTAATCTTCTGCGTTTGGGCAACGTATATTACGGGCTTCATTATATCCTCAAGCTTTTCAAATTCCGAGGTATAAAAATCCTTGTAATAAAGTATTCCTATAACGTTATCAAGATCGCCATCGTAAAGCGGTAGTCTTGAATATCCCGATTCGGTGAAAACTGTTGCAACCTCTTCCTTGGTTGCTTCTGTTGAAATGGCTGTTATATCAATTCTCGGTGTAAAGATGTCACTTACTTCAAGCTCGTTAAATTCTATCGCGCTCTTTATAAGTGTGCTTTCTTCTTTATTAATTTCACCGTCTTCTTCGGCTTCTTCAATAATTGAGATAAGCTCTTCTTCCGTTATACCCTTATCGTCATCCTTTTTGAATATCTTTGAAAGCAAATTCTGAAGCTGTTTAAATATAAACGTAAGAGGGAAAAACAGATAAACCAAAACATTGATAAGAGGCGCTGAAAACATTGAGAAGCTTTCAGGCATCTTTTTTGCAATGGTTTTTGGTGATATTTCTCCAAAAGTGAGAAGAATAATTGTAAGTGTTGCCGTAGCTATTGCCGAGCTCCACTGTGCAAGAGAGCCGTCTTTAAGAAGCTCAACGAAAAGAAGTGTTGCAAGAGATGAAGCAAGTATATTAACTATATTATTTCCTATAAGTATTGTGGAAATCAGCGTATCGTAGTTTTCAGATAATTTGATTACCGTTTGCGCTTTCTTGTTTCCTTTTTCCGCGAGATTCTTAACTCTTATTTTGTTAAACGTAGAAAATGCGGTCTCCGTTGCGGAGAAGTAAGCTGACATAATAATGCAAAAGACAATTATTGCAATTTGCAAGGCTGGGTTCATGATAAAATCCTTTTTAAAACCTTTCATATATTAATTAGTATATATTGAACAACGAATATTCGTTGTAGAATATCGAGATTTTGAAAAAACGCAAAAAGACCTAACCGCAACGAGTGCGGTTAAGTCTATAATATGTTATTATATTCTGTAAATGCGGTACTTATCTGACAAGTGTCCCCGTCCGTGCCGTCGTCCATGGAAATCTCCTCTTTAATGCCCATTTGGCATATGTATCAAGCATTATATCATACAAAAAAGCAGAAGTCAAGAAAAAACACAATTGTTAACTTATTATTAACATTTTGAAGAAAACAGATAAATTTAACTCTTGACAACGTAATTCGACCGTGATAAAATATATACGCTTTATAACATTGACGCAAAAGGCGGATTGGAGACGTTATGGAAATGCGAGTATGTTCTTTTACAGGGCATAGACAGATAAAAAAGGAACATGAAGCGGATTTGCCGGCGCTTATATACAGGTCGGTTGAATATGCGTATTCAAAAGGATGCCGAACGTATCTTGCCGGCGGAGCGTTAGGATTCGACACTTATGCGGCAAGGGAAGTGATAAGATTTCGCATGATTCACCCCGATGTGCGTCTTGTTCTTGTTTTACCATGTCCTGACCAAGCTAAAAGATGGACGGGCACTCAGCAAAGGTCGTATAACCATACGCTTGAAAGCGCTGATGAAATAATATATATAAGCGAAGCATATACCGATTCTTGTTTGAAGGATCGAAACATTAGACTTGCGAAGGATGCCGATATAGTTATTTCCTATGTTAACAGAAGCAATAGCGGCTCCGCGCAAACCGTCAGAATGGCGCTTTCATTTGAGAGGGAAGTATATAATCTATATCCCGCGCTTGAAAAAAATTGAACAATTAATACAGAATATTTTTCCAAATGTAAATTTATTGTGATATGCTTGATTTTTAAGTTTTGATATGATATACTTGTTTTAGCGAAAACCTCATTTTCCGGAAAGGAGAATTTTGAATGTTTACGAATTTTTCCGAGTTTTTCACTTGTGTCAAAGAAGCTCGGTTCAGCTTTAAATGTATATGGGAAGCAATAGTGTCATTATATTACGATATTACTGTAAATCCCGATATTTCCGCAATATGGGAAGCAATGATGGGCGGCATTGAATCCATATATAAATTGGTAATGATGCTTCTTGCTGTCGGATGCGTAATCATCGCTCTTTTTGGTAAGAAAATGATTGGATTCTTAAAATTCGTTTTCTTTTTTGTTATTGGATTTGCTCTTGGAACGCACCTGCTTACACCGGTAATATCAGAGGCTGTTACGATTCCGGGATGGATAGTGGGAACGGTTATTGCTCTTGTTTCTGCGGTGTTGTATAGATTTTTGTACATAGTCCTTTATTCTGCCGTTGCAGGATACGGAATGTATATACTAGCGTATCACGGATTTTATCTTCAGGGGGAATCCACTTATTCTAACGAAAAGGCGGTAGGCTGTCTTATTCTTGCTGTTGTTGCGGTTGTAGTTGCTATTATATTTAAGAAATATATAGAAATGATCGGAACTGCAGCGCTTGGCGGTTGGCTTGCTTGTTGGATATTTGCTAATTTTGTATACAATTTCACATATTTTCCGATTTTTGACGGTATAACGTGGGTGGCGATACTTGTTCCTGCTGTTATAATAGCTGCGCTTGGAGCAGTGGTTCAGATAAAAACAAGAAGAAGATATTGATTTTTGCACCTTGGATGTAAATTTTTTCAGCATCCAAGGTGTTTTTGTTTTTTGCAGTAATCTATGTACTTATTTTTAAGTTTATCTATTGACAAGATGTTTTTTTTATTGTAAAATAGATATAACTATTTTAGATTCAGAAAAGGAAAATTATTCATGGAAAAGTCCAAGGAACTTAATCTTAAGCGCCTTGCCAACAACGTGCGTGTAGGCATTATAGAGGGCGTTTACAATGCCGGATGCGGTCATCCCGGCGGTTCATTATCCATTACGGATATACTTACTTATCTCTATTTTGAAGAGATGAATATCGATCCTAAAAATCCAAAGCTTGAGTCGCGTGACAGGTTCGTTCTTTCAAAGGGACATACAGCTCCCGCACTTTACGCGGTTCTTGCTGAGCGCGGATATTTTGAAAAGGAAGAGCTTAAGACTCTTCGTAAAACTACATCGCGTCTCCAGGGTCATCCTGATATGAAGGGCACTCCCGGTGTTGATATGACGACAGGCTCACTCGGTCTTGGAATCTCCGCTGCGTGCGGTATGGCGCTTTCGGGCAAGGTTTACAATAATCCTTACCGCGTATACGCTATTCTCGGAGACGGTGAGACGGAAGAGGGTCAGGTTTGGGAGGCCGCAATGTTTGCCGCTCACTACAAGCTTGATAATCTTTGCGCATTCGTTGACTGGAACGGTCTTCAGATTGACGGACCTATAGCTGAGGTTATGAATCCCGCTCCTCACGATGAGAAATTCCGTGCATTCGGTTGGCACGTTATTTCAATTGACGCTCATGATTTCGCACAGATAGAAGCTGCTCTCAACGAGGCAAAAGCGGTTAAGGGTAAGCCCACCGCTATTATAGCGAAGAGCATTAAGGGTAAGGACGTTTCCTATATGGAAAATCAATGTGAGTGGCACGGTCAGGCTCCTAAGGAAGAGCAGTACAAGATTGCCATCGCCGAGCTCGAAAAAATCAGAGAAAGTATTAAGTGAGGTGTATGACAATGGCAGATAAGAAAGCAACCAGAGAAAGCTATGGCGCGGCTCTTGCCGAGCTTGGTGAAAAGTATGATTTCCTCGTTCTTGACGCTGACCTCGCGGCGGCAACCAAGACGGGTATGTTTAAGAAAAAGTTCCCCGAAAGATTTTTTGACTGCGGTATTGCAGAGGGAAATATGGTAAGTGTAGCTGCGGGTATTGCAACTACAGGTAAAGTCGTGTTTGCTTCAAGCTTTGCGATGTTCGCGGCAGGAAGAGCATTTGAACAGGTAAGAAACTCAATAGGTTATCCTCATCTTAACGTTAAAATCGGCGCAACACACGCAGGTATTACCGTTGGAGAAGACGGTGCGACCCACCAATGTAACGAGGATATAGCGCTTATGCGCACTATCCCCGGTATGACCATAATCAATCCTTCCGATGCAGGCGAGGCATACGCTGCAGTTGAAGCCGCTATCAATTTCTACGGTCCTGTTTACATGCGTTTCGGAAGATTTGCTGTTCCGAATCTTACCGCTGAAATGAAGGATTACAAGTTTGAGATAGGCAAGGGTGTTACCATGCGTGACGGTAAGGACGTTACTATCGTTGCTACCGGATATATGGTTCACGTTGCGCTTGATGCGGCTGAGCTTCTCAAGGCAGAGGGAATCGATGCGCGCGTTCTCAATATACATACGATTAAGCCGCTTGATAACGAGCTTCTCATAAAGGCGGCTCGCGAAACCGGCGCTATCGTTACCGCAGAGGAGCATAATATCATAGGCGGTCTTGGCTCTGCTGTTGCAGAGGCTGTATGCGAGGCGGCACCCGTGTCAGTTCTTCGCGTAGGCGTTGAGGATAAATTCGGCAAATCCGGTAAGGTTCCCGAGCTTCTTGAGGAATACGGACTTACCGCTGAAAATATTGCTAAGAAGGCAAAGGCTGCTATAGCGCTTAAAAAATAAGATTGTTATTTTGATAGCTTAAAACAGTTTGATAAATTAATCAGGAGATTAAAACCGAATCTTTTCGGTTAGAGTCTCCTGTTTTGTTTTAATAATGAAAGCAAAATATGGCAATATGTGTTGAAAAACGCAAAATAATCTGTTATAATAATCTTATAAAGATTTTGAGGTGTCATATGACAATAGTTTTATCTTCGATAGCTTTGGCTTATATGCTTTCTGTTATAATCTTCCAAATAGTTAGGTTCTGCAGAGCGGACAGACAGAAAAAATACGAACAGTTGAAAAACTTTAAAAAGGGTACTTTCGGTCTTGTATATTTGGGTGTAATTCCTCTATATCTTGCCGGCAATATTTTTATTGGACTAAACTGGTTCCGTGCGTTATTTGATTCGTTTACCGGCGCCTTGTCTCTTATGTTGCTTTCGTTTAGTTGGGACACTGTTAATCCCCTTGCGAATGTCAGTTTCTTTTATAAAATATCTGTGTACATATGCTTTACAGTTGCGATTTGCAATGCAACGATGTTTGCCTTTTCTCTCCTTGCACGTAGAATTCGTAACAGAGTTTTATTAAAAAAAGAGGGAAAAGGGAATAAAGCGCTTTGCATTATTATAGGCGATAATGAGCGCAACCGTGCTATTATAAATTCGCTTGACCGTAAAGAATACGACCTTTTGCTCCTTGCCGATGAGAGCGATGAAATAAAAAAGCTTACCTTTATTCACGATTTCGCTACCGTACCTTTTTCCGATACCGAAAATACGCTTTCCGTGATGCGTAAATATGCTACGCATACGGATAAAAGAATGGTACGTGTGATTGTAAATACAGAAAACGAAGAAAACAACTTCCTCATTGCTACGGCGATAGCGGAATATACGAAGGAACTTGGTCTTGATCATTTTTCTCTTGAAAGCCAGCATGGTTTTTGCGCGTACGTGTTCGGTTCGGATTCAAGTGAATCTTCATTCGTGACTTTGTCCGAAAAAACGCACGGTTGCATTCGATGCGTAAACCGCTATAAGATGATTGCTATGGATTTCGTTGAGAAGCATCCTATCACAGAGCTTCTCAAAGACGGTGACGTTGACAAAACAAATGCGACTGTAAATGAAAACATTACGCTTAATTTTATTATGATTGGATTCGGAAAGGTCAGCCGTCAGCTTTTGCGAGTTCATTCGATGGACAGCCAGCTTCTGTCTATGAAGAACGGAAAACCTATACCCAAAACCGTTAACTACCACATTTACGATATAAAGGAAACGGAAAAGGATAGAAATCTTAACCATAATTTGCTTCGGTATGCTTCGTGGTATCGAGAAAAGCCGCGCGGAAAGGAATACCCAATACCGCAAAACGTTTTTGCAATCGGATATAAACATATGGATGTAGGTGATATCAAGTTCTATGAATCACTGAGGTCTGATCTGACAAACGTGTATGGTCCGCTTGATAAGGATAAAAATGAGTCTGCAACAATAGAGCAGCTTGAAGCTTTAAGAAACAGTATCGTTATTTCCTGCGGCGCGGACCTTGTTAATATAGATTTTGCAGAGAAGCTTTATGAAAAGCTTAGAGAATGGAAGCTTAATGACAGAACTCAGATATACGTCCGGGTGCGCGATGAAGAAATCAGGAAAAAGGTGGTTGACTCTCAGTATCCTAACGGTGAAATAATTGCATTTGGCTCTGACTGTGAGAACGCATCTTCTGCGCATGCCATATTCTCAGAGGGAATAGAGGCAATGGCAAAAAAACAGCATTACAATTATACTAAAGCTGATAATCCGGAAAAGAGTGATGCTGAGATACACCGTATTGCTGTGGAAACATGGTATGGTCGATGGAATCAGGTTCAGAGAGATTCTAATATATATGCATGTTTGTCAGCCCGTATGAAGCTTCAGCTTCTCGGTTATGATGCGGTATCGTTATCCGACAAACGCCCTGATGAATCTGAAAAATTCCAATCAGATTATTTTGGTGAAAAGAAATCCTCGGAATGTATTGGACAATTCTATTCGAGGGAAGAGTTGGCTGATTATACCGTGTGCCGTCATATGATAACCCGACTTGAACATATGAGATGGATTGCTTATCATATTGCTTGCGGATACGTTCCGGCTGAGCCGAGCGAATATCTGAATATGACAAAACAGGAGCTTCACTCGGTGCGTAAGCACGCCAATATCGTAGAATTTGATGAGCTTATTAATCAGCGCGAGCTGCTGAGTCAGCATCTGGGTTGCACCGTAGAGGATGCCGACGTTATAAAATACGATTATAAACTCACCGACTATCTGCCCGAGCTGCTTGATACGTGCGGTATGAAAATAGTAAAAAACAGTAAAGAAAGGAAATAAAAATGGATCTTATTTCTAATTCTCTGTACGACGTCAGAGCGCAATACGGTCACTTAATTCTCGTGTGCCTTGGCTCTGATGAGCAAAAATGCATAGAACTCCAGCATGAACTCAGCCGCGCCGGTTACGCATATCTGTTTTTCCCTATATCCGAAGACACTCTTTCAAAGCGCGATTACATTTCCGATATAACAAGGGCGCTTGATACGTGCTCCTGCCTTGTTCCCATTATAACCGACGGACTTTTTGCTGAGGATTATCAGGTGTACCGTAATGTTTTCTGGTTCGTTGCCGGATATATGCACACAAAACATTCAGGCGCAATAGTTCCTTTCCTTTGTGAAGGTGACGGACGAGCGCTTTCGTATACCCCTCTTAAAAATGCAAATCTTGCTACTTCGGAAACCGAGATAGTCAGAACTCTCGAAAACAAGTTTTCAAACAGCTTGATGAAAAGTCATTATTACGATAATTATCTTCTGAATTTTTATGCATACAAACGTATTCTTTACCGTCGCGTAACTTTTAAATGCAGAATATACGAGGATGCCTTTCGACGCATTGCGCAAACGATGGAATACGAGTGGGGAAGCGGCTCTGACGCAAAGCTTGACCGTTTTCTCGGAGCAAATCTAATGTCTGCCTATAAGGTGCTCAGCTTTGGTTGCGATAATGCGCTTGAGCCTCAGTTTGAGCCATACAAGGACGAGATTTATCCCAGCGAAAACGGACTTTCATCGTCTATAATATGTAATAGCTCGTATAGCGTGCTTGACGATGATGACCGCGCCGCAACCGGTATTCATGCGGAAATTGACGTTGAAGCAGTTGTTCCGGTTCATAAGCTTTTCGGCGTGTATTTTAAGTGTTATTTCAGCCTTCGCCAGTCGGATTATTTCTGGATGCTCCCCATGCTTTTTTCGCGTGATATCGGAAAATTAGATTTTGCGGTTCCTCCGACGGATGATGAGATTGAGGATCCTGCGTATTGGCGTTCGATTTATCCCGAGAATACTCACGTTGATTTTCGACGCGCACGTTTGTATCTGAGCCTTGGTCTTGAGCGGCTCAATACGGAAAAATCAATAATTCTGACACCAGAGGTGGGTGTTGGAAAAACTGCGGATTATATCTTCCCGCAATAAGGAGGTAGTTGTGATATGTTAAGTCAAAAGCCTATTCTTGAAGGTGATTTTACCTTTACAGTCCGTCCTCTCGAAGAGGTGGAGAAGAAATATTACGGTATTTTTATATCTCATTCGAGTAAGGATAACGAAAAATATCTTGAGCCTCTTCTGTCAGAAATGCGTGCGGAAAACCTGCATCCTCTTTGCGATCGCGATATACTCTCCGGCGGAGACGACTTTCAAAAGACGATTGAAAGTTATCTCGATTGCTATGCAGGAGTTATAATAATTACGAAGGACTCGCTTCAGTCTGCATGGGTCAATTACGAAATCGGAATATTTGCAGGGCAAGGGACGCGTGTGTTTCTTTATGACCCGGAGGATCTTCTTTCAAATCAGTATGAAATTCCCGGTGTTGCTAATATTTACGGTTCGCATATTGGAAGATATCTTCCTGCTTACAGAAAAACGAGCGATCTTATTGCCGCTCTTCAAGGCGTATCTCCTTATGCGGATATGTGTCTTGAAGAAAATGCATTTATAACAAAGCAGGATTTCATGGACCGCGTGAAAGATCACGTTGAAACGGTTATTGCACGTCTTGAGAGTCCTGCAATTGATAAGTATGCCGACCTTCTTGCTAAGTGCCGTTTAAATACTCTAGTAACGAATTTCGGAATGTTTTATCCCGATCACGGCGACGGTGAGCATTGCTATGCTCAGCGTTTTCGACCTCTTGCGAACGGCAACTGCGCGCTTTCCGGAAAACCGTGTGCTTTGGTTTCTCGCGGCAGCGTTACCGAAGAAAATAAGGAGTGTGTTGTTTTAAATTACGTTCTTCAAAACGGAAAGGTTATAAGAGCAGGTGAGCGTGACGTTCGCGGAGAAGTTTGCGAGGTAGGCGCGTTGACCTTCCACATGCCCCTGCATAAGATATACGGAACTGAATTTAAGTTTTTTATAGACGTTCCGGATGAGGCAACCGCAACCGAGCTTCTTGATATGTTCCATTCTATAGGAATTTATGCAAACATGTCTGATAACGTAGGTTCAAAACGCCTTTACGTTTCTATGCCCGAGCGCCGCGCGCAGGGAATGTTTCGTCTTGATCACGAGTTTAATAATAATTTCCTTTGCCCCAAAGCCGGTAAGTCGAGCTTGGTTTAAATAGTATACTTTGAAAAAAATCCCCCTTAAGGCAGATGACTAAATTAGCTTCGAGTCTGCCTTAAGGGGGATTTTTATGTATATCACTCATAGAGAATCATTTCGATCTTTTTTTATCCGAACGGTTGGTTATAAAAGACATTCTTTGAATAAAAGCGGCGTCGATTCTTGGCTTTTGTCTTTTTGCTTTACGGATTCGTTTGTGTATTCTATCAAGCTGTTCAGGAGTCATTTTGCTTTCGGGCGATGGTCTGCCGCGCCTATCCTTCAGCGCTTCGTAGCCTCCCTGCTCGTATTTTCTGACCCAACTGTATATTTGATTGTAGGATACGTCGAAAACCATACACGTGAGCAAATAATTTTTGCCCTTTTTGAGGCAATAGTAAACTATTTTCTTTCTCTCTTTAAAAGTTGTTCTTCTTCCGTCTTTCATATAACTCCGTGTTTAATTTTAATAAAGTCGGAGGCCAAGCGG
>JAZOTE010000048.1:0-1582 GCA_045657485.1 Eubacteriales bacterium
GCAATCACAAGACCGACTGCAACACCTGCGTTATCGCCCTCGCGGATCTTTCGCTCTTCCTCGGTTTCATCACTGTCAGCGACTATATTCCCAGCGTGAGCCCCAAGCCTCGTGAGAGAACGTAGAGTAGCACTATTATCAAGGGAAGAGACAGGAGCACCAGCTTTACCCACCACATTTTCTCTTCGCGATCCATTCTGCTTCTTATTTGATTTGTAGCTTCTTCTCTCAGACTCCCAACCTGTCTTTCGGTTGTCTCGGTTACTCGTTTCAGAGTTGC
This sequence comes from Eubacteriales bacterium, assembly GCA_045657485.1. Classification (GTDB taxonomy): domain Bacteria; phylum Bacillota; class Clostridia; order Oscillospirales; family CAG-272; genus UBA1740. The sequence continues at coordinate 281 of JAZOTE010000048.1, forward strand.
CGTCGCCCATTCCGTGTGCTCGCTCACCTTGCGAACCATCTCGGTAGTGCACGCCTTCGTCGTCTCGCACATCTCTGCTTCTATCATCTCCATGCGAGTAAGAGTCTTCACTATCATATCCCAATCTTCCTTCGGTATCGTTACCGTTTCCGTCTCTTTCTTCGGGGCATTTATCATCTTCAAATTGTTGAGCCTCGTCTTGCCTGATTCTGAACTCATTTTCCATATTCTCCTTTAAGTATTTATCTTCGTGTAGCTTTATATCTCGCACACGGCGCGGATTTTTGCCCTCTGTGCCGGGAACGATGTATGTTATGTATTTTCTCTCGTCCGTCCATATAACACCGTAACCTTGCGCTTCCATCGCGGCAATAAACTCGTCCTTTGTGAGCGCAGTTTTCATACATTCGTCTATGACGAAGCAGAGGCGCATTTTCCAGCTTTCGCCCTTGATAGCTGCTCGGTATTCCTTCTGTCCGAGGTTCTCATAATTGCGTTTATGCGTGTAAGGATCAAGCGTCGAAAGTCCGTGAGCCTTGCATATTTCGTCGCTCTTATTACGCAGTTCGCATAGCAAATCCAGGTTCGCGCGGAGCTTAATTCCGGTCTCCAAATCGTATGCGTTTACGACGAAATGATTATGCAAATGGTCTTTGTCAATGTGAGTTGCAACGAGCACCTCTCGGTTTCCAAAAGCCTTTGCAAACTCGAGACCAATCTCGTGTACCGTCTCGGGCGAAACGTCTTCCTCGGGGGAAAAGGACTGAACATAATGGTAAAATCTCGGGCCGTCTGGCGAGTGGTCAAAAATGTTTTGCGTTGCTAAAAACGACTCGTGAGCCATCTCGGTTACGCAGTTAACTCCGGTCACAAAAACCGTTCTTTCATCTAACACCGTTTTATGCGCTTGTATGCAATATTCGATAACTCCGAGCTGTGCGCTGGGAGTTTGATTTTTCTCGGGTATGTTATTTACGGTCGCCATTAGCGTCACCTCCGATGGCGAGAAGTATCCTTCTGTAAGAGGTCAAAAGAGTGTCAAGATTGACGACTTTTATCTCTCCCTGATGGCATAGCCTCGTCAGCTGATTTAGGTTGTTTCCCTGGTAGCGAAGCTCCTTGTTTGCCTCTCTTAAATCCGAGTTTACAACGACTTTACCTGTCACGCACATATCGAGTATAAACTTGCGCAACGAGGGAGAATCTGACTTTTGCTTCAGCTCTTCAAGTAGCTGCTTTTCATCGGGAGTGAGGCGTATTGTTATCGTTTCGGTTTGCGTTCTCAAACCGTCATCTCCTTTC
>JAZOTE010000049.1:0-1032 GCA_045657485.1 Eubacteriales bacterium
TATTCCCCACTGCTGCCTCCCGTAGGAGTCTGGGCCGTGTCTCAGTCCCAATGTGGCCGGCCAACCTCTCAGTCCGGCTACTGATCGTCGCCTTGGTAGGCCGTTACCCTACCAACTAGCTAATCAGACGCGAGGCCATCTAAGAGCGATAAATCTTTGGCAGTCAGAGTCATGCGACCCAACTGCATTATGCGGTATTAGCAGTCCTTTCGGACTGTTATTCCCCACTCCTAGGCAGGTTCCTCACGCGTTACTCACCCGTCCGCCACTTTCCTCTGCTTCAATTGGACGAATCCTCTATCCGCAGATTCTCGTTCGACTTGCATGTGTTAAGCACGCCGCCAGCGTTCGTCCTGAGCCAGGATCAAACTCTCTATAAATGGTATCTAAACGACCGTAGTCGCTCAAATCTTCATAGAGCTATTTGTCATAGCTTCATTCTTTTTATAGTTGCTGCTTTCGGGAGAATTGACCACTCCCTACTCACCCACAACTTTGGTTCGCACCTATTATAGATGCGTCCCGCTGGTGCTTTTCGTTTCGTTACGTTGTTTAATTTACAAGGTACACGCCGTTTGGCGAGTGGAGCTTTATCATACCACAAGCGTTCGACTTTGTCAAGAAGTTTTTTACATTTCTCTTCAAAAACCGTGCCGCTCGCGGCGACTTTGCTAGGATAACAGAGGATTTGCTATTTGTCAACACCTTTTTTCATTTTTTTGGAATTTTTCTTCTTTTCAACCAAACCTCTGCTTTTGTGACTTCTCTTGCTAATAACCCGGCAAAAATACATTAGAATTGCTTATTGCTCACTCTGTATTTTGGCCTTTCAGCTGCACTTTTATACTTTCTATCAGAATTTCTTTTTGGTTCGGAAGATTTCCATCCACCACAGCCGAAAGCAGCCGCTCCAGTTCCATTCCGATCTCTTTCCCCCGCAGACCCTGCGCCATCACGTCGCGGCCATTGACCGCCAGCTGCTTCAGCGAGAAACAGGCATCCTGTGCCAGCAGTTCCTCCATCGTCGTTTCC
>JAZOTE010000050.1:0-4669 GCA_045657485.1 Eubacteriales bacterium
TAGTAAAATCCACACCGAGATTTTCGCTTATAATTACACTTCCCAAGGAAGGAGGCAACCAAAATGGATAAATACAAGGTACTTATCGTTGACGACGATCCCTTCGCCCGTCAGCTTCTCGGAATGTTTATTTCACAGAGTGAAAACTACGAGTTCGCCGGTACGCTCATATCTGCAGCTCTTGCGGAAGCATCGGTCTCAAAGCGAAAGGTTGACCTCATTCTGATGGACGTTTGCACGGCAATGAATGCGAGCGGTATAGATGCCGCCGAGGCGATCAAGAAGAAATATCCCGAAATCAAGATCATCGTTATCACGGGCCAACCCGAATACTCCTACATTACAAGAGCAAGAGCCGTTGGCGTTGACAGCTTTTGGTACAAGACGGTGGTACAAGAGGAATTCCTTACACTCCTTGACAGAACCATGGCAGGCGAGCGTATTTTTCCCGACACCACGCCTACGTTGAGTATCGGTGCGGCGCTTTCTGTGGAGTTCACCGAAAGAGAGCTTGAGGTCTTGCGCCTCCTCGTCGAAGGAGAACGGGATCAGGATATTGCCGAAAGGCTGAGCATCACCCTGCGTACCGTCAAGATGCACGTGCAGAATATGATGGACAAAACCGGCATCCGCAACCGTACCGCCCTCGCGGTGAGAGTGCGAGATGCAGGCTTTGTCATCGTCGAGCCGAAGGACGATGAAATCTAAACCCGAATACGAAAATCGAGTGCTATCAGCGTTGGTAGCACTCCTTTTTATAAAATTTGTGAAAACTCTTGACTTGTGGCTGAATTTGGTGTATAATATAGCCACAGATGCATATACTTTTAACGGAGGTGTTGAATTATGACGATTATTCCTATGCGTGACCTGAAGGACACAACTCAGATCGAGCGCCGTTGCGCGGAAGCAGGCGGCCCCGTTTTCGTTACCAAAAACGGATATGGCAGACTTGTCGTTATGGATATTGAGTATTACGAAAAGGTGATGAGCAAGATATACGAAGCCAAGCTTGTAAACGAAGGACTTTCCGAGATCGAAAGCGGCAAGACCGTGGACGGTGACTCCGTAAGATCAAGGATGGCTGAAAAGTATGGAATCTGAATACTCATATCGCTTTACTGAAAAGGCGGAGCAGGATTTTGACGAGATCCTGCGCTACATATCCTACGATCTTGCAAATCCCATTGCCGCGCAAAATCTCGGCAAGAAGATTTTTGATAAGATCGACACGGTAAGGTCATTCCCCGAATCCTGCGAGCTTGTGGATAACGAATTTTTATCGGATAAAACGGTACGCAAAATGTTGGTAGACAATTACGTTGTTTACTACAAAGCAAGCCACGATGAAAAATGCGTATATATCGTTCGTATCGTTTACGGAAAACGCAACCTTGACGAATTTTTGAAAACGATCTAACAACCCAATACAAAATCGAGTGCTGTCAGCGTTGGCGGCACTCTTTTTTTGCAAAAAAATCGAAAAAAACTTAAAAATTTTAAAAAAAGTTGCTCATACCTGTACTAAAGTACGTAGTGGAAATTTTTTCTTTGTGATACACTATTAGTGTAAACTGCCACAGGTGTATTTGGGCGCGTGTGCGAACGCACGTAAAAACGCCTACCTCACCCGTGGAAATTTGCAAATTTATCGCAAAGGAGGTTTTATATGAATGCGAGATATCATTATCAGCATTCGGAATGATTTTGTAGCTGAGGCGATCATCCATAGTCTTAAAAAAGCGGGTGATTTTCAGCCCTACAAGCTTCTGTTCTCTCGTGATGACGAGGTGATCAGGGAATGTGAGGCGGTGCAGCCGGAGATTTTGCTTTCCGAGGTTGCCTTTGGCAAAGCCACGGACTTGAAGACCCGACTTGCCGAAGCAAAAGCGGTCAGAGCAAATACGCCAAACTGCAAGATCGTGTTCCTATGCGATGAGAACTCCGCTCCCGACCTCGCCCGTGAGGTCATGCAAGCGAAGAAGGACGGTCTTATCGACAACTTCTTCTACTCGTCGGTCGGCTCGCGCTATCTTGTAGCTGCTCTGACGGCAATGTAGCGTTACAAACCATTAATTCGTAAAAAATAATGATAGGAGAATACAACATGAACATGAAAAAAACGGTATCGTTGCTTCTTGCGTTTTTAATGATCCTCGGCGTCATGCCGGTCGGCATCTTTGCTGTTGAAGCCGAAATGCAGGACGGACTCACAGAAGCAACCGCGTATCAGGTTACAACCCTGCAGGAACTTTCCGAGAAGCTCAGAGACCCAAGCGCGATCTACATAGACGTGGTCAACGAGATCAACGAGGAGTTTACGTCGGCTGAAAATACAAACGGTATCCTCGAGATCGTTGGCACAAAGGTGCTCAATCTGTACCAGCCGGTATCCGTCACCTCAGCGGGGGCAGGTCAGGTAAGATCACTCTTCTATCTGGACAGCGCAACCGATAACCTCACGGTTAAGGGCGGCGCTAATATCTTCTATTATTCCAACCACACCGTAGACGGTGCGGTCGTTTGGGCAAGGAACGGCAAATTCACACTTGAGAGCGGCAACCTTTACGGACGTGTCAAGAGTGGTGTTGCAGCATCCTGCCACGCCGTATTGAACTCCGGCGGAAACGTCCTCCTTCAGGTGGGTGAGCTGAACGGCTATACCGCTTCGCGTAACGGGCAGGACGTTTGGGGCGTTGTGTACGTGGAGGGCGGCACAACCGTGTTGGGCGGTACCCCCTTCGGGCTGACGGTCAACGGCAGCTACAACGAAAGCGGCTCCTTTACGTGCAAGCTCGCGGGTATTTCGGTCTACGGAAGCGCCGCACAGTCTGTCACGCTCAAGGAAAACGTAACGGTCAACAAGATTAAGGATTTCAGTATTGCCATCAGCACACTGTCGACTCAAAAGGTCTCCAGCATCGTTGGAGCGGGCTGCAGTATGTATCAGAAGAGCGGCAAGCAGATGATCGGCACGAACACCACGTCGATCGCCGAGTCGGTGCGTGTGATCAAGCCCGTGACCTTTGCCTCCTTCCACGTGGAGGGCTACCGTGCAGGCAGTGCGATCGATGCAGCCGGTAAGGTTGCCGGCTTGACCGTAACCGCCCCCGACGTGATCGAAATCGGCGGTGCCTATATCGGAACCAGCAACGACGAGGACAATTATCTTAAGAACACCACCCTGACGGCAAACACCGACTATTGGCTGATCGTTGAATTTTCCGCCGCCGGAAGCTATGACCCGTCGCTTCTGAATGCGGAGCTGATCTCGCTCGACGGTGTTACGCCCGTGGCAAAGGAATATGAGGCATTCCCCGGATTCGATCTCTATTATGCCAAGTTCAAGCTTCCCCAATTGAAGGCAACAGCTGTGGACACCTTCACCTTTGATCTTACGGGCTATGAGAGAGGCGCAAAGGCAGGCGACGTACAGATCGAGGCTTCCTCGGGTATCATCATCGATACCACGATCACCGGCATAAGCGACGATCCCGAGGCGGATTCGCTCCTCAGCGGATCCTGGGCACTCGAGATCGGCGAGAACTACTATTTCCAGGTAGTATTCAGTGCGGCGGCGGGATATGACATCTCCGATCTCTCGGCAGAGAAGGTGCATCTCAACGGTGTAACCCCAACGAGCATCACCGCCAACTATACGAGCGGTGTGGGAACGATTATTTTCGGTCTGCCCAAAATCCCCAGAGAACCCATCACCTCGATCGACCTCACCATCAACGGCTACGGCTCCGGAAAAACGCCTGCCAACGTTGAGATCACCGAGGCTGCCGCAAAGGTTACGGTGGACGATGTCGTTTTCTCGACCGATGAGGCGGGTACATCCGTGATCTCATCTGCCACACAGTTCTATAACAATATGGACATCTGGGTATCGTTCACGGTATTTGCAGCAGAGGACAAGAGCGTGGCGGCACTGACCAAGGAGCTGATCTCGATCAGCGGTGTGCGCGCCGAGATCGTCAGTGCAGAATATTCGAGCTACGATTATCTTGACGTGAAGCTCAAGCTGGCGCAGATCCCAACTCCTCCGAGCATTGACATCGACGTTAGCGGACACGCGCTTGGCGCGCCGATCACGGGTGTTGCCGCAGTGCTTGGTGCATTGGCAGACGATATCGAGATTCAATCGGTTGGAATCTATTCCGATGCAAGCTGTGACAGCTCCTATAAGCTCACCGAGGGCAATTTCGCAGTAGACACCGACTATTGGATGGAGATCGTTGTGGTCAGCGACCTTCCCATGGACATGATCACCGACAGCATCGTTCAGATCAACGGTGTAACGTACACCGATATCGCGGTGGATTACGATGCAAGATACGATTACCTCTCGATCCGCCTCCAATTGGAGCAGATCGCGGGCACAAAGCTTGAGTTCGCGCTTGGCGGCTACGTACAAGACGGTGCGGTAAGTGGAGTTACTGTAACGGAAAAGTACGGAACGGACAAGATCACCGTGAATGAAGTCACGCTTTACACGTCCTTGGAGGATGCAAAGAACTACGAAAACATCGTAGAAGGTAACATCCTTGCAAATACTGATTACTGGATGGCAATCAACATTTACGCAACTGATGATTTTGATATCAGCGCTGTTTTGGCAAGTGCTATAACGCTTACCGGTGTCAGCGGAGCAGAGGTTGAAGGA
>JAZOTE010000051.1:0-27801 GCA_045657485.1 Eubacteriales bacterium
GTTCTTCTATGGTAAAATGGGTATAGCTCATATTGAATTCTCCTTTTGTTATTTGTTGTGTGGTAACTTCATTATAACACAGGATTCAATATGAGTGTTCTTTTTTCTTAAAAGTGTTGCACTTGATAGTATAATTCACCCGCCGATAAAAAATCGCCCGACGTTACAGTCGGGCGATTCGCTGTTTTTAATGATCTGCCGCTTTGGACCTCAGTCCTTCTTACTGCTCTGCAACGTATTCTCCTGACCTCGGTAAACGAAAAATTTGCAGAAAAGATACTCCAAAACAAAGTTTGAAAGCATAGTGACTATGAGTATAACAAAATCGTTGACGTCACGCGACTCGGCTAAATTTCCGAAATACGTTGACAGGGGTGTGAATACCACGTAAAACAGAAGCACCTTCGTCATAGCGACGGGAACGTTTGCCGCGGATTTGAAGGTATAGCGGCGGTTGAGGGTAAAGTTCCAAAGTATAGATAAAACGAGGGAAATAAGATATGGTATCCAATAATCCTTGATAAATATTTCGAGGATAGCGAAGGAACTGATCTGAATTACTCCGGCTGATACGGAGAAAAGGGTAAATTTGAGAGCTTTTATAAGCTCTTCTTTGTTTTTATTCATACGATATCACCTTTCTTTTTTGACACGGGTACCGTGTTTTGTCTGTTTCTGCTTTAATATTCGGTGAACTGATATGCGTTCGGATACGGTTGGACCGCGACACTTTCAAATCAATAGGACGGACTTAATCCAAATACGCGATACGAAAAACGTCATTTCCCATCATCGTCCGCGACGGAGGCGTATTCCCTGTTTTCCGATTCACCGTTGCAACGCTCCGTTCTGTCTTCCGACGCGGCAGGAGCTTCGATAATTATCGCGCCGCGCTTTATTGACTTTTGCTTTTTGAACATAGACACGAGTTTCCTTACGCCTTTCGCTCCGACCTTGACCGCATTTACGATCTCCCCGGCGTGTCCGATAGGATCGTTAACCGCTTCCCTTATATTATGTACCGCGGTGAAAACGCTTTCCGCGGGTTTTTTTATAGCGGCAACGTCTGCCGAAAGGCTCGCGCGCAGCTCCTCAAATTTAATCTCTCCGTAATATCTGATCACCTCGGTAAGTGTCTGAATTATCCAGAAAATAATAGAGAGTGTTGCCAAAATTATAGAGATTCCGTCCGCATCCTCGGCAAGATATATACCGTACAGCGTAACGGACAGGGTAAACGCCTTCAAAGTAAGCTTTACCGCCTTGGTAATTCTGCGCGCCCTCTTACGAGCCGCGAACAGCTTCTTATTCTCTTTGCCGTATTTTGAGAGAAGGTACAGAATAAGGTAGGCAGCCGACACCGCGACGAGAGTGATATTCACGGAAGTGTATCCGTTACCTACGGCTATAGAATACGAAAAATAGCCTATAGTAACGAGTTGCGAGGCAACCGTGATAACAAGCAGCAGTCTTGATATATCATTTAATATGCTTCTTAGTGTTTTGAGTGTATTGCTGAACATTGCTATGCTCCCTATGCTTTTACTGCAATAAGTATACATTTTTTTGGTTATTTTGTCAAGAGGTGGCATTTTCAAAGCAAAACTCGGTTGACAACGGTAGTAAAATAGTGTATACTTTACCTTGATTGACTTTAAGATTTAAAAGTGACGAAAGGACGGTAGCGATATGCTTCCCGAAAGCTTTCTGATAAGAATGAAGCAGATGCTGGGTGATGATTATCCAGCGTTTGAGGATTCTCTTTCCCGTCCCTCTGTCAAGGGCGTAAGGGTCAACGGATTTAAGAGCTCTGTAGATAATTTAAAAAGGATATTCCCTCACCGATTGATCCCCACGGGCTATGTAGACAGCGGATTTATCGCAGACACAGACGGCGGACTCGGCTCGTTAGCGGAGCATCACGCAGGTATGATATACTCTCAGGATCCGGGAGCTATGGCAACTCTGGCTGCCGTAAATCTGAAGGACGGCGCGTACGTGCTTGACGCCTGCGCGGCGCCCGGCGGTAAAACTACGCAAGCCGCTGATATGATCGGAAAGAGTGGGTTCATTCTCTCTAATGAATTCGTGCCGAAGAGGGCGAAGATTCTCGTCGGGAATCTGGAACGAATGGCTATACCGTCGGCTATGGTCACATCTATGGACACCTCTGAGCTTGGAAAGCTCTTCCGAAGTGTATTTGATCTGGTCATATGCGACGCCCCCTGTTCTGGCGAGGGAATGTTCAGAAAGTGTGACGAAGCGATAGCGGATTGGAGCATTGAAAACGTTTGCGCCTGTGCGAAAAGGCAGGCGGAGATACTTGACAATTGCTCTTCTCTCGTAAAATCGGGGGGATATCTCCTCTACTCTACCTGCACCTACTCAGTCGAAGAGAATGAGGAGAACGTCAGAGCATTCATTCTAAGCCATCCCGATTTTCGCATAGTCCCCGTGAGAGATGAGCTAAAGGAGATAACCTCGGACGGAATAGACGTCCTCGGCAATATGCCTGAGCTTCTGATGACGCGCAGATTTTATCCACACGTATCCTACGGTGAGGGGCAGTACGTAGCGTTAATGAAAAAAGCAGAAATTTCGGACGATATGCCCACTATACTTTACAAAGACAGCGCAAAACCCGTATCCAAAAAGGAAATGGCTATAATAGATAAGTTCATGCGCGATAATATGATTAAAATACCCGACGGCAGATATATAAGCGTTGGCGACGGTATCTCTCTCGTATCTCACAGCCTACCGATTCCGAGCCGTTCGGTATTCATGGCAGGCACGATGCTTGGCACGCTGAAGGGGGACAATCTTATCCCTCACCATCATTTCTTCTCCGTGTACGGCAGCGAGATGAAAAACAAGGTATTACTGTCTAAGGGTGACCGTCGCGTTGAAAAATATTTGAGAGGCGAGGAGATCGACTGTGATCCGCACAACATATCCGGATGGTGCGCCGTATGCTATGAGGGCGCTGTGATAGGCGGCGGTAAGATTTCCGGCGGAAAGGTCAAAAATCATTATCCCAAGGGATTGCGCAACCACTGATCCCACCGACTCAGCTTACAGAGAATAGCTTATGAAGCGTCTTCGGCTGTGAAAAAATCCGCCGTGCTTGTACGCCTATCTACTCTCGGTGAAAATTACAAACAAATAATTATTTTAAGGAGAATATAAAAATGAGCAAAGTATTAGCTACAGTGGGCGGTACGCCCATAACCGAGGACTCCGTAAACGAGTTCCTCGCAAATCTCGGTCAGAGAGGACAGGCTTACAACACCCCCGAAGGCAGACGGGAGATACTGAATCAGCTTATCGCCAACAAGCTTATGCTGATGGACGCAAAGCGCAATCTCTATGAGGCAGAGCCTAATTTCAAGGCACATCTGGCTAAGGTTAAGGACGATCTGCTGGCAAGCTACGCAGCGGAGAAGGTTATATCCGCGGTTAAAGTGACCGATAAGGATGCTGTCGATTACTACGAGGCAAATCAGGATAAATTCACTCAGGGTGAAACCGTTAACGCCAGCCATATACTCGTGGAGAGCGAAGAGCTTGCCAAAGAGATACTTGACAGCATAAAATCGGGCAAGACCACCTTCGAGGATGCGGCGTTGAAGCATTCCACCTGTCCGTCAAAGGCAAGAGGCGGAAATCTTGGCGATTTCGGCAGAGGACAAATGGTCAAGGAGTTTGAGGACGCAGCCTTCTCAATGGAGGTAGGCGCTATATCCGACACGCCCGTAAAAACCCAGTTCGGTTATCACCTGATCAAGCTTAACTCGAAGAACGAGAGCGGCGTTATGCCCTATGCGGAAATTTCCGATGAGATCAAAAAGGCTCTGCTTATGGAGAAGCAAAGAGCTGCCTTTGACAGCAAGGTGAACCAGCTCAAGATACTCTACCCCGTTGATATTATGGCATGAGCGACGAGCTTGATATCCTGAAATCCAGATGCCTGGAGCTCGCAAAAAAGTCACACGGGTCGGGTATATACCTGTTTACAGACTTTCTCGGTCTAAGTGAGCAGTCCGCGATCAGAGAGATCGGACGGGAGCTTCAGAAATACAGCTTCACCGAATTTGGCGGTGCTGCGGGCACTGAACGTATCGTAATACGCTTCGGTGATCCTGAGGATATCGCTTACGAAGTTCCCTTCCCTATAAAGTTGCTCAAGGTAGAGCCTATCGCTCCGAAATTTGCCGAAAAGCTTTCACACAGAGATTATCTCGGTTCTCTGATGAACCTAGGTATCGAGAGAGCGAAAATCGGCGACATCGTGTCAAGAGAAGGCTCGGCGTTCGTTTTCGTAAAAGAAGAAATCGCCGAATATATACAAAATAACTTGACACGGGTCAGGCATACCGACGTTACCGTATCGGAAACGGACGGTGTACCGAATGGCGAGCTATACGTTACCGAAAGGCGCAGGATAGTCCTATCCGGCGAGAGAGTCGATGCTGTGATAGCAAAGGTATACAATCTCTCGCGGGAGGAAGCAGGACGGCTGTTTCTACGTGGTCTTGTGTTTGTAAACGGGCGCGAGATAGCTTCTCCCTCTCATAAGCCGAAGGAGAATGATATAGTAAGCGTTAGGGGATACGGAAGATTCGTCTACGTAGGCCAGGAGTCCACGACAAAGCGCGGAAGGATGGGCGTTGCGGTAGAAGTATACTTATAAAATTAAAAAAAGAATCGCACCTGTCGGCTCCGCCGCGGTGCGATTTTCTTATTATTTGTTAGGTCGGCCCGATTAGCAGCTGTGGCTGAATTCAGTCGCGATTTTATTCTTACGAAAAAATCGCTTTTCTACCGTGAGCAAATACGCTCGTCGGTCAGCTCTGGCTGGTCGCGGTTTCTTTTCTTGATCTGTGGGTCCTGACCCTTCTTCTTTTGGCTGTCTTCTTTTTGAAGTTTTCATGCTTTGAAAGCCCCTCGCGGTAGCTCTTAACCAATGCTTCATCAGCCTGTCTTACTATACGCTTAGCGCGCCAGGTATCGTTGAAATTGCGGTGAAGGCGAAGACTGATAAGCATCTCTCCGTCCTTATCGCAGCTGAAATAATACGTATACTTCTGTCCCTTTGAATGAAGAACTCTGCCCTTTTCGTGAAGAGGAGCGCGGCATATGGGACACACGGGTGCTTTTACGGTATCGTCGTCCAGCAGTTCCTCTATGGTAACGTAGCCGTCATCGCCGGCATCAGCGTCACCGATAACGCCCTCTTCAAGATAATTGCCGGATGCCTCACTATAGCTTTTAACAGCATCGGGCACGTCAAGTCTCTGGGCAACCAAGGCGGTAAAATAGGCATCGTTCAACGCATCGTGCGCCGGAAGATTCTGAGGTATCTCAAAATACTCCATCGCATACTCAAGAGATCGTTGCTTTGACAGTCCGTCCGTGCGAGTATTGAAAATTCGCTGCAGGTCATAGGTTTTTGCTATCCAATCAGCAGATATTCCGTGCGCCAGCAGATTTTCCCTGAGCATCGGAATATCGTCGGGACCCCAGGTTAGAAATGCGTAATCGTCGCCGCACCATTTGCGGAATCTGTCCGAAGCCTCCGAAAGCTCGGTTCCGAGATCGATCTGCTCCTGGCTTATCCCCGTAAGCTCCGATACGTGTCGGTGCAGCTTCTTGTAATATTTCGGTTTAACTATTATCTGGTAGGAGCCACATATATTCATCCTGCGGTCAAGCTTTACGGCGCCAATCTGAATGACCTCGCCTCTCAAACGACGCGCAAGCTGCTTCTGCACCGCCAGCGCCTTCTGGGCATACGCCTGATTCCATTCCAGATCCAGTGATATGTAAAACATACTGTCTGTACCTTTTCTTTTATTTCATACCCGTATATTATATCATCAGAGCGCTGAAATGTCAATAGTCGGCGGTAAGCTTAAAGTAAACAATGTTTTAACAGTGAATTCTCAAAGTAAATGCAACAGTACGATTTAGATTTGCATTCAGTCCGAGAATTTACTGCAACATTTTAACTTTGCGCGAAAGGTTTATTTTGCTTTACCGATTGACAGCGGTTTTTATGTGTGCTATAATTAAGAAGATTTTAAAAATAAAGTGCATCTGCAGCAGACGCGGAACAAGAGCCGCGCGGCTGATGGAAAAAGAGGAGTCAAAATGGAGAAAGCGGAAAGAATACCCGAAATATTTGCATCCTGCGTATTCAACGAGGACGTAATGCGGGAGAGATTGCCGAAGGACGTATATAAATCACTGCTTAATACTATCGCAACCGGCAAGGAGATCGACGCCGGTATTGCCGACGTAGTGGCCGGAGCTATGAAGGATTGGGCCATCGAGCACGGAGCGACCCATTTCACCCATTGGTTCCAGCCCCTGACGGGTGTAACAGCAGAAAAGCACGACGCCTTTTTATCCCCCGTGGGCGGTGGAAAGGTTATTATGGAATTTTCCGGTAAGGAGCTGATCCGCGGTGAACCCGACGCATCCTCGTTCCCGTCCGGCGGTCTGCGCGCCACCTTTGAAGCGAGAGGCTATACCGCTTGGGATCCAGCCTCCTACGCGTTTATAAAGGACGGCTCGCTGTACATTCCCACGGCGTTCTGCTCCTACGGCGGCGAGGCCTTAGACACCAAGACTCCTCTGCTTCGCTCTATGGATGCCATCAGCGCGGCCGGACTGCGTATAGTTCGCCTGTTCGGCGACACCGTGTCAAAAAGAATCGTTTCGACGGTAGGCGCGGAGCAGGAATATTTTCTTATCGACGAAGAGGATTATAAGGCAAGACGCGACCTTTTCTATTGCGGAAGAACTCTTTTCGGCGCGCCTCCGGTAAAGGGTCAGGAGCTCGAAGATCATTACTTCGGCGCATTGCCCACGAGAGTATCCGCGTTTATGAAGGAGCTCGATATGGAGCTGTGGCGTCTGGGTATAACCTCGAAGACCAAGCATAACGAGGCAGCGCCTTCTCAGCACGAGCTGGCACCTATATTCTGCACCACCAATATCGCTGTCGATCAGAACCTGTTGACTATGGAATGTATGCGCAAGCTGGCGCCGAAATACCAAATGGCGTGTCTGCTTGCGGAGAAGCCTTTCGAGGGTATAAACGGTTCGGGTAAGCACAACAACTGGTCCCTCTCCACAGACACGGGAGTAAATCTGCTGAAGCCCGGAAAAAATCCCGGCGAGAACAAGCAATTTCTGTTATTCCTCGCGGCTGTAGTACGGGCTGTTGACGAATATCAGGATCTGCTTCGTATTTCCGCAGCCACCGCGGGTAACGACTACCGTCTTGGCGGTCACGAGGCACCTCCGGCTATCATATCGATTTTCCTAGGCGAAGAATTGGAGGCTCTCGTTGCGTCTATCATTAAGGGTAAGAGTTACTCAAAGCGCGACACCAAGTATATGTCGCTGGGCGTACCCTCGGTACCAACCATCCGTAAGGATAACACGGACCGCAACCGTACCTCGCCCTTCGCCTTTACCGGTAACAAATTCGAGTTCAGAATGGTAGGCTCTTCACAAAACATCGCGCTGTCCAACATCGTACTTAACACGGCCGTTGCGGAGTCGCTGACAATATTCGCGGATGCGCTTGAGGAAACGGTAGACTTCGACCGTACCCTTAATAAGCTGCTGGCGGATACGCTGAAGAACCATTCCCGAATACTCTTCTCCGGCAACTCATACTCAAAGGAATGGGAAGAAGAGGCAAAGGCGAGAGGTCTCTCCAACTTCAAGTCATCTCCTGAGGCTTACGCTCACTTTACCGATGATAAGAATATTGAGCTGTTTGGCAAATTCGGCGTAATGAGCGAAACTGAGATGAGATCAAGGCGAGAGATATTCTTCGCCAACTATCGAAAGATAGTAAACATTGAGGCTCGCACTATGCTTGAGATGACCTCAAGAGATATTATTCCTGCGGTTTCGAAATACATTTCCGACCTTTCCGCGTCGATTAACGCGACACGGTCCGCGCTTAACGGTGCAAGCGTTGACTGTCGTGTAGCCGTTGCGGAGAAGCTGTCCGAGCTTCTCTCAAAGACCTACGATGCTTATCTTGCCCTTGAGAGATCGGAGCGCACCGCAGTTTCCAAATCCTCCGACGAGGAGAGCGCTTTCTACTACAGATCTAACGTTTTACCTAAGATGGATGCTTTGCGCCGTCTTGTAGACGAGATGGAAATCAGAACGAGCCGCGAGGCGTGGCCCATGCCCACCTACGGCGATATCATATTCAAGATCTGACGGATCTACTTATACGGGCTGTACCTATCAATGCGTGACAGCCCGTATTATTTTTTCAAAGCTGTTTGTTTTAACGTGAAAAATATTTACGATTTTATAAATACAAAAAGAATATTTAATGGTAAAATATAGGCAACTAAATACTACGGAGGAAGCTACAGTGAACAGAGAAAAGAGTAAGACAATGACCAAAGCAGAAAAAACACCAAGCCCAATAAAAAAAGAATTGCCGCTAAACGTAAGAGAGGACAGGCTTGACCCCTTCTTCTACGACCAACCGGTTAAACGCTTCGTTGAAAAACTCAAAAGGCCGGTACACGTGGCTCCCCCTCCGAATTTCCAACTTGAAAGAGAGGCAAAGGACGGCGAAGTCTGCGCACGAGGGATATATATACGCCCGGAATTTCCTGACCCTGAGGGACTCATCGATACGGCATACCGCGATTTTGAAGCATTCGCGCAAGTGACGAAAATCGGTGGCGACACATATCCACTTATAACCAGGTTCGCACCTGATATGGAAAAGGAAAGCTACCGTATATTCACGACTCCGACGGAGTGTACGGTTTTCTCGTCGGATACCGAGGGAATCAGACGAGCAATAATCTACATCGAGGAGGAGATGACCAAAAACGAGGGTCCGATCCTGCCATACGGAGAAACCGTGCGCCGCGCGTATATTAAAAGGAGGATAACCCGTGGATTCTTCAGTCCGACGAACAGACCTCCAAAATACGGTGACGAGTTGCTTGACGATATAGAATACTACCCCGACGAATATCTGAACAGACTTGCCCATTCAGGTACGAACGGTCTGTGGATATACACGAGTTTTCGCGCTCTGGTCAAGACGGACTACTTCGATGACGACGTGGAAAAAATCAAAAAAAGGCAGGAAAAACTCGCACGGGTGGTGGCTAAATGCAAAAAGTACGGTGTTGGAGTTTATATTTTTGCCATCGAACCGCTCGGACTTCTGAACCACGAAATCGTTTTACACCCGGAGTTTGCCGGAGCGGAAAAAAGATTTCAGTTCCATCCCGTGTGTCTGAGATCCGACGCTGCGGCAAGCTACGTTGCAGAGGCTACGGAAAAGCTTTTCAGAGCAATACCGGACCTGGCAGGATATATAGATATAACCGCAGGAGAGCGACCCACCAACTGCGCCTCCGGCGGTAATTACAAAACCTGTCCGAAATGCAGAAGGTATTCCAGAGGAGAAAATCTCGCATTTGCCTGCGACAAAATAATGGAGGGTATCCGCCGTTCCGGAACGGGCGCGCAGTTTATCAGCTGGACATACGGTCAAAGATACTGGAACTACGAGGATATAAGCGAATATATAGAAAAACTGCCGTCGGATATTACGGTCATGCAGAATTTCGAGGACAGAGGATATAATAATCAGCTCGGCAGGGACCGCATAGCATTCGACTATTGGCTCTCCTATCCGGGTCCGTCGGAGTTGTATCTCGAAAGCGCGAAATATGCTAAAAAAGCCGGCAAGGAGCTGTACGCAAAAATGCAGGTGGTAACCTCGCACGAGCTTTCTACCGTGCCCTATATCCCCGCTCCCGGAATAGTCTACGATAAGTACAGCGCCGCAAGAGAACTCGGCGTTACGGGAGTTATGGAATGCTGGTACTTCGGTAACTATCCATCTGTGATGAGCCGTGCCTCAGGCGCGCTTTCGTTCTATGAGGATATAGGCAACAAGGACGGTTTTCTCGCAGATTTCGCAGCACGGGTATACGGTAAGACGCTTGCCGGCGCTGTAACAAGTGCTTGGCTGGAGTTTGAAAAAAGCTACAAGGAATACCCGACTAACATAATGTTCTCCTACTACGGACCGATGCACGACGGAGTAGTCTGGGAGCTGCAGCTTCTGCCAAAGAACTACTCTCTCTCTCGCTCCTGGCAGCTCGTAGACAAGCCCGACGGCGACAGAATAGGCGAGGCTCTCTATCGGGGTCACACCCTGGACGAAGCGCTGATTCTGTCAAAGCGAATGACTGACGGCTGGCAAAGGGGACTCGCGTTGCTTGAGAGCATTCCCGATTCAGATCTTCTATCAGTTGCCGAGGGTATCGGCGTTCTTATGAATTCAAGCTACAATATACTGAAATTCTACAGACTTCGTTCAGATCTCGGCAGAGAGAGAGGAGATTGCGCGCAGATCCTCGAAAGGATGCGCGAAATCGTAATAGAAGAAAAACGCAATTCCGAAAAAATGGCTCTGCTCTGCGAGTGCGACAGCAGACTCGGTTATCACTCCGAGGCGGAGGGCTTTAAATTCTTCCCGAAAAAGCTGCGTCACAGGATAGAATCGCTCGATAGACTTTTAGAAACGGAATTTCCCGCAGTAGAGGCGCGTATCAGATGCGGAAAGCACCCTCTCGGCTACTACTACGCAGAGGGGGAGAAGGCTTACAGGCTTGGGCGTAATATTAAAGAGCCAATAGGCGATAAGGGCAGCTTCACCGCAAGAGTTGAGGGCGACAGACTTATAGTCGATATAGACGCGCCAAAGAACGCCATCATCACTCTGTCTACGGAATTTGAGCCCGGCTTCCCCGATCCGGGAATTATGTTTGGCTCCGGTGAGGTGTTGCGCCACAACGAAGTCGACACCGCGCCAACGGGAGATATAATATTCGTACCGTCCGCTTTCTCTCACGAGGGTGTCGTAGGTGAATGCGCAGAAGAAGAGATGAAGAAATATTCTCACACTCTGACGATAGATGGAGAAAGAGCCCATCATACTCTAGAGAGAATCATCCCCACCGATATGTGGGACGGCGACGGTGCATTCAAGCTGAATATATCCATTGACGGAGTGCGTTGGATAACGTCGAGCGAGCCTATCTGCACCCTCGGAAAAGAGGAGCAGTCCCCCGACGAATACGGTTTCGTTATAAAGTAATTATTTTCCGTTCGTTTTTAGCCATAATTATATCGCTTATTCCCCTATACCGCAACGGCTTTAAGTGGTAGAATAAAAGAAAAAACGGAGGAGAAAATTATGGCGATATTACACGAAAAGCTTTGGCTTATGGGCGAGGATCCTGACGGACACTATTCAGATGACGGAGAAACCGGACTGCCTAATCAGTACAATCTGCCGGGTCACTCAAGAATGACGGCTATAGAGGGATTATTTTATCTTGATATACCGAATATGTGCCGTGTCAGAATAAAGGGCGGTCCTATGCCTCCATATGATCAGCATTGCGAAGCTATGCGTCCCTGTCGGGAGGTCACCTGGTCTATTCTCGGAGCGGGAAGCTCCACCTTTGACGATTGGAAGGACGTGGACGAGGTTATAAAGCAGGCAAACGCATACGATAATATCACCGGCGGTTTCTACGATGATTTCTTCGGCATGAAAAGGCGCACGGCGTATCCACCCGAAAGACTGAGGGAGATTCGTAAAAGATGCGACACCGGCGTAGTAGGAAAAAAACTAAATATGTGGGTAACTCTCTACGAATACAATCTGGAAGAGATACCCGACGTAAAGAAATGGCTTGACGAATTTGACTATATAACGTTCTGGGTCTGGTACGGCAAAAACCTTAGCAAGCTAAAGAAATATTATGACGATCTGATCAAGCTTTGTCCCGACAAAAAAATAGTAGCCGGCATGTTCCTCTGGAACTATGGTGACAGATGCCCTATGACAGTCGAGCAAATGAAAATGCAGGCGGATTTTTATATTGATATGATAAAGCAAGGCAAGCTTGACGGTATTATGATAGTCGGAAATCCTGTTTGTGATTTGGGACTCGAAAGCGTAGATTGGACAAGAGAGTGGATCCAAGCTCACAAAAACGATATAGTTTGATTTCAAAGCTATACATTTTACAAAAAGAGTGTGGACTATGACACTTAAAAAGAATTTTATCTACGATAAATCATTTTATCTAAAAGCGCTGAAGCTATCGTTGCCTATGATGATACAAAGCGGTATTACGAATTTCGTCAGCATGCTGGACAATATTATGATAGGAGCTCTCGGTACGGAGGCTATGTCCGGAGTTTCGGTCGCAAATCAGCTGGTGATCATATTCAATTCCGTTATGTTCGGTGCTACCGCCGCAGGAGGTATATTCGTATCACAGTATTTCGGCGCACGGAGCGAGAACGGAATAAGGAACACCTTCAGAATAAAAACGTACGTCAATCTTTTCATAACCGCGATAACGGTAATTCTGATCGTACTGTTCGGGGATGCCGCCATAGCAGCCTATTTGAAGCCTGACGGAACGAACGGCAACGTTGAGCTATCGTTTGCTTACGGCAAGGAATATATGACCATTGCGCTGATAGGACTGTTCCCATTCGCAATATCGCAGGTGTTCTCATCCACCCTATGCGAGATCGAGGAAACGAAGATACCTATGTATTCGGGGCTTGTGGCGCTCGTCACAAACTGCGGCTTAAATCTCGTACTGATCTTCGGCTTGCTGGGATTTCCCGCTATGGGGGTCCGCGGCGCAGCTATCGCTACGGTTATCTCGCGAATCGTGGAAATGCTATTTCTGATCGCGATAACCTATCTTAAGAGAAACAAATTCACCTTCATTGACGGAGTATTCAAAACGCTCAAGGTACCGCCTCAGCTTTTAAAAAACATACTCATTAAGGGATCGCCCCTCATTCTGAACGAGCTTATATGGTCGCTCGCTATCGCGATAAAAAATCTCTGCATATCGAAATCAGGGCTCGAAGCCGTGGCGGCTATGAACATCCAGAGTACCGTCTTTAGCGTACTGAGTATAACCTACTTCTCCTTAGCTTCCTCTATCGGTATTATCGTGGGAGGCTTTCTCGGAGCGGGCAAGCTGCAGCCGGCACGTTCGGCAAGCAAAAAACTGCTCGTATTCGCCACACTCATAGGTGTGGTAATGGGAATTTTGCAGCTTGCGATATCTCCCGTATTTCCTCTGCTTTATAACACGGAAGACTCCGTTCGCTCCCTTGCTACGTTTATGATAGCCGTATCCTCCGCCGCCGCTCCGCTGAACGCGTTGGCTATGTCAGCTATGTTTACTATAAGATCGGGCGGCAGAACTCTCATAGTAATGCTGTTTGACTGCGTACATTCTCTGTTCGCAACGGCTCTCGCGGCGTGTATATTCGCATACGTGATACCGGTGGGAGTGCATACGCTGTTTATTATCGTAACGGTTGTCGATGGCACGAAGGCTTTGCTTGGCGCAATTATGGTATCGAAGGTGCGTTGGGAGAGAAATATCACCTCTACCAAAAGCTCTGTAAGCCTATAAATAACCTTTCTGTCGCCTGAATTTGTCGGGAGCATACGTATTGATTATATCAACCGAAAATCCGTGGCGGCGCAACGTACGTATGACCTGTCGCCTGAATTTGTCGCGAGCATACGTAGATGCGTTGACCGAAAAGTCGAGGCACCAATCTGTAAATAAAAAAACGAGCATAGTGAGTATATACTCTATGCTCGTTTTGATTTTTCTCCCGTAAAGGAAGATGTATTACAAAAAATACACCGTAAAACTCTACACGGGTATGCCCTAAGAACCGGACTTCCTGTATTCTCCGGGTGTCATTTTGCGTTCTCTTTTGAATACCGTATAGAATGATTTAATGTCGCCAAAGCCACAGAGAGAGGCTATCTCCCCCACGGTTTTATCCGTGGTAAGTAACAGCTCCTCCGCTGTTTCAAGCCGCATTTTCTGAATATAAGCACCGACCGGCATACCGACTGCGGCGCGAAAAACCTTGTTCAGATAATCCTTGCTGAAATAGAGTCTGCCGGCAAGTTCGTCGAGAGTGATAGGGCGTCTGAAATTATCCTCTATATACGCCAGGGTGGATCCAATCGCGGAACGAAGCCTATCGGAAATTTTATTCACCCCTTCGGAGTAAATCCTGCGGAAGAATATAACCAAAAACTCCGACAGATAGGCGCGGAGGACGTCCAGATACGCGCTGGATCTCGCACAAAATTCAGTATACATCTTATGCACGGTTTCACCGAGCATAACCGCAGTTCCGCCCGACAGATGAAAATCATACGGGGTATCATCCGCGCCAAAAAGAGCGTCCAGCATACCGCGAAATTCATCGCTGTATTTAACTCCGCCGAAAAACTCATCGGTAAACATAAAGTCGTAAGCTACGAAGGGCTCTCCGCACTCAACGGGATAAAAGCTATGGGGCGTGTTACATTTTATGGCAATTACGTCGCCTCTGTGAACCCTGTAGGTCATACCGCCTATCCTATGCTCCGCCTCTCCTGAAACGATGTATGATACCTCGGCAAAGCTGTGCATATGCAGTCTGCTCTCATAATCGGAGTAGTCTGTGGAGAGGTGAATGTAAAAATCTCTGTTACCCTCGAAAATATCCTCAGGGCGCAAAAATGGTATATCCGGATCCCTGTTATTTTTCATATTCATACCGGATTTATCAGATCCCCTCGAAAACATTGGGCGTAAACAAATATCTTCCGGAGCGCCATTTGCTCCAACCGATATTCGGAAACTCAACGAGCTCTACCTCAAGCTCATCAATGGAATCTATCCTGCCCTCTATATAGTCTATAAGTCTTTGTCTGCATGATACGGTACGGGCGATCACTCCGCCGATACGCATATCCTGAAGGTCAAAGCCGGAGGGCTTATTCTCCTCAAACCACTGACGTCTGAAAGCGTCCAGATATTCGGGCAGCAGAGTGAGAAGGGGCGTATAGTGCTCCTCGACGAGTCTTGAAAGCTCCGCCTTATCCCCTGCTCTGTAGGCACGACGGGTTCTAAGACCGAGATCGTATTTATGATAGAGGACCTCGCACATTTTAGAGGCGGATTTGAATGCGTAAGACGCTTTTGGGGATACCCGTGTAGAGATTTTGAGCAGATCGGAAGAGTATTTCATATAATTTGCTCCGGCTTTATCATCTACGTACCAATCCCTGAATCCGTTGAAATAATCTGAATACAGCATAAATTTGGACGGATTATAATCACAGGAGCCAAAGTCCGGATTACCGGGTCTGTTAGGATCGTCGATCTGCATATATTCATCAAAGGACACTCCGAATTTTTCTGCAAAGCCATCCTTTATCTTATTTACGTCCCGTTCGCCGCGCGCATACTCGGCGATATAGTAAAGGCTCGGAAGCTCTGAGTAGCGGGAGCACTCGTTGCCGTCATCTCCCCACAGACATATCATAATGTTTTCGGTGCCGTTCTTCTCGCAGGCGTCAAGCGCCGCCGTGGCGCACTTTATAGTAAAGTTGTTATAAGGAATCATTCCGCGCCAGCCCCAAACCGCGCCGGCAAACCATCCTTCGTCCGTCAGCTGCTTATGATTGTAGAGCATACCGTCATAACGGTTAAAATCGGTGGAGTAATAATCCCAATATACCGGTATCACTCCGTCGGGCACGGAATCTACGACACTGCTTGGTACCTCAGTCTTTCCTATCCAATATCTTCCCTCGTTCCATTCCGTGAAGAACATATCCGACCAGCAAAGTATCGTATAGCCGTATTTATCGGCAATTTTCTTTATCCTTTCAAGATGGCGCTTGATAATCGGTATGGGCTTTTCATATCCGTTCTTCTTAAGCAACTCACCGCAGCCAAGGCCAAACGCCTCGTCAAGACCTATATGTATCCTTCTGGATCTGTAGCATTCAGAAAGCGACGCAAAGGCACGGTCGATAAATTCGTAGCTTCTTTCATCATCGGGAAGAAGAATGTCCTTTGATTCCTTAGGAAGAAAATCCCATTTTAGAGCCAGCTCCAGATGACCGAGCACCTGCATACAGGGTATCATCTCCACGCCTATACTCGCGGCATATTCGTCGATATCGCGAAGCTCCGCCTGCGTGTATCTTCCCCTCATATAACCGAACAGAGGATACTCTGGAATCTCGTAAGTGTCTTCCGTATAAAGCATTACCGCGTTATAACCAATATCCTTCAGCGTTGTGATAAAGCTCTTCACAACCTCAGGCTTCATTACCGCGTTACGCGAGCAGTCTATCATTGCGCAAAGTGTCTTCAATTTCATCGGAATACTCCTCTCTTTTTTTACACCTACATTTTATCTTAGACATCTGACGGGGTCAATAGCAGATACAGTCAACAGATTTGTTAAAAACGGCTTAAAATCAGATAAGCTCAGAGAGAAGTCCGCTGACGTCCTTCGCCATCAGATAGAAGCCAAGATCGGTGGGATGAACCCCGTCAACAGTAAAATCGTTACCTAATCCCTCAAATTCCTTAAAGAACGAGCTACCATCTATGAAGTATACGTTTTTGTCCCCCGCAGATACGGCAGCATCGTACGTCGCCTTTATAGCTTCAAAGCGTGAAAGTCTGTCCTGAGAACAGTTAATGTCGGGACGTGTTATGATAATTATAGGAAGGGTGGGATGCTTTGCTCTAACGATATCGAACATCCGCTTATGAGTTTCCATAAGATATTGAGCATCTCTCGCGTTATAATCGTAGTCGTATACGAAGGCTGACATATCGAGAGAAGCGATATATTCCGCCATGGGCAGCTCGCCCTTGGCAGAACCGCCGAAGCCAAGGTTAATATGGTCGACATTCATCATACGGGATATCTGCGCCTCATAGGTCATGCCCGGTCTGGTACAGCATCCGCCGTTGGTTATAGATGAGCCGTAAAATACTACGGGCTTATCAAGACGGTATGGCTCTGCAGCCTCGATCTTCGCGTTTTCGTCAAGACCTACGTAGAACTCCGTTACACCGCTGTAGAGGGGAAAATGGATAGTGATCTCACGCATTTTAGAGGTTTTAAGATCCTTAAGCGATTCCATATCTCCGTCCAGCTGGTTAAATGGAGGACAGAATGAGCCTACGAACGCGCCGTCAGTGTAAAGGTCAAGACCCATAGTTCCGGTGACGGTCATCATAGAAATTTGCTCAACGTTATGCAGATTTAACTTCACCGCAACGTAGGAGCTATCGGTTTTGAAGCGTAGTCTGCCGCCTGCCGTCTGCGTGGATTTCTGCACGAGATTATTGCTCGTCGCCGCGGCAACGTCCGCGGGTATGCGGTAATACCTGTCGCCATCGCGCCATACACCGTAAATTTTGAAGGGTTCGTCATCGATATTATAGAATTTAATACCTTCCTTTTGAATCGTTGTCTGCACTACTAAATTTTTGTCAACCTGATTAGCCGGCATTGTTTTTTCTCCTCAAAATATAAATTATGTAAAATATTGTTTGCAAAATACAACTTTTTCAAGTTATCTTTTATAATTATCGTTCTCAAGTATTCTTCTCAAAATCGGTTCTATTCCGTCAGCAATATATGAAAAACCCAGATCGGTAGGATGTATTCCGTCCACGGTCATATCTCCCGTAGCGTCGGGAAGAAGTTCACCTCCGGATATAAAATAGACGTTACCGTCACCTGCGGATACCGCAGAGCTAAAGGTTTCATGAATGATACTGCGGCGGAGCAAAGTATCCTCGCACGTGTCAGAGGTAGGCTTGGACATAAGAATGATCGGAAGTGTCGGACTGCACTCTCTGACGGTCCGGAAAAAGGCAGAATGAGTTGCGGAAAGAAGTCTGGGTGAAGGAGCGTTATGATCGTATCCGCATACAAGAGCTGATATACTCAGCTCACCGATGTGACGGGCAAGCGCTTCCTCGCCGCGACATCCGCCTCCGAACCCGTAGCTTATATAATTCGTATCGAGCCTTCTCGATAGCAGGGACGGATACGAAAGTCCCGGACGCGACGCGCAGGCGCCGTGGGTGAGAGATGAACCATAGAACAAAACCGGAGCTTCGTATTTATAGTCACCGCATCTCTCCAGCACCGCGCCACCGTCGATGCCTATTTCCAGATCCATCACGGAGGAGTACAGCGGCATATTCAAAGTAAGCGCGCGTTTTCTCCGCTCTCCAAGATTTATAACTCCCTCGTACACACCGCCGTCCGAAAGTTCATATGGAGGATTTACCGTGCCAAGATATTTTTCTCCCTCGTAGAGATCAAATCCGGCAGACAGAGTAAAGGTCATCATTGATATTCTGTATATTCCGTCTATTCTGGCTCTTACAGCCACGTACGAAGAATCGGTAACGAATCTGACTCTTCCGCCCGCAGAACCCTTGCCGAATATTTTGGCGCGGCTGTTAAGACGCTCGCCGACACCGTCCGGAAGCCGAGAATATCTGTCGGTACGCTTCTCTAGTCCGTATACTCTGAAGGGATGCTCCGATACGTCGAAAAATCTCACGTCGGATTTTCCAATATAGCTTTTGACTATCAAATTTTTATCTATTTTCGAAAGATCCAAGCAGCCATCGCTCCCTTCTTCTTATATTCTGCGGCAAAAATCGGTTCATCATTCTTTGTTTTCTTATATTTTCTGCGTTTTATCAGTTTACTTTTCCGTTATTTTACCAGAAGGTCCTTTATTACGTTATAAATTGCTCTCGCCATACAGAGCATTCCGATATCGTTGGGATGAATGCCGTCGCACAGCGCCTCATCTCCAAATTCTCCGAAAATTTCGGAGCCGTCTATGAAATAAACGTTACGGTCTCCGGATGCCAACGCACGCTCGTAGGTCGAGCGAATTATTTCCTTCCTTTTTTGTTCGTCTGCTTTCAACTGCTTTTTAGGCATTGACAGCATAATTATCGGAAGATTCGGATTTTTCTCTCTGACAGCCTTGAAGAAGGGCTCGTGAGTCGCAAGCAGATCATCCGAATTTCTGGCGTTATGATCGTAATCCATAACGAATACCGACATAGGAAGGGTATTGATATAGTCTGCGATAACGATATCACCGTGAGCGCTGCCTGAAAATCCGAGATTTACACAGTCCGCATCCAGCATTCGCTCAAGCTGAAAGACGTACGCCATTGCAGGACGTGATGAGCATCCGCCTTGGGTGATTGAGGAGCCGTAATATACCACCGGCTTCTCATATGTATAATCCGGAGCAGGCTTCAGAGTAGACCCCTCATCCAAGCCTATAATAAGACTGTACACGTCTCCGTAATTAGGGAAATATACGGTTATAAGGTGATCGCCCTCATCGTGTAGTATAGTATTGCTTAAAAATTCGTACTCTGCAACAGGATAATTTATACCGGGACGGGAGGTACAGAAATACATACCGTCGACGTAGATATCAAATCCTGCCTTGCTGAGATACGCACCGTTGTCCGACGGCATATTCGCGCCTCGCTTTACGAGCAGAGCAAATCTTCTGCTGTCGGTAATAAACCTAAGTCTGCCGCCTGCGGTGTTTGCGTGCAGAAATCCAGTACCCTCGTTTGCCGCATAGGCAATATCCTCCGGAAGACGCCTGTACTTTTCACCGTCGCGATACACACCGTAGATACGGAAGGGTTCCTTGTCTATATCGTAGAAATCAAGGCCCATACGATCTATCGTAGTCGTGGCAGACATATTCTTATCTACGACGGACAGATCGAGCTTTGGATATTTATTTTCCTTCATTTTCTTTCTCCCAAAACAAAAATAGAATTACTCTCGTTTTATTCACCCAAAGCAAGCTTAAGTGCAGGATACAGCCCATTCGCCATATAATAGAAACCAAGGTCGTTCGGATGACAGCCATCCACGGTACCCTCATTGCCTATAGGAGCAAGAGCTTCCGGCATTGACGCAAAGTACACGTTTCTGTCACCTGACGCCACCGCGTTATCATAGGTTTTCTTGATCACGGCGTATCTTGCATCCCTATCCGCGCTCGGCAAAGCCGCGGGACGTGTAGCGAAAATAACGGGAAGGTCAGGATGAGCCTTACGGATTATCTTAAAGAACGGCTCGTGAGTTGCGGCGAGATGATCAACGCTCGGCGCGTTATGATCATACTCCATAATAAGCGCGCTCATATCTAAAGACGCAATATATTCCGCCATAGTTTCCTCGCCCTTCGCGCTGCCGGAGAAGCCGAGATTTACGTAGTTTGAATCAGTCCACCTGGACAGATGCGCGGAATGAACGTTACCGGGTCTTGACGCGCAACCGCCCTGGGTGATAGAGGAGCCGTAGATAACGAAGGGCCGCTCGTATTTGTAATCGGGAGCGCGCTTTATCACAGAACCCTCCTCAACACCGATAAGAAGATCCATCACAGGACCGTAAGCAGGGAAATTTATAGTAAGATTACGTTCCTTTTTCTCATCGAAGCCGCAGGACGCCTCAAAGGTATTCTCGCCTGAGCGTTCCGAGCCGGGACGGAAGGTGGTAACGTATACGTCATCCTCATAGAGATCAAATCCCGCTACGAGTATGTACGTCATATGATCCGGATTGTAGCCGGTATTACGTTTTGCTATAATTACTATTCTTTTGCTATCTGTAGTGAAGCGAACTCTGCCGCCTACCGTGTTACAGTTAAGTCCCTCAACGCCCGTGTTTACGGTTTTAGCTATCTCAGGCGGCATTCTGTAATAGCGATCGCCTATTTTCCGAACTCCGTAAAGTCGCATAGGCTCATCCTCAGGTCTGTAGAAGATCATTCCGTCTTTTCGTACGTTCGTTTCATTCGCCATATTCTTATCGATCTGTTCAAGAGTAAGCATTGTTTTTCCTCCCTGTCACTTAAAATATAAAAGTTAATTTTATTATAGACTTGCCGCTTCAAAAAGTCAAGACAATTATTGACAAATGTCCGGGCATTATTGACAAATATGCGGGCGTATGGTAAAATACGTTTGTTATTATATAAACTCACCTCGCGCAGCGAGAGCGGTGCTCCGCCAAAAGACGCGAGGCACTGAAAGGGCTTGGCAATGGCTATAGAAATAAACAGACAGGATTTTATCACCCGTCTTAATGAAGTTTTCGAAATAAACGGTATTTCTCATCTTTTGAATGAAAAAAGATGCGACCTCTTCTACAGGCTGACCGAAAGAATGCTTACGGAAAACGAAAAATACAACCTCACCGCCATTACAGACGTAAATAAGATAATACTCGGTCATTACGCCGACTGTGCCGCCATAGAATCAAGATTCAAGGAGGGCGCATCCGTAGTGGACGTTGGCTGCGGCGCAGGCTTCCCTACCCTACCGCTGGCAATCGTTCGTCCCGACCTTAAGATATTGGCGATAGACTCCACCGCCAAGAGAGTGGGATACGTGTCCGCAACGGCAGAGCTGCTCTGCCTCTCAAACGTTAAGACCCAGGTCATACGGGCCGAGGATGCAGGCAGAAGGGGCGATTTGCGTGAAAGCTTTGACTACGCGACGGCAAGAGCCGTGGCAGAGCTGAGAGTGCTGTGCGAGCTGTGTATGCCTCTTGTAAGGTCGGGAGGAAAAATGATCGCAATGAAGGGCAAAAACGCAGAGAACGAGCTCGCTCAGGCAAACAGGGCGATTACGGTTCTCGGCGGCGGCGACGCATTTTCTGACAGTCTGAGGCTGATTGACGGATATGGTGAGGAGCTGAACCATCCGCTGATAATAATAGAAAAAAAGAGGAAGACCGTGGGAGAATATCCCAGGAGTTACTCACAAATATCAAAGAAGCCACTCTGACACATCTCGCAATGCTCGACTGACATTATAAACAAAAAAAACGGATCGACGCACGTGTTCTCTCACAGTTTTCACGTTTTCGGTCCGTTTTTTATATTTATGTAAGCAAAGCTTTACTTTTTACTCTTTTTTCCAAAAATCTGTTCAAAGAGATATTTAATTCTTTCGGAAAATTTTTCTCCGTTTTTATTGTTTTTTATCCTGCGCACAAGATTGCTCTTGGTAAGCTTATCGACGTTCAGCTCCATGCCCTTATTCAATCTGCGCTCATACTGCTTATGAGTATAGAGTCCAACGTTCGCCGCAAAATCGCAAACGTTCTTATCCTCAAAGTCCTCCGATTCGTGAGAGAACCAGCCGAAGCTGTCCGCATAGCCGCCATGAAGAAGATTCCAGAAATCCTCCTTGCCGTCATTCCAGAGCAGATTATATATCTTATAGCATCGGCTTGCCGAAAGATTAAGATATGCGTTCTTCAGAGGAATGTATACGCCGTGTGATGTCAAAAACTCCTTGATCTTATGGTACACGACGAGAACCTGGCTGTAATACTTTCTGAACAGCTTGGTTCTAGACTGATCGTTATATACTCTGTGATGAACAAGTACGTCTCCTACCGCCGCGACCCGTGAAGCCAGGGACATTGCGGAGCATACGAAATGAACGTCCTCGAAAACGTAAAGTTCAGGAGCGAATACAAGCTCCTTTTCCCTTATAAACGAAGTCTTAAAGAGCTTGTTCCACACGTATCCCGTAGTACACTGCAGTATATAATCCGGATATTCGCACTTGGAAACTACCGCTTCGTCCTTAAATATATCCTGATGGGGCGCGGCGATGGCCGGTGAAAAATCAGACTGCTTATCGTTATATACGTCGTATTTACACACCGCGATATCCAGATCGTCCCTCACCGCAATCTCATACAACCGCTCAAGCAAGGTCGGCTCGTAAAAGTCGTCAGCGTCGAGAAATATAACGTAATCTCCTCTGACACGGCTGATCCCCTTGTTGCGTGCGGTGGACACTCCCGCATTGTTCTCCGTTACTATTCTGATACGGTCATCCCTCTCCTGATACTCCTTGATGATAGAAAGAGATTTATCGGTAGATCCGTCGTCAATGCAGATGATCTCTATCTCTCTCAGCGTTTGGTCTATGACCGTATCCATTGCAGGTCGAAGATAATCGTAAGCGTTATATATCGGTATAATCACCGAAACTTTAATATTAGCATTCATAAAGGTAACCTCTACACCGGTACTTAATCTAATTGTATCATTTTTTACTGAAAATGTCAATACCTGCGCCCACGCGTATGCGCGTACGAGGGAGTTTTAGAAGAGCTGTTTGTGCAATACGCCAAAAACACTCCTGTTTTTTTGGTCAAAACGACCAAGCTGTTTTGTTTTTTTATTTATTAAAATAGCAACCGTAAATTATTTGTGTTATAATGAATACAACTGTTAAATTTGAAATGCGCAAGAGAAACAACCCTTGCCTGAGGAGTATATATGAAGTATTACTACTTGCCTGAGGAAATAGAAAAACAGCGAAGGCTGGATATCAAAAAGCAGGAGCTTATGTGGGACGAGATCGCGGAGGACGCAGGCGGCGGCGAAGGCGGCAGAGCTGTAAGCGATGCGGTGAAGGATCTCTATACGATATATGACGACAGACTGGTAGATTGGACCGCTAATCTCTACGATAAGGGATGGGGCGCTTTCTACGCATCTCCCGTAGGAAAGGTCACTGAAGGCTTCGTACCGGATATAGAAAGCACACACCAGATGTTTTCGTTTATTGAGGGCTCCGGAATGCTGGATGCAAACGGCAGAAGCTGCAAGCTCGGTCTTCCAGAATGGATGATGCCGCAGATAGTATATTACACAAAATCCATACAGGATAAAAACGGTTACTTCTACCATCCACACTGGTCGAAGACGACCGCCGACGAGCAGATATCGCATAAGAGCCGGGACCTCTATAGATGTATATCCGTATTACAGGACTACTGCGACTCCGCCCCCGTGTACGATACTCCCACTATGGAAAAGGGGGACGGTATAGGTCCGAACGAGTATTGGAGCTCTCTGAACGTCAATACACCTCCACCCGTGTATGCTTTTGAATATAACAAAAGCAAAACCGCCGCAAGCCAATCAGCAAGCGATAACGCGAAAAAATCCGGTAGCGACGGCTCGGATTATTTAAGATCGCATACGGCATTTATAGATTACTTTACCGACAGCGTAATTCCAAGAATGATAAAGAACCCATACTCCACCGGCAATGAGATCGGCGAAACCGCAAAGCAAATTGCTGCGTATTCAAATAGGCTGGGTACTTACCGTTATAAATCATCCGACGGTGGGAAATACGCAAGGTTTGACGGTATGACGCTGATAGAGATAGCCATCAATTCATTAAACGGCATTATAAACGAGAGAACGGGGCTGTGGGGAGAGCTCACCGAAGAAAAGCCTCGCGGTACTGAATTTTGCTACGTTAACGGATTTATGAAAGCTATGGCCGCATATAACATATGGGGCTATCCTTATCCGACGAAGCATCTCGAAAAGGTGGCGTATGCGCTTACGGACTGTCTGCTTAGCGACGAGGAGTCTCCGGGTAATATTTGCGCGGTCTATAACGTCTGGGCTTCTATATGCCGTTTCAAGCAAAATATAAATCTTAATAACGATACTGAGGCGAAAAACAGGGCTCTCTCTATCGTAGACGGCATTTTAAAGAAAAGAGCGCCGGATGCTATAAGAAATACAAAGCGAAAGCTTGAAAAATACAAAAAGGCGGACGGCGGATTTGGTCACAGCTACACAAGCGGCACACCGAATCACCAGGGAATGCCGGTTTCTACGGGAGAAAACGCCAGCGACGTTGACGCAACGGTAATCGGCGCGGATCATATTCTCAACTACATATTTAGCGCTCTGGATATGAAAAAACCGCCAATACTTACGCCGTCGGATTGGATGAGATGCAGAAATATGCTGGAGGCTGCCGAGCCTGTAGTGAAAACTAAATCTCAGGAGAGATGCAGGCTACTGACTCGCGATACGAAAAATCCATTCCGAGCTTTGGGGGCGAAATTCGAATATTCAATCTCCGGAGAAAGCATGATAATAGATTTAAGTTGCGGAAAAGCAAGGCTGCCTCTTACCGCTGATCTCTATGGATACGACAGCAAAATATTCGAAATGCGAGCGAAATTCGATATTAGTACGATAGATGGAGAAATAAATATAGAGCTGCAAAACCACAAAGAAAATTGTATCTGTTCATTTAAAACCGTTAAAGCGGCAGACGGAATATACGCTATAGCGGGCGATGAAAAAATCAAAATTTCAGATACTGACGAGGTTTTCTCTATAAGGGCGGTATATAAAGATTCTTCTCTATCCGTTGTATCAGGCGGCGAGATAATCAAAACTCCTCAGTTCATCTCCGAATATCCCGCAGACGGAATATGTTATGCAACGCTTGAATCAAGCTCTAACACAAAGATAGAAATTTATTCTGTAGCATTTTATCTCGGCGACGAAAAAGCAGTATAAAAGCGCCATTTTGTAAACAATTATTATCTTTTATCACTAAAACAATTGATATCTTTTATTTCTAAAGCAATTATTATATTTTATCTCCAAAGCAACAGCAAAGCGACCTGACAGTTGTCAGGTCGCTTAAATATTTATGCGTTACAAATCACGCCAAAATATAGAAAATCCCCAAGGATATAATAAGCGATAGTGTTCCTACGATACCTATAACGACGGTACTCTTACCTATCCGCATATGCGATGTGCCGCCCGATCCTATGCCGAGTCTGGATAGAGCAACGTTCAGAGGCTTGTAGATCAGCATAATAACGGCACTGTTTAAAAGTGTTTTAGCAAAGTTGAACGGAAGAAGCACGGTTGGTATCATTTCAACCACGCCCGCCGCCGTCATTGGTACTCCGATCTGTTCCATATAGAGAGGCGTTATCAGAACGTTAAGCCCCATCATCGTACCCGTGGTTGCTATAACCGCAGAGAATATTCCGATAAGCGCGCCGTTCAAGCTTCTAACTTTCTTATAAACAAGAGATGCCGTAAGCGAATAGACCGCTGACGAAACGAAATTCATAATAAATCCGTACCATAGCGTATCACTTATGATAAGCTCAAGTGACGCTGCAAAAAACGATACGAAAGGCGCAACGATCGGTCCGTATATAAACGCGGCCACCGTTATGATAGCGTCCTTTGCGTCAAAGGTCAGAAACTGTACGGGAAATCTGACTAAAAGCGATACCACAAAAGCAAGAGCGGAAAAAACTGCAATTCCCACTATCTTGCGCGTGGTGTTGTTTAATTTCTTGTTGTTTATGGCTGCCATATTTTCTCCTATCAGTCCGGGAATAAAAAAATCCCCGACAGTTCGGGGCAGAAATATCATAACGAATACAGTCTATGATAATATTTCTCTTCTCTCATCCGGACTATACCGTCGGTCAGGGAATCTCACCCTGTCAAAGACTCAAGTCTCTCGCAGACTATACTGCCGGTATGGAATCACACCAATCCCCAAAGATTATATTATTTTTTATATTTTTTTATTACAAAAAGCAATCAAATTCAGCTGAATATATGCGTTACCCAACAAACGCATTATTTAAGTATTTTTTTAAATTCCCCGATGCGTATTTCAGCACCGGGGAATTTTCATTATTTGAAAATCAAATAACTATAGCTTCAATTACTCAAGGATCTCAGCAACAACGCCGGAACCAACAGTACGGCCACCCTCACGGATAGCGAAACGAAGACCCTTCTCGCAAGCGATAGGAGTGATGAGCTCAACGTTCATATCAACGTTATCGCCGGGACGGCACATCTCAACGTCAGCGGGAAGATTGATGATACCGGTAACGTCGGTAGTTCTGAAGTAGAACTGAGGTCTGTAGCCGGAGAAGAAGGGCTTGGAACGGCCGCCTTCCTTCTCGGTAAGAACGTAAACCTGACCTACGAACTTGGTGTGGGGCTTGATGGAACCGGGCTTGCAAAGAACCTGGCCTCTCTCGATAGCCTTCTTATCAACACCACGAAGAAGGAGACCAACGTTGTCGCCTGCCTCAGCGTAGTCCATGAGCTTGTGGAACATCTCGATACCGGTTACAACGGTGGTAGCCTTCTCATCGGAAAGACCAACGATTTCAACGGTATCAGCCATCTTAATGGTACCACGCTCTACTCTACCGGTAGCAACGGTACCACGACCGGAAATGGAGAATACGTCCTCTACAGGGAGAAGGAAGTCGAGGTCAGCCTTTCTCTCAGGAGTAGGAATGTACTCATCAACTGCGTTCATAAGCTCAACGATAGGAGCGTACTCAGGAGCGTTGATATCCTTGTTCTCGGAGAGAAGTGCCTCACGAGCGGAACCGCGGATAACGGGAATGTCGTCGCCGGGGAACTCGTACTCGTTAAGGAGGTCACGGATCTCCATCTCAACGAGGTCAAGGAGCTCTTCGTCGTCAACGATATCGCACTTGTTCATAAATACAACGAGTGCAGGAACGCCAACCTGACGAGCAAGAAGAACGTGCTCTCTGGTCTGTGCAAGAGGGCCGTCAGTACCTGCAACAACGAGGATAGCGCCGTCCATCTGAGCAGCACCGGTGATCATGTTCTTAACGTAGTCAGCGTGGCCGGGGCAGTCAACGTGAGCGTAGTGACGAGCGTCAGTCTGATACTCAACGTGTCTGGAGTTGATTGTGATACCACGAGCTCTCTCCTCGGGGCAGTTGTCGATCTGGCTGTAATCAAGGAACTCAGAACCGTTTGCGAGGGAAAGAGTCTTGGTGATTGCAGCAGTAAGGGTGGTCTTACCGTGGTCAACGTGACCGATGGTACCAATGTTAACGTGGGGTTTGGTCTTTTCAAACTTAACCTTTGCCATTTTAATAATCTCCTTTAAATAAAATATT
>JAZOTE010000052.1:0-1001 GCA_045657485.1 Eubacteriales bacterium
CCCACCTCATACCGGATTGCTCCTTTGACCCCTCTACCATGCGGTAATGTGGTCTTATGCGGTATTAGCACACCTTTCGGTGCGTTATCCCCCTGTATGAGACAGGTTGCTCACGCGTTACTCACCCGTCCGCCGCTAGAATTGCTTTGAGCAAGCTCTCCACAATCCCCGCTCGACTTGCATGTGTTAGGCACGCCGCCAGCGTTCGTCCTGAGCCAGGATCAAACTCTTATGTTTAATCCGTTAAACCATTCTTTCGAACGGTATCAACTCAAGTTTATTGACTGTCGTTCTTTGCGTTTCTTATATTCTGTATCGTTTTCAAGGTTCGGTGCTCTCAAGCGAGCTTTGATATATTATCACTCTTTAGGGATAATGTCAACACCTTTTTTGAAAAAAATCAAAAAAACTTCAAAAAAGGGGTTGACAACCCTATAGAAGAGTGATATTATAGTCAAGCTCGCTCGCGAGCAACGAACCTTGAAAACGATACAGAGTAAAAGAAACGCAAACGACAGTCAATAAACTTGAGTTAAATGCTACTCGAAAGAGGAGCTTAACGGAT
Organism: Eubacteriales bacterium; assembly: GCA_045657485.1. Classification (GTDB taxonomy): domain Bacteria; phylum Bacillota; class Clostridia; order Oscillospirales; family CAG-272; genus UBA1740. Next base: position 566 of record JAZOTE010000052.1, read on the forward strand.
TAAACATAAGAGTTTGATCCTGGCTCAGGACGAACGCTGGCGGCGTGCCTAACACATGCAAGTCGAGCGGAGACTTGCGAGTGAAGTTTTCGGATGGATCTCGTAAGTTTTAGCGGCGGACGGGTGAGTAACGCGTGAGCAACCTGGCTCTTACAGGGGGATAACACATCGAAAGGTGTACTAATACCGCATAAGACCACGGAACTGACATGGTTCAGGGGTCAAAGGAGCAATCCGGTAAGAGATGGGCTCGCGTCTGATTAGATAGTTGGTGAGGTAACGGCCCACCAAGTCAACGATCAGTAGCCGACCTGAGAGGGTGATCGGCCACATTGGAACTGAGAAACGGTCCAAACTCCTACGGGAGGCAGCAGTGGGGAATATTGGGCAATGGGCGCAAGCCTGACCCAGCAACGCCGCGTGAAGGAAGAAGGTC
>JAZOTE010000053.1:0-31466 GCA_045657485.1 Eubacteriales bacterium
ACCGTCACGCACGATACGGATCTGTGCGTTTCTGGTAATCTTGCCGTCCTGAATATAGCAACCTGCGATAATTCCGACGCCGGGCACCTTGATGGTCTGTCTGACCTCTGCGTGACCGAGAAGCACTTCCTTATAGGTGGGAGCAAGCATACCCTTCATAGCTGCCTCGATCTCATCTATTATCTCATAGATAATACGGTGGCATCGGATATCAACACCGTTTCTCTCCGCGCTGTCAAGAGCATTCTTGTCGGGACGAACGTTAAAGCCTACGATTATAGCGTTTGAAGCCGTCGCGAGCATAACGTCGCTTTCGGTGATTCCACCGACCGCAGAATGGATAACTGCAACTTTTACCTCTTCGCTCGAAAGCTTAATGAGGGAAGCCTTTACAGCCTCTACTGAGCCGGCAACGTCTGCCTTAACTACGATATTAAGTGTCTGTACGCCTGCGGCGATCTGACCGAACAGCTCGTCGAGATTTACTCTTGCATTTGCCGCCAGAATCTCCTGACGCTGTCTGTCACGGCGCTGCTCTGCAAGATCCTTTGCCATTCTCTCGTTTTCTACCGCGTTAAGCTCGTCACCTGCCTGAGGAACGTCGTCAAGACCGATGATCTCAACGGGAACTGAGGGACCTGCGCTCTTTGCATTTTTGCCCTTATCGTCAACCATAGCGCGCACACGTCCTACGGCGTTTCCTACGATAACGTAGTCGCCCTGATGAAGCGTACCGTTCTGTACAAGGACGGTGGCAACCGGACCGCGACCGCGATCCAGCTTGGATTCAATTACTATACCCTTGGCTCTCTTCTTGGGATTTGCTTTAAGCTCCTTAACCTCGGCAACGAGAAGCACGCTCTCAAGAAGATCATCTATACCCATACCCGTGTGAGCGGAAACGGGAACTGTGATAACGTCACCGCCCCACGCCTCAGGTACGAGCTCGTACTGAGTGAGCTGATTGAGAACGTTGTCCGGGTTAGCTGTGGGTTTATCCATTTTGTTTATAGCTACTATAATGTCAATGCCGGCAGCCTTAGCGTGATTTATAGCCTCTACCGTCTGGGGCATTACGCCGTCGTCAGCCGCTACTACGAGTATGGCAATGTCGGTGGACTTGGCGCCTCTCATACGCATAGCTGTAAACGCCTCGTGTCCGGGAGTATCAAGGAAGGTAATATCCTTATCATTGATCTTAACTCTGTAAGCGCCGATAGCCTGAGTGATACCGCCCGCCTCTCCGCGAGTTACGTTAGTATGTCTGATAGCGTCAAGAATAGAGGTCTTACCGTGGTCTACGTGACCCATAACGCATACGACGGGCGCACGCTCTATGAGATCCTCCTCGCTGTCCTCCGCCTCGGTGAACAGACGCTCCTCGATAGTAACTACTATCTCACGGGTGATCTTAGCGCCGAACTCGTCGGCTATGATCTCAGCGGTGCCGTAGTCGATCGTATCGTTGAGGCCCTTCATCTCGCCCATAAACATAAGCTTTTTGATGACCTCTCCCGCGGACTTTTTCAGTCTGGAGGCAAACTCTATTACGGTGATCTCATCCGGAACGGTAAATTCGAGCTGTTTGCTACGGGCGCGCTCCGCTTCCATACGTTTGATTTTTTCCTGCGCTGCGCGTTCCTTATCCTTAGCGCTCTTCTGATTCTGACCCTTATTATCCTGCTTCTTCAGCTTCTGCTTTGAGCTGTTGTTATCAGTTCCGTTCAGTACTGCGTAGTACTTCTCGTTATATTTGTCGTCATACTTTGAAAGGTCAACGTCAGTGGTTCGCATATCAACCACGCGAGTCTTAGGTACGTTTGACTGAACGTTGTAATCCGAGCTGATGTTAACTCCGCCCTTTACGTTCGACTTGTCAATAGTAGGCGTGATCGTTTTGAACTGTTGCTTCTGCGGACGCTTTTCTTCCTTCTTCTGAGCCTTTTCAGGAGTGGGCTGCGGCTTCTGCTGCTGAAGCTTCTGCTGCTTCTCAAGCTGCATCTGCTGAGCAGGACGAAGAGTCGAAGTTTCCGTCTGCGGCTTGGTCGACAGAGGGGGAATATTTGACACGGGTGCCTGCTTACCGGACTCGAAAGTCTTTTTGCGCTCGTCGGGCTTCTGCCACTGAGAATTGGGATTTCTGAAGCCCTGAGCCTGTCTTGTCATATTATCAAGCTTCTTTGCGAAGGGGTTCTCCTGAGGCGCGCTCTTATATTTATTGTAGGTATCGTTTCTCTGATCCCTCGCTCTGTCAGGTCTCTGAGAAAACCTAGACTGATCTCCCTTATCAAATCTGCCTCTCTCTCCCTCAAACGCCGAACGCTGAGGCTTCTGAGCTTCGAGCTTTGCCTGAGGCTTCTGAGCTTCGGGCTTTGCATGAGGCTGCTGAGCTTCAGGTCTTGGCTGAGGCTTCTGAGCTTCGGGTCTTAGCTCAGCTCTGTCGCTCTGCGTCTTTACAGCGTTTGCCTGCTGTACGGGCGCTTCGGGCGCTTTCTTAGGCTGCGCCGGCTCAGCCGCCTTGGGCGCTTCCGCCTTAACCCGCTTCTCCTCAGACTTTTCTACCTTAACGGACGCTTTATTTGAGTTCAATGAGATCCTGCTTCTACCGTCGCGATAAGCGTCAATATCCTTTATCTGATGCGTTACGGTAAGGTAGTTCATAAATATCTCAAATTCGTCATCCTCCATAGAGCCACCGGTCTTCTTATCCATTCCAAGCTCCTTGCAGGTATCTATAACGTCCTTGGCCTTTATGTTGAAATCCTTTGATAACTGACTGATTTTGATAGGTAATTGCGGCATAAGGTTCACCGGTTTCCTTAGTAGGAAACTTCCTTTCTTTCTGATTTCTCTGAGATCGGCGCTCCGATAGAATCAAGCGCCTTCCTTATTTCGTCAGCGAATCCGGCATCGGTTATACCTAAAACCATAGGTGAGTAGGTTTTACCGAGCAAGCTGCCAAGCTCTGAGGGATCAGTGCTTATAACGCGCAGCTCCTTTGCGTAGAATTCGCATTTATTGTATATTTTCTTTTTCGTTCCGTCGGATGCCGAATCGCATATCAGCACGGTCACGACTGCACCGTTGCCTTTTTTCGAAAGAGCACTGCACACAAGATCTGTGCCTATCAGAACCTTGCCGGCTCTCATAGCGAAGCCCAGCATTCCTTTGAAACGAGTCAACGCCTTATTTTCCAACCGACAGCTCCTCTTCCATTCTGGAATATACCTCGGCCGGTATACTGCATTCCAGAGAGCTTTCAAGTCGCTTGGATTTAACCGCGCGTCTGAAGCACGCCAGCTCCTTGCAGATATACGCGCCTCTGCCCGAACGCTTGCCTGTCGTGTCTAAGACGATCTCTCCCTCCGGTGTACGCAACACTCTGATCAGAGTGTTTTTCGGAAAATGCTCTCCACACCCGACGCAGCGTCTGGTGGGCAACTTCCTTTGCGATGTTGCGGCTGCCATTTTAAGCCTTGATGTCTATCTTGCAGCCGGTAAGACGTGCTACAAGCTTAGCGTTGCGTCCTTCCTTACCGATAGCAAGAGAGAGCTGATCGGGAGAAACTGTAACTCGGCAGGTTCTCTCGTCCTCAAGATATACGTCAAGCACCTTGGCGGGAGAGAGTGCCTCGGCAACGTACTGCGCAAGATCGTCGCTGTACTTGATGATATCTACCTTCTCGCCTGAAAGCTCAGCGAGAATTGTTGAAATTCTCATACCGTTTTTACCTATGCAGGAGCCTACTGCATCAACGTTAGGATCTCTGGACTCGACCGCGATCTTGGTTCTCATACCTGCTTCACGGGAAATTCCCTTGATAAGAATAGTGCCGTCCATAATTTCGGGAACCTCAAGCTCGAATAAACGCTTTACGAAATTAGGATGTACGCGGGAAAGCGTTACGATAGGTCCGCGAACCTCTCCGCTCTTGACCTCGGAGATAAATACCTTGATTCTGTCACCGACCTCAAAGCTCTCGCCGGGGATCTGCTCCTCCTTGATAAGAGTGGCGTAGCCCGTACCCGTGTCGAGAATTACGTTGCCGTTTACAGTATCTATCTTGTCAACGATAGCGGTGATGATCTCTTCCTTCTTGTTCTCGTATTCTCTGGTCTGACGCTCGCGCTCTGCCGTACGGATAGCCTGAACTATCATCTGAGTGCCGGCTCTCGCCGAGAGGCGTCTGAAATCCTTAGTCTTAAGCTCGGTTTCCACTACTCCGCCCATTTTATGTCTGCGTGAGAGCGCCTTTGCCGCGGTGTAGCCAATCTCGCAATTGTCATCGTAAACCTCATCGTCAGGCACTACTGTACGCTGCTGATAAACCTTCATATCCTTCTTGACGGGATCGATCTTAACTCTGATCACCGTTGTAGGACCTACTTCCTTTCTGCACGCGTTTGCAAGAGCAAGCTCAATGTGCGAGATCATATACTCCTTTGATATACCGTTTTCCTTCTCGAGTAGATCGAGAGCGTTGAAGAATTCTGCGTTCATTTTTCCGTTGTACCCGTATTTTCCGGCATCAGCCTATACGTTCCTTTCTGTTAATGATATTTATTTTTAATTATTTTCCTCAAAATACACGGTAGACAGCTTTGATATATCGGAGAGAGAAAGCGTTATCTCTCCATCCGCGTCAGCTATAACTATCTGTTCTTCGCCAACCTGCAAAAGCTCGCCTACTACCGATTTCCTGCCATCCTTTGCCGCGAAAAGCTTCGCCTCTACCTTAGATCCGACACACGCCCTCATATGCTCCTCTGTGCGAAGCTCCCTCTCGATACCGGGAGAGGAAACATCCAGATAATAGAAGCCCTCGATCGGGTCAACCTCGTCAAGTATAGGATCAATGGCTCTATGCACTTTCTCGCAATCGTCAATGTCGATACCGTTTGGATGGTCAATGGTTATCTCCAGATGGTAATCCGCTCCTACCTTTGCGTAGGTAATATCCCATATAGAATATCCCAGCTCCTCTACCGTAGGTGTTATAGCCTCTCTGACTGTGTCCTTGATGCTCTTTTTCATTCGTCTGCCTTTCTGCGCGTGGCGCCGTCAATTTACAATGAAATGAAGAGTGACCCGAAAGCCACTCTTCAACCGATCTATTCAACTGTATACATTATAGCATATAATTCAAAAAAATCAATAGTTTTTTCAATTTTTTTAATATTTTCATTTATTTATTTTGTCCCACGCGGGCAAATCGGAAAATTTTTCGTTCCGCTTTTCCGTTTCGTCCTTTACCGAAAAGATAATTCTCCGTTATTCTTTCGAATAAACCCAAGCGATATTCGTTAGGCAGTGTTCCGTGAGCACTAAAAAGAACGGGAGCACAGGCAATTTGCCCGTGCTCCCAAAAAACAGTTATTCTGTCGGTGAGTTCACCGAAATTTACTTTTCTTCGGAGAAATCGTGAGGACCCTTGCCAACACGGTACTTACGCTTAGTGAGGCTATTGTCCTTTACGATTCTGGAGTAACGCTTCATATATTTCTCCAGATCCTTGATTATCGCAAGTCTGTCCTTCTCCAGATCAATTGCCTCGGAGGAACGTGACTTGATAGCCGCTGTTTCCGAAAGCGCGGATACGTTCTTTTTCTTCATTTCAATTCCTCCTTATAAACCTAGATTTGCAAGAAACCCTTTAACTGTTTCAAGCACCTGTGTCCAAGCATCTCCGCCGAACATCCAAACGAATACTACGAGAACCACCAGAAGAACCGCGAGTATAATACCGAGTGCGGTCAACCAGGAGCCGCCTGCATCGCGATTTGCGTTTGCAATTCTCTTGAAGAGCCAATCGAACTGCTTTCTTGCAGACTTCTTTGCGGACTTGTTTCTGTCTACGTCACGGCGAAGCTGACGCTTCTCGGAAGTAGGAAGCTTCTCGTGCTTCAGACGGTGCTTAGCCATAGCAACGGTGGACTCAGACATAATCTGATAGTTGATAAGGTCGTAAAGCTTCTGTTTATCAACTCTCTCTGCATGAAGTCTTTTGACCTTGTTAGCGAAGCGGCGCTGACGCTTATATTCCTTGCTGGCTGCGGCATCCTTGATACGTCTCATCGACATAGTGATGGTGTTGCCCTCAAGGTCTACCTCGTTACCCTCGTAGATAGAGATAAGCTTGCCGTTCAGATGATCTCTCTCGTTAAGAAGCTGCATAATCTTCTCGCGAAGAGCTACCGCCTTGTCGAGCTTTTTGTGATTCTTGATTCTCAGCTGATAGGGATTAGTGTTGATAACCTTGTAGTAACGGTTGTTATCTGCTCTCTCAAATGCAAGAGCCTCCTTGCCCTGCTTATCAAGCTTCTTGCACTGTTTTTCTACGTTTGTGCGAGAGCGCATACTCTTTCTGTCCATCATACCGTATCTGTAACGGAACATATCGTAATCGCTCTGGAGCAGATTCTTCTCGTACATAAATCTCGCGGCAATAAGGCGCTGGTCCTTATTCGCCTGCTTTGCGATAGCTGCGGAAAGGCTCGCGATCTCGAAGGTTTCAGCGTTGCTGGCCTCTACTCTGTTGTCCGCCTGAGCACGACTGAGCTTCTTCGCATTTTCATTCTCAACCTTATATGCAGTGTAATCAGCGTAATTGTACTCATACGCGGTAGTATCAGTAGAGTAGCTGATCTCAGGAAGATTGTTGTAGGGCTTTCCGAGAACTATCTTGGAAGAAAGCTCACGGTCAGCAAGTGTGATCTCGTCATCGGTAAATTCGCTGTACTCACGTACGAAGTTGTTATAGATATCGACCTCTACGTCAAGAGCGAGAGCACGCTTTTTGGTATACTTCTTGTCGCCTATTTGGCAGGAAGCAAGAAGGTTTTCTATCGCGAGCTCAACGATTTCTCTCTGAGCCTTAAGGAAGGTAACTATAGCTACGATCATATCACGGCCTTCAGCTGCATTCTTCTGCTGGCTGAGAGCTGCAAGCTCGTATCTGATAAGATCTGCCTTCTTATCGTTGTTCTTGAGGAATCTCTTAAGCTCCTTCTTGTTCATAACCTTGATAGCGCGTGTAGCACTACCGGTATATTCCGACTTAGCAGGCTTCTTCTCAGACTCATCTGCGACGTTTATAGCCTGCGTGGGAGCTCTCTCTGTTACCTGATACTCGATCTTGGGAGTCTTTCTGTAGCCGTTGCCGGATACTATCTCCTCGTACATATCAACAGATGCCTTGGAAAGAGTAACGTTAGCTACGTCAAAGAGCTCGTCAACTATAGAATTGTGATATACGATCTCGGAATTAAGTCTGGAGCGATACTTCTTGAGCGCAGATTTGTCAGAAGAGCTGTGAGCTACGGATACGTCCTCCGCAATAGAGTCAATAAGATTCTTGACTACAATGAGGATCTTAACGTCTATGTCGGCAACATCCTCTGCAGCAGCGCCATACTTCGAGCATTCGAGTGCCTCGATATCACGCTTAACGCTCTTATAATTCTTATCGGACGCCGCGTAACGCTTCTTCAGCTCCTTTTTGGAAATTGCGGTCGGCTGTTCGTCTGCTGCCACCGCCTCGTCGTTGCTCTCAACAATGCTCTCTCCACTGCTCTGAGCCGCAGCTTCTTCGGCAACGGACTCTTCTTCAGCTACGGGTGCTGCAGCTGCTACTTCGGGGGCATATGCTACTGCCGCTTCAGCTACGGGCGCTGCGGCTATCGCATTTGATTCGGATTCATCTGCTGCCGCGCCTGCTATTGCGGCACCGGATACTGCTCCTGCTACAGCCGCGCCTGCAACTGCTACGTCGGACACTCCGGTTTCACATTTTTCATTAGACTCAACTGCTCCTACGGGCGCGTGACCGCCAAAGATAAAGGTGCAATTTCCGCCTATAACGTTCTTCTCTTCATCTGTAGGCTCGCCTACTATTCTGGTTTCCTCGCCAACAGTTTCGAAAAGCTCAAATACGTGAGCCATTACGGGCACGTCAGGAAGAAGAGCAGCCTCGGCAACTCTGTCCGCGGTGATGGAATGAATCTCGGTTACGGGCGTATCGCAAGCGTAAGAACAAGCTGCTGCGTACTGGTTGTAACGCGCGAGATGCTCAACGAGAGCGCGCTTTGAAGCGTAAATGAACTTAGCGTTACCAAGCTTCACAGCCTCTACGAGCACGCGAGATGCAACGATCACACGCTCTCTCTCAAGAGCGAGAGCTGCTACAGAGGAAGCGGACTCCTCAAGCTTGTCGGCGTAACGTGAAACCTCACGAGCAAGCTTCTTATCAGCCTTAGCCGCAAGCTTGCGTAGCTTCTTGAACGTTCTCTTGGATTTTACTTCTATCTTGTCGCCAATCAGATCCTCGGCTGTAATCGACGCCTGAACGGGAGTGATAGACGTAATGGGGTTAGTAGCTATCTTCTCGTCTATAGCGGTAACGGTGGGAGCGCCGTTCTGAGAGTTACCGTTCACAAGGTCGTTAAGTGACGGGAAGTTGAACACGTAGCTTCTGGGAGCGGTTTCGGGCTTCTCGCAGAATTCCTCGTATCTCTCTCTGTAAGCCACAGAGGGAATGACCGCTCTGCCAGTTCCGTTTGCCAGGCGATCCGGAAGGAATGCTGATACACGGGTGAGCTGTACGCCGCCTAACTTAGCAAATTCGCTTGCTCTGCCGTTGTATCTCTCTATTTCGTTATACAGCACATCAACGCACTTGTTGGTGAATTTTTTCTTTCCTACAACTGCAGCTGCAGAAAGGTTGTCGCATCTTATTTCCAGAACGGAGCCGCACAGACGAAGCGCGCTGATCATAGCGATCTTACGACGGTCATCCTCAAGAGTTTCTGCGGATTCATCTATAGCTTTAATGCGCTTGTTGTACTTCTTGACCGCCTTTTTGCTCTTCTTGAGATATTTCTTGAGCTGGCGCTTGGTTTCTACGCACTCGCCCATCTCGCGAAGCTCAATAACGACGGGATCATCGTTAACTACGGGGTTAATCTTGTTGCCGTCTTCTTCTGCGATTTCCTCGACATCCTCTGCCGCGATTTCCTCTACAGCCTCTTCTGCGATTTCCTCTACAGCCTCTGCCGCGCACTCCTCTTCGATCTCCTTGATTTCAGGAAGAACAGCGTTCGCATTTGTTATGGCGTTTATCTCGTCAATAACGACCTGACGAAGCGCAGCCTGCTCGTCGGCAATCGACTTATGCTTCGAAAGAAGCGCCTCCATCTCCGTAGTGAATCTCGCCTGCTCCTCTGCGAATATGCGGAGCATCTCATCTCTCGCGGTTGCGGTGTTCGCGGTAATAGCGTTCAGTATGTATTCATGCTGAGATTGAGCTATCTCTATCTCACGCTCATAGAACTCACTTGCAGGGCTCCAATCCGCCTCGGCAACGATGGGATCGTCATCAGCTGTTATATTGACGATCATGCGATCGTCCTCTATAGACAGAACGTACTTATCGTCCTCCGCGCTGATCATCTCACCGATAAGGAAGCTTTCAACCTCGCGGCGAGCAGCCTCGCTCTTGCTTACTTTCTCGGTATATTCATACACGGGTGTGGGGTTAGGCGCCTGAACTGCGGGTTTGATCTCTTCAACGGTAGGCTCTGCGGGCGCTGTTTCCGTTACTGCTTCTGTTGCTTCATCAGCCGATGCCTCAGAGGAAGAAAGGTCGATTTTACCCTTAACGAGATCAAGCTTATCTACCATACGGAGATTTCCGTCATCGTCCACCACCGCGCACTTGGTTACGCGATTGAGAAGAGCAGTAGCCTTATTACCGCGCTCTCTCGCTTCCTCGCGCTCCTTCTCCAGAAGAGTAGCGATTTCCCTTGCCTTTTCTTCGCGGATTCGAGCTTCTGCCTCCTCACGCTCCTGCTTCTCACGAAGCTTTGCCTGAGAAAGAGATCTCTCTCTGTCCTTCATAATTTTCTTTCTGTAATTCTGAGCATAATCGAGAGCCGCCATCTTCTGCTCAGCAACCAACTGTGCAAGGCGCTCCTCCTCCTGAAGCTTCTTCTCAGCCTCTTCCAAACGAGCCTGAGCATCTTCCTCAGCCTGCTTCTGTGTCTTTTCCTGCTCAGATTTGCGCGCACGCGCTTCTGCCTTTGCGCGCTTGATGTTGCCTGCTGCAGCCTTGAGCTTAGACTCAATGTCATCTTCCTCAACTGCTTCCTCGGCAACTGCTTCCTCGGCAACCGCTTCTTCGGCAACCGCTTCTTCAGCAACTGCTTCTTCAGCAACCGCTTCTTCGGCAACCGCTTCTTCAGCAACTGCTTCTTCGGCAACCGCTTCTTCAGCAACCGCTTCTTCGGCAACCGCTTCCTCGGCAACCGCTTCCTCTGCCACTACCTCCTCGGTGACTGCTTCGGACACAACCGCTTCAGCAGAATTTTCTTCTGCTACCGGAGCTACGGCTTCTTCGCCGGGCGTTGAAACTTTCATTTCATCTGCCATCATTGTTTCCCCCTGTTTTGTCATCATAAAATTTTAATATATAATTTAAAATATCTCTGCGTAAAATGATGCCGATAAAGCATCCGCGATCATCAACGACCGGCACGAAATTATGCTCCTTGACCTGCTCGATGACCTCCTCTACCGAGGACGTGTGATACACGGGTCTGGCAGATCTGTCACTCATAATCTCCACTACTCCGTCCCTCTCCGCATCCTTCTGATCGAAAGAGCCCTTATCCAAGAGATAACTGAGAACGTCGTCGTTTCGAAGTGTGCCAACGTATTTGCCCTCACCGTCAAGAACGGGGATAGCAACGTATCTGTGATATCGCATCTTCTCTATTCCCTGCCTGACGGTGCTGTCTACCGTGACGTACTCCACCATACTTTTGGGAATAATAAATCTCATTATGTTCATCGGCAATCACCGTATTTTTTAAGACCGCACATAGCGGCTCCGATTACCGTAGAAAATCTGGAATGCTCAGGAATTGTGAACGTTACGCCGTACCCCATACCGTTCATCTCACGGAATTTACGGTGGCAATAATCCAGCTGAGTAACGTTACCCGTAAGCACTATATTACTTACGCCCACCGAACGTGCCGCAAACACGGAAACCATCGCGACTGTTTCAAACACCATATTCATAACGCCTAAAGCAATATCGCTCTTGGTGGCTACGTCTGACACGTTGCCGAAGTTTGCCGCCGTGAGATCTCCCGAAAGGGACTCCAGCGCATCGCTGGCGGTGATATCCTTAATACGAAGGTCGATATTGCCGAGGTCACCGTCCTCAGCAAATTCCGCAATATGATTTACGGTTTCCGCCTTCAGAAGCAGCTTGGAAAGTCCCATAAGACTTCCTCCGCCTACTCCCGTACCTCCGAGGTAGGTCATAGGTCCGCCGGCTTTGGCGTGTACCAGCGCCGTGCCCGTGCCCATACTCACTATGAGTGCCTCAGACAATCCCGACAAATAAAGACCGCCAACTCCTATTCCGGTGAACTCGTCTATTCTGCTACATTCAAGACCGTATAGGTCTTTTTTGATATACGATGAACCGACTCCGGTCATCATAACTCCGGTTATGTCCGATATATTCAGCCCGTTCTCCAACGTAAATTTGCCGAACGCGCCGTAGGTTGCGGTTATCGGATCATTAGCCGTAACGTACTGAGGAGTCATAAGCTCAGGTCCGTTGTTACCGTCCCTGACTCCGACTATTTTAGTGGTGCTGCCGCCCACGTCTATTCCGATTATCAAACTCATATATTAGCTCCTCTCTGCTCTCTTGCTCTGGCTATGAGAGTATCAAAGGAGAGTCCGTATTTATTTGCAATATCTCTGGCGTACGATTTGCCGTCCGGAGTGCGACGGTGTATCTTAAAGGACCTTTTTCCCTCCTCGATACCCGCAACCAGCGTATCTATCATAACACCGCCCTCCGCCGCAGAGCGCTCGTTAATTTCAGCTATTCCCGCGGCAAGCTCGTGTAGATGAGTGGAGAATATTCCGCGGCATCTGAGCACTGCAAATCCCGTAAGGATCTCCGACGCAATGTAAGACGCCTCGTACGCGCCTGTGGAAGAAAGCGACTCATCAAGCAGGATCATACTGTCCTCGCTGACCGCATCGAATATCTCCTTAAGTCGCTGGCACTCCTCGCCAAGACGGCCCTTGTCAATAGTATCGTCTGCTCCCTCCGGGAAGTGAGTAAACACTGCATCCGCCGGAGATATGACCGCGCTGCGCGCCGCAACGGGCAAGCCCAGCTGGCACATAGCCTGAGCCGCTCCCATAGCTACCGTAATTACCGATTTTCCGCCACGGTTAGGTCCTGTCAGGACGTAAATACCTGCCCGGCTGTCAAATGATATGTCGTTGGTAACAATTTCATCACTGATAGCAAGAGCTACGCGCGGATTGTACAGCGCCTCAGCCGTGAAGCGCTTATCGCGCATCGGAGCCAAGGTGGGTACCGTGACCGTGCAACCCGGTTGAGATGTAAGTCTGCCTATAAGCTCCGTTGCCTTAGAAACAAATTCTATCTCAGGCAAAAGCTTCAGAAGAAAGTCCGTATTATCAATTACGTACTCGCCTACTATATTGCGCCAACCGCGCACTGAGGAATGGAAGACGTCCTCAATAGCCGTGTTAAATGCTCCGACCAGTGCTTCCTTTCTGTTTTCGCTCTGACCCTTTCCAAAGGGAGAAAGCTCCGCAATGCAGGTGTATGCGTCGTTCTTAAAGGAAAAACGGAGAATTTTATCAAGCACCTTGCCTGATTTGAACTGCTCTGAATTTATGGATATTACTCCTGCAGATACCGGGCGAAGTTGTCTGTCAAGATTTACGCCAACGGTAACACTGCGCACCTCGTGCACGCGAGCCGCGAGAGATTCAAGTTTTTTATTAAGCTCCGCGTAGTACTCCGAACCGACAAGCTCGCAGGTGAAATCCGCCAAAGCGGAAAACGCGGGACTCTTTATCCTATCCCTGACATTTCCGAATCCACGCGCCAGAGTGTCGAGGCAAGAAACGTAAAGCTCGATCTCCGTAATGCTGTAAAGATAGGAGTCAGCGTCGGACGTGTTATCCCTGTCAAGTCGGCGGAGCTCAACGATATCGTCGAGTATCGGATGCACCTTGGAAAGAGTGTCCTTGATTTCGGGAACGTTCAGCATATCGTCAAGGGTTTCCTGACGATAACGGATAACCTCACTGTCCATAGTGAAGAAATCCGACAGTCTGCCGTTTTTAAGATCAAATATCTCATTGAGGCCGAGCTCGTCGCATACATCCTCGGAAATATTGGGACGGCATTCGCCGCTCTGATGTGCATTGTAAGAATCCTCCGTGGGATAAAGCAAGCTGATAAATCTGTCCTGCATAAGCCCGGCTCCTTTCAAAAATTTAAAATTATTTATTATATTATATCACATAGATTTATATCTTGCAAGGGGTCAGGGGAGTTTTTTTAGTCAAGTTTCGGGATTTTTTTGCGTTTTTTTGCAAAAAACGGGAATTTTTCGGATAAGCGATGATCGTTTTCCCCACTTTTTAATTCTCAGGGGTTGAAAAAGGGAGGGAAATATGCTAAAATATGTTTACACTTTTCGTCTGCGGCAAAGGGTATTTTATCCGTAAAACTCGACATCACCCCCCACTAAACGCGTTTTTGGAGTGATTTTGTAACGCCGTGACGCTCAAAGCATAAAATCAAAATTAGACGGCGATAATTCGCCGATAAATGTATCAACGGAGGTATAAATGAAGGTACTGCTCATCAATGGAAGTCCGCACAAAAACGGCACCACTTTTACCGCACTTACCGAGGCAAAAAACGCGCTCGTAAGCGAGGGCATAGAAGCGGAGATAATTCACATAGGAAGCAGTGGGATCGTAGGCTGCACGGGCTGCCTTTCCTGCAAGAAGACGGGTAAATGCGTTTTAAACGATCAAGTAAACGAGGTGGCTGAAGCGTTCAGAAAAGCGGACGGCATAATCGTCGGCTCGCCCGTGTATTTTGCTTCGCCTAACGGCTCGCTCATTTCCTTTATGGACAGATTGTTCTGTAGCACCAATTTTAATAAGACTATGAAGGTTGGAGCCGCGGTAGTCTGCGCTCGCAGAGGAGGATGTACCGCTTCGTTCGACGTCATAAACAAATATTTTTCCATCAGCGGTATGCCTATAGCTCCGTCTACCTATTGGAATCAGGTTCACGGCGCAGTAGCAGAGGATGCACCGCTTGACGAAGAGGGTATGCAAACTATGCGAAATCTTGCGTACAATATGGCGTTTATGATAAAGAGTATCGCTCTCGGCAAGGAAAGCTACGGTATGCCCAAAAAAGATACCGGTGCAAAAACAAGCTTTATAAAACGCTGAGTGCAGGCGTTTTTGTCAATATTTATTTACATAATTGACAGACGGTGTTTTTGCTGTCTGTCAATTTTTGTTGCTGTTTTCGGTGTCCAAATAGCCACAACCCCCGAAAAAACTCAACAGCACCCCGCCCTTTTGATTTTTTTGATAGGAATTGAGGTTCAAAAGCGATCAAAGTATATGACACGCGACAAATTTGAGCGTTTGCCGCAATAATAGAGTCAAATGCGTGCCGTGAATGATTAAACTTTTGTAATATTTCGCTACGTGACGGACCTGTCATAAAACGCTCCAAAAAAATTGCAATAATACATTTTAGGAAAAACTTTTAAAAAGGTATTGACTTTTCTTCTCTCATATGATATAATACCTAAGCGAGCCCAAAAGCTTACTTTATGGCGGATTAGCTCAGTTGGCTAGAGCGTCCGGTTCATACCCGGCAGGTCGTTGGTTCAAATCCGACATCCGCTACCATAAAAGGCCCGTTGGTCAAGCGGTTAAGACACGGCCCTTTCACGGCTGTAACATGGGTTCGATTCCCGTACGGGTCACCATGAAAAAAGCACTCAGAAATGGAGTGCTTTTTTTCATTCATGATGACTCCGTACTCGGAATCGAATACAGCGCCGAGCTACGTGAGGCGCGTGGGTTCGAAGCATTGCTCCGACGCTTCCGTGTCGGAAGCCTTGTCGGTCGGAGCAAATTCCCGTAATCAGCACTCCATTTCGGAGTGCTTTTTTTCATTCGTGGTGACTCCGTACTCGGAATCGAATGCAGCGCCGAGCTACGTGAGGCGCGTGGGTTCGAAGCATTGCTCCGACGCTTCCGTGTCGGAAGCCTTGTCGGTCGGAGCAAATTCCCGTAATCAGCACTCCATTTCGGAGTGCTTTTTTCATTCGTGGTGACTCCGCGATGCGTACATACTCTGTGACAGGTACGCGTTTCGATGTACCTTTCATTATTCCCCACCCTACTTGACACCAACATTTGTATATGCTAAAATGAACGCATATCAGACAAAAATGCGAAAGGTAAAAAATATATGAAAGTATACATAATTCAGCCATACTATTCGCTATATGAAGAAGATCTTCAGAAATGCTTCGACGGAATGATCGCCCTGCTCGACACGATCGGGGAAGATGCTGATATCATCGTACTGCCAGAATACTGCGATATTCCCTCCGCTTGCAAAAGCAAGGCCGCATTTCACTCGGCTATCGGGAAATACAATTCCATAATAAAAGAAAAAGCCAAAGCAACCGCAAAGCGCTGTCATTCTATCGTTTTCTTCAACGCGGCAGACGAAGCTCCTACAGGTCTAAGGAACACAACGTACGCTCTGGACAGAGAAGGCAACGTAGTTGGCAAATATTACAAGGCTCATCCCGCGCCGAGCGAAGTAAAGACAGAGCGCCAAGGCGGAAACGAGATAGACGTAGGATACAGCTATCAATTTCGCTCCCCCGACGTAATAGAGATCGAGGGTATACGCTTCGGATTTATGACTTGTTACGATTTTTATTTCTACGAGAACTTTGCCCCTCTGGCGAGGCAGAACGTAGACGTTATTATAGGATGCTCTCATCAAAGAACCGATACGCACGAGGCACTCTCTATAATTAACCGTTTCCTTTGCTACAATACCAACGCATACTTGATACGTTCTTCCGTTTCCTTGGGACTAGATTCCGAAATCTGCGGCTGCAGCTCCGTTATAGCTCCTGACGGCAAGGTGCTCACAGATATGAAGAGTAATATAGGAATTGCTTCTGCAGACATAGACCCACACGCGAAATATTATAAGCCCGCAGGCTTCAGAGGCAAGCCCAAGGCACATTACGAGTATATCGAGGAGGGAAGACGCCCCTGGCTATACCGAAACGGTGGCGCAAGCGTTGTTCCCTTTGACAAGTATATGCCATATCCAAGACTTTGCGCGCACAGAGGGTATCACACTGCAGCTCCGGAAAACACTATGCCCGCCTTTGGCGCGGCGGTAGCTATGGGAGCGGAAGAAATAGAGTTTGACCTGTGGTCCAGCTCAGACGGAGGACTTGTAACTGCGCACGACAGTTGTCTTGAGAGAGTATCCGATGGCACAGGTAAGGTAAGCGAGCATACACTCCAAGAGCTTAAGGCTCTGGATTTCGGAAGCCGCTTCAGCGAAGTATATAAAGATCTCCGATTGCCAACCTTTGAGGAAATACTTCAAAAGTTCGCAGGAAGAGTGATAATGAACATACACGTAAAAATATGGGGTTCTGACACAGCCGATCGAATGATAGAGGAGATTGCGTCGCTTATCGAAAGATACGATTGCGCGCGCCACGTATACTTTACGTCCAGCAACACCGAGGCTCTACTGGAGATGCGTGAAAGGTTGCCAACGTCCGCCTACTGTCAGGGTGCAGGAAAAGGCAACGCGGCAATGATAGATGCGGCTATAGAGCATAAATTCGATAAGGTACAGATAGTCAGTTGGCATCCCTATGATAAATCTATGATCGACCTCTGCCATCAGCACGGCATAATATGCAATTTCTGTCAGGCGAACGAGCCCCGGTTGGCGAGAGAGCTCTTTGGTATGGGTATCGACTGCGTTCTGACGGATGATTATCACCGTGTAAAATCAGAGCTTAAAAAGGACTAAGAAAGCAACAAGGTTTCATCAAGGTGTACACAAAATAGAGTGATACTCTTAACGGAGCATCAAGCATCGGGATAAAGCCATTGTCGCATTTTGGATGTAGTGCTGATGGCAGATAGATGCCATCAGTAACTCGATATGCCTGCGGCTAGATATGCTTTTGTACTCCTCGCCGAAGATAAGATATGTCAAAAGTACGAAGGATTTATCTTATATTGGATTGACACGTAGCGGCAATATACGGAGTTCGAGTAAAGCGAGAGCATATCAAGTGGACTAAGACCACATATTGACAGAAGAAAAATAAGAGCGAAAAACAGAATATTTTTTCGGTATGTACGACGCTTCTTTCTTTCTACCTTATTTATATAATAAAATATTTATCGGCTAAAGCGCAATTGTGTATCGAAAATCAAGCCTTGTCTAAATAACAGTTTATTATAAAACAAAAGATTTTTTCGCAATTTATCAAAGCTAAACAAAAAAACCACAGCTATAAATAGTGTGGTTTTGAAAATAATTATTTACATTTTTAGTTATTTACGAACAGCCTCAACAAAATATACCGTATACTTGGATATGGGAAGAGAAATCTCATCCTCCGCTTCGCGAACAACTCCGAATCCTGCGTCCGAAAGTGCGCTGATCTTCATTTTATGCCCGGGTACCGAAAGCTTGAATGAATCTATACTTTTACGGTAGCTGCTTATAAGCGCAAGCGTTTTTTCACCGTCAGAGGCTGCAAGGGCATACGGCTCCGATCCGGAGGATTCTATCTTTACTCCGTGTCGAAGCTTAAATAACTCGTTGAATGCGTGAAAGGCGTGAGTAACGGGAGTAAATTCACCCGAACGCATATAGAGCAAGCCGTTATATACGCTTGGCTGGCTTGCTACGTAATATTGCGCCAGATCTATATCCGAATTTTGCATAATTGAGAATGCCGCCGCTATAAATGCGGCACCTACCATAGTGTCCTTGTCCTCAAACTGCTTGCCCTCTGCGCCGTAATTCCACTCGTTAAGATGAGATTCGGTAGAGGTAAAGCCGTATTCGTCCAGCTTTTCCCGTACGTAATCGGCGGATTTCCTTATTTCATCCTCTCTGTCAGTATAAATATGCCAGGAATAAAAATCAAGTGGACAGCCGTTTTCTTTCACCATTTTAAGAAAATCGGTGAAATAGGGGATGAAGGATTTATAGAAATCGTTCAGTCCATCTCTGAACACTGCGTAGAATCCGCAACCTCCGTAGCCTCCTATCTTAATGCCGGGGAATTTCGATTTCAAATATTTGCTTGACACCCTATAAAGCTCAAAGAATTCATCCTTTGTGCCCGTCCACATAGGTGGATTTTCAGGCTCGTTCCATATCTCCCAATATTCAATTCCGTGATGGAATCCGTTTGCCCATCCCTCGTTATAGTGCATTATAACGTGCTCGCATATCTTCGCCCATTTCAGCAGATCCTTTGGAGGATGCGCAACGTACTGCTTTGATCCCCACTCAATAGTTATGCCAAGACGGTAGACTATCTCTGTACCGGCGGCAAGAATGGCGTTTATATACTCATCGGTATAATGAAAATCGTAACTTGCGGGATCGTTCTCGTCCGCGTCAAAATTTGGAAAAACGTTTGGAATATCAACGAAATGTGATCCCCCCCATTTGCCGCAGCAATCGTGCAGTCTGGAATGCGGAGCTCCTATGTACTTAAAGAGATTCCATATTCTCGGCTGATCATCTCCGCCGCGCTGATTATAAGGTGCGCAGTTGACGCCGTGAAGCTTCTTGATAATACCTGATTCCAAATTGGTGATAAGCATTTGATCTACTCCAAATTCCGTTTTTTAAATATTATTTCCCAAAATGCGGCTACCCGTGTCAAAAATTTTCAAGATCTTTTTCATTTTTACGACACACGCTACAACGGTTATATGAGTATTATATCATGTAAAAAGGCAAACCTCAACGGTTTTGGCACGAAACTTTTTCGTAATCCGTTTTTTAATGCAACGCACGGTATAATATACTAATCTGTATAAAAAGTCCTGCCATTTTCACGCACTTAACGTACGACGTATCCTACATGACCTTAAATGTAAGTAACGTATCAGTCGTTTGACTCGCGGGAGTCATCTCCGACAATTTGCTCCGCCTGCTTATCCTCTATATATCTGTACGCAACTGCGTATATTACGGAATAGGATAGCATAGGCATTATGTAAAACAGGAAATTCTCAAACAGCGAGCCGAGAATTACCGAAAACAGCGCCGTGCCAAGCATACTCTTGATTATATCGTGATTTTTGATAAATGGAATGGCAGTGCATACACGGTATGCGCAATATACGATAAATCCGTAAGCGCCGCAGCAGCCAAGCATATGCACAGGCGTATTGTGCGCCATATAAGGAATAAACTCGGTATTTGACCAAGCGTTGAAGAATTTGTTGAAGAATTCAGTAAGTCCGAAAAAGCCTTTTCCGAATATAGGATTTTCCTTGAATGCGAGTATAGAGTAATCCCATATTTTGAATCTTCCGCTGTCGCCCGTACCTCTGATAACGTAGTTCTCTATTATCAGAGCAACCTCGCGGTATGACAGAAGCAGAACTAATACGATAACTCCGATAACAGAAATCACCTCTATACCGTAGCGGCGTTTGTCGCTCGTTTTCACAAAGGATACGATCAGCAGGATCACGTACAAAGGTAAGCCTACCACAAGAGCGGTGCGGGACATATTGAGAATAGACGCGACCGTGGCCACCGTCGCCATTATTAAGTAATACACTCTGCTCTTGCCGCCGGTTCTCATAACTCCCAAGAACATCAGCGGAATAGTGACCGTGAGGGACTGTGCGGCGGTATTGGTGTTTCCCCAGCCGTATCTTATAACCGCTCTGATAAGATTGCCGTACTCATCGAGAGTTTTGGTCAGATCGTTCGTAATAAATATTTCGAGAAGCTGTACGGTCAGCATCAAAACGACGATAGAGCCCACATATACAAGATAATCAACGAGCTCGCGCGAATTATCCTTTGACAGTCCGATCAGCATAAGATAGAATATAACGAACCACATAACGCACTGTACAAGAGCAAAGCCAAAGTTGCCCCATTGCCAATCAGAACTGAACGCGCCGCCGGCGCAGAACGCCACAGCAAGCAGCAGGGACGGAACGAGATGAGGTAAGGTACGAAGTCTATCTGGCGTTATAAGCTTGTTTTTAACGTAGAAAAAAACCAGAGCGGCAGCGACGAGCACGAATGAGATTATAAGAGCGGTGACACGCCATTCGGTGAAATAATAATCCGATGCCACGCCGGTAACATTATTTGTAGACGGCGTATGCTCCTCAGATATCTGGAATACGAAGGTCCATACCACTATGATAATGGGGCGCAAAGAATCGCAGATAAGCATAGCCAAAATGGCCAGCGCCATATTCAAGAAATGAAAATACAGCTCAAGTCCCGTAAAATAGCCAACTGTTACCAAAAGCGCTACAACGATCGGATAAATTCTGCCCATAAAGAAGGACTGCAGCCTTTGCAAAGAGAAAAGCTCACGAATTTTTGTTTTATCCATATAATCCTCACGCAACTTAATTTTTTATATACAATAACACCATATATGATAGCACCAAACCCTATTTTTGTCAATAGCAAGCTTTAGCGGATTAAGAAATCTCATCGCCGGTTTTAAAGAGATTTGAATTGCCGGTCCGGTGCGGCCCTTAACAACGGCAAATCACCGTTTTCTCCGTACGTAATACCTGCAGCTTGTTGACAAATTGCTGAAAAGATGATAAAATATATCAAGAAAATCTTGTTCGGAGAATACGATGTACTTTAATAAAAAAATAACTGAAATAGAAAAGAAAATAGGATATACCTTCAAGGACAAATCTCTCTTGCGACAAGCGTTTACGAGAACAAGCTACTGCAACGAAAAGAATTACCGCGGCAGAGAGAATTACTCCTCTAACGAGGTGCTGGAATTTTTCGGTGACAGCGTGCTGTCTACCGCAATTATATCGGTTCTTCTGAACAGAAAGACCGAAAGATACGCCCACGGCATAAAAACGGAGCTTACAGAGGGAGATATGTCAAACATTCGCTCCAAGCTAAGTGACAAAAGAAATCTTTCCAGAAGTATGGCAGCTCTGGGACTTCACAAGCATCTTCTGATGGGTGAGGGTGACGAAAAGCTCGGTGTTGCTGACGAGGCATCCGTTATGGAAGACCTTTTTGAAAGCATAATCGGAGCTGTATATATTGACTGCGGAATGAATATATCAATCGCTATACAGGTAGTGACGGGCATGCTGGACGTCGATGAATATCTGTCCGGAGAAGCACCTGTCCAGAGCTATAAAAACGCGCTGCAGGAATGGTGTGCGGATAAAAAACGGCGACTTCCTCCCCCAATATATAAAACGGTAGGAGAAAGCGGACCGGATCACAAAAAGATATACGAGAGAGGCTGCTATATCGGTGATAAGCTGTGGGGCACGGGCACCGGAAAGAACCAAAAGCTTGCTGACTCATCAGCCGCAGAGGCTGCTCTGGCGGCGCTGAAGGCGGAATGGGAGCGTACGGAAGCAAAGCGTCAGGACGCGCTCTCCGCTCTGAAAGCGCTCGCCGCGAAGCAGAAGCTACCCTCGCCCGAATATCACGATCTGGGCGCAGCCCCCGTCGATGCGGACGGAGTCAGAAAATGTATCATAGAATGCTGCTTTATGGGATTCAGCGTATCCGGTGTCGGAGGTAACAAGCAGGATGCGCGAGAGATCGCCGCATCGAAAATGCTGGAGCTTGTAGCGGCAAAGAAATCCGGTCTTCAAGAAGATAACGGAGCGAAGCCCGCGAGGACTGCGAAAAAGAAAAAGACTAATTCTCAAAAGCAGAGCGCGCCCTTAGGCAAAAGCTCCGCACCTAATACCGCAGCTATGGTTAATGCGAAAAAGCAGAGCGCGACCTCAGGCAAAAGTGCCGCGCGTAACAACGCCGCTAAAAGCAATAAAGAAAAGCAACTACACTCCCCCTCCTCAAAGCGCAAAGCAAAACCCGTAAAAACAAGATAATACGACAATAGTTGTTTACATTTAAGTGTTTTTAGCAGTTTACCTAAATGTATTTTTAATTTATATCCAGTATACCAAATAAACCGAAAAAATCGCTTACGGCTCTTCCGGAACCGTAAGCGATTTTTATATACTCATAAGATTGCGCGATGATTAAAGCGAGAGTTATCGAGCCATCAGATAAGGCTCTTATAGAGAGCGGTGATCTCCTCTACACTCGTTTCTCTGGGGTTGCCGGGACGGCAAGCATCAGCATACGCGGACTCAGCAAGGAAAGGAATATCCTCAGCCTTAACTATATCCTTAAGGTCAGCGGGGATTCCTACGTCGAGGGAAAGCTGCTTTACTGCATTAACCGCAGCCGCGCGATACTCATCTACCGTCATCTTGTCAGTACCCTCAACGCCCATAGCCTCTGCGATATACTTGTACTTATCACCCGTAGCGGGAGCGTTATACTCCATAACGGTAGGAAGTATGATAGCGTTTGCTACTCCGTGAGGAGTATCGTAGAGCGCGCCGAGAGGATGAGCCATAGAGTGTACGATACCAAGGCCAACGTTAGAGAAGCCCATACCTGCTACGTACTGACCGAGAGCCATTCCTTCTCTGCCCTCGTCAGTGCCTGCAACCGCGCCGCGAAGAGATTTAGCGATAATTCTGATCGCTTCGATGTGGAACATATCCGAAAGCGCCCAAGCGCCGCCGGTGATATATCCCTCTATCGCGTGGGTAAGAGCATCCATACCGGTAGCCGCAGTCAAGCCCTTAGGCATAGTCGCCATCATATCAGGGTCTACAACCGCTACAACGGGAATATCGTGAACGTCAACGCAAACCATCTTTCTGTTCTTCTCTACGTCGGTAATAACGTAGTTGATGGTAACCTCTGCCGCAGTACCTGCGGTGGTGGGAACTGCAATGATGGGAACACACTTGTTCTTGGTGGGAGCAACGCCCTCAAGCGATCTGACGTCAGCAAACTCAGGATTGGTAATGATGATACCTACCGCCTTTGCGGTATCCATTGACGAGCCGCCGCCGCTAGCTACGATACAGTCAGCTCCTGCAGCCTTGAAAGCAGCAACACCAGCCTGAACGTTCTCAATAGTGGGATTAGGCTTGATTTCGGAGAATACGGAATAGGAGATCTTTGCATCGTCAAGAACCTTTAAAACCTTCGCGGTAACGCCAAACTTGATAAGATCGGGATCGGATGCCACGAATACCTTCTTAAAGCCTCTTGCCTTTACCTCGTCCGCAACGGCAGAGATAGCGCCCTTGCCGTGATATGAGGTTTCATTGAGTACGAATCTGTTCATTGTAATACGCCCTTTCATATTTATATATTTAGTTTTACGAGATAAGTATAATACATCCCATCGTAAATGTCAATACGCCCGACATAATTTGTCAAAATTTTAACAATTATTTTTTATCCCGTCTACCAAAGCCTTATATTCCTCGTAGGAATACAGCATATTAAGGGCTTCAAGGAGCGCACCGGGAGTAAGATCGGATGGGAGATCGCATAAACGGCACAGTCGCTCTCGCGTTTTGGATGAATCCTTGCCTCCCGTCAGTCCGTCAAGATACAGATCAGTCTTGGTTATTTCGGTGTTTTTTTTCGGAGGAGCGAAATCAAGGAACGGGGCAAGCGTGCGGCACAAAATCTCACGACTCATACCCTCTACGCCAAGCTTGCCGGATTTTGAGGGCTTCGCTTTTCTCTTTTCCTTACCCTCGATCTCAGGTATAAAAGCGTTATATATTTTTTCCTTCGGCAAGATACCTGAAAGAAATGAGCGTATCTGCCTGCCTCCGCCGTCAGAATCAGTAAGCACGATAACTCCGTCCGAGCAAATCCGTCTGAGCAGGCGTTGCTTTTCCTTATTGTTGAAAATTCCAAACCCCTCGGTAGTTATAATCACTCCGTCGATAAATCCGCTCAGAGTGGATTTGTCGTATCTACCCTCTACTATAATGGGCAAGGAAAGCTTAAGCTTTTCCACTTCAAAATCATCCTTTAATATATTTTTCGCAAAGATCGGAAAGAGGACATTCGTGACATTTCGGAGATCTTGCGGTGCATATTTCCCTACCAAAGCTTACAATTCTGTGGCAAAAATCACTTCCGAGTCTGACATCCATAAGATCGCGCAGTATCATTTCTATCTTATACGGATCCTTAAGCTTCTCAGGATACATACCGAATCTCGCGCATATCCTGATGCAGTGCGTGTCGCAAACTATTGCAGGACCGCCGTATATATCGCCTATCAAAAGATTTGCTATCTTGCGTCCTACTCCGTCAAGCTTCAAAAGCTCTTCCATATCCGAGGGAAGCTTTCCGTCATAATCGTTCACAAGCTTTTCGGAGGCACTTTTTATATTTGCGGCCTTCATTCTGTAAAGACCGCAGGGCTTTATAATTTTCTCTATTTCCTCGATATCACCCGCCGCCATTTCGCGCGCTGTCGGAAATCTTTCAAACAGATCCATGCAGACTGCGTTCACTCTCTCATCCGTGCATTGCGCGGACAATCTTCCCATTACGAGTAGCTTCCAGGGGTCACCTCCGTAATGCAGAGCGCACTCGCTTTTCGGATACAGCTCCTCAAGCCTTGCGATTATTTCGGAGAGTCTGCGCCTTTTTTCAGACTTTGTCATACAGCACCTCCGCGCGCCTTTTCGATAAGCTGTTCGGTTAACGAAATCGACAATCCCATAATACTGTCAAATTCCCCATCAAATCTCTCAACGAATTTACCGCCCTCGCCCTGTATGCCGTACGAGCCTGCCTTGTCCATTGGCTCGCCGGTGGCTATATAATCACGTATCTCGTCGTCGGTTATAGGCTTGAAATATACTGCGGAGGTATGCGTTCCGCTGAAAACCTTACCTCTATAATGTATAGCCACGCCCGTATGTACGTTGTGCCTTCTGCCTGAGAGTCTGGATAGCATCGAGGCCGCATCGTTTTCATCTCTCGGTTTGCCGAGAGGATCACCGTCTATCTCTACCAGAGTGTCCGAGGAAATGATCATCGCGTCATCACCCTCGATATCGCGAACCGCCGCCCCCTTGCGTATAGCTAATATCTCAACGCACTTCGATGGGTGAAGAGCTTCGGGCAACGTTTCATCTGTATCTGCCGTTTTTATTTCAAATTTATCTATTATTTTGCCGAGCAGCTCACGGCGGCGCGGCGATTTGGATGCAAGTATTACTCTCAATTTCAAATTCCTCTCATAAAGCAGAATAAAAAGCTACGTTCTCACAGTGGCATACGCCCGGAACGTTATTTACCAATATTATTTTACTATACGGAAATACTTTTTTCAAGTGCTTACGGTAAAAATGAAATACTACCAAACGCATAAAAAAAGGAGAGCAGGTTTCCCTGCTCTCCAAAATGCTGTCCTCAGCTAAATGAAGACTATTGACAATTATTTTCCGCTGTCGTCACTGCCAAGAGCATTCCATGCCTTGATAGTTTCTTTCAGGTTGCTGGACTTAGCGTCTAGACGGGAGGAATACTCACCCTCCATACCGATAACCTGGAAGTTAGCTGCCGCGAGAATCTCGTGCCAACGGTTCTTTGTAGCATTTGTATCGTCTTCCTTATTGAAGTCACCCATAACGTCCTCGTAGGTCTTATCGAAAACGTTACGTACGTGGTTACGGATGTAAACAAGCATGCGCTCGTTGTCATCGCCGCTGGTGTTGCTGACGGACTGAGCGAGCTGCTCGTTGTAATACGTATCAAGTATTTCGCTGGAGTGAGTGGACTGATAATCAAGATATGCAGCACACTGCTCATAACGGTCGGTCATACGCGCGATAGCGATGATACGGGAGTTGTTATGTACGAAGGTCTGATACTCGTCGCCAAGCTTGTATACGGGAACGGGAACGATACCAAAGCCCTCGCCCTTTCTCATATCCTGATACTCAGACTCCTCAAGAGAACCGAGGTTGATGATGTTACCGAAGAGGATCTCGCCGGAGCAGAATCTGCTCTGAAGCTTAAATCTGTCAGAACCGTTAACAACTGCTATACCTGCCTGAGAACCGTTCTTGAATACTTCCTGAAGCTTGGTAGCATATGCAACAAAATCAGGGTTGGTTTCGGGATAAGTAATAAGGTAGTTGCCGGATACGTAGGGAGCGAGCGAAGGATCAGCGAGAGCTGCCTCACGCTCTGCGGGAGAGAGAAGCTTCTTATCAAGGATCTCTACGGTAGAGGTGTAGAGAATACCGGTAGAAGGAATACCGTTGGTAGAGATAGCGAATCCGAGAGTATCGGTAAGGTCAGCGCCTGCTTTACCGCTTCCGTCATCTCCGCCGCCTGCGCCTGTATCACCGAATACGGCACGGCTGTACTGAGAAAGAATGTCGAAGGTCCAAGCATTGCCCCATACGATTCTGTAGAAGTGCTCAATGTTGGTTTCGTCCTCTTGCTTGGTAATCTGAACTTCATTTCCGTTCTCATCATATCCGGTCGCTGTAGGAATCATATTGGAAGCGAGCTGGTTCATAAGCGCGATGTTAACGGGAATAACGTGGAATGCACGAACAAGGTCGGTGCAGTAGTCTGAGCCAAGGCAGTAAACCTTGTCATCAGAGAGAGTAAGAGAAAGCATATACTGGTAGAAATAACCCTTACCTACGGAAGAATCAAAGTAGCTTTTGCCAATATACTCGTAGCCTTCCTCGTTGAAGGTGAAGAAGTTCTTACCCAGACCGTAAGTGGTGCTTACAAGATCAGTGTTAGCCTTAAGGTTTGCAAAGCAGTTCTTAAGGGTTGCACAAGTAAGGTCGTAAGCGAAATTACAGTAAATATCAACAGATGTTCCGGGATCGTACGCGGTACTCTCGTTGAATATCGTCTGACCATACATACTGTGGTCGTTAGCAGTGGTGTTGGGTACGTACTCGTAGTTGATAGTAACGTTAGCCTCTACCTGAGCCGCGTCGTTTCTCTTGCCGATCATTATGTCGATCTGTTCGGTGGTACCGCCCTTAACATCACCTGCATAATATCTTCTGCAGCCTGAGGGGAAGCTGTTACCGTCCGCAGCCTCTGTCAGCTCGTAAACTATAGGAGTCTTTCTCCAATAAACTTCGGGGTTGGTAGAACCGGAGGCTTCACCGCCGCCGCCTTCACCGCCGCCTGTGCCGCCGCCACCGCCGCCGCAGGAAACGAGAGCTGCAATCACCATAATCATCGCCAAAAGCAGGCAAATAATCTTGGATTTCATTTTTTTCTCCTTTTTTAAAATAATATCAGTCGTGCATAGACACGATTCTGTATCCATATCATAGCATAACGAAAATAGTAAGTCAAGTGCAAAAATGTTAAGGTTGCAAAGTTTTCACACAATGCACAACGTAGCGCTGACTGTTTTGTGCATTTTCCACATATTTATTATTAATATTTTATTAACGCAAGATTAACTCCTCGTCACAATATATAAACGAAATGTTCACAGCGCAAAATTGCGGATATTTCGGAGTGGCGGCGCACTGTACCGAGCTGCGAAAAAATCATTCACGACGGCAGCTGCTCATTATTTCGGCGGTGACGTTTCGCAGTTTATTTTTTTATCGTTTATTTTTTGAATACCGTATTGAAAATACAGTACAAGTATGTTATGATAGAGGTAATTTAAGCTCAGGTTACCGTTTTGTTTTCCAAAAACACAAATCGGATAAAGCGTGGAAACAGACCGCGACTGAGATGATTAAAAATTTATACGCACAAAAGGAGATGCACTATGGGCTTCAGAGCATACGAGGTAACAAAAACGGAGCTTACCTGCTCAGACTACGAGGTAATTATTGACGGACAGGCTGTGGAATCAAACGTCGCCAGAGTTTCAGCGGCGCCTATCAATCGCAGGTGGCCGGGACATCAGAGGGAGATATCCCAGACCGAGCTCGTGCAGTTCGTGTCCGGCGAGGCTGATGGTCCCGTCAGCTATGAAATCCGTCCCAAGATGCCATATGACGCCTCAAAGCTGAAGATACGCCCCTATTCACTCGGCATAAATCCTGAGATAGATCGGGACGGGACGATACGCTTTACTCTCGCTAAGCCCGCCTATTTTACCGTAGAGCCGTACGGCAGACAGCGCGCGCTGCATCTTTTCATTGATCCAGTGAAAAAATACGCAAAACATCCCGACAGCGACGTAATTTACTTTGGTCCCGGTGAGCACGACGTAGGACTCATTGAGCTTCGCTCCGGACAGACTCTGTTCATAGACGAGGGCGCTGTGGTCTACGCGAGAGTGGAGGCTACCGACGCAAAGGATATAAGCATTATAGGCAGAGGAATCCTGGACAATTCGAGAAACAAGGAGATAATTCTCTTCGAGGCAAACGTTAAGGGCAACCAAACAGCCGTACTGAACGCAAAGAGAACAAACACAATAGTACTGAAATACTGCGAGAACGTGCTGATAGACGGAATCACTATAAGAGATTCCCTGCTTTATAATATACGCCCGATATGCTCTGTGGGACTAACTATCAGAAATGTAAAGATCATCGGCTGCTGGAGATACAACTCCGACGGAATTGATATGCACAACTGCGAGGGCGTTCGCATATCTGATTGCTTCATACGCACCTACGATGATTCAATATGTATCAAAGGCTTTGATTTCTTCCAGTCGAAAGACCCGGAGAAGACCTTGAGCATGATGATGCACCACGGTGGCAAGGTATATCACAGCTTCAAGGATACCGTTATCGAGCGTTGCGTCATATGGAACGACTGGGGCAAGGCGCTGGAGATAGGCGCTGAAACTATGGCAGATGAAATTGCAGACATACATTTCAAGGACTGCGACTTGATACATCTTACCACCGCAGCAATCGACTGTATGAACGTTGACTATGCGGACGTCCACGATATCACGTACGAAAACATCCGCATTGAAGCAGACGACGGAGTAGGAGCGAGAGTATTGCAGACGGAGGACGGCCAGGAGTACGTAAATCCCAACCCCGACTACGTACCCAACGCCGTGCTGATCGAGGTGGAGCAGCATTTTGAGTATACCACGTTTAAGGGCAGAATAGGCAAAAACAGAAACATACTTATCGAGAACGTAGAATACTATGGCAAAAAGCCCATCTTCACCTTCAAGGGATATGACGCAGAACACAAAACCGAGGGCGTCACGATACGGAATTTCAAGGTTCACGGCGAGCGTATCAAGGACAAATCCGAAGCCGTATGGGCCGAAAACGAATACACATCGGATATAGTTATAGAGTGATTTTAGCGACTTTTTTCTCTAAAAGCAGCAAAAAACTCGACACGGGGTGCCGTTTGGCACCCCGTTAATTCAAAATGGGAGTTGTAAAAATGTACGAAATAAATGACCTCGGCGAAAGATGCCATTATCTCGAATGTCCATCAAGAATAGGTATAGTTGAGATAGGAGGAGGAAATGTTTGCTTCATAGATTCCGGTAACGATAAGAGCACCGCAAAGAAAGCTCTCAAGGCAATAGAGGAGAGAGGGTGGAAGCTTGAAAAGGTGTATATCACCCACTCTCACGCCGATCACATAGGTGGATGCAAATATCTGCATGAACAAACGGGATGTAAAATATACGCGCTGGGCGTTGAAGCAGCGCTTACCCGATATACGTATATGGAGCCCGTTATGCTACAAGGCGGTTTCCCAATGCGTGAGCTGCGCGGTAAATTTATGATAGCAGATCCGAGCCCTGCCGAGCCGCTGAACGAAGGAGCTCTAGCGAAGGGGATTCGGGCTATCTCGCTTCCGGGACATACCCCGGATATGACGGGATACGTAGTGGATGAGAAATTTGCTTATATAGGAGATGCCATCGCGCCTCTCGCCACATTACAAAAATACGGCGTATTCTATCTATTCGATGTTGAAGCATATCTCGAAAGTCTGAAAACGCTCGACTCACTAAACTTCGCGGCGTATCTGCCATCACACTCGTCGCCCCTTGACAGTATTAGAGATATGGTAAACTATAATAGGCAAACAATAGCAAAAATATCCGATGCAATCACCGAAATTTGCGACACGGGTCGCATATTCGAAGAAATTCTGGCGAAATTATTTGATAGGTACGGGCTGACTATGACGGCAGAACAGTACGCGCTGATTGGCAGTACTGCAAGGTCGTACTTATCGTACCTCAAGGATATGGGCAAAGTAAATCTCAGTATAGAAAAGAATATGCTGAAGTGGCAAAAAACGTGACACGTTGCGGCATTTACGATGTTTATAAAATTGACCGTCCGTAAATTCAACACGGACGGTCGATCAATATTCAATTTACACTCGGCAAGAAAACGATCAAATATACTCAATCTCTGAAATTGTATCCTCGACGTCCGAAACCGTACATTTGAAGAGAGAGCAGCTGCCGCACAGAACCCGTGACGCGAAATCGCTCTCGGACGAAACTGCAGAGTCAAAGCACATTCCGCCAAGTCGGCGCTGACTGCTTCCTGCGTGATTGTCGGAGCCGCTGAAGCGTAAAAGCCGATACGGCTCAACAAGGCTCTGCGCCATAAAGTTCTCGAACTCCGTGCGACAGGCATTGTACACCTCAAAGCCGTGTACGTTTCTTGGGAAAAGCCTGATATGGTCTATATATCCGGCCTCACGAAACGGATGTGCCTGAATAACCAATGCTCCATCGCTCATCATAAATGGAAGTGCCTCGGATTTTTTCATTGCAGCGAGCTCCGGATGGGCATAATACCACTCTTTAGGCAGACCGTAGATGAGAAAATCCGTGCCCTTATAGCTTGACTCAACACCCAAAAAGACGGATAGGCCGATTTCCTCGCCTATTTTCTTGCCTTCCTCATAATCGGAGAAATAAAAATCCATCATCTCGGCATACGGCAAGTCCTTATCGCAACCGATATTCCCGTCTATAAAATGATTTGTAATAAATACTCCCGTATAGCCAAGACGCTTGTAGTATTCCAAAGATTCCCTTACACCTACCTTGCCGCATTTGCTGACCGGATAGGTATGCATATGGGTTTCATATAGATATTTCACTACGTTTCACTTCCTTTCTATCACAATATAGCACATTTCTATCCGAAAGTCAATAAAATCATTTTCGTTTGCATTTCTATTTTAACATTTTTAGATTATTTTGCTAAAAAACTATTGACAAATCAAAAACTTTGTGCTAGAATATGTAAGCACGAAAAAAAGTGCGGGCATTTAGCGGAATTGTGTAAAGGTAGCACAGCAGACTCTGACTCTGTATGTTGGGGTTCGAATCCCTATTCCGCTGCCAAAAAAAGCAGATCATCATTCGATGGTCTGCTTTTTTTCTTGACATCGTAATAGAGGATTCTCACACCAGCGCACAGAGTG
>JAZOTE010000054.1:0-1788 GCA_045657485.1 Eubacteriales bacterium
AGTATTCCTTTGTGGGGGCATCCAAAAGGATAACAACCGCGTCGGGCGGGAATGCAAGAGGCAATATGCTTTTGTCTGTTTGTTCATCGGGAACGACCGTTATTTTCATCGGTGGCTTGACCTGTTCCAAAAGCGACATCAAAAACACAGCGTGGTTTGTGGGATATTGTGCTGCGCTTTGCGCGAGAAAATCAAGCTGCCGTTCCGCTTCGATTTTGTATTTCTCCTCGTCTGTAATAAGAGACAGGCGAACAAGATTATACGCCATCAGCGAATTACCGCTTGGGATCGCGCCGTCGTAGGTTTCTTTTGGACGCAAAATCAGCTCCTCGTGATCTTTGCCATACAGATAAAATCCGCCCGTATTATCTCCGAAATCCGATATGACCTTATCGCATAAGCGCATTGCCCTATTCAAATGTTCACTATCCAAAGTGGCGCGATACAGCGAAAGTTGGGCAAAAACATACGCGGAGTAATCATCGATAAAGCCTTTTACGCCCCGTTTTTTCATATAAAAGCTGACATAGAGCGCATCACCATCACACAGACATTTCTGCATAAAGCTATCTGAGTTTTGTGCGGCAGAAAGATATATTTCCTTCCCGCTGACAAGATACAGCTCACACATAGCGGCGATCATCAGGCTGTTCCACGACGTTAAGATCTTTTCGTCGCGGTGAAGTGAATATCGCTTTTTTCGGTAATCATAAAGCATGGGAAGAAAAGATTCAAAGCTGTTATTGGAAGGATCGCTTTTTAAGAGATTCGGGATATTCTTGCCCTCAAAATTGCCTGCGTCCGTTATATCAAAATGACGGTTGAAGCGCGTTCCGTCCTCTGTGCCAAGAATCTTTGTGATCTCGTCGGGCGTAAACAGATAATATTTTCCTTCTTCACCCTCGCTGTCGGCGTCCTGCGAGCTGTAAAATCCGCCTTCGGGGGAGGTCATTTCAAGGAGAATATAGCTTGCCGTTTTTTCTGCGATCTCAAGATATAATGCCTTTTTTGTTACCGTGTACGCCTTACAATAGGCGAGTATAAGGAGCGCGTTGTCGTACAGCATTTTCTCGAAATGCGGAGCAAGAAACTTTTTGTCGGTGGAATAGCGGCAGAATCCAAATCCGATGTGATCGAACATTCCACCGCGATACATCTGCAAGAGGGTTTGCTCCGCCATGTTCAGACACGAGGCTGTTTTGTAACGCTCGTAGTAATCGAGCAAAAAGAGCAGATTGTGCGGTGTCGGAAACTTCGGCGCTCGTCCGAATCCGCCGTGTTTTGCGTCATAGATGCGCTCATATTGCGACACTGCCAAGTGTGTTAGATCAATATCCGCTATATCCGACACGCTCTCCGAGCTGTTCAGATGCTCAATAATTTTCTCCGAATCCCTCAAGAGCATATCGCGGTCGGATACCCATTTTTCGTGTATTGCGAGCAAAAGCTCCCTAAGTCCAACCATACCGCCGCGTGATGTTTTTGGAAAATAAGTTCCCGCAAAAAACGGCTTCTGATCCGCCGTCATAAAGATGCTGGTGGGCCAACCGCCACCTCCCGTAAAGACTTGACAGACCGCCATATAGACGCTATCAATGTCGGGACGCTCCTCCTTGTCTACCTTGATAGAAATAAAATATTTGTTCAAAATCTCGGCAATTTCTTCGTCCTCAAAGCTCTCGTGAGCAAGCACGTGACACCAATGGCACGCACTGTATCCGATACTTAAAAATATGGGCTTGTCCTCCCTTGCCGCGAGTTCACACGCCTCGTCGCACCAAGGATACC
>JAZOTE010000055.1:0-1020 GCA_045657485.1 Eubacteriales bacterium
AAATAGCAGTTCGGGATACGTAAAGCTTCTCGGCAAGCTCCTCTTGCGTAAGCCCATTTTGTTTTCTTAATTCTTGAATCTTTTCATTAAATTCCATATCAAATCCTATATATATTGCATTATATTCTCACCGACAAATTCTTATTTTTCGGTGAGTTTATTATATCATATTTCTGTAAATAATTCAACCGTTCTAAACGATAAGGGCTGACAATTTACTTCTGTCAGCCCACAAATATTCAGTTCACCTTATACAAGGCTCGTCTTTTTCAGCACTATCTTGCTAATCGCACCAAGCCCAAAAGCGAACATTGCACCGCCCGCGAGACAGAGAACGACGTTTATGAAGGTCGAGCCGAGGGGTGTAATCATCGAAACCATCATAAAGAGGAGCATACCGCCGCCGAGCGAGCCGCAGATCGAAAGCCATGCCTTCTGCTTTGCCGCCACGCTGATGAGCGTGAAGATCGAAACGAACACAAGCATGAGGAATATCTTTGCAAGCATACAAGCGACGAGATTTCCTGCATTCAGTCCGTGAAGGTCAAAGGAAAGCCCCGAGATCGCGCCGCCGAGGATAGAACCGACGAGGTATGCGATCAGCATAAGTGCTCCGCAAACAAAGCCCGAGAGCGTCTTGGAGAACACGTATTCGCCTCTTTTTGCGCGAACGGTAAAGAGATTTTTGGCGTATCCGCTTCTGAAATCGTCGGAAATAAAGAGGCACACGAAAACGGCAACCGCCATAAACATCATATTGATATTGCACATCATAAAAATCTCGTCGCCGCCGAGAGGCTCACCGGGAAGCGTGCCGATATTCTGCCAGGTGTTTTCAGGACCCTGCATAACGGTTTCCTCGCCCGTCTGCGGATTGACCGAAACGGAGCCATCCATCATCGACATCATAACGGTCATAAGTATCGGTATAACAAGAGCACAAGCAATCAAGATGTAAAACAGCTTTGATTTGAACATTCTGCGAAAATCAACCTTGAGCATACTTTTCACGCGCCCCGC
>JAZOTE010000056.1:0-5535 GCA_045657485.1 Eubacteriales bacterium
TGCGGAGATCCGCGATGACGTGCGCAAGATCAAGGAAGCGCTTAAGATCGCTGACGAGATCAAAGAAGAAAAGCAGGAGCTTAAGGAAGAGGGGGCTAAAGAAATGGCAGAAGCGCAGGAGCTTAAAGAGGCCGCTTGCAAAGAGGAAGCAGAAGTTAGAGCTTTCGAAGACTATGTAAGAGGCGTAGTAAACGAGAGAAACGAGATGACCAAGGCCGCTAACGGCGCGGTTATCCCTACTACTATCGCTAACAAGATTATCGCAATGGTATACGATATTTGCCCGGTGCTGGAGAGATCCACAAAGTACAACGTAAAGGGTAAATTGGTAGTACCTTACTATGACGAGACCAGCCACGCGATCACCGTGGATTATGCGGACGAGTTTGAAGAGCTTACGGCTTCCGTGGGTAACTTTGACAAGATCGAGCTTGACGGCTTCCTTGCCGGTACTCTTACTCTTATCAGCCGTTCACTTATCAATAACGCACAGTTTAACATCGTTGATTTTGTTGTGGAGCGTATGGCTTACGCGATCAAGAGATTTATTGAGGGTCAGCTTCTCTACGGAACAGCAAGCAAGGTAGCAGGCTTAAGCGGCGTTACCCAGGCGATCACGGCAGCAGCTACAAGCGCAATTACTGCGGACGAAGTTGTAAGACTTCATGACGCTATCAAGGACGACTTCCAGGCTAACGCTATCTGGATCATGTCCCCGGCAACC
Organism: Eubacteriales bacterium; assembly: GCA_045657485.1. Taxonomy (GTDB): domain Bacteria; phylum Bacillota; class Clostridia; order Oscillospirales; family CAG-272; genus UBA1740. The sequence continues at coordinate 725 of JAZOTE010000056.1, forward strand.
CGTACCGCACTCCGTACTTTGAAGAGTTCAACGGGCTACTATCTGCTTAATGATGATGTTTCCTCACCGTTTGGTACAACCTTGCTTGGCAAGCCGGTATACGTTTCCGATAACATGGAAGATATCGCAGCAGGTAAGGCCGTTATCTACTACGGTGATCTTACGGGACTTGCCACCAAGTTTAGCGAGGAAATGAATATTGAGGTGCTGCGCGAGAAGTACGCAACACAGCACGCCGTAGGCGTTGTAGGTTGGTTTGAGTTTGACGCAAAGGTAGAAGACGCGCAGAAGATCGCCAAGCTTGTTATGGCATCCGCATAAGGGGGTGCTTTAAATGGCTAACACAACTATTAAAGCCCTTATCGGTTTTTCCGATGGCGTTATCAGCCTGGGCGTTGGCGAGATCGCAGTAGTAGAAGCTACAAAGGCGGCTTCCTACATTAGCGGCGGCCTTGCGGAAGAGTATACCGCACCGATTGTACCGAGCGGAAGCGAAAGCATTACGGCTAACGGTACTTATGACGTAACAACAAAGGCAAGCGCAGTTGTAAACGTGCCGGTTGTTACTCTTACATACAACGCAGGAAGCGGAAGCGGATCTATTGACGCGGTGACAACTGCGGCAGGCAACGAAGTAGTGCTTGACGATGGCGCGACACTTACGCCGCCGGTTAACTTTGAGTTTGCAGGATGGGCTACAGAAAACGGCGCAGCTACGCCGAACGTTACAAGCCCGTATAAGATCAACGCTAACGCAACTATTTACGCGGTATATAACAGAGTTTCCTATACTGTCGCATACGATGTAAACGGCGGTACGGGATCTGTAGCAAGCGCAACCGTAGCGGTAGGCGAGAGCGTAGCGCTTAACGATGGCGCGGGCATTACTCCGCCAGACACGAAGACCTTTAAAGGCTGGGGATTGAGCGGAGACGCAACCGAGCTTGTAGAGAGTCCTTACACACCGAGCGGAGACGTTACACTTTACGCGATCTATGAGTAAAGGGGGCAGCGCTTATGTATGAAGCTATCAAAAGCTTTAGCGGTGCGGTGTCTATGGCCGTTGGAGATATCAAAGATATCAAAGACGTTGACATAGTTAAAGACCTTTTAAAAGCGGGCTATATCCGAGAGGTGAAGCCCGCCAAGGTCCTTAACCAAGAGCCAAAGGCGGCAGAGGTAGAAACCGAAACCGAGCCGAAACCAAAAGCAAAAAAGCCCGCAACCAGGGCAAAGAAAAGCGGGGTTAAGTAAGCCCCAAAAAGGGGGTAACTTATGAGCGCTATAGAAAAGGTTAGCGATATCACGGCAACAGACGTTGCTAACTATCTGCGTATCGCAGAGCTGACCACAGACGATACCAACTTTATTACAACTACTATCGCAGTGGCAAAGGATTATATCCTAAAGTACACAGGCATAGAGGATAGTACAGAGTTAGATAAGTACAAAGATATGATTATTGTAGTCTTTGTACTTTGCCAGGATATGTACGACACAAGGGCGCTATACGTTGATAACTCAAACGTTAACAAGGTAGTAGATACCATTTTAGGCTTGCACCAAAGGAATTTATTATGAGTACAAGGAACGCGGGAAAATATAATAGGCGGATCGCTATTTATTCCATAACCAAGGGAAAAGACGCGGCGGGGTTTCCGACAGAAGTAGAAACCCTGGTATTAAACGCTTACGCAGAGGTTAAGACCACAAAGGGCTTTACCTTGATCGCGAATAACACCGATTTTGAGAAAGCGCTAACACGCTTCACGATCCGCTACCCGCAGACCGTTATAACCTACGATATGGTTATTAAGTACCGGGGCAAGACCTATACAATTGAGTATATCAATAACGTGGACGAGGCAAACGAAGAGCTTGAACTGCAAGCAAAAGAGGTGGTTAACATTGGCAAGGTTTGAAACAGAACTACCAAACGACCTTATTAAACAGTTTGAACGTCTGGATAAAGATACCGAAAAGATGCTTGCGGAAATGACGGAAGCAGGGGCGCGGGTAGCTTATGAGAATATCAAGGCAAACGTGCCTAAAAGTTGGTTATCAAGCAGCATTATGCGATGCTTGAAGATCACGCGAAGCTATAAAACGCCGAGCGATGACGGTATTAACACTAAAGTAGCTTTATATGGCTACTTTGTCAATAAGAACGGGGAAAGGATCCCCGCGCCACTTGTGGGAAATGTAACGGAGTACGGCAAAAGAAATAGCAAGTACCCGAAGCACCCGTTTATGCGTAAAGCCTTTAGGAAAGCAGAGATTGAAAAGGCTATGCAGGCCGTGCAAGATAAATATATACCAAAGGGGTAAGCTTATGTTATTTAACTTCAATGCAGAAATTGAAAGCTTGCTAAACGATAGCAAGACCGGGCTGGGCGTACCCGTGGCTTTTATGTTTTATGACGGATCCGCAGAAACCTACGTTACATATATGCAGATGGATAAAGATAACGTGTTAGCGGGTGACGATCAAGTTTTAGGTTGCGTACAGTATTACGATTTTGACGTATACAGTAAAGGCAACTACTTAACGGTTATTACTAACCTTATAAATATAATGACCGCCGCAGGGTGGACGTACCAGCCGAGCCGAGACGGCCCGGACCTATACGAGCGGGATACAAAATACTTCCACAAGACAATATGTTTAGCAAAAGAAAGCGAGGGTTAAAAAATGGCTAATATCGGATTATCTAATATCTGGTTTGCTAACCTTACCGAGGCTGCAGACGGTACGGCAACCTATGACGGCGCTAAAAACCTTGGCAAGGCCGTTTCGTGCAGCGTTTCGATCACTAACAACGAAGCAAAGCTTTACGGCGATGACGCATTAGCGGAGTCTGACACAAGCTTCGCGTCTGGTACAATTACGCTTGGCGTAACAGATGACGATGACACAATTTTCGCGCCGCTGCTTGGGCATACGATCACAAACGGCGAAGTTGTAAAGACGTCTTCGGACGTTGCGCCGTATGTAGGTATCGGTCGTATCGTTACCAAGATGGTAAACGGTGCATACAAATACAAGGTTGAGTTTCTGTATAAGGTGAAGTTTGGCGAGCCGTCCAAAGACGAGACAACAAGAGGCGAGTCTATCGAGTTTTCTACTCCGTCTATTGAGGGCGTAGTAGCTACCCTGGGAGACTTAAACGGAACTTGGGGCAAGACTAAAACCTTTACTTCAAAGTCTGACGCACTCACATACTTAAAGAATATGCTTGCAGCAACCGGCACAACTTACCGCGTAACGTTCGATCTTATGGGCGGTACTTCGGCAACTGTTGAAGATGTAGACGTGACCGCAGGCCAGAGCATTAACCTTGATGACGGTACAAACATTACCGCACCGAGCGGCAAGGACTTTGCGGGCTGGGCAACTTCCGCAGAGGCTACAACGCCGAACGTAACAAGCCCGTATACACCGAGCGGAGACGTAACACTCTACGCAGTATACACAAACGAAGAGTAATTATAATAACGCAATTAGGGCGGGAGCTTTCCGCCCTTTTTGCGAATAAAGAAAGGGTTTTTAGCTATGGCAAAGAAAGTAGAGCAATCATTTATTGAGTACAAAGGCGAGAAATACGAACTTGTTTTTAACCTCAACGTTATGGAAGTTATCCAGGATCAATACGGAAGCGTAGAAGCCTGGGGTGATCTTGTAGAAGCGCAGGCAGAGCCGAAAGCTAAAGACATAAAGTACGGCTTCACGGCGATGCTTAACGAGGGTATAGAGATCTATAACGAGGATCACGAAGACGAAGAGGACTTTAAACCAAGAAAGAAATTTATGGAGAGGCAGGTAGGCCGCATTATATCCGAGATCGGACTTGCGGACGCTGCCAAGACCTTAAACAAGACGGTTATAGATAGCACTAAATCAGACGAAAAAAACTAATTATCCATGACGAGGTAACAGATCCTACTATAGACTTCGCATGGTTTCGGTTTATAGGAAGAACAAAACTAAAATACACTAACCACGAAGTAGGGCGCATGACCTTGAGGGAGTTTAACGCGGAATATCAGCTTTATAAAGATGATTTTGACTTTGAACTAATGCTTAAAACAACGCATACGACATACGAAAAGGCAAAGGCGAAAGCAAGGCAGGCGGAAGAGTGGTTTTAAAGAAAGGGGGGCGCACCGGTGGCAGGCTTCGGCGGATCCGTCAAGCTGACGGGGGAAAGTGAATATAAGAAAGCCTTAAAAAACATTCAGAGCGGGCTAAAAGAAGTTTCAAGCGAAATGAAACTTGTAAGCGCCCAGTATGCAAGCAACGATAAGGACACGGCGAAGCTATCAGCACAGAGCGCGGACCTTGCCAAGAAGCTTACAGAGCAGAAGAAAGCGTTAGCAGAGCTAAAAAGCGCTTATAGCGCTATGGCTTCACAGTATGACGCGCAGAAGAAAAAGACCGAGGATTTACAAAAATCCTACGATAGCGAAAAGAGCAAGCTTGCAGAGATCGGCAAGACGTTAGGCACAACGTCAGCAGAATATAAAGCGCAGGCGGCGGTAGTTGATAATTTAGAGAAAGAGCTAAAGGATAGCACGGCAGCAGAAGAGAGCATGGCGGGAAGCCTGCGGAATATGCGCGTGCAGATCAATAACGCCGAGACGAGCATAGTAAAGGCCGAGAATTCTTTGGACGCTATGAACAAGGAATTATCGGAAACGGACGAAGACGCTAAAGAAGCAGGTGACGGCCTAAAGGGTGCAGGAGACGCGGCAGAGCAAGCAAGCGGTAAGTTTGAAAAGCTTGGAAGTATTGCCAAGGGAGCCGTAAAAGC
>JAZOTE010000057.1:0-1802 GCA_045657485.1 Eubacteriales bacterium
CCATACCTCGCTGTCACTATCTACAAGGTTCGTGAGATATTCTCTTACGCTTTCAATATCATTATTGTTTGCAAATTCAAGCAGAACAAGATTGTGATGGCGTCGGTCGTGCCTTGCCTGGCTGTCTGCGGCAAGCTGTGCCGTTTCGGCTTCGATCTGTGCGACGAGCAGCTTATTTTGCATTTCCACCTCTTTTTTCTCGGCGGCTTCTGACATGCTGTTAATGCTTTTGAAAATAACCGGATAGACCGCCATAATTGAAATGCTCAAAAATACAAAGGTGATAAACGCAGGATCATTAAAGCTTGTAAGTCGCACCGGGAATACAGAAGACAATACGATGGTGATGATAAAAACGATATTTGCAAAAATGAGCTGTATCCAACCTTTAGTTATGTTCTTTGATGCCGAGCGGCACAATGGGCAAACGTAACGAAGGAAATAGAAAACGATAACGGCAAGCAAAACCGCTTGAATGAGCGAGGTCAACGACCAATGCAAGCTCTGGAACGTTCCGCGAATGACGGTGAACATAGACATGACTATGCAGAAGAAGATCGAATAGGTCAATATGGTAAAAATTCTTTGTGTAAGCTTTCCTTTTGTGGTTATAATGAATATCGCGTACTGAACAACAAGCGGAAAGAGAAATCCGGATAAGAACTGAAACGTCCAATTTGTCAGCACGTATTCCGTGAGTAGCAGAAGTCCTGTTTGAATGACAACCCAAGTGCCCCAAATGATATAAGTGATCCTTTTGCTGTATTTAAGGGGAGAGGAATAGATTCCGGCAGCAGAGTGTGCTATAAGCAAAAGTAGAAATTCTATAATCGTTCCGTGCATACGTACTTTACTCCTGTCCTTCGTACTGGAAATTCCAAAAAGCATTCTTGATTTCTGCATGCTTTCCTCTGGGAATTTGAATACTTACATCGTTATATAGGCACACCTCTGTCCGAGATACGTTCTTAACGTGCCTCAGATTGATAATATAAGCGCTACCGATACGGATAAATCCGCCGTATCCGCTTAGCATCGTAAACAGCTCCGTGACGGTCATTCTTATCTTGATCTGTGTGCCATTATACATTGTGACGTATTGATAGTGATCGTGCACCTCGGAACAAATAATATGACTTACATTGATGCTCTCTAAGCCGTTTTCGGTCTTCATCTTAATAAGGCGCTGACTGATTTTCTCAACACTCGCAAGCGCTGCATCCATAGCCTCATAAAACTTTGCGAGATTTATCGGTTTTATAAGGTAGCGAAGCGTTCCCGTTTCATAGCTCTCGGGCGCGTGCTCAACCGATGTCGTTGCAAAAATGATAGGGCTTTCAATGCCCAATTTGCGAATATCGCGGGCAAGCACCGTTCCCCGTTCGTCTCCGATATACACGTCGAGAACGAAAATATCAAAGGACTTGCCGTCTTCAAGGGCGCCGATCAGCAAAGCGGCAGAATCAAAACGAAAAACCTCGATTTCTTTGCTTTTCTTTTCTGCATAATTTTTGATATATCCCGACACCTCGTCGAGTATCTTCTTTTCGTCATCGCATATAGCAATTCGTATCATACGGTGTCCTCCTTTTTCTGCTTGATAACGGAGCAGATGTCACCAATGTCAGAGTCCAAATATTCACATATACGAAGAAGCACCGACAAAGCAACCTCCTCGCCTTTGCTCAACTTGCTCATCGTTGCTGTAGCAATTTTCAAATCTCTGCGCATCTGCGCCCGTGTAATGTCTTTTTCAATGAGGAGAACCCATAATTTTTTATAACTGATACTCATATATACCT
>JAZOTE010000058.1:0-22945 GCA_045657485.1 Eubacteriales bacterium
ACCGCTTGGCCTCCGACTTGTTATGAGTACGCCTCTGATCTTCTCCGCATTTTTTATAAGATAGGAGATATCCGGCATTACAAGATCGACGCCGGGCATATCCTTATCGGGGAAGCCCATACCGCAATCTATAACAACTATATCATCGCCGTATTCTATCACGGTCATGTTCTTGCCAACCTCGCCAAGTCCTCCGAGAGAAGCTATGCGAAGCTTTATGTTTCTATCCTTTTTTGTCTTTTCTTTAATCATTTTTTATTCCTGTATATATGTCGTACTTTGACGCTGTTTTCTAAATAAAATTCTACATTATATTGTATTTTTGCTTTTTAAAAATTATTACTTAAATTAACGAAATATCATTATTTTTAAAAGAAATACCCACACGTGTCATGTTTTTTTGTTTTTCAGATATTTATTCGGATAAATATCCGCTTTTATAAATCACCTATCTAGCGCACCTGTAAATACAAAAGAACACCTGTGAGTGCACCTATTATAAGTCCCGAGACAAATGAGACTGTGAGGTAGATCTTACTCCTTAGCGAGCTTCTCGGGTCAAAATCGCACTTTTGATTATTTTCTATGATCCTGTTTGCCTCGATTATCATATTTTTCTCGCCTACGTCCTCTTTTTCACCCTCACGGCTGATGATAAAATACGCCTCGTCAAACAGATCACTGCCCGTGTTTTTTAAGAATATTACTTTTCTCTGACAACCCCTCATACGTTTACCAAGCTCTCTATAATTTTTCAAGCAGAGTGATAGTCTTATTGGTACTTCTATATTACCGTGATCCCAATAGTATTATATCACCCTGCTTGATCGCTTGATAAAGTATTGTCAGATTATTTAAAATTATTCAGTGACAAAAACATCTGTTTTTGTCGAATTATGTAAATAATATTTTACTTTTTAGCCTTTTTGTTGGTAAAATTTATTTTATTTAAAATTACTTTTTACCGAAAATTCTACCGAAGAAGCCGCCCTTCTTCTCAGGAGCTGCCTCAACCTTAGGCTCTGCTACGGGTGCAGACTCTGCCTTAGGTGCTGCGGGAGCCGCTGCAGGTGCGGGTGCTGCCTTGGGTGCTTCCTCTACTGCAACCTTTGCAACCTCGCTCATAAGATGTGTCTGGGTCTTGGAATCGAAAGTAGCGCTCTCAACGGACTCCTGGATTTTCTCCTTGGTCTGTCTGGATATTCTCTTCTTCTTTTTCTCGGGAAGGGGAATATCGTAGCTGTCATCAAGCAGATCGTCGAGAGATATACCGAAGAGAAGCTTCATTTCAAGAAGCTTGGGAACCTCGGGATAGGACTGACCGCACTCCCACTTGTAAACTGCCTGTCTGGATACGCCAACTGCGCTGGCAAAATCATCCTGAGTAAGACCCTTTGCCTTTCTGAGTATAACGAGTTTTTCCTTGAATGTCATGGTAAACCTCCTACCGCCTTTGGCGGATTTATAAAAATTTTATTATTTTACTATTTGTTCGTATTTGTCGGTGCTTTCGTTGTAGACCGCCTCACAGGGAGAAGCAAATCTCCAACCGTCGCTTTCCTCGATCATTTCAACCTCTATATAGGTATTCTTGATCTTACCGCTTTCGCTGGTTAGCTTAACGGGTACGTCAATAACTATGATCTCACCCTTTACGTCCTTTACTATGATACCGCTAAGATATTCGATATCTCCCTTCAAGTAATATTTGTATTTGGTGTTAACCATAATATAGCTTGATCCGTCCTCATCGGTTTGCTGATAATATCTGCTGTAGATAACTGCGTTATTATCCTTTATAGAGCTGAGGACTGTATTGAACATAGTCTGCGCCCGTCCGTCAGAAAATACCTCAAGAGTCTTAGTCTTAATATCTTCTATTGAGGTGACGCCAAACTCATTTAACGATTCGTCATTTGCTCTGTAGTATATTCCTATACCCGTATCCTCGTCGTAACCAATACCCTTACCGTAGTATATCTCGTTTATTATCTTAGCTTTTATAAGAAGCTCTTCCGCCGCCGCTATAACCTCCTGCTCGTTATACTCTCTGTCCTTTTCACAGGACGTGAGGGGAAGAATAAGGGTTATAAGAAACAGAATAAATGAAATAATCCTTACGTATCTCATAGCTTATTCTCCGTCGGACTCGGAAATTTCGCCCTCAGACTCGCCGGCAAGCTCCGACTCATTTTCATCACCGTCGGGCAGGGAAGATACGGCTTCGTTTTCGGGAGTGGGAGTGTTTTCTATCTCCTTTTCGATCTCAGCGCTCTCCGCGTCGATCTCCTCCTGCTTTTCAAGCCTTGCTACCTTCTTTATAACCGAATTATCGGAAAGCCTCATTATTATTACGCCGGATGCAGTTCTGGAGTAGACATTAATGCTTGATACCGAGGTTCTTATGATAGTACCCTCGTTCGTTATGAGCATTATATCGTCATCCTCGTCTACGGTTACGATAGATGCAAGCTTACCTGTCTTTTCGCTTATCTTGTGACAAGCTACGCCCTTACCGCCTCTGTGCTTCATCTCGCGGAAGTCGTCAAATCTCGTCCTCTTACCCATACCGCCCTCGGTTACGGTAAGCACGGATTTGTTCTCGTCAACTACGCAAACGCCTACGACAAAATCGTCATCCGTCAGTGTAATACCCTTTACACCTCTTGCGCCTCTGCCCATTGCGCGAACGTTATTTTCATCAAATCTGACCGCTAAGCCCTTACCCGTGGCGAGAATTAAGCTCTCGTTTCCTCTGGTATGTCTTACGAATATAAGCTCGTCGCCCTCATCGAGATTTATAGCTATCTTACCGCTTCTTCTCTGATACTCAAATTCTGTAAGAAGAGTTCTCTTGATGATACCGAGCTTCGTTACCATCGTCAGATATTCGCCCTCAGAGAACTCCGTGATAGGAATTATCGCCGTAACCTGCTCGCCGTCGCTCAGCTCTATTATGTTTACTAGGTTCGTGCCCTTTGCGGTTCTGCCTGCCTCCGGTATTCTGTACGCCTTTTTAGCGTAAACTCTGCCCTTGTTAGTGAAGAACATAAGATACGCGTGGCTGTTCGCTACTATTACGTCCTCGACGAAGTCGTCCTCCTTGGTCGTCATACCTATTATACCCTTACCGCCTCTATTTTGAGCAGAGTATACGTTTGCTCTCTGGCGCTTGATATATCCGGTATGGCTTACCGTTATAACACAGGTGTGACGCTCTATCAGATCCTCAAGGTCGATTTCCTCAGTAGCCTCGATCAGCTCCGATTTACGCTCGTCGCCGTATTTACGCTTGATTTCCTCAAGCTCACCCTTGAGTATATCCTTTAATTTGTTTTCATCGGCAAGAATAGATCTGAGCTCGCTGATAAGAATCTCAAGCTTCGCGATCCTCTCCTCAACCTTCTGTCTTTCGAGTCCGGAGAGCTTACCGAGAGTCATTTCCACTATAGCCTGGGACTGAGCATCTGACAGACCGAATCTCTCCTGCAGAGCTTCCTTTGCCGCCGGGATAGACTCGCTTGCTTTTATTATAGCTATTACCTCGTCAATATTCTCAGTAGCTATTCTGTATCCCTCTAAAATATGTATTTCCTTAAGAGCTTTATCAAGATCAAATTTAGTTCTATTTTCTATAATACTCTTCTGGAAATCAATATATTTGTCAAGTATAGTTGGCAAATTCAGGGTTTTAGGCTCACCGCCGTCTATAACTAGCATATTTACAGAGCAGGTATCCTGCAGCTGTGTATACTTATAAAGCTGGTTTAAAATTACCTCTGCGTTAGCGTCCTTTTTATACTCGACGACTATCCTCATACCTCCTCTTCCCGATTCATCGCGAAGAGCGGTTATTCCCTCTATCTTTTTTTCTTTTACGAGATTTGCCATACTCTCAATAAGCATAGACTTATTGACCATATAGGGAATTTCGGTGAAAATTATACGTCTGTTCTCATCCTCGATATTTGCTCTGGCTCTGATATACACTCTGCCTCTGCCGGTTTCGTAAGCTTCTCTGATACCTCTGGAACCGTATATTATAGCTGAGGTAGGGAAATCAGGTCCCTTAATAAACATCATAAGATCGGAAACAGTACATTCGGGATTATTTATTCTGTAGACTATTCCGTCTATAACCTCGGTGAGATTGTGAGGCGGAATATTCGTTGCCATACCGACCGCTATACCCACTGATCCGTTTACGAGCAAATTAGGAAATCTCGACGGAAGTACGGTAGGCTCATCCCTCGTATTATCAAAGTTTCTCGTCATGGGAACTACCTTTTTCTCGATATCTCCCATCATATAATCGGCGATTTTTGACATTCTCGCCTCTGTATAACGGTACGCCGCAGCGCCGTCGCCGTCCACGTTACCGAAGTTACCGTGTCCCTCTATAAGAGGGTAGCGAAGAGAGAAGTCCTGCGCCATTCTTACCATCGTACCGTATACGGCGCTGTCGCCGTGGGGATGATATCTACCCAGAACGTTACCGACGGTGGTCGCTGATTTACGGAACGGACGGTCGTGAGTCAGATTATCCTCGTACATCGCGTACATTATTCTTCTCTGACCCGGCTTCATACCGTCTCTTACGTCCGGGAGAGCTCTGGAGGTGATTACGCTCATCGAATACTCTATAAACGAGCTCCGAACCTCCCTCTCCATATCTCTGTTTTCTATTCTTTGCGTAGGAAATTCTATATCTGTGCTTTTATAACTGTGTTCCATATTCACCTCTTAAATGTCAAGATTAGTAACGAATCTTGCATTTTTGGTAATAAACTCTCTTCTCGGCTCAACCATATCGCCCATCAGCACCGAGAATATCTCATCGCAAGCGATTGCATCCTCTACGGTGACCTTTAAGAGAGTTCTGGTTTCGGGATTCATAGTAGTATCCCAGAGCTGTTCGGGGTCCATTTCTCCAAGACCCTTGTATCTCTCCGACTCAACACCCTTGACTCCCAGCTCCTCTATATACTTATCTCTCTCATCATCGGAGAAAGCATATCTCAGCTGCTTACCCTTATAAACCTTATATAACGGAGGCTGAGCCAGGTATATATGTCCCTCCTCGATAAGAGGCTTCATATGACGGAAGAAGAATGTAAGCAGAAGCACTCTGATATGCGAGCCGTCAACGTCCGCATCCGCCATAATTACTATCTTGCCGTAACGGAGCTTTGAAATATCAAAATCCTCGCCTATACCACAGCCGAGAGCCTGTATAATAGGAATAAGAGAAGTATTAGAATAAACCTTATCAAGTCTGGATTTTTCTACGTTGAGAACCTTACCGCGAAGGGGAAGTATTGCTTGGAAGCGGCTGTCGCGGCAGTTTTTCGCCGATCCGCCCGCGCTATCTCCCTCTACGAGATACACCTCGGTGAGTCTTGCGTCCCTCTCGTTACAGTCAGCCAGCTTGCCGGGCAGAGTTGATACCTCAAGCACGTTTTTGCGCCTGATAAGCTCTCTCGCCTTTCTCGCTGCCTCTCTGGCTCTGTTTGCCGCCATCGCCTTTTCTATTATCATCTTGGCGGATGCGGGATTTTCCTCCATAAACTCATCGAGCTTTCTGTACACTATACTGTCTACAAGACGGCGCATTTCGCTGTTTCCGAGCTTTGCCTTAGTCTGACTCTCGAACTGAGCGTCAGTGAGCTTGACGGATATTATAGCTACGAGTCCCTCACGCACGTCCTCACCGGAAAGACCCTTGTCCTCACCCTTTATGATACCTGTTTTTCTCGCGTAATCGTTTATAGCTCGTGTAAGAGCCGATTTGAAGCCGGTTTCGTGAGTTCCGCCCTCTATCGTGGACATATTGTTAGCGAAGGATATTATGGTTTCGTTATAGCTGTCGTTATACTGCATAGCGACCTCTGCCATAGAGCCGTTTTCCTCGCCCTTCATATAAATTATTTCGGGATGAACAGGGGTGCCTCGCTTCTCGTTATTGAGATACTCTACGAAGGAAATTATACCTCCCTCGTAATGCAGAATCTCCTCTCTCTCCTTACCCTCTCTCTTATCAGTGAGGATAATTTTCACTCCTGCATTGAGGAAGGACTGCTCTCTCATTCTGGTCAGCAGTATTTCATAATCAAATACGGTATCCTCAAAAATCGTGGGATCGGGCTTAAATCTTACGAACAGACCGTGACGGCCGTTGCTATCTCCCTCGCATCTGAAGGGTCTGGCAACCGCGCCTCTTTCAAATCTTTCACTGTATTTTTTACCGTCGCGGCAGTTCTCGACCTCAAGCCATTCGGAGAGGGCGTTAACAACTGACGCACCAACACCGTGCAATCCGCCCGCTATCTTATATCCGTCGCCTCCAAACTTACCGCCTGCGTGAAGAACGGTATATACGACCTCCAGAGTAGGAAGTCCCAGCTTTTCGTTATTACCGGAGGGGATTCCGCGTCCGTCATCCTCTACGGATACGCTGTTATCCGGCCATATTACTACTTTTATAGATTCGCATTCACCTGCCAGAGCCTCGTCGATAGAGTTATCCACGATTTCATAAACCAGATGGTGAAGTCCGCGCAGCGAGGTCGTACCTATGTACATACCCGGACGCTTTCTTACAGCCTCAAGTCCCTCAAGTACTTGTATTTGGCTATCGTCGTAGCTCTTGGTTTCTAATTCCTTTGACACCTCTTGAACCATGCCTTTCATATATTTGCCTATTTTTTTATTTCTGTGAAGCTTTCGCCGAGTCTGATTTTAAGACCCTGCGTAGATATTCTGGAAAGTCTTATTTTAACCTCTCCGTCCTCGTCAGTAAGTATAAAGGAGCGGGGAAGGTCAGTATCGTCGTATTCTATTTTACCCTTTTTCTCCATACCGTTTATGAAGCTCTTTCCCGTTTTTGAAACGGTAGCCGTATCCAAATCGAAGATACCTATTATTTTATCTTTTTTTACGCTTTTTTTATTACCTATGTGCAGATACATAATCGCCATCCGTGACCTCTATTATCTCAGCTCCGAGATTCTCGTACTCCTCGGACTCGCAGGAGGTTATTATTATTTGCTTATTTTCAAGCCCTGAGAGAACGTATTCTCTTCTCACGGCGTCAAGCTCGGACAATACGTCGTCGAAAAGATATACCGGATATTCTCCGCATATTTCCTTTATTACCTCACCCTCTGACAGCTTCAGAGCCAAAACCAGCGACCTTTGCTGTCCCTGCGACGCGTAAAGTCTGGAATCATTACCGTTCACAGTTATCTGAATATCATCTCTGTGAGGTCCGTGCAGACTTACCCCCGCCGCCTTTTCTCTTTCCAAGGAAGAGGTAAATACTCTCATATATTCTTCCTTTACGCTGTTTCTGTCTTTTATATCCGACGGAATATCCGACTTATACTCTATATCCATATTCTCATTACCGGAGGATATATCGCTCATTATTCGGATACAGTGAGGCTTTATCCTGTCAACGTACTCGGAACGCATAACGTATATAAACGACGCGTATTCCGCCATCACCTCAGACCAGGAGTATATTTCGTTTTCATCGGTGATGAGTCCCTTTTGGCAAGCCTTCAGAAGACAGTTTCTGTTTTCCAGCGCCTTTTTATAGCTTGAATAGTATTTTATATATTCCGGATAGCACTGCGATATTGCAATATTCAGAAAGCCTCTGCGCTCCTCAGGTCCGCCCTTAACTATCTCAAGATTATCGGGATAAAAGAGCACCGCGCGGAAGGAGCCGACCATCTCTGATACGCCCTTCAGTCTGTAACCGTTTTTCTTACGCAGTCTTTCTCTTCCGTACAGGGAATATTCCAGTGACTGATCGCCGTATTTATCCTCGTATTCTATTTTCAGATTAAAGCCATCTCTGCCGAATTTGACAAGCTCTCCGTCCTCACGGGCGCGGAAGGACTTTCCTCTGGCGAAAATATATATTCCCTCCAGCGCGTTAGTCTTTCCCTGAGCGTTTCTGCCGTGCAGAAGATTTAATCCCTTTTTGAAGCTTATACTGCATTTTTCAATATTGCGAAAGCCCGCAGCACTGAAATTCTTTATTATCATTTCTGCTCGTTCATTCTGACGGGAAGTATCATATAGAAGTAAGAGAAGCTTTCGTCCTCATCGGTAGGCTCGATGGTTATAGCCTGAGTGGGACCCTTAAGGGAAATTTTTATATTTTCTCCCTCAGCTACGTTTACGCTGTTTATGAGATAACGGCAGTTGAAGCCTATTTCTATATTTTCTCCCTCGTGTACGCAGTCAAGCTCGTCAAATACGTTTCCGTTCACCGACGAGGAGGTTATAACCAGGTACTGATCCTCCAGCGAAAGCTTTACGTAGCTTCTGCCCGAACCCTTGATTTTTTCCTCTGCTACGATATTCGCTCTCTCCAGACCGTCGAGAAATCTCTCTCTGTCAACCGTTACGAATATATCGTTTTCCTTAGGTATGATTCTCTCGTAATCTATGTAGTCGCTGTCTATCGTTCTGGTGAAGAATACGGTATCCTCTTTTCTTATGATCGCGTGCTTTCTGGAAATATAGAACTTTACCGTCTGATCGTCACCGTCGGAGAGATGCTTCGAAAGCTCGGAGAGCGCGTGACCGGGTATTATAAAGGAATAACCGAGAGAGCCGTCGATAGAGATGGATTTCACGTCGCACTTCATACTGCAGCGGGAAAGGGTATAGCTATCACAGGAAACTACCTCTATTCCGTCAACACCAACCTTGAAGAAAGCGCCGCAGAGCATAGGACGGTTATCCTGCTCGGCTACGGAGTGAGCAACCTTACTTATCATTCTGCGAAGAGTTTCGGAGGATATCTCAAATCCTCTGTCGCTTATAAGATCGGGGAGATTAGGGAAGTCCTCGCCGCGCATCGCGAACATAGAGAAGGACGCTCTTCCGCAGGATATAGTACAATTCAGCTTATCGTTTATATCGAAGGTTATCTCGTCCTCCGGAAGCACGCGAACCGTCTGATACAGACGCTGAGCGTTAACTATGAATCTGCCCTCTCTCTCAATGGAAACGGGATCGATAAGAGCTCTCGTTCCCTTATTCATATCGTACGTGGATATTCTGATTTTTCCGTTCTCGACGGTTTCGATGAGAACGCCCTCTATTGAGGTTATAGTATTTTTATTAGATACCGTGCCCATAGCGACGTTAAGCTTAGCCATCAGGTCTGATTTCTGAACTGTAAATTTCATATTTACGATCCTTTCCTTTTTCGTCCCGCAAAAATACCGACGGACGCGATTTTTTAGAAGCTTCACTCTGTTTTGCGTGCGGCGATGAGCCGCAGAGAATAAACAAATATTATATTTTGGTAGTCGAAGTAGTAGTAGGGGGTGTTCGTTGTGTGGAAAACTCGAAAAGTCCGCGAGAAATCTGTGTTTTCAGCCGAATTTTTTTCGACAGCGGAGTGTTGAAAAGTGATGAGCGCAATTTTTGAAAAAAAACTACTTCTTTTCAACCTATATAAGAACATCTTATCAACACGGAAAACTCAACATTTTAACAGTAAAATGTGGAAAATCAAACACCCTTAATTTCCTTGATAAGTAAATTCAGATCTCTCTCGAAGTTCTTAACGGTTTTAATATTGACCTCTATCTTCTGCTCGGATGCCAGAGCAGTGGTGTGATCTCTGCCGAAAATCTTGCCCGTTTCCTTAAGAGAGAGATTCGTAAGCTTACGGATTATATATACCGCCATATGACGCGCGTTGGCAATGCTGTCCGTCTTCTTCTTTGATTTAAGGTCATCAACGCTGATACCGTATTTCTTCGCGGTGGCGGAGAGAATGCGTTCCACCATAGCGTCCGTGGGGATGTTGCCCGGATCTACTATGGATATTATTTGGTCTATGGATTCCTTCGTAACCTCAGCTCCTGTGAGAGAGGCTACGGCGTACAGTCTTTTTAAAACACCCTCTATCTGACGGATATTGTTATTAAGTCTGTCCGCCATATAGTCTACCAGAACGTTTGATACGTTAAGACCCATATCCTCTGCCTTCTTGCGAATGATAGCTACTCTCAGCTCAAAGGACGGAGGCTGAACGTCGGCGATAAGTCCTCCCTCAAATCTCGTACGAAGTCTATCCGTCAGCGGCTTTATTTCCATCGGCGGACGGTCTGAGGTGAGAATTATCTGCTTTTCCGATTCATAAAGAGCGGAGAAGGTGTGGAAAAATTCCTCTTGGGTAGCTTCCTTGCCGGCGATGAACTGAATATCGTCGATAAGCAGAACGTCTGCCGAGCGGTATTTCTCCTTAAACGGAGCGGTAAAGCCGCTTCCTATCGCCTCGATAAGCTCGTTTATAAATGTTTCACTCTTCTTATACACGATCTTGAGATCCGGATGATTTTTCTTCATATGGTTCATTATCGCGTAAAGAAGATGTGTTTTACCCAGACCCGAATGACCGTGTATGAAGAGGGGATTGTATACGCAGGGCTCTTGGGCGACCGCGAAGCACGCTGCCTTTGCAAATTTATTTGAGCTGCCCTCTATGAAATTATCAAAGGTATAATCGTCGAGAAGTGTCTTTTTATCGGTTTCCTTGCTGGAGAGTATCTCCTCTATCTTTCTCTCCTTGCGAAGAAGCTCCTCTCTGTTTTTTTCGCTCATATCAGATGAGGGAATATCGTTGTTCGAGGGATCTGAAAAATTATTTTGCTCATCGACTGAGAATATCTCGACCTTTACCGAAAATCCGATTATTTCCGCCAGAGTTTTCTCTATAACGTCAAGATATTTTGACGAGAGAATATTCTTTCTGAGCTTCGTCGGGGTAGAGAAGAGCGCCCGCTCCTCTGTAAGCTCGGTGAGAAGAAAATCGCCGAACCATAAATCAAAGCTCGATGGAGCGGAGCCTATTTTAGTCTTAAGCTCCTCGCAAAGTATGGCAGAGATGCTGGAAAGCTCGTCCATTTTTTTCTTTCCTTTCTTGTCGTAATTACTAGGCTTCTGCAGATTTTTTAATGTAAAAAAATCTTAAATATACCCGTCTGTTCCGAAAAAAAGCGGATTATTTTGCCATAATTCGTAAAAAAACCGCCGGAACACATACTAATACATAAATATTATATCATATATTAATAATAAATGCAAGAATTAAAGTAAAAAAATGTTGACATTTTTGTTAAAAATTATATAAATAAAGGTTTACATTTTTTTGGGTTTTGGTTTAAAAAGCAGAGATGCGCACAAACCGAGCAACAAAGATAACGTTATACCGGCGCTTGCAGCGCTGAGTCCACCGCTCAAAATACCAATAGCGCCCTTTTCCGCAATAGCCTCCGTCACTCCCCGTCCTATATTCGCGCCGAAGCCGATAAGAGGTACGGACAATCCGCATCCGAAAATATTATATAACGGCTCGTAAATTCCCAAAGCGTAGAGAAGCACGCCGACACATACGTAGCTGACGAGTATTCTCGCCGGAGTTAAGCTCGTAAGGTCTATAAGAAGCTGAGCTATTACGGCTAAAATACCCCCTGCCAAAAAAGCGAGAAGTACGCTTATAATTTGATTTTCCATTTAATTTTCCTCTTTACTGCGGTTATTGCTTTTTTGCCCTTCTATTTTTATTAAAGGAGCTATGCCTCTTATATTCTGTCCCTGTAAAACGCTTGACGGACTCATAAGAGCGCCGGTGGAGATAAATAGAATGCTGTTTATATCTCCCCTCTCAAGAAGCGGAAGAAAATGCGCTGACAGAACTGCCGCTGAGGTTCCGCAGCCCGACGCTCCGCTGTGAACGTCCTGAATACTCGAATCGTAGAGCATCAGACCGCAATCTCTGTGGAAGCATTCCGCTCCGGGAATTTCCTTAGAGAGAATATCTCTCAGTATATCCGAGCCAACTCTACCCAGATCTCCCGTGACGATATAATCGAAATCCGATGGCTTTCTGCCCGTTTCCCTAAAGTATGAAATAATCGAATCCGCCGCCGCAAAGGACATCGCCGCACCCATATTCGTACCGTCCTTTGTTCCTCCGTCAACTATCTTACCCACCATATATTCGGTTATGCGAGGACCGCTTCCTTCTCTTCCGAGCAAAAACGCGCCGCCCGCGGTTGCCGTCCACTGCGCGCTGGGAGCTCTCTGACCGCCATACTCCAGAGGCATTCTGAATTGGCGCTCCGCAGCGGAGTTATGAGAGGTGGTTATCGCCGCGCCGTATTTAATATTTTCAGCGCCGTCCATAACTGCCGAGAGTATCAGAAGAGCCTCTGTACAGGTGGAGCATGCTCCGTAAACTCCGAGAAAGGGAATACCGAAGCTTCCAAGACTCAGCGACGTTCCAACACATTGGTTTTGGAGATCTCCCGCAACCATCAGATCTATATCCTCGTGAGAGAGATTTGCTTTCGTCAGCGCGGTGTTCAGAGCTATTCTGCCACATTCTCCCTCAGCCACCTCAAAGGTGGATTGTCCAAAGGTGTCTGACGGATCGGCGAAATCTAATTTCTCTCCCAGCGGTCCGCGCCTCTCCTCTTTTCCACCTACGGCGGCGTGGGAGATCACGGATATATTTGATTTTATTTGATTTACTCTTTTCATTTTTCCTCTTCACTTAAAAAAATGCCGTTCAATTATTTGTCGGTTAATTTTTTAGTTTTAATTTTTGTCGTTCAATTTTTCGTTTTTATTTTTCGTTTCAATATTTTTCGTCTGATTTTTTGTCGTTTAAAACTTTTTACTGTCTGATTTTTTCTGTCGTTCGAACGGTTTTTTTAAGCCGTACCGTCCGAAGTATTTTATTGTACTCCGAAACGACCGAATTATTTTGGCTGTATTTTGCGAATGCTTTTGATACACATTCCAAACCGAACGTATTATTCATCGGCTGTATTTTACGAATACTTTTGTTATAAATTCTAAATTTACCGTATTTTTATAGGCTGTGTATTTCGAATAGATATCCGTCGATAAAAAAATTTACGCAACCGATTTCGGAGCTCTGTACGGAGCCGTGTCGCAAAATAAAAGAGAGATATCAAGGTGTTGAAAATTATAAAAGTCCAAAAAATGATAGAAGATAATACACGATTCCAAAGATAACCCCCGATACTGTACCGAAGAGAATAACGGGTCCCGCAACGGTGAAAATTTTAGCGCCTACACCCATAACGTATCCCTCGCTCTGAGCGTCCATCGCTTCCGATACAACCGAGTTTGCAAAACCGGTGACCGGCACCAGAGTCCCCGCGCCTGCTCTCTTAGCAATTCTGTCAAAAATTCCGAGTCCCGTCAATATAGCGGCGACTAAAATTAGAGTAAGAGTGACGAGTACAGATGCAAGAGATGTGTCGGATGTGAGATAAAAGTAAAGAATGAAAAGACACTCTCCCACGGCGCAAATAAATCCACCGAAAAGAAATGACATAACGATATTTTTTCCTATTTTAGTGTGAGGAGAATGTTTCTTTATTAAAATTTGTTTTTCTTGATTTTCCATTAAAAACCCCATAAATTGTCAATAATTATTTACAAAATAACCGCTTAATTATATTTTTTCCGTAGAAATCAATTTTATACCAATAAAAAAGAGCAGGTAATTTTACCTGCTCATACGAGAGTTTTTATTCAGCTGTAATACATAGTGAGATCGCCTAAATAATCTATACCGAAAAATAAAAGCAGAGCGTTTCTTATAACGAATGAAAGAAGTATAAAGACGGGAATGATTATCAGTCTGTTCGGTTTAAATGACTTCACGTAATAAGTATCACAGCTTATCGCTGTCAGAGTAAACCGCATATTCAAATCAACGTAAAACAAAAGAAATATAGGAGCCGGTGGATATGATAGAGTTGCCGAAATGACGTCCAGGCGGAAAAGGTGAACGAGGGATCTGGAGCCTCCGCAGCCGGGACAGTACAGCTTGAATATATGCTTGAAATTACAGCTGACTACCCCCTCTCCTCCCACTGTATGTACGGCGTGAGCGTATAAGGCGGCGAAAAGTATAAACAGGATGTTAGCGGATATCAGAATAATAAGCAATCTGTTTCGTTCTCGCTTCGTTATCATTTTTCTTCTGCCCTTCGGAAATTTGGTATCTTTTTGTCTTTTTAGAACGGGATCTGTTTTTCTTCGTTATCAAAAAACCTTTTACCGCTTATATATTAGCATAAAAAATAAAATATTTCAACAATACCCTTGATAAAAAGAAAAAAATGTGTTAAAATGTAGAAAAACGGAAAGGAAGTCCCGGAATAATGAGTGAATTTCAGAGCGAATACGGTAATAATAACGATAATTCAAATAACGAAAGGATCGTGATAGTGCCTAAGAGCAGAAGCAAGGCTTGGTCCGTCGCTGCTTTCGTTGTAAGTATACTGTCTATAACCTGCTGCTGTCTTGGTTGGTTTGGAGCAGTTTGCGGAGTGCTTGGAGTAGTATTTGCTGTGATATCCAGAAGAAGTCTGGGTTATTTCGACGGACTGTCTATTGCTGCTATAATAGTTTCCATATTCGGAGTTGCTTTCAGCGCTCTTATTCTTTACGTAGGCTATATGCTTGAGAATAACGCTGAATTTATGGAATATTATAACCGCATTCTCGATGAATTTATTCAGGAAGAGGGTATCGAGATTTTCCGATTCATCAGCATTAAGTAAAGCGTCTATAGAGCAACCGATAAAGGCAAATTTGCCGACATTAAATAAAAAATCATACGAAATAAAAGGGGAGTATCTGCTGAATTGCCGATATTCCCTTTCTTTTATCCAATTAAATTATCTAATCCAATGGAGTGAAGATTTCGCCAGTGTGAAAGTAATGTATGAGGGAGGCGAAAGCGAGAAATCGAAGCGGTGAAGATTTCGCCCGTGCGAAAGTGAGATAAAGCTGACCGTGGGATTGCTTCTACGCAATTATTGCTTATACGATTTCTCTGCCGCGCTGACGCGAGCCGCCTCCTTTTGCTTATTTTAGGCTATTTTTCATATAAACTGTGCGTATGGGCATAATAAACGGTAAGTAAGTCGTAATTTAATGGGCATAATTGTAGCGTGCTTTGTAATTAAGATGAAAAAATTTGTTCAAAATGACAAAAATTACTTAAAAATATGTTAAAAAAATAACAATATTGACAATCACGCCCATTTATGCTATAATGGTCGAGTAAATTTTAAAATAAAAAACAGTCCTTTAAAGGGACGGAACGGAGAATAATATGCCACGTTTTATGTTAGGTACCACACCGGTTCCTCACAGAAAAAATACCGCAGGCATACAGGCGGCTCGTATTCCCACGCCCGCTACTGTTATATTACCTATGTCGCAGCATATAGGAGCTCCGGCAGAGCCTATCGTTAAAGCCGGCGATACGGTTTACGTCGGTACTAAAGTAGGAGAGGCTCAGGGCTTCGTCAGCTCGCCGATATATTCGTCGCTATCAGGTAAGGTAAAGAAGGTAGAACCCTTTCTTTCATCCGGCGGCAAAAGCTGTCATGCTGTCATAATAGAGTCGGACGGGGAGATGACTCCCGACCCGTCTATACAGCCTCCAACGGTTAACAACCTGGATGAGTTTATACAGGCGGTGCGAGAATCCGGTGTTGTAGGACTTGGCGGCGCAGGCTTCCCGACCGCAGTAAAGCTTGAGGCGGAGAAGAAGGGTATTATCAAGAAAATTATAATCAACGGCGCTGAGTGCGAGCCCTACATCACCAGCGATACGCTCACTATGACCGTGGATTCCGCTTACGTAAAGCGGGGCGTTGAGGCGCTGGAGAAATTTATCAGCGCGGACGAAATAATCATAGGAATAGAGAGCAATAAGCCCCGTTGCATCGAGGAGATGCGCCGTGTATTCGAGGGAGATGAGATGGTCAGAGTGGAGGTTCTTCCGTCCACTTATCCGCAGGGCGCGGAAAAGATACTCATATTCAACACTACGGGCAAGGTAGTTCCGGAGGGAGGTCTTCCCTCTGACGTCGGCTGCCTGGTTATGAACGTTACAACGGTGGCGTTTATAGCTAAATATCTCGAAACGGGTATGCCATTAGTTGAAAAATGCGTGACTGTAGACGGCTCGGCTATTAAAAATCCCATGAACGTTATCGCCCCTATCGGAACGCCGATAGAGGATATAATTCAGTTCACGGGCGGTTATTCAAAGGAAGCCGGTAAGGTACTGTACGGCGGACCTATGATGGGCGTTGCCGTATATTCCACCGATTATCCTATTATGAAGAACACCAACGCGATAGTCGCTCTTTCGAAGAAGGATTCGACGCCAAAGGAGCAGCACAACTGCATACATTGCGGCAGATGCGTTATGGCGTGTCCCATAGGATTAAATCCCACCCTCTTTGCCAGGGCGATGAAGATAGGCGACAGCTCTGAGAGAGCGGACAGACTCACTGAGGCTAAGATAGGACTGTGTATTGAGTGCGGATGCTGCTCCTTCGTATGTCCGTCTGCCCGTCCTCTTGTAGAAAACAACAGACTTGCTAAGGCTGATCTCAGAAATCAGCAAGCGAAAAAGTAAGGAGGCGCTGAAGTGAATAAGCTCATAGTATCCTCATCACCTCATATAAGAACGAATTCCACCACTCGCCGCATAATGCTGGACGTGCTGATAGCTCTTCTGCCTACGGCTGCGGCAGGTACGGTGATATTCGGCGTCAGAGCTCTTCTGGTTATGGCGGTATGCGTAGGATCTTCCGTTCTCGCGGAGTTTCTATTTAATCTTATTACCAAGCATACTCAGACCGTAGGAGATCTCTCCGCGGCTGTTACCGGTATGATTCTCGCCCTTAATCTACGCGCCGACATTCCCCTGTGGCAGTGCGCTGTAGGTTCTGTTTTCGCGATAATAGTCGTCAAGTGTCTTTTCGGCGGTCTTGGCTGCAACTTTGCAAACCCCGCTATCACGGGCAGAATATTTATGATGATGTGCTTCGCGACAACCGTTGGCGGCGGTATGATGCCCGCTCTCGCAGAGATAACCTCCGAGGCTACGCCTCTGGAAGCGCTGAAGAAATCGGAAATATTCGGCTTGCCCTCTCTTCTCGATATGACTCTCGGACTTCGGGGCGGAGCAATCGGCGAGGTTTGCGCTATCGCCATACTTTTGGGCTTTGCGTATCTCGTATACAGAGGAGTTATTCATTTTGAAACGCCCCTTATCTTCGTGGGAACGGTATTCGTTCTCTCCCTGATAATATCCGGCGATTTCACCGTTTCTCTTTACCAGGTGCTCTCCGGCGGCCTTCTCTTCGGCGCCGTATTTATGGCGACCGATTACGTTACGACACCTATTACCCGTACGGGTAAGATGATATTCGCCTTCGGCTGCGGTCTTATAACCGCTCTGATCAGATTCTTCGGAGCTTATCCTGAGGGCGTATCCTTCTCGATACTTCTTATGAACATACTCTCTCCGTATATAGAGAAGTGGACGGCAGAGAAGCCTCTGGGAGGTAAGAAAAAATGAGTAAAATATGGAATAAAGAGAATATAAAGACCGTTCTGGTGCTTTCGATAATATGTATCGTTGTTGCGGCGCTGATGAGCGCTGTGAATTTGCTGACCGAGCCGGTGATTTCGGATAGGAATGAGAAAGAAATAGCGGAATCGCTTGGTAAGGTTATGCCGGGCGGACAGTTTGACAACGAGCCCGACACCGTTGGTGAGAACGCTCCCGAAACCATCAGCCGCGTTTATACCGAAAAAACGGGAATGGGCACCGTAGTGGTCATAGTCACGAATAAGGGCTACACGGGAAAGGAAATCGGCTTTACCGTCGGAATTGACGCGAGCGGTAAGATCACCGGTATGCAGATAACCAAGAACGAGGAGAGCATCGTACCTGCGGAGCTTAAGCCAAAGGGCACTTACGGAAACCATTACGTAGGAGCGGGGGCAAAGGATATTGCCGAGCTGGTTACCGGAGCTACCGTTCAAGTAACGGAGGGCGCGATAAAGAGTGCCCTGAACGACGCTTTCGTTTATCTCGGCTTTGTGGACAGCAAGCCTGAGCTTCCGAGAGAGGAATCCGAAATATTTGAAATGGCGAAGGATTTCTACGGAGAGGGAGCTGAAAATCTCGTAAGCTATACTCCAAAGGACAGCGCGTACGTCAAGAGAGTTTATAAGGAAAACGGAAAGGACGCCTACGTTGCCTACGCCTTCGTTTATTCGCAGTACGGCCATCCTGAATTTGAATTTCTCATCCGCGTTGATGAAAACAGAAGCGTTACGGATATTAAGAAGATAGTATGGAGGGTCAGCGATCCAAAGCCTGAATGGGGATATAATCCTCCTTCTGATGAAGCTGTTGACGCTTTATTCGGAAGCTTTGTAGGAAAGAACGTGAACACTGTTTCAGAGGTTGAAATCGAAACCGGCGCAACCAATACTGCCGGAAGATTGAGAGATGCGGCGCTTGAGGCTCTCAAGGTAAACGTCAGAGAAAATGAGGGACCCGCCGCCCGTATAATCGGAATCACGGCTCTCGTTTTGGCGCTTTGCGGATTTGCGTATTACGTAATTGTTTTGAAGAAAAGGAGGACGGCAGGAAAATGAAAAATAATAAGCTCTCCATCGTCCTTCGCGGACTTATAGCCGAAAATCCGGTTTTAGTTTTGGTGCTTGGCACTTGTCCTACTCTTGCGCAGACGGGTAACGTTATTGCCGCTCTTTCTATGGGTATCGCGGCAACGATAGTTCTGGTTTGCTCGAACGTGGTGATTTCCGCCTTGCGTAAGATAATTCCCGATACTGTAAGAATCCCCTGCTATATAGTCGTTATCGCGGGATTCGTTACCGTGGTTCAGCTGATAATGCAAGCCTATCTACCCGATCTTTATGAGATGATGGGCGTGTATCTCGCGCTGATAGTAGTTAACTGTATCATTCTCGGCAGAGCCGAGATGTTCGCCAGAAAAAACACCGTTGCGGACTCAGCTCTCGACGGTTTAGGCATGGGTCTTGGATTTCTCCTGGCGCTTCTCGTTATGGCGACGATACGTGAGGTGCTTGGCGCGGGTACCTTTGCCGAAAAAGAGATTCCGTTCCTTATCGTCAGGGACGCATCCGGCGCTATAGTAAATAATTTCACACTGCCTATACTCACTCAGGCTCCCGGCGGATTCCTGGTATTCGGTATAATGATAGCCGTGATAAATAAGATCGGTCCGAAGAAGGGCGAGGAGAAGAGAAAGAACTTTTCCTGCGAGGGATGTCCCTCCGCCGCGGTATGCGGTAAGGTTTCCTGCCCTGAAAATACCGAGCTTGTCAGCGAGCCCGACGGAAAAGTAAACGGCGGAAAGGAGGAGGCATAATGGACGGTTTTAAGATGTTGATCTATATACTTCTGACGGGAGTATTCGTAAACAACTACGTTTTGCAGAAATTCCTCGGTATATGCCCCTTCCTCGGAGTATCCAAAAAGTTTGATCAGGCATCCGGTATGGGTATCGCGGTAATCTTTGTAATGCTATGCGCTACAGCGGTTACTTATCCCATACAGAAATATGTTCTTGATCCGCTTAAATTGGGATATTTGCGAACAATTGTTTTCATTTTGGTTATTGCAGCGCTGGTTCAGTTTGTTGAGATAGTTTTGAAAAGGTTTATTCCGGCATTGCATAAATCACTCGGAGTATATCTTCCGCTTATCACTACAAACTGCGCTGTTCTCGGTGTGGCGATCAACAATATCACCGACGGCTACAACTTCTTGGAGTCTATGTTCTCATCCCTTGGTGTAGGCCTGGGATTCCTGCTGGCTATGGTGCTTTTTGCCGGAGTCCGTTCGAGAATAGAGAACTGCCCATCTCCCAAATCTATCCAGGGTCTTCCTATCACGCTCATTGCCGCGTCTATAGTTTCTATGGCGTTCTTCGGCTTCTCCGGTGTTATCGGAAACCTTTTGGGTGTTTCGTAAGGGGGTAAAATATGCCAATTTTAATTTCAGTTATTGCCTTGGGAGTTATCGCGCTCCTTTGTGCCATGCTCCTCACTCTTTCATCTGTATTCTTCGGTGTCAAGGATGATCCGCGTATGAGCGAGGTGCGTGACTGTATGCCCGGTGCAAACTGCGGCGCCTGTGGCTTCTCAGGATGTGACGGCTACGCCAAGGCACTGTGCGACGGCACTACCGATAATCCCAATCTTTGTATTCCCGGCGGCGACAGAGTAGCATGCGAGATCGGCAAGATTATGGGACTTGAGTCAAGCAACATTATTGAGAAGGTTGCTTACGTTGCTTGCAACGGCTCCTGCGCTCCCGAAGAGCGTAAATATTTCTATGAAGGTATACAGTCTTGTAAGGCTGCTAAAATGAACTACTCCGGTGACAGATTCTGCACCTTTGCCTGCCTTGGCTACGGCGACTGTGCGAAGGTTTGTCCGAGAAACGCTATAACGATAAACGAGGAGCGCTGTATCGCGGAGATCAATCCTAAGAAGTGCATAGGCTGCGGTCTGTGTGCGAAGGAGTGCCCCAGCGGTATAATTCATCTTATAAACGACACCTCGACCGTGGTTGTGAAATGCTCAAGCCACGACAAAGGCGCGCAGGTCCGTAAGGTTTGCTTAAACGGCTGTATCGGCTGCGGTAAGTGCGAAAAGAACTGTCCCCACGGCGCAATTAAGGTGGAGAACAATCTCGCAACTATAGATTACGAGAAGTGCACCGGTTGCGGTAAGTGTCACGAGGTTTGCCCCGTGAAGTGTATTCACTTCGGTAATTTCATCTGCGGCTCCCATTTTGAGTAACGCATTTCGGGTGATGTTTCGGCGCGCGTTTTGAATAACGCATTTCGGGTGATGTTTCAGCGCGCGTTTTGGACAACAAATCTTATAAAACGATGTGGTGCGGCTTTATTCGGTAGCAACGCCGCGTCGGATAAATCGATAAGCTCTTCCTTTGATAAAAAACAAAGAAACGCTTTGGCGGTGTGGCAGAGTGGTCCGACCGTCAGAGAAAGCGCGGGCTGAGTCCTACGGAAAACACCGTAGGCTCTCGAAAAAGAAAAACGAAAGAAAGGACGTGCGGCTATGAATAGCGAAAATGAAGAATCTAAGGAAAGTAGGATTTTCCGCGATATTACTCTGGTGTTCGCTGTTGCGTTCGTAGGTCTTTTCATTTACCTTATAACTCTTGTAGCGGCTATGCCCGGCGAATACGTCAAGGTCACCGTGGATAACGGAGCTCCCAGCTTCTACAGTCTATCTGTGAAAGGGGATTATCAGCTGAACGGCGGTACGAACACCCTTGTCATATCCGGCGGAAAGGCTTATATCAAGGATGCGGACTGTCCTGATAAGGTATGTGAAAACAGTGGCAAGATCTCCAGAGTTGGCGAGCGTGTGGTATGCTTGCCAAACAGGGTATACGTAGAGATCGTCGGGGAGAGGGGTGACTGATATGAAGAAGCTTGACGTTCGGTATTCGGTTACGCTTTCTCTTCTCGTTGCTATCGCTCTGATACTCTCTTACGTAGAGAGCCTTTTACCCCCTTTTATTGCTATACCTGGAGTTAAGATCGGTTTGGCTAACTCGGTAACCGTGTTCGCTATGTACCTTTTGGATCTGCGAGGGGCGGCTATTATTTCGGCTCTTCGCGTTTCTCTCGCGGCTTTGCTGTTCGGCAGTCCGCTGACCCTCGTTTACAGTATGGTGGGCGCCGTATTGTCTATCGTCGTTATGGCTCTTCTCAAGCGTATTGACTTTTTCAGCGCGATAGGAGTAAGCGCTCTGGGAGGAGTAGCTCATAATCTCGGTCAGGTTTTGGTTGCCGCCTTGATCATGGAGAACGCAGGGATCCTATATTATTTCTCTCTTCTTATAGTTGCGGGCGTTATAGCGGGAGCCGCGATCGGCGTTGTTTCCGCCGTGCTTGTATCCAAGCTTGAGCCGATTATGAAGAAGCTGAATATTATTACTAAAGAAGCCCCGGTTGTCGCGAACAAAGAGAGCAAAAATGGGGAAGGATAATAACTATTATTTACAAAATCGCTGTTATTTTTGTTTTTTTGGATTTGCTTTTTAGAAAAGATACATCGAAAAAATTCAATTTTACATAATTTACATCAAAAATAAAAAAGGAAAAATTCCACTGTTACAAAATAATTTGAATTGAGAAATAAGTAAAAAACACGTGGTCCTTACACAATTCATATAAAGAGAAAAGTGTAAAGACTAAATAGCTTATCAATCGGGCGCGACGGCGCTTATTACAAGGGTAACCTTTACGGGTGGGAGATGATCTCGCCCGTTTTTTCTTTTTCGCGAGTCGGTGAAAAGATGGTTTGAAGTTCTTAAAAAAGGGTGCTCTCAACCGACGGAGATATGGTTTGAAGTCCTTTAAAAAAGAATGCTTTCAACCGGCGGAAAGATGATTTGAAGTCTTAAAAAGGACTTTTTCATTCGGAGTACCGTATCCGGTACGAGAAACCTTTTTTGTTTTTTACTATCCGTTTTGGTGTATGCTGCGTATTTCTTTATGCGGTTAAAGCATTATGATTTGACATATAATAAGAGATGTGGTAAAATATAATGGGTGCCCGTCCGCCAAGGCGCACCTGTGAAAAAATAAAAGGCGGAGAATGTTTATTTATGAAGCTTAATTACAAGAGAACTATTCTCGTGGGATTTGCGTTTTTCCTGATCAGCGCGTTCTGGCAGGCGTACGACGCGATAGTTCCTCTGATTCTTACTAATCACTTCGGTCTGCCCCAGACCGCGTCCGGCGTAGTAATGAGCGTGGACAACGTGCTGGCGGTATTTATGCTGCCGATCTTCGGCGCGCTTTCCGACAAGGTGAATACAAGGGCAGGCAAGAGAACTCCGTTTATCTTTTTCGGAACCGTTGCGGCGGTCATTGCCTTTATTTCGCTGACCTTTATCGACAACTATCAGCTTGCACGTGTCGTTGGCGAGGGCATTCCGTCGCTCGCGCAGGGAACG
>JAZOTE010000059.1:0-14968 GCA_045657485.1 Eubacteriales bacterium
GGTGACAAAAATCGTCACCCGCCTGACACATAGCAAGCGATCGTCACAGCGCACCAGCGCAGCCTATCGCCAACCTGCGGCCCCGTGAACCTGCCTAGGGGCACATTCGCTCAAATGTTCGTATTGACCGATTGACACATCGTGATAAGATAGAAGATATATGGGAGGTTAAAAATATGAAAAATATTACATTTTCGCAACTATTAGAGCGTTATCCTTTATCAGATGCAGAAATCGCATTATTATTTAGTATACCGGAGCGTACAGTCCGATCCTGGCGACTGGGCCAGAGAGAGCCCGCTCCGTATGTACTTCTAATGATGCAGTATATACTCGGATTACATTACGAGGGAGGTCTGGTCTACAATGGCAAAGCGGCGGATACATACAAGAAGGCAGATAGATAAAGGGACGCTTTACGATAAGGCTTATAAGCAGACACGTAAGCTATTCACCAAATTATATAATTATAAGACTGCTGACAGGCTGGTAAAGCAATACAGGAAAGTAGCTAAAATGGCCGATCAGAGACTTGTAAGACTTGAGCAGGAGGCCAGCAAGCCCGGCTATGAAAATATAAAAGAATATGCATATGCAAGAGCTGTATCAGATATCGAGTCCTGGGACAAAGCAGTAAAGCCGGGCAAGGAATATGCCAAGATGCGCTTTAATAGAAATATACCCATGAAGAAGGGCCCTGACGGTAAGATGGTGCCCGATCTGGAAGGGATCAAGGCAAAGCTGACAGATATCGAGCGCTTTCTGATATCGGTTACGAGCACCAGAGCGGGCGTGACAGAGTTCTACGAAAAGCGAGCGGATACTCTTAACAGGCATCATTACCTTCGGGGGCCCAGCCGTATCACATGGGAAGATATGAAAAACTATTTTGAGTCCGAGCTGGCTGACGAGCTCAAGGAGGAGGAAGTCGGATCGGATACCATCGTAAGGGCTATCGGATCCATAAAGAGGCACCAAAAGGAGCTGACACCGGATAAGATCAAACAGGCAGCCGAGAAAAATATCAGGATAGCCAGGGACGATAATGTTAACGAGGTAGCTAATATGCTGCTTAGACGGGGTTTTGATCCTAAGTATATGTTCGCTGGAAACGCATAATATAATATGGCTTTTACACGGGAGTTAGAGAGAAAAAGGGCGGATTTTGTACGCGAAAAATATCCTTATCAGATGCAATTCTGGTCTGATTTTGATTATAGCGCCCTAAATAATGTCATGTGCCGTACTAAAAAAGGCGGCAATATGAAATATTATACGAAAGTTACATATAACGATATCATCATCGGAGCGGACACGGAAACAAGCCGCATACCATCCAAGAAGATACCATGTATAAATATAGTGGTCGCCTGGACTATTTCGCTACGGGCTTATCATTTTAACTGGGTCACTTTATATGGTACAAGGCCCTCCGAGATGGCGGAATGTTTAGAGCAGATACTGCTCAATATGTCAGGTGATAAGACATATATATATTTTCATAATCTGGCATATGACTGGGTATTTCTGCGCAAGTTCTTATTTGAGCGGTTCGGCACTCCCAAAAAGGAGATAAATACCAAGCCGCATTATCCTATCCATATAGAATTTAATAACGGGCTGACGATCCGGGACAGTCTTATACTGGCTCAGGTCAAACTTGAGAAATGGGCGGCCGACCTGGGCGTAGAACACCAGAAGGCTGTCGGGTTCTGGGATTATGAAAAGCTCCGCACCCAGGACGCACATTTTAATAAGCAGGAGCTGGAATATATAGAGCATGACACGCTGGCGCTTGTAGAATGTATAGACTCTATCATAACGGCTCTCGATACTAATATAGCCTCCGTCCCGTTAACAGCTACTGGCATACTGCGTAAGGAGATCCGGGAGAAGGGGAGAGCTAACGGAGCGAGGGATAAATACCTACGCCAGAAAATGAGTTATGAGCAATATATAAAATGCAATAAGGTATTTCATGGCGGATTTTGTCACGGGAACCGTTACAGACTTAACCAGGTCGTTTATGGAGATATCCGGTGTTACGATTTTACATCTTCATATCCCTTCGTTATGTTGGCCTTTAAATATCCTATGGAGAAATTCACTCCATTACCGGGGGCGATAGATCCCAAATATATACTTAAGACCGGAGACAAGTATGCATATATGTTCAGGCTTGACCTGGTTAATGTCAGGCTTAAGGATCCCTTTTTCCCTATGCCTGTCTTATCATTCTCGAAATGTTCTCATGAACTTTGTGTTAATGCCATCCAGGACAATGGGCGCATCACCAGCGCGGACATGATAAGTGTTTATTGTAATGAACAAGACTTATATCTAATCAATTATCTATATTACTTCGACCAGGCTCAATGCTGCGAAGTAGAATTTGCGAGGAAAGACTATCTCCCGAGATGGTTCACCGATCATATATTTGAGCTATTCAAAGCCAAGCAAGCCCTTAAGGGGATACCGGAGCGCAAAGTCAACTATAATCTGAGTAAGGCTAAGATAAACGCCGGGTACGGATTAACAGTCCAGAGAAATATTGTAGAGGATCTTATCGAGGACTTTATAACAGGAGAATATCACGGCTCCTTCGAGCTGGATCCGGAGGATCCGGAGCGGGATACACCGGCGAAGATAGAGCAGCTTAAGAGGAAGAAATATGAGGAGTATATAGGCAAGAGCGGTACAATACTCCCATATAGCTGGGGCTGCTGGGTCTGTTCTTATGCGCAGCGTAATTTATTCCTTTTAGGTGAATGTATCAAAAAGCCTGAGGGGAGCCCGATATCTAACTGGATCTATTCAGATACAGACAGTATATATGCTTCAGACTGGGATATAGAAATGGTCAATGCATATAATGAGCTTTGTAAGAAATTACTCAAAAAGAATGGCTATGGGGCGGCTGTCGTTAATGGTAAAGAATACTGGCTGGGAGTTGCGACTACTTCCGAGGAAGATGTATATATAGAATTTAAGACACTCGGCGCTAAGCGCTATTGTGGTCGGTGCGCAGCTGACGGGGAGCTGCATATTACAATAAGCGGCGTACCGAAAAAGGGCGCTAAGGTCTTAAAGGATAACATAAACCTGTTTAGGCCCGGCTTTGTATTCCCCGGAGTTGATACCGGTAAATTAACACATTATTATATATATCAGGAAGAAATATATATCAGAAATGGTCAGGAGATCGGCGACAGTATAGATCTTCGGCCATGCGATTATGAGCTTGATATGGGTAAAGTAGACTGGAATAAACTCAAGGACAAGGAGGTTACTATACAGATTTATGGAGAAGAAGAATAACAGATATTATTATTTTGAATATGATGTAGCCAAATATCCCGAGGCCTGGCTATATGTAGTCTATAGCAGAAGGGGTCCCGGTAAGACATATTCTTTTCTTAATATGATGCGGGAGAAAAAGATAAAGTTTATCTATATGAAAAGGACAAATGATGATGTAGATCTCATCACTTCGGGAAATAAGTTCGGGTTCGATCCCTCGCCCTATGCGCCTATCAATAGAGATAAAGGCACTGAAATACACGCCATAAAGATAAGGGAAGGCCTCGGCGCTTTCCATTATATGACCGAGGAATACGAGCCCCAGGGCGAGCCCCTGGGATATGTATTGTCGATGAACGCAGCTGCAAAATTTAAAGGCTTTGACTTTTCCGATTGTGAATTTGTATGCCTTGATGAATTTATCCCGCTCCCGGGAACCGTGGTCAAACAGACCGAGGGCGAGACCCTTCTCGATCTATATATGACCGTAGCCAGAGACCGCCAGAAAAGAGGTAAAGCCCCGCTCAAGATGGTCTTATTTGCAAACGCTGAGGATATCTCTACACCGGTAACAAATACACTCGAAATAGTAGATACTATCGCGGAAATGAACGCGCAGCACCAGAATTATTTTTATGATGATGAGCGCGGTATCATGATCCATCATATAACAGAGGTACCGCTGACGCAGGAGGAGCAGACAGGCATATATCGCGCCATGCTGGGTACAGCCTGGCACGCTAAAGCCTTTGGGGGTGAATTTGCCAAAAATGACTTTACAAATGTATCGAAGAAAACCATAAAGCGCTCTACGCCTATGTACCATCTGAAATATAAGCAGCATGATTATTATATATATCTTAATTTCTCTACAGGCTTTTATTATATGTGCGATATGCCCGCTAAGTGTAAACTTACTTATGATCTTAGGCGCGAGAATGTACAAAAGCAATTTTTTATAGACAGGATCCCGCAGCTGCGCGGGGCCTGGATCGGAGACCGGTTCCGGTTCGAAAAATATTCAATGTATGACCTTATAGTAAATTATAGGAAGATATTTAATATAGGCCGTTGACATTCTGACACATTGTGTTAATATGAGAGTGTCGGCGGGCGGTCGGGATCAGAAAGTACAGTCCCCAAACAATCGAGGCCGCCCCGCCGGCAATACATAAGGCAACGGGGTGCACACCGGGTGACAGGTACGCAGACTCGAGGAGGAATGCAAGGCGGGTTCGAATCCCGTCAACGGTCACTGCCTTATGTATTCAATTCTATACCACGGGAGGTATTTATATGGCAGTACGTATCATTTTAGACACCCAGGACGAGCATAAGCTCCTCGAGGTGTTACACGCTTACGCATCTCAGCAGCAGCTCAGGTATAACAAGATCCCTTTTGAGGAGGCTTGCTCTGATGAGGCCGTACGGTATATGCGCGGCCGTGACTGGGCTAATGCTCTCATAAGACAGATCAATACAAAAACAGGCCGCTGCGATCCTGAGCCGCACATCACCAGAACGGGCAAATGGCTTAATGTAGTAAAGCCTGATGGGAAGGGATATTATATCGGCAAGTGCAGCAGCTGCGGAGAGGTCGGGTATCTGGGTCAGTATTGCTGCTGGTGCGGAAGTAAGAATCCCGAGAGTATCATGGGGGAGGAGGGCGAAGAATGAGAACGATTGATGCTGATGCTTTGAAAGAGGTTATATTATCAAAATCTGATAGCATGGAAGATTTGTGGGACACGGCAGGTGTGTTGAACGCAATCGACAATGCCCCGACAGTTGAACAGCCGAATTGTTCTCATTGTGACTACTGGAACTTCACTCAAAAGATAATCGAAATTATTGTTGAAGTTATGACTAAGTACGGAATAGAACGGGTCGAGGACTTACATAGAGAACTCGACAGATTGAAAGGCGGTGAGGAAGAATGACTAACTTTGATTTTTTAAGACAGGTATGTGCCGACCTGCACGGAGTGGCAGAGGATAAGAAGAACCCGAGAAACGACGGCAGCAATATTATAATATCTGCTGAAAGACCTTTTAATACTTCCGGGCATGATGTTATTGTATATCTGCAGTGCGAAGATCAGGCCCACGCTATGGCTCTTGTATGTTCGATAATCGAGAACATAGCGGATCAGTCCGGTACCACCGTAGACGATATACTTGAGCATATTTGCCCGGCGCTGGCCCCTACCTGGGCCGCAGATCATGAAGTTTACCCCGATGGGGAAAACTAATATATTTATAAGGAGGCCAAATATATGGGATTTGGTACAGCAAAAACTACAGAACAGAAGGAAATGATCACGTATAACGTGACAGTAACTAAGGTTACACAGACCAGCAAGGACACGCTTGTTATCTTCGATATGGTCGTTAATGGTGTAACCATTCACGGGAACAGGTGTATCGAGTACAAGAATAAGGACGGTAACACGGGTTATATGATCCGTTTCCCTGACTACCAGGGCATGAAGAACGGCCAGCCCATGAAGGACAAGGACGGGAATGACATTTACTACTCGCACTGCTTCTTCCCTATCAGCAAGGAGCTGCGCCTTTCTATCGTAGACCAGATCGAAAAGAAGATTGCAGAGCAGGCCGAGAAGTGATATTATCGCCTTAAGGATTTCCGCCTTTCGGAATTGCATTATCAATCACCGCAAGAGCCCTCGTAGAAATACGGGGGCTTTTGTGTTATATAATAGACAGGAGGTAAAAGGCTATGAGTGATATTGTTCAGATAATAACTACTGTTGGTTTCCCGATCTTCTCTTTTCTGGTCGCCGGGCTGGCTCTCAAATATGTCTACGATCGGGAGCGTAAGAGCCTTGACGATACAATCGGCAAAATAGGCGAGCTGACACAGGCCGTTAACCATAATAGCGAAGTGC
This sequence comes from Eubacteriales bacterium, assembly GCA_045657485.1. GTDB lineage: Bacteria > Bacillota > Clostridia > Oscillospirales > CAG-272 > UBA1740. The sequence continues at coordinate 6,209 of JAZOTE010000059.1, forward strand.
TTGCCCGGCTGGTAGACAGGGAGGCGGACAAATGAAGATTGACGATGCTGTTTTTAAAGCGGAGGCGATCGCAGCTGATAACAGATGCGGATACAGCCAAGTAAACAGATGGGGCCCGGATTACGATTGCAGCTCCCTTGTAATATCTGCTCTTAAATATGCCGGCTTTGATACACAAGGCATGACTAATACCCGAGATATGGCGGCGGGTCTTGAACGGCTCGGCTTTCGTAATGTGATAAAAGAGTGCAATATGGTATATCAGACCTATTTACAGAGAGGGGATATTTTACTATGCGCAAGCCATACTGCTTTTTATTGCGGGAACGGTAAGATAGTACATGCGAGCATTGACGAAAATGGGCAGACCGTAGGCAAGACACAGGGAGACCAGACAGGGAGGGAAATCTGTATTACTAATTACTATAACAAGCCCTGGACTGCTGTTTATAGGTTAGATAAGCTTATCTCGGTACAGCTCCCGCAGCTGAGGCGCGGCTCACATGGCTACTATGTACAGACATTACAGATATTATTAAACGGCCGCGATTATGACTGCGGCGAGGCTGACGGCGATCTGGGGCCCAAGACCGAAAATGCTATAAAAGAACTACAGAGAGATAAGAAAATCGAGGTAGACGGGATCGCAGGCCCGGATACCTGGGCTAGATTATTAGGAGGTTAATATGGCTATAACAGCAGCATTTGGGACTTTTTCCAAGAAAGTCAATTCTACAAAACAGTGTAATTCATGGTCGCTTGTATCTTCGATCAATCTCAAGCAGCCATGCTCGATAATGAAACCTGCTATCAAGCTCCTTTTTAACGGGAATCCCACATCGTACAACTATTGTTATATCGCACATTTTAACCGATATTACTATGTCTCCGACTGGGTAAGTATTACAGCTGATATCTGGGAGGCGCAGTGTACTGTTGATCCCATGGCCGCATGGAAAAGCTATATAATAGGCGGCTCTCATTATGTACTTCGCTCCGCCAGTGAGTACGATGAGGATATAGTAGATACGCTTTATCCCATGACGGGAAATGTATCTTATGGGGATACGACAGGCACATCCCCGTTCTCAACCGGCAGTATAACTACGCTAATAGGCATTATCAATAATGAGGCCTCGTATAAATGGGGAGCTGCTACTCTTTACGGTATGTCATCTATGGGCTCGCTTATGAAATACATGTTAGGAGATCTCAACGAGGCCAATAACATATTTACAGGTATCGAAAGTATCTGGACTACTATACAGGATCCTTTAGTACAGGAAGGTATATCCAGATCCCTTGCAAACCCCGGACAGTTTTTTACAGAGTCGTACATATTGCCATATGAGCCTGATTATGCACAAACCGGAGCACGGTTAAAAGCAGGATATTTAACTCTCCCGTCAGGCATTACGGGGAATATAGTCTCTAAAGATGCTACACTAAAATCACTCGGTAATCCCGTTACTTTGACTTTGCCTGACCACCCCCAGGCTGCTACCAGAGGGAAGTATCTAAATCTGGATCCATACTCCCGGTACTGGTTATACCTGGGGCCCTTCGGTACATATCCGATCGACAGCTCCCGCGTATATAATGACAGGACAATAACATGCGATGTATGGGGAGACTTTAACGGGAATGTCGCATGTAAGATCATGATAGGTGGAGTTATGGCCGATGTGCTTTATGCAAATGTCAAAGTATCTATTCCTGTTGGTCAGACTACAATGGATGTAACCAATGCTGTTGGTGCAGGAACCACCATTGCCATGGGTGCCATGCGTACCGCGATCGGAGATCCCGCCGGAGTTATAGCCGGAGCCTCCGGTATTGCATCGGTAGCAGAGGCCCAAATGCCGCGTCTTATGTCAAAAGGTAATCAAGGAACATTTGTAAATGTCTTTGATTCCTTTATGGCTTATGGTGAATTTCATGAAATCGTTGACGATATGAATACTGAGCGCGGCCGCCCCTTATGTCAGGTTAAGACTTTATCAAGTCTGTCAGGCTTTTGTATGTGTGCTGATGCGGAAGTCGAGGCACCATGCAGCAAGGCCGAGGCGGATATCATAAACGGATATCTCAACAGCGGGTTCTATATAGAATAAAGCCAAAGTGTACCATTATTGGTACAGTTTATACCCTTCTCTTTTTCATCCTGAAAGTGTACCTTAATTGGTACACTTTCTTGCTTTTATAGAAAAAATGTGTTATTTCTTAATTATGGAGTCAAGTCTTGGCTCATGCGCTGCATGTGAACCTACGGGGCGTACTCCCCAAACCAGGGCGCCGGGGTGGTTCCCGATGGGCTCCAAATAAAAAAATTACGGGAGATGTAAAAGATGAAAGCAAAAGAAGTTATTGAAATGTTTCTTAAGGGTAAGACTCCGGAGGAGATCAGAGAAGTACATGAGCTCGAAAAGGAGATAGCTCAGGAGGAGGAGAAAAAGGCCGAGGAGCTTACAAAGATATTTGTAAAGGAGCCGGCAAAAAAGGAACCCAAGGAAGAAACGGGCACCGAAAAAGAGGAGCCAAAGGCAGATGAAGGGCCTGAGGCCCAGTTGGAAGAAATGAAAAATCGTATAGCGGAGCTGGAGACGCAGCTCAAGGAGGCCCAGGACGCTAATACAAAAAAGGATATGAGCGAGGGCGTGACTCCGGCAGAGGAACGTAAGGCAATAATAGATAATATGGTAAGGAGTTTCATGTGATGAGCAGTATACCCGTATTTGATATATCTAACCCTTTAGGCGGCCTTTTAGATCAGGCCGTAGCTATGGGATATGTAAACGAAAAGAGGACAACGACCAAGGGCGCGATAGCATCGTTCGATGATAATATCGAGCACGCTGTCAGCTTAGATATTGATATCGACCCGACCCTTGACGGGGTTAGTGAGGTTAATGTGACAGTTGCCGGGAAAAATATCTTTAACCCCGATAAAGCAGTAGCCGATTCAACCGGAGTCACAAAAAATAACGGGTGGCTTGAATTTACGACCAACGGAGATAATCGCATATATTATAAGGGTATTAAATTATCCCAATGCGCTTTTACTGTTATTTGTAAATCTGATAATAGTAATACAAATAGAATACAGCTAACTGCGATTTATTCCGATGGTACAAACTCAACGATTGGAGAGGTTACAACAACTGACACCAACGAACATACCTTTACAGGTACAACAACAGCAAATAAAACTATTGTAGAATTAAGAACGGGATATACTAATTCTATAAAGAGTTATATAAAAATATGTATGTGTATCGGGTCAACACCGATAACATACGAGCCATTTATCGGTGATACGACAACTCTCTCTCTCGGCTCTACCGTTTACGGTGGCTCCGTTTCCGTATCTGAGGAGGGGGGAGTCGAGCTGACAGAGACATATAATCATGGAACATTAAAATCTAACGCCCCGAATTTTACTGAGTCGATATCAACAAACTTTACAACTTATTATACAAAAATAAGCACAATATTTACCGACATAAAGACTACTGATTATGCTAAGGGCTTATGCGATCAGTTTACATTTACAGATTCTCCCATTGCTACCGATGTAAATGTTGCTTATGTTCAATCCGGTTATCTAAATATCAGGGTTGAGACAGGTACATATGCAGATGCTGCGGAGTTCAAAAACTGGGTTATAGCTAATGGAATAGAATTAACATATGAAAAAGAAGAACCCGCAAGCACAGACCTTGACCCGATCGACCCGATTAAGACCATAGTCGGAGAAAATAATATCTGGGCCGATACCGGGGATATAGAAGTAGGATATTATTATCAATTATATCAACCAATTTAAAAGGAGGTAACAAAAATGCCTAACGCTTTTGAACCAAAAGACATTTACGCGCTCATGGGTGAGCTCGTAAGCCAGGCCACAGGCCAGAAGGATATCGCCGTATTTGATACAGACTCTTTTGTATCTGCCGGCGCTCTGGCTCTCTCTACAGGTACTGAGAATGTTTTGAACGCTTTGAGCCTCATCGTAGGCCGTACACTTATCGCGGTACGCCCCTATAATGCAAGGCTTATCTCGCTCAATAATCTCGGTACAGGTAAATTCACTCACAGACTGAGGAAGATCTCGTATTATTCCGATAAGCCTCTGCCCTCCGGTTATTTTAATACCGATCTGTATACTAACTTTGCATATGGATATGACAACGGCACAAACGGCGCTACAGGATCTACACCCGCCACATACTCGACCGCGAGCATGTGGGAGCAGCACCCGCCTATCCCTCTTGAGATGAATTTCTATACTTCTGACACATGGCAGGAGTGTATCACTATCTATGAGGATAAGCTGGAAACTGCTTTCCGTGATGAGCGCTCCTTCTCAGAGTTCGTAGCCGGGTTCATGACCCAGAAGGCAAACGATATCGAGATGCAGAAAGAGGCATTTAACAGAATGACACTTCTCTCCCGTATGGCTCTCTCCGGTGCTATCGGTGATGCATCTTCCTATATCAAGGGAGCTCAGACCGCTATCGACCTTAAGGCTGAGTATAATGCTAAGTATGGTCTTACCGGCGAAAGCGCCAAGACTACCGCAGAGCTGCTTACGACAGATCTTCAGTCCTTCCTGCAGTTCTTCGTATCTTACTTTAAGACTCTCAGCGATCTTATGACTTATCCCTCGGTTAAGTATTTCGCAGCTCCTCTCAAGAGTGTCGGCGGCGCATCTCATTACATTCTGAGACATACTCCCAAGGATCGCCAGAGGCTTATCATGTATAATCCCTTCTGGAATGATGCAAAGGCCATGGTCTATAGTGAGATCTTCAACGAGCAGTACCTGCAGCCTGAGCAGTTCGAGGCTGTTGACTGGTGGCAGTCCTACACAGGCGGCCCCGCTGTTAACTGTAAGGTAACAGTCCCCGGCTGGCTTGAGTCCATGATCACAAACGGCTCTACAACGGCTGACACGTCCTACACGTTTAGCGTGCCTTACGTACTCGGTGTGCTCTTTGACGAGGACTCTGTTATGGTAGACTACCAGCTCGATAAGGCGCTCACGACTCCCGTTGAGGCTCGTAAGGGCTACCGCTCGACCTGGTATACGTTCCAGAAAGGTGCGATAATCGACCCCACAGAGCGTTTCATAGTGCTCTACCTTTCCGCTGATCCAGTCGAAAATAATGACAGCAAGGGCGGAGACGACACAGAGGCCGTAGAGCCTGAGACAAAGGCAACGACCAAGAAGAAATAAGTCTTTTACACTCTCCCGTGTATATAGAAAGTACGCCCCGGGCATGGTCGCTAAGGCCCGCCCGGGGCAACTTATTAAAAGGAGAAATTTATGTATACACCATTAAACTATGACCAGATCAATGCAGTAGCAGGGCACTACAGCCCCGCCCTGGTCAAGTCATATAACAATTTGCAGTTTAATTACTGGGAGCGTGCTCTGTATCAGCGAATTGCATCTGTTATCAAGGTCGAGGGCTTGCCCGAGGAATGGACAGGCAGCAGGAGAGACTTTTTCTTTTATTGCCTTTACCGGTTCGGGTATGTCGGTATATTTAATACTCCCGAGTTTGGTCTCGCTTTTCAGCCCTGTACGCTCTCCGGTTACGATTTTTATTACCAGCCTAAGAGGATACTTGTATCTAATCCGCTGCTTAGCAGACAGTTTGAGATAGGCGAGAGCTGCGAGCTGCTTAAACTTACTCCCGACTTCCGGGGCGTTTTCGATATCATTGTTTACTTTGCGGAAAAGCTCGCAAGCCTTGACGGTGCCATCTCCCAGAGTATTATCAATTCGCGTTTTGCATACTTGATCGCGGCTAAGAATAAGAGCGCAGCGGAGGCCGCTAAGCTCATTTTCGACAAAATAAATGCCGGGGAGCCGATGGCCGTATTTGACAAGTCTATGTTACTTCCGGACGATCCCAACAGCGCGGACAGCAGCCCGATACAGTTTATCGAGCGTACTATGACTGATAAAGCTTATCTGACTACAGACCAGCTCGCGGATATGCAGACAATCCTCAATAACTTTGATGCTGAGATCGGTATACCTTCCGTACCTTATCAGAAAAAGGAGCGGCTTGTTACCGATGAGGCTAATATGAGACAGGCTGACTCTACAGCCAGAGCTAAGACCTGGATAGATTGTCTTAATGACTCAGCAGCACGTATCAATAAAATGTTCGGTACTTCCCTCAATTTCTATCTGACTTTCGATGAGATCGAGGAAATGACAATCGATGATATGGAGGTGGTTACTGATGCTGGCTAAGATAACGCTCAATGCGATCGAAACATATATGAGAGCACAGGGCCGCTCTATCTTCGATGGTATCCAGGTGCCGGAGCTCCTCGACCTGGATACACTCAAGGACGCGATATTTTACCGCGCTGATGAGTTCGGGGCTGTATATACAGATCCCGATTATCTTAATGCCCGTATATGTGCTTTCTTTTCTAAGAATTATCGGACTTTCGATAAGTGGTTCTATGCTCTCTCAATAGATTATGAACCCCTTTATAACTACGACCGTTATGAGGAATGGAAAGACACACATAAGGGCACGACAAGCGAGACCAAGAGCGGTAACAGCTCCGGAGGAAATACCCGCACGGATAATACGACCCAGACCAATGACCTGACGACAACAAATGACTTGACACGTACCGATGATCTGGCCGGCACCAACGACCAGACGACCGAGGGCGATGTATCAGCCTATAATGCAGCTGCATATAGTCATGCGGATAAGGCTACGATCGACCAGGACACGACCCAGACAGGTACAGTCAAGAACACGGGTACAGTCAAGGATACAGGCACGGTCAAGAATACCGGTACGGTTACGGACTCCAGTACGGGCCAGTATTCCGACTCGGTTAGCGGTACGGATAATAAGGATATCGAACACCAGGCACATATCTACGGTAATATCGGCGTTACTACTTCCTCTAAGATGCTCGCGGAATTTATCGAGACAAATGCCAAGTTCAACCCTTATAATTGCATCGCTGATATGTTTGTGCAGGACTTCTGCATTATGGTATATTAAACAAAAAGGAGGTTAAAATATATGCCTAGATTGATAGATTACATAAGCAGATATCCATATACGGATCTCTCCGCGCTTAATATGGATTACTGGATCAAGCTCGTAGGTGAGGCCGCAGCTGATATCAAGGCGCTTAATGAGGATAACGCGGCTATCCGTCAGGAGATGGCAGACTTTGAGCAGGAAGTCAGGGACTACCTCGACAGCCAGGATATCCCCGGACAGGTACGTACAGAGGTCGATAACTACCTCGATAACTGGTTCGATACTATTTCTGATCCTGTCTTTATTTCAAAAGATAACTGGTCTAACCGTAAGATACTCTTTATGGGTGACTCCTGGGGCAACGGCTGGGACGGATCCCAGACAACTACAAGCCCCTTTACGACATGCGCTAACGCCCTGGGCGCGAGCTATGTTGATATCTCGCATGGCGGCTGCCGTTTCGGTGCCGGAGATGCATCTTATCTCTACCTTACATATATTCAGAATTATGTAACACTTCATGCCGACCAGTGCGCCAGCTTTACAGATGTTATTATCTGCGGCGGCGCAAATGATATTACCCATAATCCGGACGAAAATCTCGATGATGCGTCCAACCCCGGCTCGATCCGTAATACGATCTCTTATATAAAGAGCAATTTCCCCAATGCCCGTATCTTTATCGGTATGTATGCCCGTATGGGTAATACAGGCGCCTCCGGTGCTACTCTGGCCAATACGGACAAGGTAAGGAACAGCTACCGCGCAGGAGCTATCGCTCATGGTGCTATCTATCTTAGCGGATCCGAATATATGATGCATGACTACAGGCTTTTTGCATCTGATGGCATACATCTTACATCTTATTATGATCTCGGTATAAAGCTCGCGGAGCTCCTAGCACATGGAGACTTTACCCGCTGGTATACGAGCCCGACAACGGTTAACTTTACCGCGGTCGGATCCGATTCAGGATCGCAGCTCATCCCGACAAATGTATCATTTGGCGGACAGAGATATAGAGGGCACTCGATCATGCTTGACCTTAATGATGTTGAGTTTAACCGTTATGATACGCCTATCAGCTCGATCGGCTGGGGCAGTATTTATAAATTTGCTACCATCTCCGGCTCTACATCGACACGTAACAGCTTTTGTGCATCTACGCAGTCATTCAGACAGAGAGTAACGGCCGCAGTCGAGTATACAGGCACGGATAACGAGACGCATAAGGAAAATCTCCCGGGCTCGATATATCTTTATGATAATGCCCTTTACTTCTCAATAGAGGGCTTTGTCCCCGCAGGTACATCAGATATACATATACCTAATGTCGAATATATCCGATTCAAGGGCGGCTGTCAGTTCTTCCTTGATGAGGCTTTCTGCTAAGACCCATACGAGACAGTTCTACATATTTTGTGCGCGAAGGGGCTCCGCTATAGCGGGGCCTTTTCGTATGTCATGCCCCTAGGCAGGTTCACGGGGCCGCAGGTTGGCGATAGGCTGCGCTGGTGCGCTGTGACGATCGCTTGCTATGTGTCAGGCGGGTGACGATTTTTGTCACCTCGGTCCGGTCGAAGATCTGGACAGGGTGATCCTTTTTGTCACCCCAGGTCCGGTCGAAGATCTGGACAGCAAGACTAAGACAAGACTAAGATCAGGCGCACATGCTGAGAGGTCGAACATACGTTTGGGGAAATGGACACAATGTGGCTGATAT
>JAZOTE010000060.1:0-1018 GCA_045657485.1 Eubacteriales bacterium
ACCCGAAGTCAGTATCCTAACCGCAAGGAGGGAGCTGCCGAAGGTAGGATTGGCGATTGGGGTGAAGTCGTAACAAGGTAGCCGTATCGGAAGGTGCGGCTGGATCACCTCCTTTCTATGGAGACCTGAACAAATGAAAAACTTTGTTCTAACATTCCAAGGTCAGAACGGTAGAAATACCGTTGAGGTCCTAAGTTAGAGTCGTTGTTTAATTTTTGAGGTTCGTTATGAACCTTTTTAAATGTAATAAATACGGGGGTATAGCTCAGCTGGGAGAGCACCTGCTTTGCAAGCAGGGGGTCATCGGTTCGATCCCGATTATCTCCACCAAGGGATCGTGACTTGAACCTAAACCAAGGTTGTAACCTCGTGGAAAAAGAACTAAAAATATGGGCTTATAGCTCAGCAGGTTAGAGCGTCCGCCTGATAAGCGGGAGGTCGATGGTTCGAGTCCATTTAAGCCCACCAATTTTTTGATTTGGCTTTGTTGGTATCGCTTGCGAGTACTTAGTACGCGCTGCGCTCACCGCCTCGCCAAATGCAAAAAATACAATCAAGTCGAGAAATGACTTCAGCATTCAGTGAATGAATGTTGAACTCAGGTTTCGACCTGAATCGCACCTTGAAAACTGAACAAAGTAATGCAAGACAAACGAGAGATAGGCATTGTGACAACCGTCTTTGAAATTAGTCACAATGTTTAAGAAAAGGGTAATTAAATTACATTTTCAACGAGTGAATAACTCAAAAATCGTTAAGAGGATCGCATAAAAAAAAGGTCAAGCTACAAAGAGCGCAAGGTGAATGCCTTGGCACTGGGAGCCGATGAAGGACGTGGTTAACTGCGATAAGCTACGGGGAGTCGTAAGCAGACGTTATATCCGTAGATTTCCGAATGGGGCAACCCGGCTAGTAAGCCTAGTCAACGTATACTGAATACATAGGTATACGTAGGGAACCGCCTGAACTGAAACATCTAAGTAGGGCGAGGAAAAGAAATCAACCGAGATTCCGCTAG
>JAZOTE010000061.1:0-34448 GCA_045657485.1 Eubacteriales bacterium
ACGAGCTGGTTGCAAAGAGAGATGTTATTTATTTGCATCCTATCGCAGAGATCGGTGATATGTATCAGCAAAGAATGAAGGAATTTGAGGAAATGGCTGCTAAGCTCAGTATCGGTACGGCATCCATCGAAAAGCTGTTATAAGAGGACTTAAAATGAACATTTTACCCGGGGCAAATTTTAATCTTCAAAGCTTCAAAAATCCGCCAACGGAGTACGCAGTAACGTACACTTGGGTATGGAATGCCCCTATTACAAAATCGGGCATAGACAAACAGCTTGAGGACTTCTCGCGCATAGGTGTAAGATCGCTGTATATACTTCCTATACCTATAAGCTTCAGACCGGAGAGCAACAGAACTTATTTGGATCCTGAATATCTTACAGATGAGTTCTTCGATCTGGTGAAATACGCTATGGATGGATGTATCGAACGCGGAATGATGCCTTGGATATACGATGAGGGAGGCTGGCCCTCCGGCGGAGCGTGCTATAACACTGTGAGACAGAATCCGAACGCGAAGCTTAAATCTCTCAGAAAAGAAATCGTAACTCTTGAGGCTGACAAGCGCTTCTATCCGTCAGGCGATGATTTCATCGCACTGTTTCACGGTAAGCGCAGACTGCCCGACGATTATATTGCATCCCGTACCGTAGAGCTCTGCGCGTACTATATAAAAGAAACCGCTAACGGCTCAAGAATTGATTACACCTCGGAAAGCGCGACAAACACCTTTATATCAAACACCTACGAAGCCTACAAGCGTTGCTTAGAAAATAGGCTGGGGGCAAACATTCCGGTATTTTTCACTGACGAGCCGGGTCTTCTGCAGGATTCAATAGCGGAAGGAGAGCTAAAGCTATTCGAGGAGAAATACGGATACGACCTACGCGATTATCTGTACGTAGTAGAATCAAACGGAACGAATGCAGTCACAGAGCGCGAAAAGCGTGCGCGCATCGACCATCTTATGCTCGTAGGTGAGCTTTCTCGTCAAAATTATTTTGAAAAGCTGCGGCTATGGTGTGAGGAAAACGGGGTATTTTTCTCCGGTCACCTGGATATTGACAATCGCCCTTACGGCGGCACCACAAAGGGATATTTCAGCCTTATGAAATGTCTGCGCAGCTTTCATATCCCCGGTATCGACGCTATTTGGGAGCAGATCAGATATCCATACGATGGACGTCTGCCGGTAAACGACGAAACGAGAGGCATGGGATTTTTCCCAAGACTTGCATCGTCAGCCGCAAGACAGGAGGGTAGAAACGTAGCCGTTACGGAAACGTTCTCCATAAACGGAGACAGTATAACCCCCGATGAAATGCGCTATATCGCAAACTATCAGGCGATACGCGGTATAAACGCTTTTAACTTTATGACGGCACCGTACGGCAGAGGACGTCTTGGCGCGATTTCCGGAAGACCGGCGTTCTGCCCTGAAAAGCCGGGATTCTCCGCGCTTAAGCACGTGAATGAATATTACGCACGGCTTTGTTATCTGACAAGACTTGGGCACGCTGAGGGAGATACCGCCCTTTATCTGCCCGCCTCGGATTTCGCTGCATCACCTGACGATCTGGATCGGGCAAGCGAAGCATTCAAAGCAATGGGAACTCATATGGAAAATGAGTGTATCCCCTTTGACATAATTGACGATGACGGAATACGGGATGCAACGGATACGGCGGACGGGCTTAAAATCGGAGATGCAATCTACCGTCATATCGTTGTCCCGGCTGACAAATATATGTCGGATGACGTGAGAAAAAAGATTGAAAGATACCTGTCTTACGGTGAAAAAGCATACGGCTTCACTAATAAATATCTGCGAGTAATGACGAGAAAACTCGACACGGGTCGCTTGTGGTTCATTTTCAACGAGGGTCATGAGCGTGTGAAAGAGACACTCGACGTTAAAGGGTGCGGACGTTTATACAGATTAGACGCAAGAGATGGAAAAGTTTACTCGGAGGATATCTGTGAGGTCGATCTCGTATGCGGCGACATGGCAGTATTTATGATTTCCGACGCAGATATAGAAGCCGAAAACAGCGAGGTGATATATTCTGTCGCGACGGAGCATGAAGATATTGTATCGTATCGGAAATTTGTCGTTAGCTACGAAGGAATATCCGACGTAACAGCATACGGAAAGCCTGACGTCGACGAAAGCTTTTCGGGAGAGGTTACCTTGAATTACAAATACGAGTTGCCCCAGGAGCCAAATAGTACTGACGTTTTCAGGATTCGGCTGCTCGGCTTCTCCGTATCTGCATGGGTAAACGTTGAGGGGCGTGTCTTTGACACCGGAATGACTCCGATGTACGTCACTCTGCCCGGCGAGCTTATGAAAAAGAGCGGGTCGTTGCAAATAACTGTTGCAAACACCGCCGCAAACGAGATCCTGGCAAAAAACGATCTGATATTATCTCACCCAAAGGCTGAGCTCGGCTATCACGAAAGAATCGTCGGATTCGAGGAGCACAGACCGCCTCTTAAGCTTGGCGAGGTCGTAATCGAAAGAATCAAGTGATTTCGTGTGGATTCTTTGCTATTCCCCTCTGCAAATGCTTTGCGCTAAAAACAGCGAAATCAATAAAACAAACGACGAGCATGCTTGCTTGTACCTACGTTTCACAGTATAATTATTAACGTATAGATCTGTCAATTTATCATTGAAGAAAGGTGAAAATATGAATATAAAACCGGGTTCCGCTTTTTCCCTTGAGCTTATGAAAAATCCACCACCGGAATGCGAGGTAACGTACTCATGGCTTTGGAACACGCCCATAACGCGCGAGGGTATCGACGAGCGTCTTTGCGACTTCGTTAAGGCCGGAATAAAATCGCTGTATATACTCCCTCTTCCAAAGGACTTCGGATCGGAATCTCTGCGTACGTTTATGGATCCTGAATATCTCACGGAGGAATTCTGGGATCTCGTAAAGTACGCGCTGAATAAATGCGTAGAGCTTGGTATCAAGCCATGGATATACGACGAAGGCGGTTGGCCCTCCGGCGGAGCGTGCGGCAATACTTTAAGACAGAATCCGAGCGCAAAGCTGAAATTTCTACGCAAGGAAGAGGTAAGGCTGATAGCCGACAAAAGATACTCTCCATCCGAGAACTTCGTGGCTCTCTACAAAGACAAAAAGAGAGTTCCCGACGACTACATTACTTCTATGGACTGTACTCTGACCGCCTATTACGTAGAGGAGAAGGTTCTGAGAAACTGCCGCGTAGATTACTCTAACGCATCCGTTACCGATACCTTTATTTCAAACACCTACGAGGCGTATAAAAAACACATCGGAGAGCTGTTCGGTGACGTGATTCCCTTGTTCTTTACCGATGAGCCGGGGCTGATGCGCGACTCTATCGCGGATAACGAGTTTGAGCTTTTCGAGAAGGAGTACGGCTACGATCTGCGCGATTATCTCTACGTTATAGAGAACAGCGGTGAGCAGGTAGTAACCGAGGAAGATAAGCGCGCGAGAATTAATCACTGCAGACTTCTCGGAAAGCTGTTCTACGAAAACACCTTTAAGAAGCTTTACGATTGGTGTGACGAAAACGGCGTATACTACTCCGGTCATTTGGATATAGATAACCGCCCCTACGGAGGCACTACCAAGGGTTATTTCAGTCTGGTGGATGCTTTGAGGAAATTTCACGTGCCCGGCATCGATGTAATATGGGAACAGATCAGATACCCATACGGCAACCGCGCGCCCGTTGATGACGAAACCTTAGGTATGGCATTCTTCCCAAGGCTTGCTGCCAGCGCGGCAAGGCAGGAGAGGAGAAATCTTGCGCTGACGGAAACCTTCTCTATTTACGGTGACGCAATATCTCCAAACGAGATGAGATACGTTGCTAACTTCCAGGCTGTGCGAGGCATCAACGTATTTAATTTCCTCACTCTTCCCTACGGAAAATCAAGGTGCGCTGCGCTGATGATGCGTCCCGCATTCTGCTCCGAGAAGCCTGGATTTTTCAACCTTAAGCACATAAACGAGTATTACGCAAGGCTCTCCTATCTCACAAGACTTGGATACAGAGAGGGTGATACCGCGCTGTATCTTCCCTGCTACGATTTTGCCGCATCTCCCGACGATCTTGATGACGCAAGCTACGATTTTAAGCGGTTGGGCACGTCTCTCGAAGAGAGAAACATTCCCTTTGATATCATTGACGAGCAAGGTATTCTGGACGCTCAGGTAACACAAGAGGGACTGAAGCTCGGTGACGCGGTATATAAGCATATTGCCGTACCGAAAAATAAATATATGCCAAATGAAGTAAAGAAAAAGATCGCGCCCTATATCAGCGAAGGCGATCCTACGTATACCTTCAAGAGCAAAAAGCTACGGGTTATGACGAGAAAACTCCACACGGGTAGGCTGTGGTTCGTATTTAACGAGGGTGAGCCAACCGTGCGCGAGGATATGGAGATAGAGGGGAAAAACGTATATTCCATTGATTTGGCAAGCGGAAGACTCGATAAGCTTGAGCGTGTAAGACTTACGCTGCAGTCCGGAGAGATAGCCGTATTACTCGCTACTGACGATGAATATGCGACGGACTCTCGGAATATCGAGTGGTCTGTCGAGATTAGCGGATTTGAGGCTTCGGAATACGAGAGATTTGTAGTTGACTACGCAGGTGTACGTAAGGAACACTATTCGGGCGCTCCCGAAATTGACGGTGACTTCTCCGGCACAGTGTACTATACCTCAAACTACAGCCTTGAAAAAGCACCCATGAAAAACGGTGAGTACAAAATTCGCCTGGAGGATACGTCCGTCAGCGCTACAGTGCTGATCGACGGCGAGTACGTATGCGACGTAGGTATGACGCCTATGACAGCGTATATCCCAGCTTCCGCGCTGAAAAAGAGCGGTAAGATCACCGTCGCTGTATCCAACACTCCGGCAAACGAGCTTATAGCGAAGAAAGATATTAATCTCTCCTTCCCTAAGGCTGAGGTCGGCGGATACGTTCCCAAAATGAGCAGCTTCGAAGACAGGAAGTCTGAGCTGAGGCTAGGCAAGGTCTATATAGAAAAAATTAAATAAGCGTATATCTAATAAGCGTCGGCGTATAAAAGTGCCGGCGCTTTCTTTTACTTTTCATATGACATATTACCGGTCGGTATTGCATAGATTTGTTTGAATACATTTTCCGGAGGGAGTTATGAAGGAGAACACTATATACGAGGACATAGCAAAGAGAACCGGCGGAGATATCTACATTGGAGTAGTAGGCCCTGTCAGGACCGGAAAGTCCACCTTTATTCATAGATTTATGGATACGGTAGTGGTTCCAAATATTGAAAACGAATATGACAAACAGAGAGCCGAGGACGAAACGCCTCAGAGTGCATCGGGCAAAACCATAATGACTACCGAGCCGAAGTTCGTACCTGACGAAGCCGTTCATATAAAGGTTGGCGATGGCACGGAGCTGCGTGTCAAGATGATAGACTGCGTCGGTTACCTCGTAGACGGAGCTCTCGGTGCTATGGAGGACGGCGTGGGACGTATGGTTGTTACGCCTTGGGCAGAAGAGGCTATTCCCTTTGAGGAGGCGGCGGAGCTTGGTACGTCGAAGGTTATCGGCGAGCATTCCACAATAGCCATGATGGTCACCACGGACGGCACGATAACGGATATTCCGCGCGAGAGCTACGTTGAGGCCGAGGAACGCGTTGTCAAGGAGCTGAAGGAGCACGGAAAACCCTTTGCCATAATACTGAACTCCGCCGAGCCGGAAAGTGACAGAGCTCACGAGCTGGCGCGGGAAATTGAAGAAAAATACGGCGTTCCCGTTGCGCTGGTCTGCTGTCCTGAGCTTAATGCCGAGGACATACGCGAGATACTCACTCTCGTGCTAAACGAATTTCCGATAAAGGAAATGCACTTCGACGTTCCTGAATGGTGTGAGGTGCTTCCCGATGAGCATCCGTTGCGCTCCGGAATACTGAACAAGGTGCGTAATTTCGCGGAAAACGTGACACGCATCGGGGATATAGACCGTACTATGCCGAATTTTGACCTTGAGAGAATCAAGGTTGACGCAGGGGACGGGAGCGCCGTTTTCCGTGTACCGATCGACAGATGCGAATATTACAAATACGCAGAAGAGACCTGTGGCTGCGACGTAAAAGACGACAGAGATATACTGAAGATAATTGCGGATTACGCAGAAATCAAAGGGAAATATGACAGAGTAAAGGATGCCCTACGGGACGTTGAGGAAAAGGGATACGGCATAGTTATGCCCGACTCCGAAAGCATGCGGCTGGAAGCTCCAAGGCTTGAAAAGAGTGCCGGTGGTTACGGAGTGAGAATCTCAGCGGGCGCGGATTCGATCCATATGATAAAGACGGGAATAAAGGCTGAGCTATGCCCCGTTATTGGAAGCGAGGAGCAGTCGGCCGAGGTGGTTAAATACTTATCCTCGGAATACGAAACAAATCCCGGCGCAGTATGGGAATACAATATGTTCGGAAAATCTCTGTACGATATGGTACGGGACGGTATGGATGCGAAGCTTACCAATATGCCGGATGAATCCAGAGAAAAGCTGGGAGAAACCTTAGGAAAAATTATCAACGAGGGGTCAAACGGTCTTATCTGTATTTTACTGTAGTACGAAATATTGCCTGTCAAAATGCCGACGTGGCTTTAGCGAATTGCTCCAAGCGGAGTAACGATAAAGCCTCGTCGGCGTTCTTTTTTATCTTTTCGCCGACAGCCTTTTATTCTGCGCTCAGCCGTGGCAGCGGACACTCGGTTCTATTGACACAAATAGCAACTAAATTGATATTATTTTTATATTTTATTGACAGTTTTGTTGTTATATGTTAAAATTTTTTTGAAAGGGGGCGAATAATATGCGTTTTAAGGATTTTACTATTCTGCCTATGTGCGTTCTGAGGGATGAGTTCAAGAACGGTAGCAGAGTGGGAAAGGTCAGCTTCAACGATCTGTTTAAGCCAAACCCGAAATTATTGCCCCGAACGCTTGGCGGCGAATACGTTTTTACAAAATATCACTTTCACGACGGCGTAGAGATACTTTTAGTTGAAGATGGGGAGGCAACGGCGGTCATTGGCAACAAGCCGTACAGAGTGCGGCGCGGCGATCTGCTGCTATGCAATCCGTACGAGGCGCACGGACTATATCTCGACTCGGAGGATACGGAATTCCAAAGAAGCTGTATAATATTTAACCCACGGGATATCTTTCCTCTCTCAAAGGCGGAAACCGTCTTTGACGGACTAAGGCAGCTGAGATTCAAAAACTTTATCAGCGGCGGAGGCAGGAACGGTACTCTCGCCGAGTGTATCAGGAAAATGGTGGAAATCGCGCAGGTGAGAAGTGAGTCCGCGACGGTTGAGGAAATATCTATGCTGATCGAATTTTATTCCCTGGCGATTAGGGAGGGAATCACCTACGACTCAGACGGCTTTGCGCCTTACAGACAGGAATTTGTAACTAAGATCGCAGATTACGTAGAGAAAAACCTCACCGGAAATATTACCACCGACTTGGCGGCGGAATACTGTAAATACTCGCCTGAGCATTTCTGCAGACTCTTTAAGGGGTGCTTTGGCACAACGTTTATAGATTACGTAAACACCTGCCGTATAAAGCTGGCGAAGGATATCATTGACAGAGGTGAAAGCTACAAGGTTGCCGAGCTTGCCTGCGCGACGGGTTATTCAAATCCTAATTACTTCTCTTCACTTTTTCATAAAATCATTGGTGAAGCACCTACTAAATACATAGCGAAAGCGAGAAAAACAAGATGAGATATGAGCAATACGATTTGGTAAGCGATGCGAAAAGAGCGCTATCCTACATTGACAATATGACGGACAAGGCTCTGGGCAGACTTCCCTATTGGTTAGTTCTTCCTCACAAAAAGCCGGCAGAGGCGGAGCACTGCAAGGTGGACGATGCGGAGCTGGTGGGATCCTGGTTTGAGGCTGTGGACAGTCTGGAGAGCATTCTCGGCAAAAGCGAAACAACGAGAGAGCTGTACTGGGCGTTGCGAGCTCACGTTATGGATTCTTGGGGAGAGCGAGGACTTAGATTCCATAAAAAGCACCCATGGACCCATACTATACACTCATCCTTTCACGAGATGGGATATATCCTCCCTGCCCTGAACAGACTGGTGAAAAACGATCCCTCTGACGTCGAAGCGGAGAAAAGAGCATCCGAGCTGGTTCGCGGTATGCGCTCACTGGTATATGAAAGGAAGGTCAGAAGCTTCTGGTCCGGAGATACGAACGAAACCGAACCGCTGTACGAATTTCCCAATGACGTATACGTAAAGGGTAAAGGATTTGACTTCTCTCATCACACGGGAAGAGGGGAGCAACCGATCAGAAACGGCGTCGTAATGTACGCTTTAGTTGACAGATACGCCATTACCGGTGACGAGGTTGCTTTGGATCTCGCTATTGGTCTAGCCAATTTTCTGCTTGGACCGTCCAGATATTTCAACTATAAGTTTGAGTTTTTCGGTCACGTTCATTCATCGGTGTGGATAGCTGCCGGACTCGTTTATCTCGGCAGAATAACCGGCACGGACAGATATATAAACGCAGGAGAAAAAATATACGGTTACGTCAGATCTATGTCCTCGGATTACGGATGGATACCCGAATTCGCGCAGTGGAGAGCGCCTGAGCTTGAGCATTGCGAAACCTGCTGTATAAAGGATATGATACTCTGCTGTGACGAGCTGATAAAATGCGGAAAGACCCAATATTGGGAAGATATTTACCGATTCTCAAGAAATCAGCTTACAGAAAATCAGATCAAATATACCGGGTACGTGGTGTCTGACGATACTTTGCCGGATACGCAAAACAAAACCTTCCACAATCTTGGACAGAGGCTTATTGGCGGATATACGGGCGGCGCGGAGCCTAATTCCATCTCTCTGACACGTTTCCGCGCCATCGCCGGCTGTTGTGTCGGTACTGCTCCCATTGCGCTGGAGCTTCTCTGGAAAATAACAGTTACCGAAGAAAACGGCGCTCTCACCATTAATATTCACACCGATAAGGAGCACGAAAAATATTCTCTTACCCACTCTATTCCTAATGAACCTACAGTTACGTTAACCCCCAAAATCGATACACGGGTCGGCTTTAGGCTCTATAGCTTTATAAAAAATCCAAGACTTATATCGAAAGGCGGCATCATTCCCTCGCACGTCAAGGATGGCGTTTTATACTCTGAGTCAATGATAAATTCGGGTGAATCAGTGACGCTTGAGTTCGATATGGTCACGGAGGAAAGAAAGGAATTTTTTGCCGGTCGGGAATACACGGAGTTCTGGCGCGGCGGTGATATGATAGACGTGCTTCCGAGAGGTGACCACGTAAGGCTTTACCAAAGAGATAACGAACGCGAGAAATATTATCCTCTCCCAGAGGACGTTGAGTTTACCGGTGCCTCTGACAGAGGACCTACGCAGCAGTCACCCGATCGGTAACGCCCATAATTATTCAAATGCGCTTTGATCAGCCGTATATTGCAACGGATTTGCTAGGCGCTCGGTTCATTTAATCAATCGTTAATTAGCGAAAACTCGCTGAGATACTCAGCTCCCTCAATAAACATACAGAAAAGAGATAACGCTTCGGAAAAATAAAACCGATTTGTTATCTCTTTTTATGCGTTATAAGAGCCGTTTGCCAAATCACGAATACTCCTCGCAGATAAATACCTTGGAAAAATCTATACCGTCATCCTCAAAAAAGAAGTATAAAAAGCCGTCAAGACGGTCGAGAAATCCCATTTCGCTATCAAGAGGATCAAATTGCAAAAGAAGCCTCGGTGGCTCGCTACCGTAATTCCAATCGGCAGGCACGCCTAATAAGCGATTACACGCCCCGTCCTCATCAGCCTCATAGAACTCCATAAGATACGGCTCATTAAATCGTCCGTAGCCATCGACGTCCGGATTAAATCCGTCAATTGCAAGATCGGGCTCGCCATCAAAATAACGTACGTCCGCTTCTAAACCGTAATCTCCCCGTCGGTGTGTAAAAACACGTATACCACGAGCAATAACGACAAAATTTTGTATGATCCTTTCATTTCAAAATTTCCTCCTTGCTTTTTGCATATTAGTCTGTCCGCAAATTAAGTACAATTTGTACAAATCAAGTGTATCACAAATCAATCGTTTGTCAATATTAGCTTAATTTTAAGGTAAAGGCGTGCAGAATAAATTCTATACTAAGGTTTTATTAAGAAAAACCGAGCCGGGCTCGTAAATTCAGCGCCGGACTCGGTTTTATAACGATTATTCGAATTTGTACCACTTGTCAGGGACAAAGCCCTTGGTATCCGTATTTGACACGGGAAAGGCGGTGCCGTATCCGGTCTTGTTATGATACAGACTGTCGAAATTGACAGCCATATACGCAAGCTCGCCCGTGGGATCATCGTACGGCAAAACCAATGAATACGGTGGGCGAGGTCCGGTGTCGGAGGTCTCAAGATCCGAATATCTGAAGACCATACGCATAAGACGGATATTGTTGCGGAAAAGCGGGGTTGAGGCGGCTGAGAGCGCCTGCTCGTACAATCCGTAAACGTACGTCTTATCCACCTTCTCCATCAGCGCTCTGCCTGCGGCGCTGATATTTGACTCGCCGTCGTTAAGCTTCTCCAGGTATCTGACGACCTCGGAAACGAAGGGCGCACCCTCACCGAAGAGAAGATTTATTCTGGAAAGATTATCCTCAAGGGAGAGTGACGTATCGTAAGCGGTTCTTCCAAACGAGCATACGTTTACAAGATGATTCCACACGTGGAAGCACTCAAGCTGTGTGCCCGTGCCGAGAATATTTTTCTCCTCAAAATATTTCCAAATGCTCTGAAGCTCATCCGCCATGGGAATAAGCCGCTGACGTGCGCCAAACACTCCCATATAATAGTCGTAGAAGCCAACCTCAGCTCCGTGAGCCTGCCACTCAAGAAGCGTATCTGTGAAATGCGTATTGACGAGGCAGGAGCCGTCAGGCTTTCCGCAGGTGCGCAGTCCCGAATCTGCCCAGGTTGACATCTCGTAGAATATATTTCCAGGTATTTCCGTATTTTCGGGATAAGTCCAGAGGTTCGTGTAAAGAAGGACGTCAAATTTGATATTTTTGTGTTTAGCGCCTACCCGTGTCGCAATTTTATTCAGAAAATAGGTGTAATTCTGCATTTTCGTATATGGGGCACACATAGGACAGGAGCACTGATCCGCCCTGCCGTCCTTCGGCCAAAGGGCAATATAATCGACGTAGGGATTGTCCTCGATCCAGCTGATTATATTCTTGCTTACCTCCTCTATACACTCCTCGTTTCTTGAGCAAATGACCCATTGTCCCGCAGGATCATCCTCATATCTCGGCTTGAAGCGAGTGCCGTCAGGGTTCAGTCTGTAGTATTCCGGATGGGTATTAAGATACTGCTCCGAATACAGCTCGTTTCCGAAAAATGGCAGCCAATAATCAATGGCATCGTGGTGACCTACCGTAAGACGAATGCCGCGGCGCTCAAGCTCGGAAATAAGTCCCATTCTCTTATAGCCCTCGTATATCTTGCACCAGGTAAGAATGCGGTTATACCGATTCTTTACCAGCCAGTCAAAGAATGCTATGTTCAGGTTATGCTCCGGATCTCCCGCCTTGTCGCCATACTCAACGATAGCAGTACGGTAGGGACGGCTTGCGGATGCTTTCACGTATCTGTCATCCTGAAGCTCTAAAAAATCGCGAACGGGCACAAGCTCTCCGGCTTCTACGGACGGGTCGCTGTACGCGGTAAGAGAGAGTCCGAGATATCGCTCGCAAAATTCATAGACCGCGTATACGGTACCGCGCTCCATATCATCATAACCCTCGCTGCCTGCAATAACGACGTCTGTACCTCTCACGTCTATGAAAATACCCTCCGCGCCGGTGAGAAGTGACTTGAACTCAATCTCGGATATAGGGCACTCCGGATTTCGCAAAGGCCCTCCAATGATAAATCTTACAGCCGAGTCACAGCTATCATCGAAAATTACTCCGAGAGATTTTTCCATATACTTACGCAGCTCGCTTGCCGCAAAGAGCTCGCGAGGGGTGGGAGAAGGCGGGAGAATCATCCGTATTTTTGCACCTGAGGTAATTATCATTTTAACTTTTCCTTTCAGACGTTCTTCAACGTTTACTTCCGTTACCCTATTGTACCATATTAAAGGCAAAAAATCAAGATTTGCTTGACAACTGTTTGAGCGTATTATATAATGTTACGTGAACACGTTCATATAAGATGCTTTTACAAGAGGAGATATACGTGCCTAAGATAATTAAAGACCTTCGCGACCGGCTGCTTGCCGAAGCAAAAAGGCAGATAACGGAGAACGGATATGCGGCGACCACCGTTCGTTCCATCGCAAGACACTGCGGACTCGGAGTGGGAACCGTCTACAACTATTTCGAATCCAAGGAGATGCTTGTTGCCACCTTTGTATTTGAGGACTGGAAAAGGTATCTAAGCGATATTCAGGAGCTCCCGTCAGACAGTCCGAGAGAATTATTTGAGGGGATATATAATGCTCTTCGAAGCTTTGAGGGGGATAATGAAAAGCTTTTCAACGACTCCGACGCAATGAAACGGATATCCGACAAGGCTGACGGACGGCACAAGCTGCTCCGCGAGCAGATCGCAGGCTTTCTACGCGACGTTTGCAACTCGGATTTTGAAGCAAAATTCATTGCGGAAGCACTGATATGCTGGTCCGTAGAAGGCGAAAAATTCGACACGGTATACCCCATACTTGAGAAAATAATGAAAATTACATAAAGGAGATAATCAAAAATGAGCAGCTTTGAAAATCTGCGCATCGTGGACAACTTCTATCAAACCTCCCTGTTTTTCCCTATGCCTACTGTCATCATCTCCACCCTTTGCGATGATGGCACGACCAACCTCGGCCCCTATTCTCTGGTCCAGCCCTACTACGTTGCCGGTAAGGATTACTACGCAATGCTTCTATGTTGCCGTAACTCCTCCAACACCGCACAGAACATTCTGCGTAACGGAAAGTGCACGCTTAATTTCATCGACGACAAGCCTGCTACCTTTAAGGAAGCGGTAAAGCTTTCCTGGCCGGGTGACAAGCCTGAAGAGAAGATGCCAAAGTGCAATTTCAAGCTGGAAAAAAGTATGATCGAGGAAGAAACCGGTGAAAAGCGTCCAATGGTGCTCTCCGATGCCATAGAGGCTATAGAATGCACCTGGATGCGAGAGCTGGACGGAGCGAGCGCTGACACCACCGGAGAATTGAACGGATACGAAGGACCTTATCACGATTTCAACGGAATCACTTCTAAATTCGGTGCTCATTTCATTCTGCGCGTTGATAAGATATTAATGAAAAAGAAGTACAGTGATGCAATCATTAACGGCGTTAAGGCGAAGGATTTCCCCTCTCTCCCCGTAGACTACGGATACCGGGATTCAAAGAATTTCTGGTTCCACAGAAAAACCAGAATGAGAGCGGAGCTTCTCCAGATGCGTAAGGCTTCATTGGATTCCGTTAGATACGCTGCCGACCGTGCAGACGATACCGTTAAATTCACCGATGAAGCGCTGACTACTATTCTCGGCGTGCCTAGAGTATTTCTCCCTCTCGTACTGAAGGGCTGCGTTGCCTGGGCAAAGGAAAACGGAGTCACTCTCGTCAACGAGGAGCATATGAAGATAATCAACGATAAACGCTCCAAGGAAAAGAGCAAGAAATAACGGCAAAAGGAACAAAAGCCGTACCCGTGTCAAAAAAACGCAAAATACAAAGAAGCTGCTACGCCGGATGCTTACTTGCGTAGCAGTTTTTTATACCTACTCCAAAATCAATGTTTTTTACATTTTTGCTTTTAAAAGCAAGTTTTCTTTTCCTAAACCAGCTATTGTTTTTTCGTCCCATATGCTATAATCCACTCAAAGAAAGTAGGATACTATCGCGACACGCAAAGGAAGCGGGATACTGTCGCGGCGCGCAAAGGAAGCAGGATACTATCGCGGCACGCAAAGGAAGTAGGATACTATCGCGGCACGCAAAGGAAGCGGGATACTGTCGCGGCACGCAAAGGAAGCGGGATACTGTCGCTGCCCTTTACTTTAGGTGACCAAAATATTTTAATTCACGAAAAATTTTCGCAAAACATTTTCACCGTTTTGCTTTTTTATGTGTTATAATATGAACGAGCAGTACCTCCCTGAACGAAAGCAACGAAATCGGTAAAAACTAAACCGATCTACGTAAAAGGCGCGCATTGCCGAAAGAGATAAAGCCTACAGACACTGTAAATCAACCCGACGATATAACATATTAAAAAAAGGAGCAGAACAATGAATACGTCCGAAATGAAAAACGCTATCCGAGTGAACATGCGAGGCTTCCTGCCAAACGGAAAAAAGAGATTCGTCCTTTGCGAAAATAATACGGGCAGTGACGAATTTACGGTCACGCTGATACACGGAGAATTTGTAGAGCATACCGTTATTTATAAGGGCAAGATGACTACCGAATACGACGAGTTCGGAAGGAGCTTTCAGGTCGGTGACTTTTCGTCAGTAACTGCTGACGGCGACTATTACGTGACGGCAGGCGGAGTAAACAGCCGACAGTTCGTTATATACAAAAACGCCTACGATATCTGTCAGCGTATGATGCTTGAGTATTTCACATATCAGAGATGCGGACACGCTCTGGGTTGGAACGGAAAATGCCACACCGATGACGGATATATAGCCGAAACGGGCGAGCATATCGATCTGTCCGGCGGCTACCATCAATCCTGCGATCTGAGAAAATCT
Organism: Eubacteriales bacterium; assembly: GCA_045657485.1. Taxonomy (GTDB): domain Bacteria; phylum Bacillota; class Clostridia; order Oscillospirales; family CAG-272; genus UBA1740. The sequence goes on from JAZOTE010000061.1 coordinate 14,892, forward strand.
CCCGGAGGAGTTTCTATAGGCGTTCTGAATATGCTTCGCTTCGCTATGAACGACAGATCGGAATGGGGAGAGATACTCGTGTACGACGAGGTAAAGTGGGCGTGCGATTACTTCGTGAAGCTCATACAGGATAGCGGTGCGATGTACAACACGATGAACGATCCGTTCGGTTGGTCGGGTAGGATATTCTATAAATCCGCAGCACCCTCGTCAAGTCAGTGGAATACGACGTCAATTCTCGCTTTGGGTTATTCTTACTTTAAAGAAAAAGACAGTGACAGAGCCGAAAAATATCTGAAAACCGCAATACGCTCCTACGAATATATGACCTCTGAGAGTCGCCCCTCAGAGCTGTACCGTCACCCTAAACCAGCGCAACGCGGCTTCGATCCCGATTTCTTCTATGATCTGTGCAGAAAGGATTCAACGGCTGATAGGTTATATCGGATAATGGCTGACTGCGATCTGTATAAAGCGACGGACGATGATAAATATAAGGAAGATATAAAAAGAACTCTTCCATTGGTGCTGGATAAATTCCTCACAGGAAATCTCGCTTTCCTTGCCGAAGAAACCTTCTATGCCGGTGGAACTGTAGGCGGAGCCTGCAACTACTGCTGGGCACCTGCTTACCCCATGGCCTTGGTTGAGGCTTACGGCGTGGTAGGCGACGTTTGCGGACTCAGGGAAAAGATCCGCGCGGCAGCTGACGCGATGATTGAAAGTGCAAAGCTCGGCGTATGGGGCAACGTCAAACTTTTCAAAACGGATGCGGATCTTGAGCGAAAGGCAGATATGCCGAAGCCAGGTCAGCCCGACCCAACGCAAAAAGAAAAATACAAGGATATTCTTGTAAAGGTAGGCTCTGAAAATGGTCAGGATTACTATCTGATAAGAAGCGGCGGGATATCTATGCTGGGTAACATTATGGGTGCGTTTCTCGCGGCGGCGTCAAAAATATTATCCGATAGAAAATATCTGGACTACGCGCAGATCGCCCTCGACGCAATGCTGGGTGTAAATCCGGAGGATTCCAGCCATATACGCGGAATAGGTTATAATCACGTAATGCATAAGGCCTTTGGTCAGTTCTTCCCCTCAACGCCCTTTATACCCGGCGCGGTACAGATTTCATATAAGGGCAACAGCTCGTACAGCTCATTCGCCGAATACGATATGCCTCAGGTGGGTTATCTGATGCGACTGATAGACGAGATATGTAAAGCGAGCGAATAATTTTCAAAATTTTCCGATTGCACGAATAAAACGACGCCTGATAAATTCTCTGTAAAATCGTTTGTTTGGTCACCATCGATATTTTCGATGATAAACATCAAAACCATTCGCTTGACTGATGACAAAAGCTGTTGTATAATAGTCCCATACATATCGTTCCGCGAGAAGCCGCGTATCGTGTCGGATACTTAAGCATTTGCGGACAAAACACGGGAGGAAACAAAAAATGCAAGACGCACAGATATTCACGATTATCGCTCTTGCTTTGTATGCTTTGACAATGGTTCTCATTGGCTGCATCAGCTTTCGTAAATCGAAAACGCTTGACGGATTTCTCGTAGGCGGAAGAAAGATCGGTGCCTGGTCCACCGCCTTTGCCTATGGCAGTTCGTATTTTTCGGCGGTTGTTTTTATCGGTTATGCGGGACAGCACGGCTGGAATATCGGTATCGGCGCTATTTGGATAGGTATAAGCAACACTCTGATCGGTTGCTTGCTCTCCTGGCTGCTTTTCGCAAACAAAACCAGAAAGATGACCAAAAAGTTGAACACGAGAACGATGCCCGACTATTTTGAAAAAAGGTACGACTCCAAATGGCTTAAGATACTTGCTTCCGTAATTATCTTTGTATTTCTCGTTCCCTACTCCGCGGCGGTTTATAAGGGACTCGGCTCCCTCTTCAGCGCGGTATTCCCTGCCGTTGATACTTGGGTATGGATGCTGATCATTGCACTTCTTACAGCCGCATATCTCGTCGCGGGAGGATACGTTGCTACGGCATACACCAATCTGATACAGGGCGTTATTATGATCGTTGGCGTTATTTCCCTCGTTATCGCCGTGCTTTCCAACAGCTCTGTCGGCGGTATTGTCGGACTTGTTGAAAAGCTTTCAGCATTTGAATCTCTGCCGGATGATCCTAACCCCATAACCGGCGCGCAGCTTACCGATATCTTCGGCGGCTCGTCGTTTAAATTCCTTTGCTTCAATATTTTGCTCACGAGCTTTGGTACTTGGGGACTTCCTCAAATGGTGGGCAAATTCTACGCCGTAAAGGATACGGCAGCGATCAAACGCGGAACACTCATCTCCACTATTTTCTGCTTCGTTATCGGCTGCGGCGCATACCTTGTAGGCAGCACCTCGCGTCTGATTCTCGGCGGTCAGCTTCCGGATAGCGGCATAGACTCCGTTATTCCTGCCGTGCTTATTAAGGTGCTGGGCGATGGAGCAATAGGACTGATCTTTCTCGCTCTCATTATGATACTTCTTCTCTCCGCATCTATGTCTACTCTGGAGTCGGTCGTCCTTACCTCTGCGTCTGCGGTCGCAGTCGATTTGATACCCTCCTTAAGCAAGAATGAGATCACCTCGAAGAAGCAAATGCTGCTGACCAGACTCCTCTGCTTTGCCTTCATTGCCTGCTCCTTCATCTTTGCGACGCAGAATATTCCTATCATTGTAAATCTTATGTCATTCTCCTGGGGAATCGTATCGGGATGCTTCATCGGTCCGTACATTTGGGGACTGTTCTCGAAGAGAATAACCAAGATCGGCGCGTTCGCGGGTGTGCTTTCAGGACTTCTTACCGTTGGCGGCGCGACGCTCGTGATCTCGATCTCCTCAAGCTTCAGCAATGCGGCTTCAAAAGCTCCCGAAATGGGTGTTGCAGCTATGGCGATATCGTTTATCGTCGTTCCCCTCGTAAGCTTACTTACCAAGAATACAAAGGAAGATACGGAACGCGTAGAGGAAATATTCAGCTATTATAAGGAAAATTAAAAAAACGGAATTTTCACATAGTGCATATATACTTGCCTAAAGAGCTCACTCCTCGGTTACCTCGGAGTGAGCTCTTGATATAAATAAACGAAGTGCGCCATTGCTTTAAATGAGCAAGGTCTTGGGATCTCATCGACGTCGGACATTGTCAGTGTGGATTCCGAACATATTACAATGACCGCTACAGACGGAAGAACAGAGGTTTCATTCCGTGTTATGCGTGTGGATACCGCAATCAATTCCGGCAATAGCGGAGGCGGTTTATGAGGTCTCAAGCAACTCTCTCGCGGACGGAATACTTCAAGCCGAGGACGTTCTCGTCAGCGCAACCGTAAACGGTAACACCACCGATATCACCCGTCAATATCACATCATTGATATGATGCTCGACGTGCGCGTGGGCGACGTTGTCACACTCAAGATCCTTCGCGGCGGCGAGGAAATGACCGTAAGCCTCACAATTACGGAAGGTTGCTTGACGGCCTATTAATATAATCAACGAGCTTGTTTTCTGCCATAACGATCATCTCGCGCAATCAGTGCGGCACAAATCCAAAAGAAAGGCAATACTTGGCAATGCGGGAAATTGCCCCCATTCAATCGTGTTATTATTGCAATGAATAATAGAATACTTGTTTGCGCGTTTTCTTGTGAAATATATCTCGTAGCGCTCGTTATTATATTCGAATTTTTTAAATCCTATTTTTCCGTGAAGAATTTTTTGGTGCTCGCTTTTTAAGTTAGATAAAGCTAGTGTGTCTTAACCGCGAAGTCTGTTGACAAGTCGCGGAGTTTTGATTCAGCCATAATAACACAGCCCTTCTACAGTTATTATACCATAAATCCAAAGGTTTTTAAGTGAAATATTCTGCGCCCACCGAATGTGAAATAATTCACTCGTGAATGTGAAATATCTCACTTCGTTCGATGTGAAATGAAATAAATCCCCTCACGCACCGTGGCGCATTTCACACGCGAAGCGTATTTCACGCACGAAGTGCATTTCACAAATCCCATAAGGGATTTATTTCACAGAAAAAAGCACACATTGTCTTGGTAGACAAATGTGTGCTTTTTTCTGGGAGTAACCTATGAATAGGATACAAAGCTTAAAGCGGATGATTTAGTGCAAAAACGGATAATTTTTTACTCAAGCGGATTCAATTTTAACGATGGGGTGAAAATCAATACCGTTATTCTTCAATTAATGCCTTACCCTCTTTGCCTTTTTCAATTATATAAATAAAACAATCTTCAAATTGATTCGAGTATTCTCCGTTTTCTTTAAATTGTTTAACCCAGTAATTATATTTAATAACCACTTCAAATTCATCTTTCTCCGTTTTAGGTATAACAAAGGGCAGAAAATCACTTGATTCTCCTTGTGCTTTCGCATTTGTACCGTCAAGTGCAGAGTTATATACATCTATAAAATTCCCGCAACACACGCATTTGGCACGTAATGTTAACTGCTTGTTTCTTCTTACTATGTACGGAGCAAGAATTCCTTTGGTCTGTTTGCCTGTATGGAAAAATACAAACCGATGATTACCGCAGGTACAGCATAGATTTCCTGAAATAGCCACCTCATTAAATTCTTTTATATTTTCCAAATAGTCTAATATTCTTAATCTCATACACTTACACCATATTCTCTTTTAGCGTTTTGCAACTCGAAATCAACATTCGTCTGATTCTTCCACAAATGTTACGATGCTTCTTGTATGTATCTTCATCAATACCATTTGTATTAAACAATAGCTGTAACCAACCTTCTGTTTCACTACATTCTTTAAGCGCAATTTCAAATTTGGAAAGCATATCTGCTTTACTTTGACCGTAATTTGCCTCACGGATATTGGCATAAATACTGCTTGAACTTTTACGAATTTGGAACAAAGTGTTTGACGGCGCCTTAATGCTTTGACACATCAATTCAATATCGGTCGCGAGCTGTTCGGAATATATCAATAAATAGTTCTTTGACATAATATCACCTCTTTAAGTGTATTATACCACATTCTAACATTAAAATCAAGGCGACAGCCTTGTATATCATCAATTCCGCAGGGAATTGTATATCATCAACACAAAGTGTTGTATATCATCAAGCCGCAGGAAAGAGAATGCACGGCTATGCCGTGATGATATACAGCTCCAAAGGAGCTGATGAGATGCACGCAAAAACGTGATGATATACCAAACCTGCGGTTTGGATAAAAAAATACTGCAGAAAATGTATCCTTTTCTGCAGTATTTTTTGGTGGAGCCGACGGGAGTCGAACCCGTGTCCAAAAGCCTCTTGATATAACTTTCTCCGTGGGCAGTCTTATCTTTTATAATTCCCATTGTGAACGCCGACAGACAGGCTTTCACTCCGGTAGCACTTTAATGCGTGACCGATACAAGTGCGAAATCTCGGTTCACGTGCACTACTGATTTGACGCACGGCGGGAGCCGTAGTCCTCTCCCGCGGTACGGGCGGCATTATTGCCGCGACTGCAGCTTACGCTGCAAGAGCAACTTTATTGTTGTCGTTTATTTTTTAAGTTGGACAGTTTTACGGGATTATCCTGCCCGCCACGCTTATCATACCTCAAAACCCCTGTCGAAACCTTTACGGCCCCATAGAAGTCATAAAATATTATATCGTATTTTTCGGTAAAAGTCAATAGCTAAGGTCATAAATTTGAGGGCAGAAGAATCGTATTTTCTGCCCTTTTCAGTTATCTTTTTCACTTTTTTGACATTTTAGTGGGGGGGCGTGTGAATTTAATTGATTTTCTTAGACTCTCGCTGACGCTGACGGCGCTGCTTCAGGCGAAGACTGTGGGAGAGCTGCATTTCCTGAAGGATACATTTCACCAAGGCGTCAAGATCGCTGCCCTCCTGATAATCCGCGGGACAGATATAGTTTACTCTCTCGTCGAGCAGAAGATCGGTTACCTTGTTCTTTTGTCCTTTCTGATAAAGCGCTATCGATATACCGCCCTGCTTCTTTACAAACGTCATACAAGGTATATCGGTCATTCCGTCGCCGAAATATATCATATTCTGGTACGGTATGGGGCGATCTGACATTTTGTCGTTTACCTTCTTATTATCGCTCTCGTCGTACGCTGCCTTTGATATACGGAAGATGTACTGCGTTTTCTGCGTATAGTTTATCGCTATCTTCGGCCAAACGGCGTTTCCCTCATCGTCAAAATAGTATTGACAGGCAAATATTTTCTTAAACTCGTCCTTGATCTCACAGCCCTCGATGATCTCCTTGATACCGCTGGAGATAATATAATGCTCTATGTTAACGCCCAAGGATTCACCGTATTTATTGATGCGGCTAAACCAATTCTGCACGCCCTTATAAAAGCGTATGTCCTTACCCGTGGAACGAAGATACTCCTTAGTAAAGGGTATACCTTTCTCCTTACAGATATTCATCGAATAATACATATATCCGAGAATACTTTCCATATAATTTTTGCGTCTGAATTGCTCCACGTCGCTCCAAAATTGGTCGCTGGTCATACCGAGATTGGGTATAAAGGTATAGTGCTGCATATCCGCATCGCAGAGAGTTTTATCAAAATCGTACATCAAGGCGATTGTTGGCTTTTTACGCATTTTGTTCTCCTTGCCGAGTTCTTTTTTGCTATATTATACCATTATTTCAACTTAAAGTCAATAGCGCACCTCTATACAGACGTGATTAATGAATAATCTAATATAAGGCAAGTTTTGCTATGTTTAAAGCCATATAAAAACCTTTTTGATCAGAATTTTTCCGATTCGTATACACGGTATAATCGTTCTTTGCGTTTATCAAATAATCGGCTTTGGTCTATTGATTTATTTTATCTTACGTGATATAATTACTGTAGATAAATATTTGGTAGACGATCTATGCTACCACTTGATAAGCTGACTCCCGAACAAAAAATCGGCCGAATTTTGTGCTCCAGGAACTTCAATTCCAAGGATAATATGGATTTCACTCTGGAATTGATAAAGAACCAAGCCTGCGGATGCCTGCAGATGAGCTACAACGAGCTGACTGACGAGCGCATACGCAAATTCAGAGAAGCTGCCGACTATCCTATACTCATAGTAAACGATATGGAAACCGGCTTCCCTATGTCCACTCTGCCTAAAGTACCTATGGTTACGCTTGCCGCTTGCGACAACAGTGAGTATACCCGCGCATTTGGCGCAGCGCTCGCAATCCCCGGTAAAGTAGAGGCTCTCGTGCATTTCGGCAATCCTCTGGCGGTATCAAAAATAAACGGTATTCCGCTAAAAATGTACGGATATACCGTACCGGAAGCGCAGAGATTTGCGATAGACGCGCTGGCAGGAGTAATACCCGCAAAGGGTAAAATGCCATTCCCAAGGCTGATGAATTTAAAATAATAAAAGGACTACAGCAGAAATAGCTCACTATGAATTTAATGGGTCCGACTTCGGCGAAGCCATCACCCGTGTAAAGAAATCAGGAGGATTATATGTCTATTGAAAAGGTTCGCGACTATCTCGCGGAGTACGGTCTTGCAGATAGGATAATTGAGTTTGAGGTATCCAGCGCTACTGTCGAGCTTGCTGCTTCGGCTCTCGGCACAGATGGCGCAAGGATAGCCAAGAGCATTTCGCTCTCCGGAAACGGTGGCTGCATTCTGGTAGTGTGCGCCGGTGACTCCAAGATAGATAACCGCAAATTCAAGGATAAATTCGGCTTGAAGGCGAAGATGCTCTCGCCCGACGAAGCCTTTGCCCTGACGGGTCACAGAGTCGGCGGTGTATGCCCCTTCGCTCTGCCGGACGGTGTCAGCGTGTACCTTGACGAATCTATGAAAAGATTTGACACGGTATACCCTGCGGCAGGTACGGCGAGCAGCGCAGTTAGACTTACTCCCGACGAGCTTTACAAATCGTCACGCGCTATCGAATGGGTCGACGTATGTAAGCTTAGAGAAGAATAAAATACAAAAACGGCTAACCCGTGTTCTCTTTTTGAGCAGGTTAGCCGTTTTTTATTTTGCTTTTTTGCTTTTTGCTTTTTTGCTTTTTTTATTTGTATTTCTGTGTTTTAAATTCAAATTTGCTTTTTTCATGAGTAGCGAACGCCTTGTCGGATCACTTCTCTGCCACCGTCTTGCCGTCGAGCTCTAAAATCGCTATCGCCGGATTAGGCACGGTTTCTCTGTGATTTCCTCTGACGCAATAGGATCTCTCTCCGTCGGCTACAGTACGGGCAAGAATAGTTTTCCAAGGACGGAAATATTTTCAGAATGTCGGTGTGCTGACGAAAGATATAAGCAGGTTGCTGCTTGAGATTACATTCCAACTATTTTACATTGGACAGGGCACAAATTCTATACTCGGTGGGTGAAATTCCAACGATCTCCTTAAACGCCCTGGAAAAATAGTATATACTGCCAAAGCCCACAGCATCGGATATCTCAAAAACAGAGAGCGAACCGTGTTCGAGAAGCAGCTTCGCCCGTTCTATCCGAATAGATATCAGATCGTTTACGGGTGATATGCCGAATTTTTGTCTGTAGAGAGCAGAAAATCGGCTCTGCGAATATCCGCAGAAATCCGCCATTGAGGCAAGCGACCAGCTATAACGTGGATTTTTCATAAATTCTCCTCGCAGCTTATCAAGCGCAGAGCCGCTCTCCGATGCGTATCCGATATACGCCCGATAAAGCTCTATCACCGTTTCCGTCATATAAATATCGCATTTTTCTCCACTACCTGCCAGCGCGGACGATTTTTCGCTATTGATTCTCTCGATGCAACGCCGGAGCATCCTGTCTTTCGTACACCTGATCGGTGTAAAAAGGGGCAACGGATATCTGGACAGCAGATCGGCAAAATCGTCGCCGCCCACGTATATCCAATCGTTAACGAAGCCCTCGTTCATGTTTGGTCCGGGGCCGTGATACACGGTTTCCCCCGGCGGAATTATCATAAGGTCGCCCCCGTTGCCACACAGAAGCTCTCCGTCCCTCTCATATACGTAGTCCGTCTGAAAATGAGAAATAAAAAACAAATCAGAGGTGCGTTTTACGCAGAACTCCCCTCGCCTATGGCCGAAATCAGTGCCGTAAATTATAAAATCCATATTCTCTCCGCAGTAAGATAATTTAAATAAACAGTAAGATATTTCATTGTTATTTTAATTTTATCATAATATAATACAAATAGCAATACTTTTCGCAAAGCTAACGGATACGGTGCTACAGAAAATGAAGTGAAAAGGCGGTAAACCAAATGAAGAAAATATCACTTTCGGGTGCGTGGCGAATGACGGGCGGAGGGTACGACGTTGAGGGTAAGATCCCCGGCTCTCTCTACTCATTTCTCTTGGACGCGGGACTTATAGAGGACCCATACTACAGAGATAACGAATTTGCGGCGCTGGAGCTGACACACAACGACTATACCTTTGAGAAAAAATTCGAGATCAAAAAGCGCGATTCGGCTTATTTGATATGCTTTGAGGGACTTGATACTCTTTGTGACGTATATCTGAACGGTTCTCACGTAGCCTATACCGACGATATGCACATCTGCTACGAGTTCGACGTGACGGATAAACTCCGCAACGGAGAAAATACTGTGACCGTGGTAGTCCACAATATACACGAATATATAAAGGAGAAAAATGCGGAGCTGCCTCTGTACAAAGCTAACTTCGCCCTTCAGGGCTTCTCATACATTCGTAAAGCGCACTGTATGTGCGGATGGGACTGGGGACCTTACGTGCCGGATATGGGTATATGGCGGCCTGTGTATCTTTTGGAAAAGGATACGGCAAGAATTACGGAAATGCACGTAACGCAGAGGCACTCGATGGGCAGAGTGTACCTGACTCCTTCAGTTAAAACGGACTTACCGACCTCCGTGACCGTCAGCGTTCGGACACCGAGAGGCGAAGAATACTTCATTCCCGCCAATGAGGAAAGCGAGATAAGCGCTCCTATGCTATGGTGGCCGGCAGGACTTGGCGAGCAGAATCTCTACGAGATTACGGTAAGGATAGACGGGGATGAGCGCAGAAAGAAAATAGGTCTGCGCACTTTGGAGCTTATCAGAGAAAAGGACCGCCATGGCGAAAGCTTCAAGCACCGCTGTAACGGACTCGACTTCTTTGCTGTGGGAGCCGACTATATTCCTGAGGATAATATATTCTCGCGAATCACCGAGGAGAGAACGCGGCTTCTGCTTAAAAGATGCCGCGATGCGAATTTTAACGCTGTCAGAGTTTGGGGCGGCGGTTACTATCCCGACGATTTCTTCTTTGATGCTTGCGACGAGATGGGTATAGTAGTATTTATGGATATGATGTTCGCCTGCTCGCTTTATCTGCCGGACGAGAAAATGACGGAAAATATCAAGGTGGAGATCAGACAGAATTTGGAGCGGATACGCCACCACGCGTGCATAGCGGTTATCAGCGGAAACAACGAGGTGGAGGCTTGCGCAAATGAAAGTCCTGAAAAAGTAAGAGCGGTTTGTATTCCAAAGGATATAGAGCTGTTTGAGGGTATTATAGCGGATATCGAAAAGGAAGTATGTCCGTATATTCCGTATATACCGACCTCACCCGTTACCTGCGGACACTTCATCGAACCGAACAACGAAAACTACGGCGACTCTCACTATTGGAGCGTATGGCATTCGGGTCTACCATTTACAGAGTACAGAAATCATTATTTCAGATATCTTTCGGAATTTGGATTCCAATCCTTCCCGTCAGAGAAGACAGTTGAGCAATTCACTCTGCCCGAAGACAGAAACATATTCTCCAGAGTTATGGAAACCCACCAGCGCAATTTCGGCGCAAACGCCAAGATCATCAGATATCTTTCGGACACCTTCCTCTACCCCACCGATTTCAGCACTCTGCTTTACGCGTCACAGCTTTTGCAGGCAGAGGCCATAAAATACGGCGTGGAGCATCTAAGACGCCACAGAGGAAGATGTATGGGCACACTCTATTGGCAGCTGAATGATATATGGCCGGTCGCCTCATGGTCAAGCATCGACTACTACGGCAGACTTAAAGCGCTGCATTATTACGCGAAGAGATTTTACTCTCCCGTGCTTCTCTCCTGCTGTGAGATCGGCGAAAAGGACGGCAGACCCTATTTGATTCTGCAACCTGACGTGTACGATTATAAGACGACGGCAAGACTTTGCGTGACAAACGACAGCCGCGAGGTGATCGAGGGTACGGTACGCGCACAGCTTCGGAAAGCTAGGGACGGAGCGGTGATTTCCTCTACAGAAACATCCGTTAGGGTGGACCCGTGTAGCGTTTTATGGCTGGAGGAGATAGATTTTAACAAAACTGATGTCAGAAATAACTACTACAGCTACGAGCTCGTCGTAGGAGATAAGGTATTGTCAGGTGGCAGTGTGATATTCACCGCTCCTAAGCATTTCAATTTTCCGAATCCGCACCTTTACTGCGAGATAGACGGCGATTTCGTAATCGTCCGCGCTGATGCGTATGCCAAAAGCATAGAGCTGTATTCTCCGGATTCCGACCCGATATTTGAGGATAATTTCTTTGATATGAATCCGGGAGAAAAAAGAATAAGAATACTGGAGGGCAAGCCAAAAGAGATAAAGCTACGGTCAGTTTACGATATAAAATAAAGCATAGTTCAGCGTCAGCAGATATTCTTTGCGGAGCACTCTGACTTTCGCGGTGATCTATATATAAAAAAGCGTTTATGCCAAGGCGTCGGGATGGCATAAACGCTTTTCATTTAATCGTTGGTCATGTGCTTTTGCAGGGTCGGTCATACTTAAATTCGACCGCTGGTCAAGTGCTTTTATAGGGTCGAGCATACTTAAATTCGCCCGCTGGTCAAGTGCTTTTATAGGGTCGGTCATACTTAAATTCGACCGCTGGTCAAATACCGTTTTAGCTTCGATATATATCATTTAACAGTTGAGCATACGCTGCTTTGACCGTTAATTAAATACCGTGCTATCGCTAACGGCGTTTGCAATTTATTACGCGTGAGAATATTTCTTAACTATCTCACGCATTTCGGGAAGGCGCTTCTCCATATCGGAAACAAGCTTGAACTGGTTACGCGCACGGTCCAGGTTATGACCCTCACGGGAGGTACGGAAGTACGTATCACCGGACAAATAATCGGTTAAGAAACGCGCGCCGCACTCAAAGGTCATCATAATAGCGCCGATAGGAAGCAAATCCAGCTCGCCATCCGAAAGACCGCCCCTCGCGCCCTCGATAAATCCGCGAACGTACAGCTCGTAAAGTGAAATATCAAAGTTCACCTTAGAGAGATCTGCCTCATCCTCAAGCGCCGTCGTAGCGCCAAAGCGTATAGAGTCGCCAAAGTCGTTTACGGAATAACCGGGCATAATAGTATCCAGATCTATGACGCAAAGGGAGTCACCCGTCGCGGCATCAAAGAGGACGTTGTTCAGCTTTGTATCGTTATGTGTAACCTTGAGAGGAAGCTTGCCTTCGGCGTGCGCTCGTTCCAACGTTCCCGCAAATTCCTCACGGGATAGAACAAAGTCAACCTCTTCTCTGACAGATGAGAGTCTGCCGCACACGTCCCGCTCTACCGCCTCCTTAAGCTGACGTATTCTGTCGGGAGTGTTATGGAAATTCACGATCGTTTCGTGAAGAACGGATGCCGGGAAATCGCGAAGAAGATACTGGAAGTTGCCAAAAGCAACGGCGCTTCTGTAAAATTGATTCGGATCCTCCACCTTGTCAAAGCTCTGGCTATCTGTAATGAAGTACACAAGACGCCAATACTCGCCGTCCGGATCAAGATAGCAGGCTGTACCGTCATTCGTTCTGATGGCTGTCAGCGTTTCTCTGTCAGGATCTCCGCCGCGTGCGAGAATGACCTCACGAAGATAGTCGGTTACGGCTACAAAATTCTGCATCAGCTGCATAGGGTCCTTAAAGACCGTCTTGTTGATGCGCTGTAGTATGTAATCGCGTGCGCCGCTTTCGTTTTCAATAACTACGTATCTCGTATCGTTGATATGACCTGAGCCGTAGCGTTCCGCGCGGGTAACTCTACCGGTTACCTGAAAATTGTCTATTATCTTCTGAACCTGATTTATCACAAATAATCCTCCATTATTCCGCAGACAGCGGAGCTTCCATTATATTTTTCATATTGTATTGTGCGCCTAATAAGCACAGATGCGAGTCCTGCCCGAAAAACCGAAGCGCTATCTCTGCTTACCACAACATTTTACCAAAAAATAACGCAAAAGTCAACATGGCATATTAACAAAATATAAAAAGCGAAAATATCTGTAATCCAATAACAGAAATCGCTTTCGCAAATTGAAATTTTTCATATATATTATAGCTTAAACTGTTGATTTTTTCTAGAGAAAATTGTATAATATTTTGTAGAAAAGAACAGTTTTTGCAAAATATTACATAAAGAGGTAGTTATGAACAAACCGGAAATCACAATGATACTTGCCGAGCTCTACAAGATAACGGGCTTTAAGATCACAATGTATAATGCGGATTTCGAGCAAATATCAGCTTATCCCGCTGAGGCGCACCCGTTCTGCCGTCTTGTTAACAAGGATGACGGTGAGCATAGGAAGTGCAGAGAGTGTGACAAGCGCGCCTGCACCGCGGCACTGGAGAACCGGGACACCTATATCTACCGCTGCCGATACGGTCTTACCGAGGCTGTCAGTCCCCTGTATAATTTTGGCGCTTTATCCGGATTTCTGATGATGGGACAGATAGCGGAAAGCGATACGGTCGCTATAGATGCTGTCAAAATGGCAGGAGCTGTACTGCGAGGAGAGGACGCGCGGAAAATAATATCCACTATCCCAGTAGTAAAGCCGGGTATGGTTTCGTCATTCATAAAAATAATGACCGTCTGCGCTCAGTATATCACTCTTTCAAACGCCCTGCCATCAAGAAAGCCAACGGTTGCGGAAATGGCAAAAAAATATATCTGCGAAAATCTCGGACACAAGCTGTCGATCGGAGAGATATGTCACAGCATCGGATGCTCAAAATCCACTCTTCTTACAGCATTTAAAAAGAGGTATGGCTGCACTATAAACGATTACATCACGGGGGAAAGATTGAAGCAAGCCAGGGCTATGCTGAGAAGCACGGAGAAAAAAATAAACGAGATAGCTATGGAATCGGGATTTTCCGATCAATCTTATTTTTCAAAGGTATTTACTGCCGAGCACGGTATGTCGCCGAGTGAATACAGATGCGAGATAAACGGAGGTTCAGAGGAAAATGAAACTGATACATACGGCTGATATACATCTTGGCGCGCCTATGACCTCCGTGCTGACCGGTGCAAAAGCGCGAGAAAGAGCGAGAGAGCTGTTGGACAGCTTTTCCGCAATGATACGGGATGCCAGGGGCATCGGAGCCGAGGGTGTTATCATCGCAGGCGACCTCTTTGACAGTGAGAGAGTACCGCTGCGAACGGTGGAGAGCTTTCTGTCGCTACTGAGAGATAATCCTGAAATCACCTTTTTCCTTCTGCCCGGAAACCACGATGGCGAAATAGTCAGAGGATGCGGACTTAAGCTCCCGGAAAATCTGAAAATATTCAACACGGGTTGGACTTATTTTGATTTTAACGGAATAAGAATAGCCGGCAGGTCAGAGCTTTCAGCTGATATGTTCAAGACGCTCAATATTAAAAAGGAACGCAAAAATATCCTGGTGCTTCACGGCGAAATCAGAGATGGAAGCGTGAAGGACGGAGTAATACCCTTGCGCGAGGCTTGCGGACTTGGAATAGATTATATTGCTCTCGGACATTATCATTCGTTCTACGAATATACTCCGGACGATCGATGCCGCGCCGTATACTGCGGAACTCCCGAAGGACGCGGATTTGACGAATGCGGAAAAAAGGGATACGTCCTAATAGATATTGACAAAGACACGATGAATTACACGTTCAGAACTCAAGCCAAGCGGACGCTGCATACCGTAAAGGTCGACGTAACAGGAGTCCGTGACGGCGCGGAATGGGAATGGCGCGTTAACTCATCTCTGAAAAACATTCCAAGCACGGATCTCGTTCGCGTAGAGATTGTCGGAAGATATAAAATAGGCGTAATTCGTGACACGGATAGGCTTATACGGTTATTCATTCATAAATTTTATCACTTTGAAGTAATAGATTCCTCTCTTCCCGAAATAAACAAAGAGGATTACGAAAACGATAGGTCCTTGCGCGGAGAATTCATAAGATCGGTAATGGCTGATACCCGACTTTCAGATGAGGAAAAGGGCGAGGTTATAAGCTGCGGTCTGTATGCTCTCGTGGGTGAAGCGATATATGATAGGTAGGTAAAAGGTGAAGCTTAAAGAATGTTATATCAAAGAATTTGGCGGAATAAAAAACAAGCGAATAAGCTTTAAGGATGGGCTCTGCTCATTTATAGGTAAAAACGGAGCGGGTAAAACTACCCTCGCCACATTTATAAAGGCAATGCTATACGGCATCGGCGATACAAAAAAAACACGGCTTGATGAAAACGACCGTCGGCATTACCTCCCTCGGTCAGGCGGAATAGCGGGTGGCACTCTTACCTTTTCACTGAACGGTAGAGAATACAGAATAGAGCGCACCTTCGGAAAGCGAGCCGCAGATGACAGCTGCACCGTATACGACTCAAAAACGGGTAAGCTTGCGGAAAGGTTTACGAAGAAGCCGGGCGAGGATATTTTCTTTATAGACGTTTCGGGATTTGAGAGAACTCTATACCTTTCGGAAAGAAATCTCTCCGCGGCGAGCGACCCCGATTCAATAAGTGCAAGGCTATCCTCCCTCGTCAGCACCGATATGGATATCGACTCCCTTGAGAGAGCGAAGAAGGTCCTGGAGGAACAAAGAAAATTTTACACTAAAAAGGGTGGCGGAGGTGAAATAGCCGCAACCCGTGATGAATTAAACTCAACCAACCGTGATATCGAGGCGCTAAAATCGGCGGAGGAAAGAATGGCTTGTGCCATGCTGGAATTGTCAAAAATTTCAAAGCTTGAGGATGACCTTCGACATAGAGGCGAGGAGATAAGCAGAAGACGCGAGGCTATAAAGGAAGGCGGTATAAGAGAAGCTCTGAGCGCGCGCCTCGCGGGCCTTAGGAGCGAACTTTCTTCTCTCGTAAGTACCAAAAGCTCTTTGATGGAGTTTTTTGGCGGAGATATACCGAAGTTCGAGGATATAGAAAAGCACCGTCAAATGAGCGCGGAGGCTCAGCGGCTTCTAGACGGTTCTTCAAGAGAGCATATAGATGCGGAATACCGCGGTCTTGACTCATATTTTGATGGGCGCTGTACACCGACGGAGATAGAAAAAATCAGAATCAATGCGGCAGAGCTTGAAAGAAAAACATCAGCGCTTGACGATTTCAAAAGCAAGACCGGTTCCCTCTTCGGTATCAGGATTCCAAGCTCCTCTGAGATACTGGAGATAAGGGATAAATACCGCTCCTCCAAAAAGGGAAAAGGAATACTCCGCCGCTTAACCTTAGTGCTCGGACTTTTACTTGTATTATGCGGAGGGGCGGCAGGCTTCTTTGCAAACAGTGCCTTATACGGCTTATGCGCTGTTGGCGCTATTTGCTTACTTATTGTCGGAGCGTCGTCTATTGCAGCAAAAGGCAGAAAGGCTAAGAGGAGAAGAGTTTTACTTGATTTCCTGGAGTCTGTATGCTTATATGCAGGCTCTGATGAAAAGCAGCAGCTTCTAACTCTCGACAGAATGCTGAGCGCGAGTCTGAAAATAGAAGAAAGCGATGCCGAAATCCAGCTTCTCCGTGATGAATTGAACGCATTTCTCTCAAAATTCTTTACACGGGGATGGGTTAACCCTATGAAATCCGCTATGGAGATCGTAGAGAAATACGAGTATTATCTATCTCTGCGCGCCGTTCTATCAAGCAGGACGGATACGCCCAAATCAGCGCGTGAGCGGGGAGAAGCGCTCTCTTCGGAGGTTGAGTTGTTCTTACGAAAATTCAAGCTTAAAACGGATAAGCCGTTCGATGAGCTGTACGGCGCTCTGAGAGAATATGAAAGAACAACCTCACGAATCGTAGCTATCAGGGCAGAGATAGAAAGTATCACCTCAATGAACGGAATATATGCGGGTTATTCCGGTGATGCTAATGACAGCGAAGAGCAGATAAAGAGGGATAAAGAAAAGCTGGATGAAGATATCCGCGCAATGAACGGAAAAAGAGCTGCCATCGAGGCCCAATACAGAAGCGACGAGGAAGCGGTAAAGGAGCTGGACAAATTACTGTCGGAAAAGGAAAAGCTGTCGACCCGTGTAGAGAAATACGAGAAAAACGCGCGGATCATCGCGCTTACCGCAGAACACCTTGGCTATGCTGCGGAAAATATGACTGAGAGATATCTCGGAAGGAGCAGACAGAGCCTGGAGAACTATGCTTCCCTGCTTTCCTTTGACACGGACAGGCGGATAAATATTGATACCGAGCTTCAGGTGAGTGTGACCGAGGACGGCAAAACTCATCCGACCGACGGATACAGCCGTGGGGAGAGAGAGCTGTACGGACTGTGCGTAAGGCTGGGACTTGTGGATGCTCTCTTCACGGAGGAAGAGCCGTTTATAATTCTCGACGACCCATTTATCTCCTTTGACGATAGCAAAATAGACGCCGCCCGATCACTGCTCACAAGGCTCGGCGCATACAGACAGATCCTTTACTTCACCTGTTCTGAGAGCAGAAGCTTTCCGGATGCTATGAGATTATAATTTTTTACGGATCTTCTGATTTACGAATTTTTTTCAGGTATTTTCGAGGCTCTGACCTCGTCGCTACTATTGTGTTCGGTTTAGCGCTACCGTTTGGTTTATCGCTTATAATAAATTTGGCGTTACCGTATTTACTCACTGCGCGACTTTACTTTTCTCCATCACTTGACAAACGGTGATTTTTCGTGTATAATAATGAAGACCGAGTGGGGCAATCGCGCCGTATGTTGCCGAAAGGTATTACGGTGAGGAAAGTCCGGGCATCACAGAGCAGGATAACGGATAACGTCCGTCCGAGGCGACTCGCGGGAAAGTGCAACAGAAATAAACCGCCGTATCTATACGGTAAGGATGGAAAGGCGAGGTAAGAGCTCACCCACTTCTATGGTAACATAGATTTGCTGTAAACCCTATCCGATGCAACACCTTGATTATCGGGGTTACCCGATAGGCTGCTCGCTAAAATTATGGTGGCAGAGCCGCAAGGCTCGAACTGTGTGGCGACATACAGTGAAGATAGATGATTGCTGCACGCAAGTGTACAGAACCCGGCTTACAAGCTCGGTCAAGCTAAAAAAACATACGCGCAGAGCGATTCCTATACGGAGTTCGTCGCTCGGCGCGTTTTTTGTTTTTCGGATTTGGAGTTTTGAGATGTGGATATTGGTTTTTCGGAGCTTGAGCGCCGTTTTTTCGGAGGTAAATCGGTAGCTCAATCGGATGGCTAAAAGTGAGAGGATCTGCATATAATTAGTGTAAGAGTGTATTTTTTGTTAAATTTGCGCGGTTGTACTTGACGGGGGAGCGCGTATAAATTATAATATATGGAGAGGCTTATGAATTTATTCAAATCGATTGGCGACGGGCGGGCGCTTCGGATCGGATTCGTAGGGATCGGAAGATCCAATTTGGCACTGATGTCGAGGATGCCCTACGGGGCTGTGGCGGTACTGCGGTCGGATAAGAGGATACCGAGAGATATTCTGCTGTCCGGGGTGACTATCGGAGGTATTTACGAGGGTGAATGTGCCATGAAGGATATCACGGAGGACGTGCTGGTGCTTTCGCCGTCGGTCAGACGGGACAGACCGGAAATAGCGGAGGCTATGCTAAGGGGTGTTACCGTCACGTCGGATATTGAGCTGTTTTTCGATCGGGTGCGCGCGCCCGTGCTTGCAGTAACGGGATCGTCGGGAAAAAGCACCACGGCGGCGCTTGCTCATCTGATGCTGGGCGGTGTTGGTAATGGATCTGCTCTCGTCGGAAACATCGGCACGCCTGCGTGCCTCTCGCCCGAGGATGCACGGATATACGTAGCAGAGCTATCCAGCTTCATGCTGGAGTACTGTCACGGAATAACCGAGAGAGCTGTCATAACGAACATCACGCCTAATCATCTGGATTGGCATAAGACGTTCGATAATTACAAGAGAGCAAAGCTGTCGCTTATGGCGCTGTCGAGAGAGACGGGAGTCAATATGGATGACAGCATTCTCCGCGAAGCCGTGGGCAAAAAATGCATCTTTGGCGCGGTGAGCACAAGGCTGACGCTAAAGGAGCTGACGGGGCTATGCCGGGCGAAGGTTTACATGACGTACGAGGACGGATATCTGACGAGAAACGGCGAGAAATTGATACACGCCTCCGCCCTTTACCGTTCTGACGAATATACGGTTGCCAATATGCTGTCTGCCGTACTGCTGACAGACGGATATGCAAAAAGAGAGC
>JAZOTE010000062.1:0-2857 GCA_045657485.1 Eubacteriales bacterium
GCCTCCGACTTCCCAATCACCCCAAATTCCCCCTTGTCAAAAAAAATTTTTTCCTAAAATTTCCCCACTTTTATTGTCAAAAACCGCAAACACTTGGCAATGAGTATGCAAACACAAGGCAATGTGTATGTAAAAATCAAAAAAAACTTCAATTTTTTTAAAAATTTTTCAAAAAAAGTATTGACTTTAATTTTCCACTATGATATTATTGCCTTGTCGTTGTTAAAGGAACTGCTTAGGTTCGTAACCTCGACATAAACAGAACATTGACAATTGCATATTTTTAGATATTCAAATATCAGTAAATGATGAGTAATGTTTTAAACACATACAAATCAATTAAGCTGAAAGTTATCTGTTAATCTTTATGATAATTTAATTAAGCAAAAATGCTAAGAATCTGATTAAGCTACAAAGAGCATATGGAGGATGCCTTGGCACTAGGCGCCGATGAAGGACGTGACAAGCTGCGATAAGCTACGGGGAGTTGCTAATGAACTGTGATCCGTAGATTTCCGAATGTGGAAACACACTGTTTTTAATCAAACAGTATTATAACATGAATACATAGTGTTATAAGGGGAACCCAGGGAACTGAAACATCTTAGTACCTGGAGGAAAAGAAAGTAAACAAACGATTGCGGTAGTAGTGGCGAGCGAAACCGCAAGAGCCCAAACCTGTCGTAGTAATACGGCAGGGGTTCGGACCCCAACGTAATATCACAACGCATAGACGAACATTTCTGGAAAGTTAGGCGAAACAGGGTAACAGCCCCGTAGTCGAAATGCTGAGTGAGTTTAGGGAGATCCAGAGTAGCGCAGGACACGTGAAATCCGGCGTGAATGAGCGAGGACCATCTCGTAAGGCTAAATACGACCTAGTGACCGATAGCGTACAGTACCGTGAGGGAACGGTGAAAAGAACCCCGGGAGGGGAGTGAAATAGAACCTGAAACCGTATGTTTACAAGCGGAGAAAGCGAAAGCGATCTCGTACTTTTTGTAGAACGGGCCGGCGAGTTACTTGTCGTAGCGAGGTTAAGTGATTAAGTCACGGAGCCGAAGCGAAAGCGAGTCTGAAAATGGCGAGTTAGTTGCGATAAGTAGACCCGAAACCAGATGACCTATCCATGAGCAGGTTGAAGCGGTGGTAACACACCGTGGAGGACCGAACCCACGCCTGTTGCAATATGCGGGGATGACTTGTGGATAGCGGAGAAATTCCAATCGAATCTGGAGATAGCTGGTTCTCCTCGAAATAGCTTTAGGGCTAGCCTCTGCTTATGAGATTACTGGGGGTAGAGCACTGAATAGACTAGGGGGTTTCGCGACCTACCGAATCTTATCAAACTTCGAATACCAGATAATTGCTAGCAGGGAGTCAGACAGTGAGAGATAAGTTCCATTGTCGAAACGGAAACAGCCGAGATCTACAACTAAGGTCCCAAAGTATAGGTTAAGTGGAAAAGGATGTGTAATTGCTAAAACAACCAGGACGTTGGCTTAGAAGCAGCCACTCATTTAAAGAGTGCGTAATAGCTCACTGGTCGAGTGATGATGCGCCGAAAATTCAACGGGGCTCAAACTTACTTCCGAAGCTTGGGAATACTAGTAATAGTATTGGTAGAGGAGCAATGTATGCGGGCAGAAGCCATACCGTAAGGGGTGGTGGACTGCATACAAGAGAGAATGCCGGCATGAGTAGCGAGAGCAAAGTGAGAATCTTTGCCGTCGAATGCCTAAGGTTTCCTGGGGAAGGTTTGTCCTCCCAGGGTAAGTCGGGACCTAAGCTGAGGCCGAAAGGCGTAGGCGATGGACAACTGGTAGATATTCCAGTACTACCGAATATCGATAAAGACCGATGCAGGGACACAGTAGGATAGTCAGACCACGGAGGTGGAAAGCCGTGGCTAAATCGTGAGGCTGGCGCGCAGTGAAGTACACGCGTCGATAGGCTGGGCGATGACAGGGAGTGAAAACTAGTAACGAAGCCGATGAATTCACGCTGGCGAGAAAAACTGCTAAGGTAGATATTGAGGTGCCCGTACCGCAAACCGACACAGGTAGGCGGCAAGAGAATTGCAAGACGAACGGGAAAACCATTGGTTAAGGAACTCGGCAAAATGACCCCGTAACTTCGGGAGAAGGGGAGCCTAGCGATAGGTCGCAGTGAAAAGGCCCAAGCGACTGTTTATCTAAAACACAGGTCTCTGCAAAAGCGCAAGCTGATGTATAGGGGCTGACGCCTGCCCGGTGCTGGAAGGTCAAGGGGAAGGGTTAGGAGCAATCCGAAGCCTAGAACTTAAGCCCCAGTGAACGGCGGCCGTAACTATAACGGTCCTAAGGTAGCGAAATTCCTTGTCAGGTAAGTTCTGACCCGCATGAATGGCGTAACGATTTGGGCGCTGTCTCAACCATGGACCCGGCGAAATTGTAGTATATGTGAAGATGCATATTACCTGCGACTGGACGGAAAGACCCCGTAGAGCTTTACTGTAAGTTGATATTGAATTTCGGTAATGAATGCACAGGATAGGTGGGAGACGGAGAAACCGACACTTCGGTGTTGGCGGAGTCACCCTTGGGATACCACCCTTTTGTTACTGGACTTCTAACGCTATGCGCTAAGTCGCGGTGGCGGACATTGTCAGCTGGACAGTTTGACTGGGGCGGTCGCCTCCTAAAGAGTAACGGAGGCGTTCAAAGGTTCCCTCAGGATGGTTGGAAACCATTCATAGAGTATAAAGGCATAAGGGAGCTTGACTGCGAGACCAACAAGTCGAGCAGATACGAAAGTAGGACTTAGTGATCCGGCGGTAGAGAATGGAATTGCCGTCGCTTAACGGATAAAAGTTACC
>JAZOTE010000063.1:0-186886 GCA_045657485.1 Eubacteriales bacterium
CAGTAATGTGTTTAGCTGAACGATACTAATTGACCGAGGGCTTGAACTGTTGTTTCAAGCAGCACATTTACTTTGCTTCTAGTTTCTTCTGCATTTATTCGGTTTTTAATGAGCATTTTGCAGACAGCTGCTTTGCTCTTCGTATATACGGAGTCACGCTTTCGCGAGGCTTTTTTTGTTTTTAGAACTTTTTTCATTAACTTTTGTTAACTGCTTGAACACTAAAATTCAGGGCGCAGATACTGCTATCTCTGCTACAAAAAGATTGACCATTTTTTGTCCACAGTATTGCTTTTAGGACTTTTGTAGTTAGTTTTGATTAAAAACAAATAAACTGTTGTGATGAACAGAGATATCTTTAACGAGCCTGAGTTTTTAATTTGCGCGTTAGCTGCTTATCTTTAAGTGTGTGTGATAAGAATGCGTAGATTTTCTGCCTTTTATCGTGCAGTAGAAATTATTAACAATTTTCTAATCTATAAAATCAACTATATAATGGAAGATTTTTCAAGTTTTTCGTAATATTGTCCATTGTTTTTTTTCCTGTAATATGGTAATATATAATTGGTTAGGTATAAAAATAAAAAAATATAAGTAATAAAATTAATATCCGAATACTTATAAATATTATTCTTTCGGTAGCGATAATTTTATTTCCGATTTTCAACTTTTTATTTTGTTGTTTTATATACCGGATGTTTGCGAAATCTTATTATGAAGGTGGTACTGTTATGAAAAAAATTTATGCCTTTCTTCTTCTCGTGTTGACATCACTTGTAATAATGACTTCTTGCCAGAATTCAGGAGGTTCAGAAAGCGGCGGCAATGTCTACGGAACGGCTACCGTATACACAGAGGGTATGAGCGTTATGGTCGTTCCGGTGAACGGCAGCAGGGCTTGCTCAGATTTTTCATATGAATTTGAAGACAAGCTTGAGTCACGCGGGATCAAGTTTAACAGAGGAACGGAATATAATCAGATCGCTGAGTATGAAATACTGATAGGTCTGAAGGATCCCGAACGTCCCGCGACTATACGAGCATACGAACTTCTTGAACGTATGGATAAGTATTCGTATTTTGAGGCGAGATACCTTGTTTACGCTGACAGCGGTGTTATCAGTATAGCCTTTGATAAAAATGAATATACCAATATAACAGCTATAGAGTGCATAACCGATACTGTCCTTGATGCGATTTTTAACCATGAGGATTATGTTGCTCACGCGAAGGGCGTTATTCTTTCCGGCGAGGTTAATCTTATAGACGAGCAGGAAATTCTCGATAAGGAGCAATCCGAAAAGGAATGGGCAGCACTTGAAAAGGAAATCGCACGTCGCGCAGCAGAAAACTCCGGAATAACAGATAAAACCGAGGCAGAACGTCATGGAGCGGAAATTGCACAAGAAATCGTTTCTGCATTTAAAGCGTTCCACTCAATGTACGGCGATGATATCGTGGATTGGACGGCTAACCTTTACGACCCCGGTATAGGCGCGTTTTACTCTTCTTCATCCGGACGTGACGGCGCGGAATACGGTCCGGACGCGGAGAATACTGTTCAGCTTATCCGTATGCTTATCAACTCCGGTATGTGCGATAACATTTCCACGAGTGGCAATTGGAAGGAGCTTCTTCCAAAGGAAATGCAGGTCAAAATGGTCTATTTTGCAAAGAGTATTCAAGACCCTGACGGCTATTTCTATCATCCCCAGTGGGATAAGACTGTACTTAAGCAAAATTCCATCCGTATGTCACGTGACTTAGGATGGTGTACTTCCATATGCACAGAGCTCGGCTTCGCTCCTACGTACGACACTCCCAGAGGTGTCAAGGGCGACGGTATAACCGCAGACGAATTCTGGGAGATGTACGGTATTGGCGAGAAACCCTACACGTATGATAAATCTCCTACCAAGGATTCGCTTGGTCTTCCGAACTCTACTTCTTCTCTTCGTTCCACAACGGCATACGCGGTATCCAAAGCTGTTGCTGTATCTGACGTTATGCCCGCAGCCTCCACGGCGGATAAATACACCAGCCACGAGGCCTATATGGATTATCTTCTCGACGAGCTGATCCCCCTTATAAAAAGCAATCCTTACACCGGCGGAAGCACCGTCGGCGAGGCTCCCGGAGAAATATTGGCAGCGAGCGGCAAGCTCGGCAAATATACTTACGTCGAGGGACAGAACGAAAGATACAGAAAATTCGACGGAATGACTATTGCTCAGATGGTTATTTCCGAGCTTAACGCGGCTATCAACGAAGAAACGGGCTTCTGGGGTAATGTAGCTGAAAATCATACCGGTACGGAGTTCTACTATACTAACGGCTTTATGAAGATGATGGCTGCCTATAACGGCTTAAAGGCAGCGTATCCTGCAGAGCATATGAAGACTGCAGCGCAGTCCCTTATGACAGGTCTTCTCGGCGATGAGCCGTCGCGCGGCAATATTCTTGAGGTATATAATATCTGGGTAGGTATTAACCGTCTTGTATCCAATCTTTCGTTTGTAGATGACCCCGCAGTTAAGGCTGAGGTCAAGAACTACATAAACGTCACTCTTGATGCTAACACCGCGGACGCGATACTCAATTCTCTCTCAAAGGTGAAGGCGTATCAGAAGTATGACGGCGGATTTTCTCATAATGTGGAGCGAGGCACTCCCACTCACTCAAGCCTTCCCGTATCAACAGGAGCAAACCAGTCGGATAACGACGCGACCTCCTGCGCGCTCAGTATTTTCCACCAGATATTCCAGTCCCTGTCTCTTTCGGCGTATGAGCCTACTATTTATCAGGAATCCGACTGGATGCGGTTCTTGAACATTATTTTAGAGCAGTCTCCCGTTATAAAATACGACTATGATTCCGGTCCTACGGACCCGGTTATTACCTACGAGGAAACTCCTTACGCTAACATTGTTTCCGTAACGGGAAATGACGATGTAAACAATACCTATGATATCGTCCTTGAGGATGAAGAAAACGGCGTGCTTCAGATCAACAAACGCGCGACCGGCAGTGGCTTTAATATGTCGTTCAATCATTCTAAGACCTATTCTCAGGCAGGAGCGAATGTGGTTCGTTATGAGATGGATATCAGAGTGAACGATATTTCAAACGGTTCTAATATGGAGTTCTACCTTCGTGGCTCGAACAATCAAAGCGCTTATTCACCCGTATTTATACTTTTCAAGGCGGTGACCAACGGTGAAGGTTATGGCGATATTATGATTCAGGACTACGGTTGTGGAAACAACGGTCCATGGATCAAGGCGTTCTCTACGGGCGAGTGGGTAAACTTCGCCGTTGAATACAGAACCGGCGGAATGGATGAAATGGGCAATCCCACGGAATGTGAGTACAGAGTGTTCGTAAACGACAAGCTTATTTTGGTTTCCAACCGCGTTTACGGTAAGTACCTTAGTGTTAACGGAGGAATTACGCCTCTTCCTACTCCCGCGAAGATTGAGAATATGGTTCTGCTCTTCAACTTCAATAACAATAGCTCTATATGCTTCGATAATACGCTTCTCCATCAGCTGTATATTTCGGACGACGGAGGCATCGGTACAGCACCGCCCATTGACAGCGGTTCAGGCGATCAGGGCGGAGAATCCGGCGGCGAGGGCGGTTCTGATGAAGGCTCAGGTCCTATAGTTGAAAGCTTTGATGAGATGCCTTCCAATATTACCACAGGCGTCGCTGACGGCACGACCGTAAGCATAGTTAACAAGGGCGATAACAATAAGGCTCTCTACTTTGATAAGGATGCCGGCACGTCGAGCTTCACCTATAAGCAGGTAGGATATTCAGAGAAGAACGCAGACGTCGCAACGATATCCTTGGATATACTTGTTGAAAATGTGGATGTGGCAAAAGATATAGAGATCCATCTCTGTAGCGGAAATACTATAGCATATCTTCCTTACTTTACCATTAAGGGTACTGATGAGAATTCCGCAATCGGCTTTAAGCATAACGCTGTAGGAACGTCCTACGACGTAGGTCGGGTCGGAGAGTGGTTTAACGTAAAAATAAAGTATTACGGTGCGGACGGTTCGTCAGCTGCCAGATACGAGCTGTACGTTGATAATAAATTAATCGGCTCGTTCGAGGGTACGTTTAATGGTGCTCAAGTACCTACCGTCAAGGAAATTAGCAAAGTTGTTGTTGTAATATGTAACAAAAACGTCGGCGATTTCTATTTCGATAATTTCAGCTTCAGCCATCTGGTTGATAAGAACGAAGAGGATGAAGCTCCGGTTGTGGAGAGCTTCGATACTATGCCCACGCATATATCGACCTCTCTTATTGAGGGAGTCACCGCTACTATAGTAGATAAGGGCGACAACAACAAGGCGTTGTTTATAGATAAGACGGTTTCCGGTGACAAAAAAACCGTAAGCTTTAATTACGATAACGTAAACGTACGCGAGAAAAACGCAAACGTTGCCGTATTCGGATTTGATATACTTGTTGAAAACGTAGAAAGCATAGATTCTATCGAGGTTTATCCGAGAGCAGGCGATAAAAAGCCCTTCCTTCCATACTTCAGCATCAAGGAAGACTCGTTAATAACCTTCAAGCATAACGTCGGCGGTAACTCCTACGAAATAGGAAAGATCGGCGAATGGATCAGCATTCAGATCAGAATTTACGATGATACGTTAGAGCTTGTCGTAAACGGAGAATTGGTTGACACCTTCAGCGGTACCTGGAAGAGCGTGGCTGCTCCGGCTGTTTCAGCCTACAGCAATCTTCAGATTATCGTCTGCATGGGCAATCAGGGCGATTTCTATTTCGATAATATGTACGTTCATCATCTCTGCGATTCCGAGCTTGGAGATTCCGAGGGCGGTGACACTCCCGACAACCCGGATACTCCCGAAGATACCACGGAGAATCTGCTCGTAGGATATGGCAGGGTAGAGGCTGATCCGTCTGCGCTTACCTTTGACAGCATGCCTGCTCAAGTGGTAGTTAATATTCCCACGACAGCGTCCGCCTCTTCTTCCGGTGTTAAGACTATAATGGGCGATGGCAAGCAGGAATCTGTTCTGTACGTTAAAAAAGTTGACACGGGTAAGGGCAATTCCTTCGGTATTAGAGTAAATCAGGCAACCGCCTCAAATGCAAACGCTAATAAGGTGACCCTCTCGGCTGATATTTTGGTAAAAAATATGAAGTCGAAGAGCGAGCTGCAATTACAGTTTGCTAACAAAGAGGGCTATGCCGGCTCTTCCTCGAACTATCTCTCGCTCATTCTTATATCGTTCAGCGATATGGCTGACGGTTCAGCAATATCGATCAGAGATTATAATAATGGCGCTGCGAACGCAGTTGTATCTACCGACGCAAAGGTTGGCGAATGGTTTAATATTTGCGTTGAGTATTACGAGGGTGTGCTTGATGATGGTGACGGCACTTGGGAAGAAGGAGAGGCATATACCAACGTATACGTGAACGGATCTCTCGTTATAAATAAATCTACGGCTGTGTATTCCAATAAGATACATACGGGCGCGCTTCCTCTTTGGGGCGCTGAGCAGATCGATTTCATGTTACTCTCTATGAATATGAATCTTTCCGCGGATATTTATTACGATAATTTAAGTATCGTTCAGTCTGTAGCAAAATAAAAACGGTTTAAGCTTTTGAGGCTGCCTCCAAATCGGAGGCAGCCTCTTTTCCTTGTGTTTAAAGAACGGTGCGCCAGAGTCCGTGCTTATTGCAATAAGCCGAAACCTCAAGAGGCCGCTCGTCCGATATGGGAAACCGCGCCGTAGGTTCCTTTTCTACGTCCAGATATTTTATATACCTTCCTCTGTCGGTTTTAAGATATACCCATTCGATCAGATGCTCCTTATCCATCGGATGCGTGGGAGAGCCTACGGATACTCTGACGGTATTTTGATCCACGGTGACGGTCGGAGTGTGCTTAGCCTTAACCTTCTCGTCCTCTCCCTCCGTTATTTGCGTCATTTTCTTCTCACAGCATTCTGTCTTTTTCTCATCCTCGGATACTAAATTTCCGCAGGTGCGGCAGAAATAATATTTTTTCATAATACCCCCCTCTTTTTGTACGGGCTTAAGCCTTGGTTAGATTATGCTCCTATGAGAAGACTTTTATTCAGATACGGGGTATAGAAAAAACTGTCGGGCAATATACCCGACAGTCAGAAAAGTTAATATAATTATATCTGTTTATGCACGCTTTTATATTCGTCGTAATATCTGTAGTAAGGACACTCGTTTCTCTGACCGTAGAGAAATCCAGCCATCTCGTCCTCATCCAACTTCATATTGCAGCCGTAGGTATCAGTATACTCGTCATACTCGTAAAATTCACAGCTTTCACAGTTGGATTTGTGCTTTATACCGTATTTTGAAAAGTCCATATCAGAATAACAACCCACCTAACAGGCACAGTAGCACTACGACGACCGCAACGCCGCCCGCAACGTACGATACAAGCTTTATTTTGTTTATCTGCTTGTCAAACTTAGCGACCATTTCTTCCGCTTCCGCATCGCATTTCTTTATATACTCAGAGAGATATTCTTCTGCGGATTCCTTAGAGGATATTTCAAAAAGAAACTCTCTGGCGGCGGCATCAAATCCCTCCAGCTCATTATCGAGAGCCTTATCTGAAACGAAGTCACCCTTAAATTCCACACTGCACTCCAATACGAGTCCTGCGTCCTTAGGTATCATAGTAGTGTAAACGTTTATATTCGCGGTGACGTATCCCTTTTTCGGTACGTGGTCCGAGCATCTTTCGAAGTCACTGTTTTCAAGGTATATCTCCGTATTAACAAGCAACCCGATCGACTGCAGCTCCGCTGCGATCTCCGCGATTTTTTCACCTATTCTGAGCTTTGCACTTGATATATCCATATTTAAACCACCTATATAATTTTATCGTCTACGGTCAGAGCCTTGCCTGATGAGCGTATGCCGTATCTGCACTCAATAGCCATTTTAAACAGCTTGCTGCCATTGATTCCTATACAGTCGTCAAGTCCGTCAAGAAATGCTTTTGCCGAGGAGTGAAAGTCTGATGTCGTTACGTAAATTCCGCGCGAGCCTCTTGCGGCGCAAACCGCGCCATAGAAGCCTCTGATGTCTGTTTCCGAGGTTATTTCTATACGATTTTTCGTCTGTACCATTATGGTTTCGCGAAATCCAAGTGAATCCTCAGTCTTCGCGATCCCGTCAATTCCTCCGTCAGCGGATCCACCCGTAACGTAGCACTCAGTAACGCGCTTGCCGTGCTTTTCGAGATATTTCTTCAACAGCTCCATAAAATATCCCTCGAAAAATTCTCCTCCGCGTGAATGCAGCTTCGCTATGTAATCGCTTCGCAGAGATAGCATAGAGTTTATATCGTCGGATTTTGCAGAAGCCTTTTCCGAGAGGGAATAGATATTTGCGGATTTTTTTATTACACCGAGGGATTCCAGCTTTTTTAGCAGCTGTCCGAGAAATGTCATCAGAATATCGTCATCTCTGGTAGTTGCGGTTTTATCTGTACCGAACACGCTCTTCAGCCTATCTCTGATCTCGCTTCTCTCCATAGGTCCCTCAGACAGAGCCTTAATAAGCTCTCTTTCGCATCTCTCTATCCGAATAACTACGGGTCTCGATGCTACAAGATAATAAAGTTTGTCCCCGTCCTCAGCGATCAGATCTCTCGCCTCCATCTCGCTGAGTACAGCGCCGACTCGACTGCGTATTCCGTTTTGCAGACTTCCGGCGGATTTGTCGCTAAGCTCCTCAGCGGTGAGATTGGCGTATGATATACATCTTGATATTATATCCTTGCGGCTCAGATGCTCGCGCTCCAGCATTTTTACAATTTGCCGAAATATTTTGCCGTGACCCAATACGGTTGCCATACCATCACCTCTCCTTGACCTTTTGTTTTATTTTAACATATAAAAGAGGGTAAATCAAGTGTATTTTTGAAAAGAATGGTAACCTTATAGGCGGTATTACCGTTTTTCTAAAGCGAGGTCTTGCAATCTGCTCGCTATAAAAAAGCACCTGCACATATACGCGAACCCCAAAACATACTGCGTGCGTTTCGGGTAACACCTATAAAAACAGAAAGAGCAAACACATTTGAAATGATATAATTCCCTTAAAGTAGTCTTGAAAACCTTTTGCTTTTTAAGTGTTCACTGCGTGGGAATTATATCAAATCTTTTGTGCTTGCTCTTTTCCGTTATTTTGAGATTGGAGTTATGTGGTTTGCTTTCGCTCGTCATTATGAATTTGCTTCTCAAACGTTATGATATGATCGCCCCTCTTGCTTCAAGCTGCCCGTTGGAGCATCATAACTTGATAAAGTCGATCATCACTCATAACTAGCCCATAGGACATCGTGGCTTAGCGTGATTGTCCGTTAATGACATCACGTGCTTGATGCCTTATCCCGCAAATTGCGAATTATAAAGCTCGGCGTAGAAGCCGCCCTTATAAAGAAGCTCATCGTGACGTCCGGTTTCTATGATTTTTCCATCTCGCATCACGAGGATCAGATCCGCCTCTCTGATAGTCGAGAGCCTGTGAGCTACGATGAAGCTCGTGCGTCCGACCATCATTTTTGAGAACGCCTCCTGTATCTTCATCTCGGTACGGGTATCTATAGATGACGTTGCCTCGTCAAGAATCAGCATTGACGGTGACGTGAGCATTACTCTGGCGATAGAGATAAGCTGCTTTTGACCCTGGGATAATCCCTCGCCGTCAGCGCCGGGAACGGTATCGTATCCATTTGGCAATCTCTTTATAAAGCTGTGTGCGTGAGCCGCCTTAGCTGCGGTGACTATCTCCTCGTCCGTCGCGTCGGGTTTACCGAAGGAAATGTTATCTCTGATAGACCCATTAGTCAGCCAGGTATCCTGCAGTACCATACCGTACGCGGAGCGCAGACTCTTGCGAGTTATATTTTTGATATTAATACCATCCACAGCTATCTCTCCTGAGTCAATATCGTAGAATCGCATCAGAAGATTGATTACAGTGGTTTTTCCACAGCCGGTAGGACCGACAATAGCAATTCTTTCGCCCCTTTTTACACTCAGACTAAGATCGGTTATCAGCGGCTTTTCCTTAGAATAGCTGAATGCAACCTTTCTCAGATCAACATTTCCGTCCACGTCGGTAAGAGTGAGCGCGTTTTCGCTATCAGCTCTTTCCTCATCTCTTTCAATGAGTTCAAATACTCTTGAGGCTGATGCGAGGGCGTTTTGAAATTCTGCAAACACACCGGAAATTTCATTAAACGGTTTCGTATACTGATTTGTATATGAGAGCATTACGGAAAATTCTCCGATAGTCAGTATAGCGCCGTTGCTATCTCCAATTATCAGCATTGCACCGACCAAAGCAACCGCAGCGTATACGAGATTGTTTACAAACCGTGTAGTAGGATTCGTCAGGGAAGAGAAGAATATCGCGTCAAGCGAGCTTTTGTTAAGTCTGTCGCCAATATCCTTAAATTTAGCCACGGAGTCGGCTTCCTTACCAAACGCGCGTACGAGCTTCTGATTTGTCAGCATTTCGTTAATAAACGACGTCGCTTCAGCCTCATCCTCAGCTCTCTTTTTGAACATATTAAAGGTTCTGCCGCCGATAAACTTGGCTATAAAAATAGACAGAGGCGTGAGAAACAGTACGGTCAGAGCTATCTGCCAGTTTAGAACAAGCATAAAGCACATAGTACCTACGATGGTCATTACTCCGGTGAAAACCTGGGTGAAGCCGAGAAGCAATCCCTCGCAGAATCTGTCCGTATCGTTTATAACTCGGTTTACGACGTCACCGTGGGGAGTCGTATCGATATCTGAGAGAGGGAGCTTTTGCAACTTAGCAAACGCCTCGTTTCTTATATCTCTTGTGACCGAGTACGCTATTCTGTTGTTGATAATGCTCATAAGCCACTGGCACAGAGCGCATATACCTATCAGGATCGCGGAATGGCCCAATGCCGTGATAACTCCATTCATATCGACCTGGCCGACCCCGACGATCATATCGATTGCGTTACCTATCAAAACCGGTACGTACAGTGTCAGAGCAGTGGAGATAAATGCGAGAAAAATTGACACGGGTACCAGGTATTTGTATTTTCCAATGTACCGAAGCACCTTGGACACCGTATTCGTTCCTGCTTTATTTTTCATATTCGCCCTCCCTTCCGAACTGGGAGTCGTATATTTCGCGATAGACGTCACAGGACGAGAGCAGCTCGCTGTGAGTGCCTATTCCCACGGCACGTCCATCGTCCAGAACTATAATTTTATCCGCGTGTCTTACCGACGAAGTTCTCTGCGACACTATGAAAACGGTAGTGCCCTCAGATGCGTTTTTGATCGCCTCTCTCAGCTTTGTGTCGGTTACGTAGTCCAGCGCCGACGCTGAATCGTCGAGTATTAGTATTTCCGGCTTAGCGGCTATAGCTCTCGCTATAGTCAGTCTTTGCCTTTGTCCGCCTGAGAAATTTTTTCCGCCGGCTTCAACTCTTGCGTCCAGACCGCCCTTTTCCACTATAAAATCCTCGGCTTGAGCTATTCGCAGGGCGCGCAGCATATCTTCGTCCGAGCACTCGCCGCCAAACGAGAGGTTATCTCTGACAGTGCCGGCAAGCAGAACAGCCTTTTGCGGTACTACTCCTATTTTGCCGGTAAGAGCTTTTACCGTATATTCGGAAACCTCTCTTCCGTCAATCAGAACCTCGCCGACCGTCGCGTCGTAGAACCTTGGTATGAGATTTATAAGGGAGCTTTTTCCCGATCCCGTACCGCCGATAACTCCCACCGTTTCTCCTTTGCGAACCTTTAACGAGACGTTTTCCAAAGCGTATTCCGGACTTTCGCGGTAGCGAAGACAGACGTTGTTTATTTCCACGGCGTATTCGCTGTTTACGCCCTCGGTGTGCTCGCCGTAGCTTTGGGTAGGAGTAATTGCCAGAACGTCGCTTATTCTTGATGCTGACGCCAAAGCTCTCGATATGCTTATGATCAGATTGGCGAGCTTTATCAGCTCCACCAGAATTTGCGACATATAATTATAGAGCGCTATGACCTCTCCTTGAGTGAGGTCGCCTAAATTAACTCTGAGCGCGCCCGTATGTATGAGCATTATAATTCCAAGATTTATAATTACGTAGGTCAGAGGATTCATCAGAGCTGAGATGTGTCCCGCACTGTTTTGCTTTTTTGTCAGCGTCTGATTATCGCGTACGAAGGAGTCAACCTCGCTTTCTTCCTTGCCAAAGGTGCGTATAACACGCACGCCGCTGAGATTTCCTCTCGTTCTTCCGAGTATTTTGTCCACGCCGACCTGAACCTTTTTGTATAGCGGCATAGTGATAAACAGCACGCCGAACACCACTATTGACAAGAGAGGTATTGTAATCGCGAAAACTCCTCCCGCGGCAGTATTTATGGTATACGCCATTATCATTGCACCGAAAACCACGAAGGGAGAACGGAGCAGAAGACGGAGCGAAAAATTAAGTCCTGCCTGTACTCTGGATGCGTCTGTCGTCATACGCGTAATTACTGTTGAGGTACCGAGAGCATCAAGATCGGAGTAAGATAACGTTTGTATGTGCGTATAGAGAGCGTGTCTTATACCGGTTGAGAATCCAACCGCGGCCTTTGCGGAGTAGTATTGAGCAAAAGCAGAGAAGAACAGCCCCGCAAAGCCGAGCGCCACGAGCAGCAGAACCATCAGGGCGGTATATCCTTTGTCGCTTCCTCCGATGCCTCGGTCTATAATAGAGGCTACGACCAGAGGAACTATAAGCTCCAGAGTTGCCTCGCATAGCTTTCCGAGAGGTCCGAGTATCGACTCACGAACGTACGGCTTCAAATATTTTAATAGCCTATTCAACGGAATCTCCTTTTAAAATCAGAGCAGGGGAATGTAAAATTTAACACGCCCCCACCCATAACTGTATTTTGTGTATCAGATCAGCTTTACACTGTACTTGTAGGACTCAGAGCTGCCGGCATTGAGCCTTGACATACGTCGGTCATCAAAGCACTCAGGAACATCTCCTCCCGCGGGTACGTCAGACCATGGCTCAAGGCATACAAATCTTGCGTTTGAGTCAGTTTCCTTCCATATACAGAAATAAGGCAGATTATCGCTATATGTCATCTCTACGCCGTATTCCGTATCGGGAGAGGAGAGCAGAGCTCTGCCGCCTGTGCCGCAGAATATCATAGTGTCGTTTGAATATATCTCGTCCTCGCACAGCTTGTAGGTGCTGTCAGGTGCTGAGTAATCCTCACCGTACGGGCGAACGAAGCAGCCGTTTTGCAAAGGATACCATTCAAGCGTTTCCCCTGCGTTGAATTTGAGCGAAAAGTCGTTTATCTCGCCTTTGCCGTGCAGGTTGAAGCCAGGATGCCATCCAACCATATACGGAAGCACGTCACTTCCCGTGTTCTTTACGGTGAACGTAACAAAAAGCTTATCTTCAATCACGTAATCCGCAACGAACTCAAAGTCAAAGGGGTATATAGCTCGTGTTTCCGCGCTTGAAGCAAGAGTGAGGGTTAATCTGTTTTTCTCGACACGGGATGGGGTAAACTCGCTGTTTGGAGCAAATCCGTGGCAATCCATTTTGTATTCCGTACCTTTGTAGGTATAGGATTGGTTCAGGAGCCGTCCGCAAACGGGGAAAAGCACCGGAGCTGATGAATCCCAGTATCTTTCGTCTGCATCCCATATATATTCGACGCCATTTTTCTTGAGTGATATTAGCTCAGCGCCCAGGGTATTTATTTTTGCGGAAATATCACCGCTTACGATTTCATATATCATAAAGTCACCTATCAGTGTTTTTTTGTTTCGATTTCGGATATTACCTTTTCAATAAACTCATCGACGGAGAATTTGCCGCCCTCGCCCTCGGTACGCGCTCTTACGGTTACTGCGTTTGCTTTCATTTCATCCTCACCTACGACGATCATATAGGGAACCTTTGAAAGCTGGGCCTCACGGATACGGTAGCCGAGCTTTTCGTTTCTGTCGTCAAGCTCCGCGCGAATACCTCTGTCCTGCATCTTCTTCGTTACCTCTGCCGCATAGTCTGCGAAATCGGCAACAACGGGTATTACCGTAACTTGAGTGGGGGCGAGCCATACGGGGAGCGCGCCGGCATACTTTTCGAGTATGAGCGCCAGAGTTCTCTCGTAGCAGCCAAGGCTGGTTCTGTGAATAATGTAGGGGGTCTTCATCGTATTATCGCGATCTACGTACTCCATACCGAACTTCTTTGCCAGCAGCATATCTACCTGAATAGTAACGATAGTGTCCTCCTTGCCGAAGACGTTCTTGCATTGTATGTCAAGCTTAGGACCGTAGAACGCCGCCTCGTCGATACCGATAGTATAATTACCGCGGCCGAGGTAGGTGTCCAGCAGCTCGCCCATTATGCTTTGCGCTTCGTTCCACTGCTCAGGAGTACCCTCGTATTTATCCGTTCTCTTAGGATCCCACTGTGAGAAGCGGAAGGAGCAGTCCTCCCACAGTCCGATAGTTTCAAGACAGTATTTCGCCAAATCAAGACAACCCTTAAACTCTTCGGAAAGCTGTTCGGGGCGCAGAATGAGATGACCCTCGGAGATAGTGAACTGACGCACTCTGATCAGACCGTGCATCTCACCGGAATCCTCGTTTCTGAAGAGGGTAGATGTTTCACCGAGTCGCATGGGAAGCTCTCTGTACGAGCGCTTTTTATTAAGGAATACTTGATATTGGAATGGGCAGGTCATAGGACGCAGAGCAAAGCACTCCTTGGTATAATCGTCAGGATCGCCCATAACGAACATACCGTCGAGGTAATGATCCCAGTGACCGGAGATTTTGTAGAGCTCTCTCTTCGCCATAAGGGGAGTTTTGGTAAGCAGATAACCGCGCTGCTCCTCGGTATCCTCCACCCATCTCTGCAGGCGCTGAACAGTTCTTGCGCCCTTGGGAAGCAGAATAGGCAGACCCTGACCGATCGTATCAACGGTTGTGAAATACTCCAGCTCGCGTCCGATCTTGTTATGATCTCTCTTGAGCGCCTCCTCCTGCTGCTGAACGTATGCGTTAAGCTCGTCTTTGGTGGGGAAGGCTATACCGTAAACTCTCTGCAGCATCTTGTTGTTCTGGTCACCCTTATAGTACGCGCCGGTACACTGGGTAAGCTTGAACGCCTTTACCGCTCCGGTGGAATGAAGATGAGGACCTGCGCAAAGATCTACGTATTCTCCCTGAGTATAGATAGATATCTCCGCATCTTCGGGGAGCTCCTCTATTCTCTCTACCTTATAGGGCTCGTTCAGACTTCTCATAAGCTCCAGTGCTTCCTCCTTTGAAAGCACCTTGCGCTCTATCAGCAGATTTTCCTTAACGATCTTTTTCATCTCCGCTTCAATATTCTTGAGTATTTCGGGAGTGAAGGAGATCTCAGCATCGAAATCCTGGAAATAACCGGTATCCGTAGCGGGACCGATAGTTTGCTTTGTGTTAGGATACAGACGCTTTACGGCTTGCGCCATAATATGTGCCGCGGTATGTCTGAATACTCTCTTGCCGCCCTCGTCAGCGAAGGTCAGGAGCTTTACGTCGGCATCACCGTCGATCACGTGAGAAAGCTCGGTAGCCTCGCCGTTTATCTCTGCGCACAGCACGTCGCGGGAAACCGAACCGTAGAGAGCTTTTGCGGCCTCATATACCGAGATAGGCTCTGCGGATTCGAAAATCTGTCCGTCAAAAAACTTGATTTTTGCCATTTTAAATGACTCCTTATATAAATGAAAATTTTATTATATCGTGTTTACCTTATCCATCCGCCTCGGCAGATGGAGGGAAGCTTTACCGCAGAAATAACTTCTGCAAAAAAACAAAAAACCCACCCAAAAGACACAAAAGTCTTCGGGGTGAGGACGCAAAAGTCCGCACGGTTCCACCCGAGCGTTTCACTCAACAATATTAAATAAAGCGCAGATGCACCGCAACTGACGCATGGCTGGTACCCTGATGGCGAAAAGTCCGTCTTTCAGCAAACGACGGCTCTCTGTGCTTTTCGTATCAACAGGACGTGGTCCATTACTGTTATATTACCATAATATAAAGGAAAAGTCAACACCAAACATCAAATTTTAATAATATTTTTAATAAAAAAGAGAAAGTTTTTCGCAAAACTATTGACAAACCG
Organism: Eubacteriales bacterium; assembly: GCA_045657485.1. Taxonomy (GTDB): domain Bacteria; phylum Bacillota; class Clostridia; order Oscillospirales; family CAG-272; genus UBA1740. The sequence continues at coordinate 15,236 of JAZOTE010000063.1, forward strand.
GACAGAATATGATATTATATTTTAGCGTGAAAAGTTAACATACTATATGCCCCTGTAGCTCAGTTGGTAGAGCACTTGACTTTTAATCAAGGTGTCCGGGATTCGAGTTCCCGCAGGAGCACCAAAAAAGCACCTTTTTAGGTGCTTTTTTTGCTTCTGTGAGGAACTCGATCGCGTTCATTTGCCATCGGGGCAAATGATGGGATTCGTAACATTGCGGAGCCTCTTGCAGCGCAAGAGCTTGTAGGCGAAGCAAAATTCCCGCAGGAGCACCAAAAAAGCACCTTTTTAGGTGCTTTTTTTGCTTCTGTGAGGAACTCGATCGTGTTCATTTGCCATCGGGGCAAATGATGGTCTTTCATAAAGGGGAGAGAGCTTTAGGCGCTATGTCAAGCCGATCAATAACATCACACTTGTCATTGATTAATCCGTGCATTACACAAAAAAATCCGAGGAACAGAAGCCGTTGAATTTCAGTCAACATTCAAATATTCCTCGGATATTTTTTATGAATTATTTCAGTATAAACTTATTAAAGCTCTTTTTGCCTCTCTTGATGAGTACGCCCGCCTTGAGCTGTTCCTCGGTTAAGGTTGCTCTGACGTCGGTGATCTTCTCGCCGTCAACGGTTACGCCGCCCTGCTCGATAGCGCGTCTGCCCTCGGACTTAGAGGGGACCATCTTGCCGAGCACCAGCAGAGAGTTGACGTCTATCTTGCCATCGGTAAGGCTTGCCGCATCTACGTCTACGGTGGGTGTCATAGAGGAATCGCCTGCGCTGAAGAGAGCCTTGGAAGCCGCTCTTGCCTTTCCTGCCTCATCATCGCCGTGAACGAGCTTGGTCAGCTCGTACGCAAGGATATCCTTAGCCTCGTTAAGCTGCGCGCCCTCCCAGCTGTCCATCTTGTCTATCTCCTCAAGGGGAAGGAACGTAAGCATTCTGATGCACTTGAGAACGTCCTTGTCGCCAACGTTTCTCCAATACTGATAGAAATCGTAGGGAGAGGTTTTCTTTGGGTCAAGCCATACGGCACCGCTTGCGGTTTTACCCATCTTCTTACCCTCGGAGTTGAGGAGCAGAGTAATAGTCATCGCATACGCGTCCTTACCGAGCTTACGTCTGATAAGCTCAGTGCCGCCCAGCATATTAGACCACTGATCGTCACCGCCGAACTGCATATTACAGCCGTACGTCTTGTAGAGATGATAGAAGTCGTAGGACTGCATTATCATATAGTTGAATTCCAGGAATGAAAGTCCCTTTTCCATTCTCTGCTTATAGCACTCCGCGGTCAGCATTCTGTTGACGGAGAAGCAAGCGCCAACCTCGCGGAGCATATCCACGTATTTAACGTCGAGAAGCCAGTCGGCGTTATTTACCATAATAGCCTTGTCTTCGCCAAACTCGATAAAGCGCTCCATCTGAGCCTTGAAGCAGTCGCAGTTATGCTGGATAGTTTCGCTCGTCATCATTGAGCGCATATCCGTTCTGCCGGAGGGATCTCCGATATGACCGGTACCGCCGCCGATCAGAACTATAGGACGGTTACCTGCCATCTGCAATCTCTTCATAAGACACAGAGCCATAAAGTGACCAACGTGCAGGCTGTCTGCAGTAGGATCAAATCCTATGTAGAAGGTTGCCTTTCCCTCATTTATCAGCTCTCTGATCTCGTTTTCATCTGTCACCTGCGCGATCAAACCGCGGGCGACAAGTTCTTCGTAAATTTTCATTTCTATATCCTCGCTTTTAAAATAAACTTAGTAAAAAAACACGCTGTATGTGACGTCTGCACTCTTACTTGAAATAAAAAAGCCTTGGGTCATAACCCAAGGACGTCAAAAACGTGGTACCACCTTGCTTCATCGGCAAAAGCCGACCTCATTTCCGCATATTACGGATAAACGCTGTAACGGGCGTGCCCGTGGTAGCCTACCTCCGCGCCTGCGGTCTCGGTACTCGCTCAGGGACGTATTCGCTTGTCGGTTACGTAACGCGCCTCTCATCAGCCGGCAACTTTCTGTGTACTCCCCGATGCTACTTGTTCCCCTCATAGCTTTTGTTATTCACGTAAAAATTATACATTATTTTTTGAGGGTTGTCAACCCTTTTTATAATTATTAGAGTATATTTCTGCATTTGAGTATATTTCTGCGCTCCGCCGCTTCCGTTACGTTATTTCGTTTTCGTTCAACTTACACCGTGTCATTTATATCTTATACCTTGCTATCATAATTAAACATAATGAACGGCGATCCGCAAAGGCAGATCGCCGCTATCCGTTTATTAAGCTTTTAGAAAATTAAACGTCAAGTCTTGTAAGATCCTCTATCCCCTCACGCTTAACGGCAATATAGTCCCCATCACCGTTCAGCATTACCACGGGCGGTCGTCCGAGTCTGTTATAGTTTGACGCCATAGAGTAGTGATATGCGCCGGTAGTCAGACAGGCAATGAGATCGCCTCTTTGTATATCATCCGGCATCGTCACGCCCTCTTGCAGAATATCTCCGCTCTCACAGCATCTTCCGACAACGGAGCATACCATCGTATCATCGCCTATCTGACGGGCGACGGGCAGAAGCGTATACGGAGAGCCGTATAGCGCGTATCTCGGATTATCCGCCATACCTCCGTCTACCGATACGTAGTTTTTATATCCCGGTATTCTTTTAACGGTGCCTACGGTATACAGAGTGAGCCCGGCGTCCGCAACGATGCTGCGTCCCGGCTCAAAGCATACGACCGGCATAGCTATACCAAGCCTTTCAGCGTTTTTCTCCATCGCTTCCGCAACCGAGCGGAGAGTGGCTCTGATATCCGGAGTAGGCTGGTTTTCTACGTACCTTACGCCGATGCCTCCGCCGATATCCAATTCCTTTGCGACGTATCCGAGCTTCAATTGCATATCCTTGACAAATTCCAGCATAACCTTAGAGGTTGCGAGATATACGTCCGCGTCGAATATCTGCGAGCCTACGTGACAGTGGAAGCCATAAAGCGTAAGAGAGGGAAGAGAGAGAGCCAGCGCGGTCATTTCCTCAGCCTGTCCGGTTTCTATCGCCGAGCCGAATTTGGAATCGACCTTGCCCGTCGCTACCGCCGCGTAGGTATGAGGGTCAATGCCGGGAGTTATGCGCAGGAGAACCTTCTGCCTTTTGCCCATATCACCGGCAATTCTGTCTATCGCGTACAGCTCCTCCGCATTGTCGACAACGAAGTATCCAACACCCATTGAGATTGCGTACTCAATATCCGCGTCGGTCTTGTTATTGGAATGGAAATATGCGTTTTCGAGAGGGAAGCCGGCAAGATGTGCTGTGTATATTTCACCGATGCTCACTACGTCAATGCCGAGTTTTTCCTCGTTGATTATTTCGTATAATCGCTTAAAAGATGCGGCCTTGGATGCGTACATAACCTTTGCGCCGGAGGGGAAAAATTCAGAAGCGGCATTTACGTAAGCGCGACATTTTTCCCGTATTTTCATCTCGTCGTAAAGATATAGCGGCGTGCCGTATTTGCGAGCGAGCTCCGTAAGATTATGCGAAGCAAAGGTAAGCTCTCCATTCTCGGCTCTTCCGAGATTTGAGCATATAAAGTCACAGTTTTCTTTCGTAATCACTTTATCGTCCTTAATTCAGAGCAGCGCTTATTGCTAAGCTCTCACTGCCAAATTCTAAAAATATAAGTAAAAAATCAAAGCAGACTTTCCCTCAGCTTATCTGCCGATAAGGGAGAAAGATCAACGGGAGCTATATCCAGCACTGTCTTTGCGCCAAAGTCACGGCGCTCGTAAAGTCTTGCGATCGCCCTTGCATAAGCTACCATTACGCTTGCTGTAAATTCTGGATTTGAGTCAAGCTTCAGAGAGAATTCAAAGGTGTGAGCGTTCTCTCCGTTTAAGCCCGTCCTGCCGTTTCTTATAACGGAGCCTCCGTGAGGTATACCCGAATGATCTCGGATAAGCTCTTCCTTTGAGATGAAGGTGACTGTGGTATCATAGTCTGCAAAGTAGTTGGGCATCGTTTTTATCTGTCGCTCTATTTCAGCGGTGTCAGCGCCGTCCTCCGCAACGACGTAGCAATCTCTTCTGTGCTTTTCTCCCGTAGTAAGATCGGGAGTACCGCCGCCTCTTACCGCCTCAATTGCCTCGTCTACAGGTATAGTGTACTGCCTTGCGTCTACTACGCCCGGAATGCGTCTTATCGCATCGGAGTGCCCTTGACTGATACCTCTGCCCCAGAACGTGTAATCCTTGCCGCAGGGAAGTACCGCCGAAGCGTATAACCTTGCTATAGAGAAAAGACCGGGATCCCATCCTGCTGAAATCAGAGCCACACGAGAGCCGTCCTTCGCGGATTTATCGACCTTTGCGAAATGCTCAGGGATCCTTGCGTGAGTGTCGAAGCTGTCAACTACGTTGAAGTCCCTTGCCAGCTTGGGCGTGATTTCGGGAAGATCGGTAGCACTTCCGCCGCAAAGTATGAGAACGTCAATTTTATCTTTGAAGTCGAATACGTCGCTCGCGGAGTAAACCGGAGATCCTCCGACAGTCTTGACCGTTGCCGGATCTCTTCTGGTGAAAACTCCCACAATTTCCATATCAGAATTATATTTTGCGGCAGATTCTACACCTTTTCCTAAATTTCCATATCCGTAAATTCCAATTTTCATAAATTCACCTGCGTCAATTATTGGTGACTCTGTTCGTCTATCAGACTCGCCATATCGTATAAGCCGGCATTCTTACCGACGAGGAAGGCAGCCGCTGCAAGTCCGCCCTCGGCGAACAGCGCTCTGTCGTGTGCTTCGTGCTTCAGAGTAATAGTCTGATTTTTTGTACCGACGATCACCTCGTGGATGCCGACGATGTTACCCATTCTGACCGAATGTATTCCTATCTCCTCCGGCGAACGTTTTCCGTAGCCGCTTCTTCCTACCTTGGAGTAGGAGTCTGTCTTGACCTCGCAAATTGCGTTAGCCAGCATCAGCGCCGTGCCGCTTGGAGCATCGACCTTTCTGTTGTGATGCCTTTCGATGATTTCTATCTCAGCCTCCGGCATAGCGAGAGCCGTAATCTTTGCTAACTCAATGAGCAGCGCGATTCCCAGCGACATATTTCCGGAGTGAAAGACGGGGATTTTTTTGGCTGCCTCCCGTATGGCGTCGATCTCATCGTTCGTATGACCGGTTGTGGCAACCACCACGGGCAAGCTATGCTTTACGGCGTACTCCAGCATACTCACGGTTGCGCTGTGATGGGAGAAATCCACGATGCAATCTATACCTTCGGTATTCTCGATATCCGAGAAGCTTTTTACTATCCTCGGCGTATTTTCGTCAGCCATAGGGTCTACACCCACGGCGAGCTCTATTCCTCTGAACCCGTCGTCACACAGCTTGGCGACCTCGCGGCCCATAGCGCCGAGTATTCCGTTAATTATTATTTTCATCTTTTTACTCTCAAATCAAGTTTACTCTCAAATCAAGTTTTCTGCTTTCATAAGCTCAAGCAGCTTTTCCTCGTGCGCCGCCTCCATAGTTGTGAGGGGAAGACGAAGATAATTCTCACAGTAGCCCATAGCTGCCATAGCCGCCTTTACGGGAATGGGATTTACCTCGCAGAAGAGCGCGTTGATTAGGGGAATGAGTCTAAGCTGCGCGTCGCGAGCCGCCTTTACGTTGCCGTCGAGGTAATCCTTGCACATTTGCGAGGTTTCCTTTGGCATCAGGTTGGAAAGAACCGAAATAACTCCCTTACCGCCGAGTGACATAATAGGTACTATCTGATCGTCGTTACCTGAGTAAATATCTATTTTATCTCCGCACAGGTGTGCGATCTCAGCTATCTGAGAAAGGTTTCCGGAAGCTTCCTTGATCGCAACGATATTAGGATGGTCCGCAAGCCTTGCCATAGTTTCCGCTGTCAGATTGCAGCCTGTTCTGGACGGTACGTTGTATATTATGCATGGCTTTGTGGAAATATCTGCCACAGCCACGAATGATTCGTACAGACCTCTCTGCGTCGCTTTATTATAATATGGAGTAACCAGCAGCATAGCGTCCGCGCCTACCTCGCAGGCGTATTTTGTGAGATCGATGGCGTACGCCGTGTCGTTAGAGCCTGTGCCCGCGATAACCGGAACTCTGCCTGCTACCTTATCTACACAGAACTTGATAGCCTCCTTGTGCTCAGCATCGGTGAGGGTAGAGCCCTCGCCTGTGGTACCAACTGCAACGATAGCGTCGATACCCTCCGAGATCTGCCATTCGATCAGTCTGCCGAACTGCTCGTAATCAATACCGTCCTTCGTCAGAGGAGTGACGATTGCCGTTGCCGCACCTGTAAAAATAGTCTTTTTCATAATATATACTCCTGATTTAATAATCTTATAGATGCTCTTTCTTCGAGAGCCCGTTACCCTTGTAAGAAACAAAAAAGATAGCCGAAAGGCTACCTCAAAAAACCACATCGCTCAGCATAAGCAATGCGTATCTGATAGCCCTCCGCATTTCTGCGACAACAGAACGGATATTATCCGAGCTGCCAGCCGAGATACCCACCACGGTATCCGCTTCGGCACCCACGCCTTTCTCGCACAGCCTCGGTGGCGGTCAAGGTGCGATAATCTTCGTAAGGTGCGCCTCTATCTGTTTATAAACTAATTTTACCACAGTTGTCTTAATCTGTCAACCCTTTTTTAAAAGAAATTTATTAAAGAGGTTAGTCTGTTTAGCACAGTTTTAAAATGACGAAGATATTCCGAATACGGCTTAAAATTTATGTGAATCAACAGTTCGCTCTCCACATTGTTAAAATGATGTTAAAATATCCGGTAAAACTTGACTTTTTATATTATTTAATTTATAATAATAAGGATAATTCAAATAGAAAATTCAAACAGAGGAATGATTGAAATGACTAAAATAGATATTTTTTCAGGCTTTCTCGGTGCGGGAAAGACCACGCTTATAAAGAAGCTTATTAAGGAGGCGTACGCCGGAGAGCGAGTAGTGCTTATCGAGAACGAGTTCGGTGAGATAGGCATAGACGGCGGATTTCTCGCCGACGCGGGTATAGAAATCACGGAGATGAATTCCGGTTGCATCTGCTGTTCTCTCGTCGGAGATTTCTCCAAGGCTCTCGTTAAGGTTATCGACGAATATCATCCTGAGCGTATTATAATAGAGCCGTCCGGCGTAGGTAAGCTCTCCGACGTTATCAGAGCTGTTGAGTCAGCATCTCTTACGGATGCTCAGCTGAGCTCGTACACCGCGGTTGCGGACGTCAATAAATGCAAAATGTATATGAAGAACTTCGGCGAGTTTTATAACGATCAGATATCTACCGCCTCAGCTATCGTGCTTTCTCACACGGGCGGCGCGAAGGAGCATAAGGTTTCCGAGTGCGTAGCTCTTCTCAGAGAGAAGAATCCGAACGCCGTTATCGTAGTAACTCCTTGGGATGACCTTGACGGTAAGGATATCTTGGCTGCCATCGAGCATCGCGATACGATTGAGGATGCCATCAAGGCGCTTGAGGCAGAGCATCACGAGCACCACCACGAGCACCACCACGAGCACGATGAAGAGTGCCACTGCCACGAGCACCACCACGAGCACGATGAAGAGTGCCACTGCGACGAGCATCATCACGAGCACGACGAAGAGTGCCACTGCCACGAGCATCATCACGAGCACGGCGAAGAGTGCCATTGCCACGAGCACCATCACGAGCACGACGAAGAGTGCCACTGCCACGAGCACCACCACGAGCACGATGAAGAGTGCCATTGCCACGAGCACCATCACGAGCACGGCGAAGAGTGTGGCTGTGGATGTCATGGTCACGATCATCATCACCATCACGCAGATGAGGTGTTCGCCAGCATAGGAGCTGAAACTACAAAGAAATTCACTTCGGAGAAAATTTCTGAGATCTTAGATGCCTTCTCCGAGGATTCCGCCTACGGTTTAGTACTTCGTGCCAAGGGTATAGTTGAGGGCGAAGGAGGTAAGTGGATACACTTTGACTACGTTCCCGATGAGCCTAATGTTCGAGAGGGCGGAGCCGCTATCATAGGCAGAATATGTGTTATAGGCGCACAGCTTGACGAAGCAAAAATCAAGGAATTGTTCGGAATATAAACGAAAAAGTGAGGCAGAAAACAATGGATATTCCGGTATATTTGTTTACAGGCTTTCTTGAGGCGGGTAAGACCTCATTCATTGCCGAAACTATGCGCGACCCGAATTTTAATGACGGAGCGCGTAAATATCTGATAATTCAGTGCGAGGAGGGCGAGGAGGAGCTTGACCCTACCGAGCTTGGCGAAAACGTTGCGTATGCTGTATTTGAGGACGAGCAGCGTCTTACTCCGGACCGTCTTTCCGCGCTTCAGAAGCGGCATAAGGCGGATATCGTGGTTGTTGAGTATAACGGAATGTGGAATCTCGACAGCTTCTATAACGCGCTTCCGTCTGATTGGACGGTGTATCAGGAGATAGCCGTCGTTGACTCTTCAACCGCTTTGAGCTATAACGCGAATATGCGTCAGCTTATGGTTGATAAGCTTACCGGCTGCGAGATGGCTGTGTTCAACAGAGTTACTCCCGAAACCGATAAAATGGCGCTTCATAAGCTGGTCAGAGGTGTCAGCCGCCGCGCCGGCATATGCTACGAGGATACGGCAGGTGAGATAGAGTTTGATCAGATAGAGGATCCGTTGCCGTTTGATATCAATGCCGAAGTAATAAACGTTGCCGACGACGATTTTGCCATTTTCTATCGCGATATGTCAGAGGAGTTTGCGAAATACGACGGTAAGACGGTTCGCTTCAAGGGCATTGTAGCTTTGGACCCCTCTCTTCCTGACGGACAGTTTGCCATCGGCAGACATATTATGACCTGCTGCGCGGACGATATTTCCTATCGCGGAGTGGTGGCTAAGAGCAACGGTAGCGTAAAGCTACGGACTCGCGATTGGGTCGTAGTGGAGGGAAAGCTCTCCGAGGAGCATTCTCCTATATATCGCGGCAGAGGACCGGTTCTTCGCGTCGCCTCCGTTGAAAAGGCGGAGAAGCCGATAAACGAGGTTGCTACCTTTTATTGAGCATTTAATGGTGTAAAACGGTCAAATAATATTATAATCCCGACTGATTTATAATTTTCAGTCGGGATTTTTTGTAAAAATTTATATTATTCCGTCATTTTCCTATTTACAAACGGCGAGCTGAATGTTATAATATATATTAAGGTAATTAAACTTTGGAGGCTACTATGGCAGAAGAAAGCAGATTTCCCTTCAGAATGTATTCGTCCCGCTCAGACGGTATTCTCACGGAGGGCTATCATCCCGCGTCTGTTGAAATTATTGAGATCACTCAGGGCTCGGTTACGGTGCAGATAGGAACTGATACCGTGGAGGCATCGTCGGGTGATTTTCTCTACGTTCCCGCAGCGCTTGTGTTCCGCGTTACATCCTGCGATGGCGAAGCGGCGCTTCGCGCTATGGAATTCGACTCCTCCATAATCGAAGATAATATGGAAAATTTCGATACCGAGATATTCTATATGTTCTATATTCAGTCACGTAATAAGATCACGGTCTTCAGACAGGATCATCCCATATACCAAACACTCCACAGCTGTATGGACGAGGCTTACGGCGAATATATTTCAAAGGACGTTTGCTACAAGCTTCCGATCCGCGCCAATATATACCTCATTATGACGGCGTTACTGCGGTACTATTGCGGTACGAAAAATGAGCTTGACCGTATGGTATATCACAACGTTATGCGTTTGCGTCCCGTTATAGAGTACATATCAGCTCACTACAGCGAGAAGATATATATCGAGTCCCTTGCTGAGATGATCACCGTATCTGCGGACTATTTCACAAAGATGTTCAAGGACAGCATAGGTAAAACTCCCATTGATTATATCAATGCCGCGCGTATAAATCACGCTCTTATGCTGCTTTTGACCACGGATACTCCGATCAACGAGATATCTGAGGCTGTTGGTTTTTCCGGGCCGAATTATTTCCACAAGATTTTCAAGCAGTATATGGTTACGAGTCCCCTAGTCTACAGACGCAGTGCCAAGTGATATAACCGCACGGGGCTTGCCTGCCTATATAACGAAAAGCTATCCCACACCGCTTGCTTCGGTATCGGATAGCTTTTTTATTATGCCGTTCAGAAATTCACGTCAAAGCTTATGTGGATCGCGCTGTCACATCCTATGTATTTTGCGCTACGTATAGTGCAATCGGCGGCATCTCTGCGGATAGAGTCCATCAGACTCTTTATGTAGCTGTCTTTTGCGCCTATCGCGCGATCAACTACAGCTTGATTTTGGAAGGTTCCGCCTGAAATTTTCACATCCGGGTCAAATGTTACAATGGATATGAAGCAGGTATGCTGACGCTTCATATTATAGTAAAGCGTGAGATGGCAGAACGGAATTGCCGTGCAGACGGCGGGAGTCAGAGAAACGAAGTGCGCTGTTTTGAAATAGTTCAGAGTGTTAAAATCTACGGAAACATCGAATAAGGGCGTGAAAGAAAGTAATATAGCGCCAACGCCTGAGGCAACGAACAACGCTCTTTTTATCTTTTCAGCTACTGCGCTATCGAGAAATATGTAGTCGAGAACGTCCCGGCAAAGCCGATGAACAGTTACGACTAAGCCTGAGAAAATAAACGAAAGAGCTAATTCCTCGGTAGAAATAACGTCCATAGCAACAAAGCCTAAAATCATTACGCCGAAACCGATCAGCAAACGGGAAACGGGATAATCCGGCATAAGAAGCCCCATATTCATTAAACAACTTATGGGTCTAAATAAATCGATTTTATTATAGCACGCTTTTTCTCCTGTCAACAAAAGGCGTGTATAGTAAATAATTACGGCTCAAAACGGAAAAGTCCTTATAAAAGTTTAAAAAATCTGAAAAAATCTAAAAAAAATTCAAAAGCCCTTTACAAATAACGTCATATGGTGTATAATAATATCGTTAAATCGCTTTAGTGAACTAAAGTGTAATATGAAAGGATAAAAAAATGAAAAAGACTATTTCACTCATTCTCGTACTCGTGCTCGGTGCGTTTTCCGTGCTTGGTCTCAGCTCCTGCGGAAATCCTAACCCTGAGGACACTCTTGTATGCGGAGTAACTCCTATCAAAAATCTTAACGAGCAGAACCCCGACGGCAGCTGGACCGGATTTGAATCCGAGTTCGCAACAGAGGTTGCTAATCTCCTCGGTATGAAGATCAAATTCGTTGAGATCAGCTGGGAGCAGAAGTATAACGAATTGAACTCAGGCGCTATTGATGCTATCTGGAACGGCTTTACGGCTAACTCCTCAGACAACGGTATTGATAGATCGAAACTTGTTGATTTCTCTTACGGTTATATGCTTAATCAGCAGTGTATCGTAGTTAAGGCAGAAAATCTTGAGCAGTTTACCTCTCTTGATAGCCTTAAGAATAGGACCGCAACCGCTGAAACGGGTAGCGCAGGTCAGTCCTTCGCCGAGGGAATAGAGGGCGTTGAGGTTACTCCCGTTCCCACACAGCAGAACACCTTTATGGAGGTTAAGTCCGGCGCGGTTTCATTCGCTGTTGTTGACATTATTCTCGCTCAGAACATCTGCGGTAACGGCGACTATTCCGACCTCGTTATTGTTGATGCTATAGAGCTCGATTCTGAGATCTACGCAGTAGGCTTCAAGAAGGGCAGTGAGCTTACCGCGAAGGTAAACGACGCTATCAAGCAGCTTGATGAGAACGGAACGCTCGCAACGCTTGCAGCTAAGTACCACTTTGAGAACGTTGTTAAGGTAATGGAAACCATAGAGTAATATACTTATAAAGGAATTATTATGGGATTTTTTGAAGTTACACAGGCTTTGCTTGGCGGACTTTCGAATACCTTCCTAATTTTTGCGCTAACACTCGTGTTAGCGCTTCCTTTAGGTTTGGTGATTTCTTTCGGTTCTATGTCTAAGATTAAACCGATATCCTACGTGGTAAAGCTTATTGTCTGGATCGTACGTGGAGTTCCGCTTATGCTTCAGGTAATCATAATATATTACGTACCCGGAATGCTTTTCGGTACTCCGATGCTTTCGCGCTTTAATGCTGTTATAGTTGCGTTTGTGATAAACTACGCCTGCTATTTTTCGGAAATATACCGAGGCGGCATAGAGGGAATACCCGCAGGACAGTACGAGGCAGGCAAGGTGCTTGGTCTATCCAAAACCGAAACCTTCTTTAAGGTAATTCTTATGCAGGTGGTAAAGAGGATACTCGCTCCTATGGGAAACGAGATTATAACTCTTGTTAAGGATACCGCTCTTGCCAGAGTAATTATGGTAGTTGAAATTATTCAGGCAGCTCAGAACTTTGCAGCCTATGGACTTATGTGGCCTCTCTTCTACACGGCGGTATTCTATCTCGTTATAGTCGGTGTTCTGACCTTAACACTCGGATACTTCGAGAAGAAGCTGAGCTACTACAAGGCATAAAAGGAGAAATTATGGCTCTTTTAGAGGTTAAAAATTTGAAGAAATCCTTCGGTGCTACCGAGGTTCTGAAGGGAGTTTCCTTTACTCTCGATGAGGGTGAGGTGCTTTCGGTTATAGGCTCGTCCGGAGGCGGAAAGACCACGCTTCTCCGTTGCCTTAATTTTTTGGAAACAGCGGACGAGGGGGAAATATCCATCGGGGGAGAAACGGTATTCAAAGCTGCGGGTGACGGCAGTAAGCCGTATATTGATCCTAACGTGCAGGAGAAAATGGGCTTGGTGTTTCAGCAGTTCAATCTCTTTCCTCAATACAGCGTTAAGCAGAATCTTACGCTTGCCCCTAAAATTCTGGAGAAGAAAAAGGCGGGGAAAAGCTTTAAGAGCAGAAAGAACGAGATAGCCGCCGCCATTGATAAAAAGGCGTGCGAGCTCTTAGAGATGGTTGATCTGACTGATAAGGCTGACACCTATCCTTGCTTTTTATCCGGCGGTCAGCAGCAGAGAGTATCTATAGCCAGAGCTCTGATGCTCGAACCTGAGGTTCTTTGCTTTGATGAGCCAACGTCATCTCTTGATCCGGAATTAACGGGAGAGGTTCTCTCCGTTATCAGAAATCTGAAATCACCGGAGCGCGCTATGATAGTTGTAACGCACGAGCTGGAATTTGCTCGTAAGGTTGCGGACCACGTTATCTTCTTTGCCGACGGAGTGATAGAGGAGCAGGGAACGCCTGACGAGCTGTTCACGAATCCTAAATCGCCTAAGACCGCTTCTTTTCTCGGTCACATCGGCGGCGCGTTCAATATATAATATCATCGGTTTCAATTTCGTCGGTAGTGTGCCGTTTCATATACACGCAAATACCGTATATAACGCAAAAGATCCTGCGGATATTCCGCAGGATCCCGTTTTTTTATTAAATTGTAAATTTCTTTAATACACGTGCATTCAGAAGCGTATTTTAAATGTAACTGTACATTGGAGTGTCCTCCTCGGATTTATGTAAGCTTGTCATTTTTCGGCGTCAAGGCCTCTTTTGTCTACTTTCATAATCCTTATTCTCCCAATCACGAGTCATAACGTTTTTTTGGGGGTGCCGCGAAAACTACTTTCGGACTTACCGTTAGGACTCTGTTTTTTATTGGTAATACCTTAAAGCTTAGCTATTATTTTAAACTTATAGGAGAAATTCCCTGAATCTTATCTTTCTTTCGGTATCACCTTAACCGATACCTGCCGCCACACACAAAATACGCGCCATTTTGCCAACGTCATGACGGCAGGGAACAAAGTGGAAAGGTTCTTCATTATTGTGCATTGGCGTATCCTCCTATCTCTTATTAAGGGGTGCAATACTTCATTGCCGTCTATATAATGTGAAACATCTCTGTTTCGTTTACCCCTTTCGGTTTCTGCATCTTAACTATATCACATATTATTTCTCTTGTCAATACGTTTTTCCGAAAAAAATAAAAAAATTCAAAATTATTTTTTCTTATATCGCTAATGCACAAAAAAAGCAACTCAAACTATACATTCTGAACAAAAAAACGGCGTTTATCTTGAAATATTAGCTTTAAGTATATGGTTTTCGTCTTTCAGTGACTTTTAGCACCGTTTAAAGAGCTACTTTACGATTTTGGTTTCGTTTTGCTAAAACGAAACCTTTTGCTTTGCTTTCGTTTCGTATAACGAAACCGTTATGCCGACTTCCGCGGTTGATTTTAAGTGAAAAGCATCCTTTATTATATTTTGATCTCCCTACAGAACTTATTTCGATTAAAAACGCAGACACCGCTTTGACGGCGTCTGCGTTTGATATTATTCTTCTGATTTGCTTTCCGCAGGCTTTCTGAAAATCTTCAGATCGCCATTGCCCAGAACGTAATCTGCGGTTACGACTACCCGCTCCACGTCAGGCTCGGAGGGAAGAGAAAACATAGGCTTCATCATTATTCCCTCAATGATAGAGCGCAGACCTCTTGCTCCGGTGTTTCTCTCTATAGCCAGATGAGCAACCGCGCGGAATGCCTCATCCTCGAACTCAAGCTCTATGCCGTCAAGCTCCAAAAGTCGCTTGTACTGCTTATAGATAGCGTTTTTCGGTTCCTTGATTATGCGCACCAGCGCCTCCTCGTCAAGATTATCCAAAGCCACGACGACAGGGAGTCTGCCCACAAGCTCAGGTATCAAACCGTATTTAACTACGTCGTGAGCGATAACGTCCTTGTAAGCGCTCTCCTTGAATTTTTCCTTAGAGCTTTTCTTCTCTGTGTTGAATCCGATCTGCTGGTTACCCTTTCTCGTTTCAACGATACTTTCAATACCGTCGAAAGCGCCTCCGCAGATGAAGAGAATGTTCTTTGTGTCTATTTGAATAAATTCCTGGTTAGGATGCTTTCTGCCACCCTGGGGAGGTACGTTTGCAACCGTTCCCTCCAGAATTTTCAAGAGCGCCTGCTGTACACCCTCACCTGAAACGTCACGGGTGATAGAGCGGTTTTCTCCCTTCCTTGCGATTTTGTCTATTTCGTCAATGTAGATAATACCGCGTTCAGCGCGCTCTATATCGTAGTCAGCCGCCTGAATAAGCCTTAGCAGTATGTTTTCCACGTCCTCTCCAACGTAGCCCGCCTCGGTCAGAGTAGTCGCGTCGGCGATAGCGAAGGGAACCTTGAAGCTCTTTGCGAGAGTTTGAGCGATATACGTTTTACCAACGCCCGTAGGTCCGAGCAGGAGGACGTTTGATTTCTGAATTTCTACCTCGTCGGGTGTAACAGCCTCCGCTTTTTTCTTTCCCTTGCGCTTGCGTTTTTTGCTTTCCTCGTCAAGAGTTAAAATTCTCTTGTAGTGATTGTAAACCGAAACGGCGAGCGCCAGCTTAGCATCGTCCTGACCTATAACGTGTTCGTCGAGCATCGCCTTAATGTCTTTGGGGCGGGGAAGAGTTGCGAACGAAAGCTCGTCGTCACTCTCAACCTTGCTCTCGGAAATATGCTCGTCAATAAATTCAGAGCATACCGATATACAGGCGTCACATATATAGGTTTTGCCGTCCTGGGCGGGAATAAGGAAGCTGATTTCCTCCTCACTTCTGCCGCAGAAAGCGCATCTGCGCAAATTTTTGCCCTCTGCCATAATTATATTTCCTTCTTGGTGATAACCTTGTCGATAAGACCGTAAGCGCAAGCCTCGTCAGCTGTCATAAAGTTATCTCTTTCGGTGTCCTTTTCGATTGTTTTGAGAGGCTTTCCGGTCTGCTCGGAGAGTATTTTGTTAAGCTTCGCACGAATGGCTATAATTCTGTCGGCATGGATCTTTATGTCAGAAGCCTGACCCTGCATACCGCCCAGAGGCTGATGTATCATAACCTCAGCGTTGGGGAGGGCGTATCTTTTGCCCTTTGTTCCGCTTGAAAGCAGGAAAGCGCCCATAGATGCAGCCATACCTATGCAGATGGTAGATACGTCGCATTTGATGTAATTCATAGTGTCGTATATCGCCATACCTGCGGTGATAGAGCCGCCGGGACTGTTGATGTACAAGTATATGTCTTTATCGGGGTCTTGAGCTTCAAGATAGAGAAGCTGCGCTACTACCAAAGAAGCCGTAACGTCGTTTACCTCGTCGGAGAGGAAGATTATTCTGTCATTCAGAAGTCTTGAGTAAATGTCGTAGGAGCGTTCACCTCTGGAGGTTTGCTCTACGACCATTGGAACGAGTGCCATAGCTTAATACCTTTCAAAAAAGTTTTTTAAAACAGCCGACAGTCGCCTGACCGTCGGCTGTTTAATTGAGAACTGAAGTTACGCCTCGGTGATCTTAGCGTTCTCGCGAACGAGCTTCATAGCAGAGCCTACTACGATATCACGCTGCAGATCCTCTGCCGCGATCATCTTCTTTACCTCGTCGAGAGGAACGTTGTAAGCGTCGGAGATCTTCTTGTACTCAGCCTCGGTCTCCTCATCGGTAGCGGTGAGGGACTCAAGAGCGGCGATCTTCTCCAGAGCAAGTCTGATCTTAACCTGCTTTTCAGCCATAGGACGCATCTGCTCGCGAAGGCTTTCGAGAGTAAGACCGGTGTACTTGAAGTACGTGTTCAGATCCAGACCGTTCTGACGGAGTCTGGAGTCGTAGTCACGTACCTGGTTCTCGGTTTCCTGCTCGAACATAGGCTCCGGGATCTCTGCAACGAGCAGCTCCATAAGCTTCTCAGCCAGAGCGTTCTCCACAGCGCCCTCTGCGCGATCCTCGTTTCTCTTTATCATTTTAGACTTTATATCAGCCTTATATTCATCCAGAGTGTCAAATTCGGAAACGTCCTTAACAAATTCATCATCAAGCGCGGGAAGCTCCTCGAACTTAAGGGAGTTGAGCTTTGTCTTGAATACTGCAGCCTTGCCTGCAAGCTCCTTTGCGTGATAGTCCTCAGGGAAGGTAACGTTTACGTCAAATTCCTCGCCTATAGTCTTACCTACGATCTGCTCCTCAAATCCGGGGATAAACGCGCCGGAGCCGAGAGTAAGATCGTGACCCTCGCCCTTGCCGCCGTCGAAGGGAACACCGTCAACAGAACCCTCGTAGTCGATATTCGCGATATCGTTCATAGCTGCGGCTCTGTCGGTAACCTCAACCGTTCTGGCGTTTCTCTTTCTCGTTGCCTCTATTTCGCGGTCAACGTCCTCGTCGCTTACTGCGTCAACCTTTTTTTCTACTTCGATACCCTTGTATCCGTCGATAGAAACCTCAGGCTTTACAAAGCCTACCGCCTTCAGCACGATGTCGCCGTCCTCGCTTACGAGATCAAAGCTGGGAGTACCAACGATATCAAGACCGGACTCCTTAACCGCCTCTTCAAACGCGTCGGGAATACAAGCGTTGATCGCATCCTCGAAGAAGATGCCCTTGCCGTAGTACTTCTCGATTATTGCCTTGGGCGCCTTGCCCTTTCTGAAGCCGGGAACGTTTATGGATTTAACGTTCTTCTTGTACGCTTCGTTTTCTGCCTTCTTGAAGGCCTCCTCACTTACGGAAAACTCCATTACGAAGCCGGATTTTTCTGTAAGCTCCTTTTTGATAAGACTCATTTCTTTTCCTCCGGGAAATGTATATTTTATATTTTTATAATAATCTCAAAATTAGCCATACTATTTTACAACAAACAGCCGTGTTTGTCAAGCATTTTGGCATATTTTTTTGTTTTTTCCATTTTTGCGCGCGATTCGGGCGTTTTTTAGGAGTTAAGCTTAGTCCAATCGCTCCTTGACGGTTATTTTGCCGTCTGAAATGGGATAGGTTCTGCCTGATACCGACACGGTTGCTTTTACGGAACTCGGTACGGTTGCGGTGAGTGTCAGCTCTCCGTCCGCTATGACGTATGAAACGGATATCTTTCCGCAGGGTGCCGTTACGTATCCCTCGGCTCTCGTGACTCCCGCGTTCAATGCGGGAGAAATAAGTATATCCGAGTATCCCGACGATTCATCGGTTTGTCTTATTCCCAAAACGTACTCGTACAGAAGTGATACCGTCGAACCGAACATCGGATGGCTCATTGATCTGGGGTTATGCCAATACTCCCATAGCGTAGTTGCGCCTGTTTCTCGCCATCTTCCGTAGCCCTGCGGCTCCGTGGCGCAAATCATCTTGCGCAGAATATCGGCTCTTCCGTATTCGCACAGAAGTCTGCCTACGATCTCGGTACCGAAAATACCGGTGTCGAAGTACGGATACTTCTCGTAATATTTTATAAACGCTTCCTTCGTGCGCTCATCTCCAAGACCGATATCCAGAGCGAACGCGCTTCCGCCCTGCAGATTTCCGACGAACGTACTGTTGTTTGGATTATAGAAAGCAGCCTTGATAACCGCCTTCTTTCTTTCTATCATATCGGAGAATTTCGGCACGTCCTCCTCGCGTCCGACTATCTTCGCTATTTTGATCATCAGCTCAAGGGTCTTTACGAAGTAGACGGTATTCACATACGCCGGGGGGATAAAGGTACCGCCGGGCATCGCGTCCGAGCTCGTAAGCATATCTCCGGATTTTTCCATCGGTACGCACCACTCGCCAAGACACCATTCGCCCTCCTTGTCACTCACGACGAGATCTGATACCGAGTGATCCTCCAGATATCTTAAGTATTCCAGGAACTGCCCGTACATCTTGCGTAGGGGCGTATCATCACCGTAATGCAGATAGTACTGATACGGTATCTTCACGAAGCCGTGCGAAAATCCTCCCACGCCTCCGCCGGATTTCGTATATGGCGCCGTATATTGCACGTGGCCGGATATTCTGTCCTGACAATCGGAGATGTCGTCAATCCACTTTGTATAGAATTTCTTCGCGTCTAAGGACTTCATAGCCGCGGTGCAGGTAAGATGTCCGTCGCCAAGGTAACCTCTGCGCTCTATGTGGGGACAGTCAGAGGGGACTCCCTGGTGCATATTGGAAAGCTGTGTGAGAAGATAGGCGTTGTAAAGCCAGTTGAGCGTTTCGTCATCGCACTCAAAGTGAGAGCTTATATTAACGTCGCAGTTTATTCTGTTGACGGATAAGCATTTTGCATTTCCGCGCACCTTGAAGTATCTGAAGCCAAACCAGGTGAAGAGCGGCTCAAGCAGACGCTTTTCTCCGTGCACCTCGTAGAGCATTTTTTGCTTATGCGTGTTTCTCTGATTTAGATCGCCGCTTTCGCAGAGAGCCTCGGAGAACGTTACCTCGATCAGCCCCGAATATCCGTCCGTAGCGAGCACCGGAAAACCGGTAAGATTTTTTCCCGCATCGTATATTACAGCGCCGTCCTTCTCCCCGATAACCGTGGGAGTAATTATCTCTACCGTTCTATCAGGGGGACAGTCGGTGTACATATACGTGGTATCGGGAGCTTTCGCCACAACCGCTCGCTTCCATTCGGAGTCGTCGTATTCAGGCAAAAATAAGTCGGAGGAGAAACCAAGATAATTATGGCTCTCACCTAAATTCAAGTCGCACTGCTTTACGTATGACTCAGTGTATACAGCATCGGTATCGGAGTATATGTAATAGGTGTTTTCACTTGTTTCGATGGTTATTTTGAAGCAGAGCTTCTTTTCTCCGTACGGAACTTCCTTGTATATACCGGTCGCTCCGGTATACCATCCGTCACCGAGCATTACGGCAAGGGTGTTTTTTCCTTCCTTTAAAAGCTCTGTAATATCGTATTTCGCAACGTAGCAACGATGATTGGTTACCTCGTCTGTGGGGCTGCCTCTGTGCTCATAATCAGTAGCCAGCGGCATAAAGTAATCGTCGCTTCCGCGTACGCCGTTAACGTAAAAAACGAAGGATGCAAATCCGAGAATATCTATGGTAGCGCTCCGAAATCCGTACGCGTCAAAGCTCTTTCTGATTATAGGGTTAATAGCTGTATCGGCGGCAGCGATCCATTTTGCTTCGCCAAATATTTCCTTGAAATACATTTTTTTCTCCTGTTACGTTTTTATATCTTTCTGATAACCTGAGGTACGAACTGCAGATAATCGGCTGAAACTATATTCATCTCTATGCCCCTGTGATCAAATCTTGGCGCCACGGTATAATTACCGTGAATATGTCCGTAATAAACCCGTTTGATCTTGTATTCTAAAAGCAGCTCTATCAGACTGTCGGACGCCTTTCCGTTCCAAAAAGGAGGGAAATGTGTAAAAACCAATATTTCCTTTTCGGGAGATTTTTCCTTCAGCTTGAGGGCTTCATCCAGGCTCGTTTTCAGTCTGCCACGCTCACGGGCGGTCAGCTTTTCAAAATTAACGTCGCTTGGGGCGTTCGTTGAATCCTCGTCGTTGTACCAGCCTCTTGTACCGGCTATAATGCAATCTTCGCACTCGTGGGCGTTGTTAAAGAGAAACGATATACTTTCGATTCCGTGCTTTTCAAAAAAAGCAGCGTGCTTTTTCATAGTGCACCACCAAAAATCGTGATTACCCTTGCCAAGTATCTTTTTGCCGGGCAGAGAGTCTATGAACTTCAGATCCGAAAGCGCTTCATCGAGTGACAGAGCCCAGGAAATATCGCCGGGTATGATCACGGTATCAGAGTCGGTGACCAAACGTCGCCAGTTGCTCTCTATGCGCTTCATATAGTCTGCCCATCTGCTGCCGAAGACCTCCATGGATTTGTTAGTTTCTCCATAGGTCGAAAGGTGCAGATCTGCAATAGTATACAGCGACATTTCGGACGCTCCTTTCTTGTCTTGAAAATGAATAGAAATTCTGTCTTAGGTCAATACTACGAATGCGCAATAGCGCAAAACAGGAAAAGAGGGTAGAGAAATGAACGAAAGAAAGAATTCAGATTGTAAATGCGATAGCACAAAGTGCATCAAGGGCGTTGTCTGCGATGTAAAAAATTGCGCTTATCATTCCGGCGATTGCCACTGCTACGCGGGAACGATATCCGTTGGTCCGCGAGAGGCAAGCTGCTCGGCAAATACCAATTGCGCAACCTTCAAGCCCAAGGAGTGCTGATAAGGCTCTGAGCGAATACCTCTCCGGATATTCATTCAGACCTTTAAAATCAGCCGCGAATAGCAAATTTTTCCACAGCCGACATCATTTCGCTTCGCTCTATAACGTCTGTATGACGTGGAGGCATTGATAGAACCTTAGCCAGAGGCGCAGGCATATTTATACCCGTCAGCTTCTCAAGCATCAACGGAGCCTCCAGATCCTCCGAGGGCTTCACTCCGGTCAGAGAAGCGTATACGTCGCCTGCAAATTTGTAGGGAGAGGCAGTGGATACTACCAGCATCGCGCCCGTCGTCTTAGCGTCACGCATATATCTTTCTGCGGCATTGACCGCTACCGAGGTATGAGTGTCGATAAGATGATGGGCATCCTTGTATATACGCGCCACCGTTTCCATACACTCGCTCTCGTCCGTGGAATATCCGACGAAGGCTTCCTTTATCATCGCAAGTTCCTCGCCTGTCAGGGTGTATTCTCCGTCTGCTCCGAGTTTTCTCATATATTCTGCACATTTTTCACTACCGAGAGTGATGAACAGCAGTCTTTCGAGATTGGATGAAATAAGTATATCCATAGAGGGTGACATAGTCGTGTGGAACACTCTCTTTTTATTATATCTTCCGCTCTCCATAAATTCAGTGAGGACGTCGTTTTTGTTGGATGCGCAAACCAGCTTACCGATAGGCACACCCATCCTTTTTGCGATAAATCCCGCAAAGATATTGCCGAAATTACCCGTTGGAACACATACGTCCAACAGATCGCCGTATCTGATAGCTCCCAATTTCATAAGGTCGCAGTACGCGGAAACGTAGTAGACTATCTGCGGTACGAGTCTGCCCCAGTTGATAGAGTTGGCGCTTGAGAGAAATACGCCGGAGGAGTTCAGTCTGTCCCTGCAGTCACTGTCGGAAAAGATGTTTTTCACACCGGTCTGGGCATCGTCGAAATTGCCTACGATACCAACGACGGACACGTTATCTCCGTCCTGTGATTGCATCTGGCGCTTCTGTACCGAGCTGACGCCGTCGATAGGGTAGAACACCTTTATTTTCGTTCCGGAAACGTTTTTGTAACCCTCCAGCGCCGCCTTGCCCGTATCGCCTGATGTCGCTACGAGTATCAGAGCCTCTCTGCTTTCTCCGCATTTTTTCAGAGCTCTGACGAACAGTCTGGGCATTATCTGCAGAGCCATATCCTTGAATGCCGAGGTGGGACCGTGCCACAGCTCAAGCATGTATTTATTCTCTCCGAGCTTGGATATGGGTGCTGCCGACGGTACGAATTTGTCATCCGAATACGCCGCGTTCGCATCGGCGAGAAGCTCATCATAGCTGTAATCGGTCAGAAAGAGCGAGAGTATTTTCGCGCATCTTTCGGGGTAGGTGAGAGCAGCCAGCTGGCGAATAAAATCCTCGTCGACCGTAGGGATATATTCGGGCATATACAGACCGCCGTCGGATGCAAGTCCTCTCTTTATTGCTTCGCTGGAATTGACGCCATTTGAATCGGCGCCTCTGGTGCTTATATATTTCATATCAGTCCTCTTTTGCCCGTTATATCGGGCTTTTCCTTTGCCTGCTAGCAGGCGTTCGTTTTTTTGTTATATTCTGTATACTTTATAGGAGCTTCTGTCATACGCCCCTATCATATGGTTTATTTTCTTTACCTTTTGCTTTGACCCGCGGCTCTCTACGTACACCTCGATAATGTCCATACGCATTTTCTTGTTCGAGGGGTGGTATGCCTTATAGTAGCTTGCCGCGTTTATGATCTTACGTTGCTTTTCGGGTGTTACCGCAGATGCCGGACGCGGCTCTTTCGGGTTTTCCGTCCCGATACTTCTCGTCTTTACCTCAACGAAAATTACGTGCTGACGGTCGGAGGCTATAATGTCGATCTCGCTTCCCGGCGCCACGTAGTTTCGCTCCAGAATTTTGAAGCCGTGCCATCGCAGGAAGCGCGCAGCTGCCCGTTCTCCCAGATCACCTGTTCGGCGCTTTTCCGTTTTTATCTTAAGTATTTCCATCGTCAAGGAATTTCAGGAACGACCTTCTGTGTATGGGAGAAGGGCCGTATTTTCTGACCGCGTCCATATGCTCCTTTGTGGGATATCCCTTGTGCTTTGCTATGTTGTACTGCGGATATTCAGCATCCAATTTCTTGCACTGTCGGTCACGGGTGACCTTGGCTAGAATTGACGCAGCCGCGATAGAGCAGCTTATCGAGTCGCCCTTGACAACCGTTTCCGTAGGTATAGTGAAGCCTCTGGACTGATTTCCGTCTATAAGCGCGAAATCCGCAGGCACTTTAAGGGCGTCAACGGCCCTTCGCATAGCCAGCATAGACGCGTTCAGTATGTTGATCTCGTCGATTTCAGCAGGACTTGCCTCAGCCACGGCGTAGGCGATCGCCTTTTCCGTTATTATATCAAATAGCTTCTCTCGCTTTTTTTCGGTCAGCTTTTTAGAGTCGTTCAGTCCCTCGATCTCTATATCCTTCGGAAGTATTACGGCGGCAGCTACGACAGGTCCGAGCAAAGGTCCTCTTCCTGCCTCGTCACAGCCGCACACAGCCGTGTATCCTTCGTTATACAGTCTGTTTTCATATTCAAAGCTTGGCATATTTACCTCTCCGGCTTCTCAAGAGTTATACGTCCGATCGTACCGCCCCTGAATTCGTCCAGCAGCACGTCGGCAGTTCTTTTTGCGTTTATCTCGCCGCCGCTCATAAGGAATCCGCGCTTTTTTCCAACCAGCATAAAGAGATCGTAGCAATCAAGTCCGTCCACCTCTTCGTCGGTAAGCTTGTATCTGGCTTTAAACTTTTCAGGCGCGACCTCCATAAGTCTGCCGCAAAGTATCATAGCAATTTCTTCCGTATCAAGTATCGTGTCCTTGATAGCTCCGGTCATAGCCAAATTTTCTCCGACTCGCTCATCCTCAAATTTCGGCCACAGCACTCCCGGCATATCCAACAGATCGAAGCCGATCTCCGTAGGCACCCATTGCTTTGTCATGGTAACTCCGGGTCGATCCTCTACGCGCGCCTTCTTGGACCCTGCGATACGGTTTATCAGCGAGGATTTTCCTACGTTTGGGATACCGACTATCATAGCTTTAAGCCGTCTGCCCGACATACCCTTTGATTTGTATCTTTCGATCTTGTCAGCGAGGGCAGTACGCACGGCAAGCTCCAGAGCGTCAATGCCAACGGATGCCGTTGAGTCAATAATAACGGTAGGAGAGCCCTCATCCGTGTATTTCTTTGCCCAGGCGCGCGACAGCTCAGGATCCGCCAGAGTTGATTTTGTCAGAACCGTGATCCTTGGCTTGTCACCGATCAAATTTTTGATTTCGGGATTTTTGGAGCTGTAGGGGATCCTGGCATCCAGTATTTCCAGAACGATATCTACCTCTCCCAGACATTCCCTCATCAAACGCTTGGTTTTCGCCATATGACCGGGGAACCACTGTATAGGATTCTTTGCCATTTTAAAGTCCTTTCGTTATCAGTCAACAGCTCCGAAGCTGTCAAATGGGTAAAATCTGAACAACACTCTTCCAAGTATGCTGTCAGCGTTTACGGGTCCGAAGTCCTCTGAGTCACGGGAATTATTTCTGTGATCTCCCAAAACGAAGATCTCTCCCTTGCCAACGACCCATTCTCCCTCGTTGTATGCGTGCTTGTAGCTCTCGTATACGTAGTCCTCAAGCAGTGGCTCTCCGTTTACGTATACGTTTCCCTCCCTATCTATCCTTACGGTGTCGCCCTCAATACCGATGATCCTCTTGATCAGAGCCGCATCACCGGACACCTTGTAGTCCTCAAACACGACGATATCGCCGCGCTTCGGCTCGTAAAGAAAATCGGATATGATCAGTATATCACCGTCAGAGAGCGTTTTTTCCATAGATCCGCCGTCAACTACTGAGTGACGGAAGAAAAAGCCTGTAATTACCATTACGGCGATGAACGTGAATGCGATAAGCTCCACGGTTTCAAAAACGGTGTCTATAAATCTTGGCTTTTCGGGATTATATCCCGGCTTTTCGTCGTTTTCGGGAACTTTTTTTTGCTCCCCAAGATCCATCTGCAGCTGAGCCGCGTCCTCATACTCCTCATCGTCCGGGTAATCGTCGGCGTACTCGTAAACGTCAGCCTCAATAGGCTCTTCCTCCTCAAGCTGAGCTTCCGTATCCTCAGTATTTTCAACGTGGGAGGTGCTGTAGGACCATATATCCGCGGTGGTCAGCAGATCCACCGGCTCGACTTCACGGTCAAAGGATAGGGAAGCGCTGTCAACCTCATCCGTATCGGTAGCTTCTGCGGTGGCATCGGCTGCGAGGTCCTCTCCGCCGTCGGTCTTTTCGGTACCCGTTTCGGTATTTCCGTCTATCTCGTCCTCAGAGCCGTCAGGCTGCGTGTCGTCTTTTAGAATATTGGTGTTCACAGCCTCGTCGGTCGCCTCGGCAAGCTCCTCGTCAACCTCGTCTGAAGCTTGGCTTTCGTCAGCCTCGTCGGTCACATCGGCAAGCTCCTCGTCAACCTCGTCTGAAGCTTGGCTTTCATTAGCCTCGTCGGTCGCCTCGGTAAGCTCCTCGTCAACCTCGTCGGTCGCCTCTATAGCCTTATCGTCCTCTTTTTCCTCTCCGATACTTTCTCGTTCGGTATCCTCATCATCTTCGCAAGAGAGGAGGGAATCATCTTCTTCATCTGACGTAGCTGCGGCGTCAGCGACCTCCCCAAGACCGTACGCCTTACCCTCAATATTCATAGCCTGCGATATGGTTTTCCATTCGTCATCGGTGACAGGCTCGTCCTCGTCGTAGATCACCTCGTCCTCATCCTCGTCTGTTATAACGAGATCGTCGATTTCCAGCTCCGGCGTCTTGGAGGTGTTTGCGCTGCCGGTGCTATTAAGAACGTCTGCCATTACAAGCTTGTAGTCGGCAAGAAACGCCTGGTATTTTGCATTTTCCTCCGCGCTTTCGTGAGTATCCTCTATATCGTCGGAATCGTATGCTATCAGCGAGGGGTCCGGATCTGCGTGGGGCAGGAAGGAAATATCGTCCTCACCCTCGTCCGAAGAACCGTCCTCTGACATTTCGAAAATAGGAGTGAGCTTGTCTATTTCATCTGCGTCGGGAACCTCGGCAAAAAGACGGCCCTCATTCTTTTTTGCCCTCGTTCTCTTTTTCTTTACCGGATTTTCGGCAGTATTTTTTGAGCCATCATCAGAAACTTTATCTATGCTTTCGTCGCCGTAAAGCTCCTCTTTTTTTTCTTTCTCTTTGCTCTTTGTTCCGTCAATTTCAGCTTTCTTTCGGCTCTTGGCTTTCGGGGTAGCGTTTTCCTCAGCGGCTATTTCTATCGCTTTGGCATTACCTTCGTTTTTCTTCTTAGCCATTTTTTTACCACCCTTTCCACAAAACTTACGGCCATTTGCATCAAAATGCGCACTGACCCAGCATACGTTACTCTATATTTTAGCACACAAGCGCGAGAATTACAATATATTTATAAAATAATTTTTATATCGTCCTATAAATACGGGGGTTCTCAGCCAAAACCCGTATTGAGCACAAAAAGATCGGCAGCGTCGGGCGTAACGACGTGATCCCCTTATCGTAGTCTTGAAAAACCTTCGCTTTTCAAGGGGCTACCCTAAGGGGATCATAAGAAAACGCGTAGCAGCTCGATTAAAAATCAGCTTGATAAAAGTACAAAGAAAATTTCAATTGCGGAGGGCTTGGATCTTAACGTTATTATCCGTCCCGGACCGTACATATTCTCCGAGTGGGATTTCGGCGGTCTTCCATCGTGGCTTCTCAAATATCCGAATATTGCCGTTCGCTGCAACGATCCGATATATATGTCCAAGGTTCGTGCGTACTTAAAGGAGCTTTCAGCGAGAGTTCGCCCGCATCTTTGCACAAACGGCGGAAAAGTCATAATGCTTCAGATAGAAAATGAGTACGGTTCATACGGAAACGATAAAGAATATCTTCGTCAGCTGGTGGATATTTACCGTGATAACGGTATTGACTGTTTATTGTTTACGTCTGACGGTACGCTTGATTGGATGCTCGGCGGAGGTACGTTGCCCGAAGTGCTTGTGGTGGCAAACTTCGGAAGCAAGGTAGAGGAGCAGCTTACAGTGCTTCGAGATTTCCAAGGGTAACGTCCTCTTATGTGCGGTGAATTTTGGTGCGGTTGGTTCGATCATTGGTATGAGGAGCACAGAAAGCAGCGCGATCCGGATGAGATAGCGGCTAATCTTGATGCTTTTGCGGAAATGGATGCCTCCATAAACTTTTACACATTTCACGGCGGTACAAATTTCGGCTTCTGGAATGGCGCGAATCATCCGGATGAAGGCTACAAGCCTACCACGACCAGCTATGAATTTACCGCTCCGCTTACCGAAGCCGGCGACCTTACTCCTCTTTACAAAAAGAGCTGTCCCAAACGTAAGGCTTGAGGCAGCTCTGAATATTATGGTAAAGGGATATGCGGATTTGAGAAAGGAACGCCGTAGAAAAACTCGAAGATATCCGCCCTTTGTTAAATTATTATTTTTTAAGGGAAATTGTAATTTCCGTAAGTCCCGATTTCAGTATCAGTCTGTTTCCGCGTATTTCCTTTATGAATTCTTCTCCCGCCGTAATGTCGCTTCTGGATATCATATCCTTTGCGCGCCATACAAGCTCACATTCTTTGGCAGTGGGAGCAGAGAAGCGCAGGGATACCGAGCCGTCGGCATATGAAATATCAACAGTTCCGCCTGAGTAACCGACACCCGATATTCCGAATTCGCTTTCAAACCAAGCCTTAGGCACAGCGGAGAGCAGGGTAAGCACACCGTCAGCCATTCTCTCGTAGGCAAAGCTCCAGCCCACCATAGTTGGGGTTGTCAGGAGAGAGGGAAGACAGTCTGGCATATTGTATCTTTTGTCAAGCCTTACCTGCTCGTAGTAGCAGAGTCTTTCTCTGTGACCGTGGAGCTCTGTATGCGCGTAGAGCAGCAGAAGATATTTTTCTATTCTTCCCGTTTCTATCAAAAATCTCGCGTGATGAAGCACCGGCCAGTTATCTATCCACGAGCGGAATCTTGTCATGCCCAGCATCTCTCCGCCCAGATTTTCGCGCAGCCGCTCCGCTCCGTCCTCAAGCTCCTTCGGCAGCAGCATAGCAGACAGCATCTCCGGATAGTATCTGTAATTTGCATAGCAGTTCTCCGTATTGTCCTGTACACCCTCCTGCGGAATACTGCGCGATGCGCTGCGCTTCATATATTCCGTATAGTCTTCGTCCGTCATGGGAGCGAACGTGTCGCGGCAATATGAAAGGGTGTGAGGTGTTGGGGAATAATCAAATCTGAATGGAGGCAGATCGCCGAATTTCGAGCCCCTTACGGATTTCTCATTTAATAGGACGTCCACGTTCTGCTGTAAAGTTTCTGCCATTTTGACGTATTTTTCGTCATATGGTGCCTTTGATTTTTTAAGCAGGGAATCCAGCGCGCGCAGACCTCTGATGCTCCATAAATTGTTGTTAAGATATACGTAAACACGGCAGTTGGTGTCCGCCTCGGCGCACATCTTTACCAGTATCCTTCCGTCGAATTCCGGGCACGGAATACAGTGGTCTAGAATCAGCTTACCCATTCCCTCCACTCGTGATAATTGCCCCTTCGTGAAGCTTTCGATACCTAATTTATCATAGTATCTGTCCGCGAGGAACAAAAGACAGCCGTACTCCGTTGCTGATGCTCCGTAGCCCATAGCTCTGCCTTGACGGTATACCATTTTTCCTTCGTCCGTCAGGGCGTAATTTACCATATAGTCAAATACTCTCTTCGCCCATACGTCGCGCCCCATTATACACGCCGCTTCTATAAGCCATATGTAGTTTGGTGGGAAATTATCGTGTATTTCCTTACCGTAATATCTGTGTCCGTAGTGCGGTCTGTCGGCAACGCAGGTTACTCTTGCGGCAGCCATAGCGCCTCTCGTCACTCTCTCCAGTCTTTTTTCGGGGATGGACAGCGCCGCGCCTTCCTTAGAGAATTTCGACCAATACGCTACGGTGTCCGCGAGAGTTTCTATAACAGTTCCGCTGTCTACCTGTCCGTTTTGCTCCTCGCTTACCTCGTATATGAACTCCACAGTTTTATATCCGTAGGAGAGTGCGTTTATATTATTCGCCTCGTAGATTTTTTCCCTGATCCAGAGAATAGGGTCCCTTGAGCTGTCACCAGGCTCTACGAAATATATAAGCTCACAGATCTTTTCACCGATCCTGTAAACGTTGATCAGTATGGGTAATTCCTCTCCGAGCATTAACTGACGTGGAATAACTCCCTCTATTTCCGGTATGATTTTCCAGGGCTCATAGTCGGGTCCCGACTCGCCGCCTATATCTCTGCCGGAGAGCTGTCGATATACCGCTCCCCGTCTGTCCACAGTAAAATCGGAATGGCTGGCAGGTCCGCCGATAAAGCAGTATGCGTTCTCGCTTACCTCCGGCAGAACTCCCACCAGATCGGAATACGATACCTCGCTTCTCGCCATCAGCTCCTCGCCGAGTATATCCTGTCCCGACGCCTGAACCTCCTCCTCGGTATGACCGAGATACAGCGGATTTTTAGTTACCTCATTTTCGTTTACTGTGTATTCGTCGTAAATCGCTGACTCTCCGCCTTCGGAGTATTCAAACCACCACTTACCATCCTCGTAATATTCCGCGAGCATACCGCCGGTCATTCTCTTGTGTTCAAAGACCTTTATTTTCATATCGCCATTCCTTTCGGTTCTGAGCATTCTTTGAAATAATTATAAAGTACGGACGGTATTTTGTCAATGTAAAAATGCGCATTTTTTTGTAAAAAAATATCAGTTTGTAAAAGTCAAAATAGAAAATGCAGAACGAAAAAGCGGCTGTTAGGGAACAGCCGCTGATCTTATTTATTTACAAGCCTATAAAGCTCTGATTTCGTCATACCTCTGTCCTTTGCCGCCCTCTTGGTCGCATCCATTTTAGACAGTCCCTCGTCCATATATCTTCGTATATGCTCCTCGGCAGACAGCGCCAGCAGCGCTTCGGTTTCCTTATCGGTTACTACGCCCCTGAAGCCATCGACTACCAGCACGTATTCGCCTCTCGGCTCCTTTTCCGAGTATAATTCCACAGCTCCCCCAATAGTTGTGCGGCAGATTTCCTCATTCAGCTTCGTCAGCTCTCTGCATAGGGATATTTTTCTGTCAGCGCCGAAAATCTCCGACATATCCGAAAGCGTCGCTCTGAGCTTGTGGGGCGCCTCGTAGAATATGACGGTTCTGTCTTCGCTCGCCAGTCTTTCCAGCCTCTCTCTACGCTCGTTTTTCATAGGAGAGAGAAATCCCTCGAACACGAACCTTCCCGTATCAAGTCCGGAAAGAGCTAACGCCGAGATAGCCGCGCACGCGCCGGGAACGACCGTTACGGTGATTTCCGCATCTGCGCAGAGCTTCACGATATCTTCACCCGGATCGCTTATCGCGGGCATTCCCGCATCGGTTATCAGAGCACAGGATTCGCCGCTACGCAGTCTTTCAAGTATTCTTTCGCCGCTTGCCTTTCTGTTATGCTCGTGATAGCTTACGAGCTCCGAGCGTATGTTCAGCGCGCAGAGCAGCTTCATTGAGTTTCTCGTATCCTCAGCGGCAATGAAGTCCACCTCGGACAGCACCTTGATAGCCCGTTCCGAGATGTCCGAAAGATTGCCGATCGGAGTTCCCACGAGATATAAGGTAGATGGCTGAATTTTGTTTTTTTCTTCCATAGTATATCCTATCCGCCGCTTATTTCAGCGCCGGTTTTTTGTTTTTTAGCTTTTTATCGGTTTGAATGACGTTTATATCCGTCTATCTTTTTAAATACGCTGCAGGGAAGCAGCCGTTGTCCATTATATATTGCATTTCGGAGGTGTACTCACGGTTAGAGTTATCCTTGTATATGATCAAAGGAGGTGTGAGGTATGCTCCGCTTTTTCCGCCGTATCTGGCTTTAATTAGCACCATTGAGGATTCCGCGCTCGCATTTGCGTGCACGAAGGTTATTCTTTTTGCCTCCAGCCTTGCGTCACGCATAGCGCATATCAGATCGCTAAGTCTGTCGGGTCTGTAAACGGCATAGAAATCTCCGCCAAATCTCATATTTTTCATAGCACACGTACAGAAATCGCCGATATCGCCGTTGACCTCGTGCCGTGCAATGTTTTTTTCGTCAAATACACACCGCTTTCCGCTGTCCGTCCGCATATACGGGGGATTTGTGAAAACCGCATCGTATAACTCGTCGGAGAGATATCTGTAGCTTCTTACGTCATCGCATACGGCATAAAGCCTGTCCCCAAATCCGTTCAGCTCCGCGTTTCTCCGACACAGCTCCGCGTAATCATTCTGTATTTCCAAGGCAGTGACCTTCTCGGTCTTACCTCGCGAGAGCGCGAGCATTGATATTATGCCGCTCCCGGCTCCCAGCTCCAGTGCGCGTTTGTATTTTGAATCTATGTATCCTGCGAGAAGAAGAGCGTCCGTGCCGAAGGTCAGTCCCTCGCTCCTCTGTATCAGCTTCAGATTGTCGTTGACGGTGGTTATTTTCTCCATATACAGCTCCTATGCGCCTTGAGTCAAAGCTATGACGTTGCGCTGATATCTGCTTTTTGCTAAATTTTAGGAGTGCGCGAAAACTCACACACTCCTAAAATTCTATGTTTGCAAAGGAATTATTCCTCAGCAGGTGCTCCTACGGGGCAAGCGTCTGCACAGTTACCGCAGCTGATGCACTCATCAGCGTTGATAACGTACTTGCCATCGCCTTCGGAAATGCAAGAAGTGGGGCAACCGTCTGCGCAAGCGCCGCAGCTGATGCACTCATCGGAAATCTTGTATGCCATTTGTGAATCCTCCATTTAATTTTTGTGCTACTATTATTTTATCATAATAATTGCAAAAATCAAGACAATTTGAGAAAAAAGTGAAAAAAGTGTAACTAAGGTCAAAAATAGGAATGAAAAATCAGGGTCACTTGTCCTCGAAAATTACGTCGTCCTCTTTAGGCTCAGGCGCGCGCTTTCTGGATATTACCTTGACGTCCGCCACGGAGAAGGACTTTATAACGTCCTTATCCTTATCGGTGAGCTTTACCTTTATCATTTCATAAAGAGGCATAGTTTCAACCACCGTACCCTGACCGTCCTTGGTTTCTACGATAGATCCGGTGGGCGGTGTACGCTTCAGAGCCTCCTCGTATGTTTCGTGCTCGTATCTCAGGCAGCACATAAGTCTGCCGCAGGCGCCGGATACCTTCGCGGAGTTCAGTGAGAAGTTCTGCTCCTTTGCCATCTTGATGGAAACCTGAACGAAATCCGAGAGAAAGCTTGCGCAACAGAATTTTCTTCCGCAAACGCCGAGACCGCCGAGCATTTTAGCTTCATCTCTGATACCTATCTGACGCAGCTCTATTCTGGTGCGGAACGTTGATGCCAGATCCTTTACCAGCTCTCTGAAATCAACTCTTGATTCACAGGTGAAATAGAATATAAGCTTGGAATTATCGAAGGTGTATTCCACCCCGGTGAGATTCATACCCAAGCCGTGTGCCTCGATCTTCTTTCTGCAGATGACCGCAGCCTCCTCCTCAGCTATCCTGTTTTTCTCGTTTTTCGCAACGTCCTCGGCAGTAGCCTTGCGTATAATAGGCTTCAGAGGAGAAACGATCTCAGCTCCGCTGACCTCCTTGTTGCCGAGCTTTACGGTTCCAAACTCCACGCCTCGTGCGGTTTCAACTATTACGTTATCACCGATGGAGTAACTCTTGTCAGCAGGGTCAAAGTAATATACCTTGCCCGCCTCACGAAAGCTGACGCCGACTACGGTTACCTTTTCGACCTCAGAGGACTCATTGTTGTTTATATTTTCTGCCATATATTATATATACCTTTCTGACGATTGTTGCATTTTATATACATAAGCTTCGTTTGCTTTCGCAGCAGCCGTGCTATGCCGGTGATGGATCTTTACGCGGTGTACAGCTTTGCAGCGAGGGATGAGAGCACGTTCGACACGTTAGCGTTTCTCGCACAGTATTCCCTTGCTTCCAGCAGAGCGTCGGAAATTTCGAAAAGCCGCTTGACACCGATCTCCTCTCCCAGCCTTGCGCATTCATCGGATGAAGTGAAAAATACGGTTCTCACTTTACCCACGGACTTGATCGCTATCATATCGCGTACAGCGCTCACAGCCAGCTCCAGCAATTCGCCGAGCTCGTTTCTTTTTTGGGGCAGGGCGGTTATTGCGGAATAAAGTGCCGAGTAGCCAACGCCCTTTCTTGAGGCGGAGAGCAGCCGCAGAATATCTTCTCTTTCGGCACTCAGATCTTCTGTGTGCTTTTTGTTCAGAAGCCTTTCGGCAAATCCGAGTCTTCCGTCAGCGCTCATAACGATAGCCTTAAACCTTTCGGGGTCGGATCTCTGAAGCTCACGGGCGTCAGCGCTTCGCTTCAGCAGATTTTCGCTTAGCTGTTCGGGCGTAAATCTGTGCATTGCGACGGTTTGCGCTCGGCTTCGTATGGTGGTCAGCATTTTATCCGCTTCGGTTGCCAGCAGAAGTATCACTACGTTTGCCGGTGGCTCCTCCAGCACCTTCAGCAGCGCGTTTTGCGCCTCCGGAGTCATTGACTCCGCATCGCAGATGACGTATACCTTGTGGTCGGATTCCGTTGAGGAGAGAAACATATCCTCACGCAGAAGCTTGATGGGCTCAACACCTAGCGTAGCTCTGTCCTTTGGCTTTTCCAGAATCTTCATATCCGTGAAGTTGTTCTCGCGGATTCTTCTGCAGGTGTTGCATTTTCCGCAAGGCAGAGAACCGCCGTCCCCTCGGCTTTCGCAATTGAGCGCCGCGGCGATCTCCTTTGCCAGCGTCCTTTTTCCCGAACCGGAGGGGCCGGTTATAAGAAAGGCGTGAGGCATATATCCGCCATCTATCGAAGAACCGATTCTGTTACGTATATCGGAGTTTCCCAGTACAACGGGGAAGTAATCTCTCATAGTTCTACCGCCTCTCAATAATAATCCAATATATATTTTAACACCGCGAATATGAAAAGTCAAGGATTGCGACAAAAACTCCTTTTATCAAAAGAAGAATTTTAAGTTTGCTCGCTTTTTTTCGCTTTTTCACCCGTCAGAACCGCGTAGCGCAAATAAACGCATCGAGTCAGAGTAAATTTTTCA
This sequence comes from Eubacteriales bacterium, assembly GCA_045657485.1. Taxonomy (GTDB): domain Bacteria; phylum Bacillota; class Clostridia; order Oscillospirales; family CAG-272; genus UBA1740. The sequence continues at coordinate 49,567 of JAZOTE010000063.1, forward strand.
AAATCTCTTGTATTAAGCATTTATTTGTGCTAAAATATTAAAATAGAAAATTATGCGAGTTCCATTAGCTCGCAGAAATTAAGGAGAATGGATATGGAAAAGTTTTATCTCACCACAGCGATAGCCTATGCGTCGCGTAAGCCTCATTTCGGAAACACCTACGAGATCATAATGTCCGACGCGTATGCCCGCTTCCAGCGCAGTATGGGTAAGGACGTTTTCTTCTGCACCGGAACGGACGAGCACGGTCAGAAGATAGAGAATCTGGCAAACGAGTCGGGAGTTACTCCCCAGGCGTACGTAGACGGTGTGGCAGGAGAGATAAGGAGGATCTGGGACCTTATGGGAACGTCCTACGATCACTTTATACGCACCACCGACGGCTACCATACTGACGCTGTCAAGAAAATATTCAAAAAATTTTACGATAAGGGCGACATATATAAGGGCTTCTACGAGGGATGGTATTGCACTCCCTGCGAATCTTTCTTTACCGCGACCCAGGCGGCAGACGGAAAATGTCCCGACTGCGGCAGGGAGGTATCGCAAGCTCGTGAGGAGGCGTATTTCTTCAGAATGTCCAAATACGCTGACCGTCTTATCAAGTATATAGAGGATCATCCTGAATTTATCGAGCCTGAGAGTCGCAAGAAGGAGATGGTCAACAATTTCCTTAAGGCAGGACTTCAGGATCTTTGCGTATCCCGTACCTCTTTCAAGTGGGGTATTCCCGTAGAGTTTGACCCGAAGCACGTGGTTTACGTATGGCTCGACGCCCTTACCAATTATATCACCGCTCTGGGATACGATCCGGATAAGTCGTTTGAGGAGCAGAGCGAGAAGTTCCGTAAGTATTGGCCCGCAGACGTTCATATTATAGGTAAGGATATCCTTCGTTTCCATACTATCTATTGGCCTATATTCCTGATGGCTCTTGAGCTTCCTTTGCCGAAGAAGGTGTTCGGTCACCCTTGGTTTAACTTCGGAAATGATAAAATGTCCAAGTCAAAGGGTAACGTTGTGTTTGCTGACGAGCTCGCCGAAACCTTCGGTGTAGATGCCGTTCGTTACTACGCGCTTTCCGAGATGCCATACGGCTCCGACGGCTCCATAACCTACGAGAGCGTTATTTCCAGATACAATAACGATCTGGCTAACAATCTCGGAAATCTTGTCAGCCGAACCCACGCGATGACTAAGAAATATTTTGGCGGCATCGTGCCTGCGCCTACCGCTCCCGCTCCCTTGGACGACGAGCTTCGCGCCGCAGTAAAGCACGCGACGGAGGAGTCTGTCAGACTTATGAGCGAGTATCACGTTTCCGATTCTCTGGATGAGATATTCACTATGCTTCGCCGCGCAAACAAATATATTGACGAAACGACCCCCTGGATACTCGCAAAAAATGAGGACGATGAGTCCCGTCTTGCCACCGTTATCTACAATCTTCTCGAAACTATCAGAGTAGCCGCCGTGCTTCTCACCCCTTATATTCCCACTACCGCAGAGAATATATTCAAACAGCTCGGCACCGACCTTCGCGACTATTCTACGGTTGCTTTTGGCGGTCTTGAGTCGGGTAAGCCTCTCGGTGAGGCGTTCACCCTCTTTGCGAGAATTGACGAGAAGAAGTTCCTTGAGGATATGGAGAAGGCAAGGCTGGAGGCGGAGCGCGCTCTTGAGGCTCAGAAGCCTATGGAGGAGCCTGAGCACGAGGCGGAGATCGGAATAGACGCCTTTGCGGCTGTTGAGCTTCGCGTGGCTGAGATATTGGAGTGCGAGCCTGTCCCGAAAGCAAAGAAGCTTTTGAAGCTTCAGGTAGACCTTGGCTATGAGAAACGGCAGGTAGTATCCGGCATAGCGAAGTACTATACCCCCGACCAGCTGGTTGGCAAGAAGGTAGCTCTCGTTACCAATCTGAAGCCTGCCAAGCTTTGCGGTGTTGATAGCTTCGGTATGATACTCGCGTCCGGCGAGGAGGACGTTAAGGTACTGTTCATCGATCCCTCCGCAAAGAACGGAGAGCGTATACACTGATGAAGTATTTTGACTCTCACGCCCACTATTACGACGAGAGATTTTTGGAGGAATGCGAGGAGGGCGTCGATAAACTTATCGACACCCTTCTTGATACTTCTGTTTCATATATAGTGAACGTAGGCACGTCGCCCGAAACGTCGAGAGAGGCGATCGAGCAGGCTAAAAGGCACAAAAATATGTATACCGCTATCGGTATTCATCCGTCAGATACCCGTTTTCTCTCCGATATAGACTTTGAGCTGAGCGAGATAGAGAAGCTTATACTAGCTCCGGAGAGCAAGTGCGTTCTCCTCGGTGAGATAGGTCTTGATTATCACTATCCGGAAACGGACAAGGATAAGCAAATGCTGTATTTTGAGAGGCAAATGCTTCTTGCCGATAAGCTTAATATTCCTATCTGTATTCACGATAGGGAGGCGCACGGGGACGTTATGGACGTGATCAGACGTCATCCATCGGTTCGCGGTATTCTCCATAGCTTTTCCGGCTCACCCGAAATGGCTGAGGAGCTGATACGGCTAGGATATATGATATCCTTCTCCGGAACTCTTACATTCACCAACGCCCGTAAGCCGCGCGAGGTTGCGGCTGCGATACCAAAGGAATCGGTTCTTGTGGAAACTGACTGCCCATACCTTGCGCCTCATCCTCTGCGAGGTACTCTTAACCATTCGGGTAACCTTGAGTATACCGTGAAGACTCTCGCTGAAATATGGGACGTGACCGCTGAGGAATGTGCGCGAATGACAGAGGAGAACGCAAAGCGTTTCTTGAATATCCCCTGACGGCTCAGAATCGCCTGTATACGCCGATGCTTTCGCACAGCAGAGAACTGGGCATCCGCTTTAGCTTAGAGAGAGCGCGTCAAAGGTTGCTTTCGCACAGCAGAGAACGGAGCACCTGCTTTTTTTGAATTAAAAAACATATTAAAAACAACAAAACGAGAAATATCAAAGATAAAAACGAGGTAGAATATGAAAATTACTATTTTAGGTTCAGGAGGCGGCGAGGGTTTTCCCGCGGCGTTCTGCTCTTGCGATCACTGTAATATGGTGCGTCGCGCGGGTGGAAAAAGCTTGCGTACTCTTTCTCAGACTCTTATAAACGACGATCTTATGATAGATCTTCCTCCGGACAGCGCTTGGCATTCCGTCCGTTTCGGTGTGAATTTTGGCGACATAGCCGATTTTCTGATCACCCATACTCACTCAGATCATTTTGATACCTATCTTCTTCGCCATCATGGGATATGGTACGCTCATAATATGAAATATCCGAATATAAACGTATACGGCTCATCCGACGTACGTTTCGTATTCGATAAGGTCGCTGAGGCATACGGTGGAGTAAATTCCGCGATTGCCGAATCCGTACATATAAAGGAAATATCGGCGTATGAAACACGCGCTGTCGGTAAATACAGCGTAACAGCGCTGCCGGCTAAGCACGCGCCAAAGCTCGTGGCTCTGAACTACGTAATCAAGGAAAACGGCAAGGTGCTCGTTTATTTACACGATACCGGTTTTCCGGGACAAGAAATACTTGATTTCATTAAGAAAAACTTTGGCAGAGTTGACTGCGTTATGATGGATGCGACTATGGGTACCGCCAACACACCGGATACGGCTAACCATATGTGCTTTGACCAGGATAAGCGTCTGGGAGTCCTTCTTCGCGAGATGGGCATAGCGGACGAAAAGACCGTTCTGGTGGTCAATCACTTCACTCATAACAACGCGGAAACTCACGATAGGATAGAGGAGATTTTTGCCGGCACGGGAATAATTCCCACATACGACGGAATGGTTATTGAGATATGACCAAATCAATGTGCATTACTTATTTCGTAGAGGACAGCCTTTACGTCAATATTACTAACCGTTGCTCTAACAGATGCGATTTCTGTATTCGCAACAACGGCGACGGCGCCTACGGCTCTGAGAGTCTTTGGCTTTTACGTGAGCCGACTTCCGACGAGGTGCTCGATTCGATTTTTTCACGTGATCTTACCGCGATAAAGGAGCTCGTTTTTTGTGGCTACGGCGAACCGTCGTATCGGTTGTATGACGCCAGAAAAATCGCCTTGGCTGTAAAAGAACGGTATCCGGAACTCAGAATACGTATAAATACCAACGGTCAGTCGGATCTTATTCTCGGCTGTAGCACGGCGCATCTTTACGAGGGAGCCTTCGATACCGTTTCGATAAGCCTTAACAGTCCGCACCCCGACGAATATGACAGAATATGTCACAGCAAATACGGAGTCTTGGCATTTCCTTCTATTCTTTCGTTTGCTTCCGAGGTAAAAAAATACGTTCCCGATACCCGTTTTTCCGTTGTCAGCGAGTTTATTTCTTCGGAGGATATTCTTGAGTGTCGCAGAATAGCCGATGAACTTGGTGTCACTCTCCGCGTTCGCGACTACATCCCTCCCGCGCCCTGACGCTTGTGTAGGTTGACGTGCCGTAGCATGAATTGTACATCATCAGATAAGAGATCGGAACCCTCATAATATCAAAGCTTATTCCCATAAAGCCATACTCGTGCACAGTATCGAGTGTGGCTTTTATTATTTTCAGAGATGGTAGAGATACGGTTCCGTTCTTTTTATCCGAAAATTCTAAATTTCCGCTGTCCTCTTTGTAGCCGAGTGGGCATCCGTGCTGTCGTGCTCTTTTAACAGCCTCGTCAACCGTAATGTATTTGTCGTCGGTGGCTGCAAAGCAGGGAAGCTCAACGAAGGTTCTGGAGCTTTCCTTGGTGGCGGCGTATTGTTTGTATGCGTCTATCAGATAACCGCAGCTACAGCCGTTCGCCCCTATCAGAATGCTTCCGTCGGCGTATTCGCTCATATACGCCGGACTGTTTTCCGTGACTTCGGTTATGAGTATCAGGTCGCAGCCGATCATTTTCTTTCTCATATCGACCAGCAGCTCCACCGGAGGAATAAAGCCGCCGAGTGTTACACCCTTGTAGCTTCCTATTATCGCTTGATTTATTATATCGTCAATAAGAGCCTGACTTTCTTTCGCGCTTATATCACGGCTTGGTGTTTTATTATATACACGCATCAGGGGAATTTTATCCGCGCTTCTCGCTATCCCTACGGCGTCGCGCCCGTCAAACAGACGGTTCAAACGCCCATCCTCTGCGGTGCGGCAGCTTACCGTAACGTAAGTAAGGTAGGATAGCTTTTTAGTCAGCTCATCAGGAGAGCATCCGACGTGATAATAACCGTTGGCTGCTGCCATTCCGTAGCTTCTCTGATCATACTTCAGAGCGAGTATTCTCCCCGGAATAAGCCCTTCATCTTCTATTCTTGGGTTCATAGCTATAATATCCCGTCTTCTTAACCCGAATCTGAGAGCAAGCCTTTCCGCTGTGTCGCCTCGCCGTACGGTATAGGTTCTGGTAGGCGTGAGCACGAGCAGCTCCTCACCCTCAGCGCATTCGCCTGTGTCAATACCGTTGTTCATTCTCAGCACGTCCTCGTCTACGCCGTATTCCTTTGCAATATCCTTTATTTTTTCATTTTGTTTAACAGTATGTATTCGCATATAATTACTCCGTTTTTTTATTCATTATATGTATCATACCATTATTTGACCGGCAACAAGGGTCGAACTTTGCGGATGCGTTAAATATTTTGTTTTTAAAAAATACTATTGAAAAAGGAACGGTAATGTGATAAAATAAATCGGAAATATATTTTTATCAGACATCTCAAGGAGAGCACATATGTTTTTCAAACCTTTTCCTGTTCCTAAAGCTCCGGCTATTCCCGACAGATCGGTCAGTATTCTTGATTTCGGAGCAAAACCCGGAGAGAAAATAACCTTGGCGGTATCAGCCGCGATTTCATCGCTGTCCGCGCTTGGCGGAGGCAGGGTTGTCGTGCCGGAGGGCGAGTGGATTTGCGGAGCTATCCATCTTCGCAGCAATATAGAGCTGCATTTCAGCGAGGGAGCACGCGTTATCTTCTCCGACGAACCGGAGGATTATCTTCCTATCGTTTACACGGTTTACGAGGGTATCAGATGCTATAACTATTCACCGCTGATCTACGGTCGCGATCTTACCGATGTAGCTATAACCGGTAAGGGCGTGCTCGACGGAAACGGAGAATTTTGGTGGAAATGGGCGAAGAACCTTACCGCCCGCAATATTCTTTACGGCGGTGAGTTAAAGGTTGAGGATCGCAGATTCGGTACTAAGGAGTACGGCTTGCGTCCGATGTTCCTTCAGCTTCTATCTTGCAGAAACGTGCTTATTGAGGGCATAACTCTCAACAATTCACCCTGCTGGACGGTTCACCCGGTGTGGTGTGAAGACGTGATTGTACGCGATGTAACCGTGGAGAATCCAACCATATCTCCCAATACCGACGGTATAAATATCGAGTCCTGCAACCGCGTAATAGTAGAGGATTGCACCGTTGTAACGACCGGTGACGATATGTACTGCTTGAAGGCGGGACGCAACGAGGACGCCTGGGAGGTTGGCATTCCCTGCGAGAACGTTATCATTCGCCGTTGCCGTTCTCTTGGACCGTCTATGAGCGGCGGAGTAGTCGTAGGCAGCGAGATGTCAGCCTCGGTCAGAAATATTCTGGCGGAGGACTGCGATTTCGGTCACAACTACAACTGCATACGCATAAAGTCAAAGGATGGCAGAGGCGGTGTGGTTGAGAATATCGATTACCGTAATATCCATATGAGTCAGGGTATGAGAGGCATAAATATATCGTATCGCTACAGCTGCGAGGCGTGTGACGAGGCAAAGGAGCCTGGTAAGTATATGCCGATAGTTCGTAATATCAGCTTTGACAACATCGTTTGCGACAGCTTGAATTCGGGCATTACTATGGAGAATCTGCAGGGCGGAGTTATGGACAATCTTTATTTCAGCAATATAAATATGCGCGCGAAAACCTGTATAAGCGCGGATTCCGTAAGCGCTCTTCACTTTGACAACGTTAATATAACCGAGGATAAGTCTGCCGGAGCAGATCCCTCGAAGAGCGAAAAGGCGAGAATCTTCGTTATTCCGGACTATATAGCCGAATAAAAGCAGATCGCATAATATAATAATAAAGCAGTCCCTGATCATCATCGGTCAACGGACTGCTTTATTTGCGTTTATTAACTCGGAACCCCGGCGCTGACCGTCCGTTCGGGACGTCACGCTGATACCTAATGTATTTTCTTTTCGACCGCATTAAACGGCGTGAATAGGAAGATAAACCTTTATTTTAAAGTGATGCGTTCCTCCGCTTACGGCAAATATCTTTCCACCATGGGAGCTAACTATAGCCTCCGCTATAGATAAACCGATACCGTGACCTCCGCTTTTTGAATTTCTTGACGGATCGGCGCGGTAAAATCTGTCGAAAATACGTGGCAGCATTTCTCTTTCTATTACGTACTCCGTACTGTTTTCCACAGTCAGCAGAGCCGCTTTGCCGTATTTTGAGAGAGTAACGTTTATCTCGCTGTTTTTCGGGGAGTACTTAACGGCGTTATCCATAAGTATAGATACAAGGTGGGATATGGATCTCATATCGCCGTTCATCGAAAAAAGCGGCGCTATAACCTTATTTATAACCTTTCCGTCGGCTTTCGCGGGAACGTCAAACAGCTCGCACGCTTCCTTGACGACCTCAGACAGCGGGAAATCCACCTTTATTTCGTTTCTTATCTCCTCACCCATTTTAGACAGCATTATCAGGTCGTTTGTCAGAGTGGTAAGTCTGGCGGTCTGCTGCTTTATATCGACGAGTGCCTCGTTGTCCTCCATATCCATCATCAGCAAGTCAACGTTTGCGTTGATTACCGACAGAGGCGTTTTTATCTCGTGACCCGCATCGGTTATAAATCGTTTTTGCTTTTCGTAGCTTTCCGATATCGGTCGCAATATCCTTTTTGCAAGTACGGATATCAACGTCAGAGCCAGAGAAAAGGTTGACGCGGCTATTATGGTGCTCGTTAATATGAACGTAGCGACTATCGCGTGTATCTGACTGCAGTCCAGCATTATTACGAGCTTGCCCTCAGAAAGCTCGGTTACCGAATATCTGAAATCCGATAGAAAACCGTTTTTTGTTTTATTGGAGATTTCCTCAGCCATCCGCAAACCGTCGTTGTCGCTGATCGAGGGAAGCCTGGAGGTGTCTATTTCCTTCACCTGACCGTCGTGTCCGATCATAACGAAGAAATACCTATAACCAAAGCTGTCGTACTCTGTATTCTGCGGAGGTGGAATTGTGTTATTTGGAGATATGTATTCGTGCAGCGCAAATTCCAGCGTTTTGTCCGCATCCCTAATAAGCGAGCGGTAAGCGAATATATTAACGCCTATTACCGTCAGCGTCAGCAGTATCAGCAGAGCGATACCGGACAGCAGGATCATTTTGACCTTGAGCTTCCGTATCATTACTTTTCCTCCAGAGAATAGCCTGCGTTTCGCATAGATTTGATCTCTACGTTAGCGGACAGCATCGAGAGCTTCTTTCTTAAGTAAGAAATATAAACCCATACCACACTTATTTCCGATTCGCTGTCATAGCCCCAGATTTTTTCCATAAACTTTTCGGTGGAGATCAGCTGCTTTGGATTTATCATAAGCATTTCCATCATTTGATATTCCTTGTTTGCCAGCCTGAATTCTCCGCTAGGCGTCATAAGCTGATAGGTAGCTCTGTCCAGTACGACGTTTCCATAGCTTATTCTGGAATCCGCAGCGTCCTTGCCTCTGGTGATCGCTCTCAGCGCGGCGAGCAGCTCTCTCGAATCAAAGGGCTTTGTAAGGTAGTAATTTGCGCCCGCGTCCAGTCCTGCAACCTTATCCTCTATTTCGGATTTCGCGGTAAGTATTATCACGGGTATATTGTTTTTGGCTCCGCGAATCCTACGCAGAACCTCCAATCCATCTAATTTTGGCATCATAATATCAAGAACGGCGACGTCATAATCCCCAACATGCAGGTAGTTGAGCGCGTCCTCGCCGTTATAAACCGCATCGGCTGAGTAATTGCTCTTTTCAAATATTTTTACTATTGCTTTTGCCAGCGGTATTTCGTCCTCTGCAACGAGTATTCTCATTTTGTATCTCCCGTCTGATAGAGTTATATATAAATTTTATCATATAAGCTGAAAAAAATCAAGAAGCGCCGCTCAATTGCCGAATTAAGCAGCGTTTAATAGGGTGTGCGTCCGATTTCCTATTTTACGTAATAAAGCTTAAATATACGTAAAAAGCCCGACTGAATCTCTCAGTCGGGCAGAGCGTTTAATAAACGTAAATGCTCACTGTCAGCGGTCGGTTTTTTGATAAACTCCCGATCTTATCATCAGATAATAAAGGGCAGTGCCTCCGATTCCCGCGCAGACTGCCTCTCCGATTCCGACGGTAAGCGCGATAAACCAATACGCCTCCACTGAGCCGTATGCGAGTATGATCACTCCCGGTACGATAAGCGTATTTGCAAGGACGGTGGGCAGAGTTGCTAAAAAGATAAGCTTGTTGGGAAGCCGCCGCATCATTCTCGCGCCTAAAGCGCCGATCAACGTGGCTATACTGCCGAATATAACGTCCCAGATGTTTCCGCCGGCGATGAGATTTGAGAGTATACATCCGATGAACAGACCCGGCGTCGCCTCCGGTATAAATACCGGCAGTATGCACATCGCCTCGGATACCCGCAACTGTATCGCTCCGCTTGAAAGACCTATAACCGAGCACAGCCAGGTCAACGCAACGTACATAGAGCCTATCATAGCTCCGCGAGTCGTGTAGAGAAGTGCGTTTCTTTTCATATTAAATTCTCCTTTAGTTTTGTTTTTTCACTCAAAAGAGCTTGGTGAGGAAGGTTTCGAACTCACCGACGAACATTATATCATACGGATAGAAGAAAATCAATACCGTTTTTAGATTATCCGTATGCTTTACCCGTTTTTGAGTTGCGTATTACATCGTGGATTTTTGTAGCGTTAATGCTACGCTCGCAGTATAATGAAATAAAACGAAACAGAGTGGAGATCGTATTGGAAGTTTTACTTGTAGGTGAACATAAGATGAAGATAGTGCTGAACGAGAGGGACGTGAAGGAACTCGGAATAGATATAACCTCGCCTATCCGTGACACTCCAGAATCCAGACGCAGTATGTGGCGAGTGCTGGAGCAGGCAGGGAAGCTATCCGGCTTTGATCATACCGCGGACAGAATGCTTATACAGATTTATCCGGATAGGAGTAAGGGCTGCGAGCTTTTCGTCACGAGGCTCGGACTTCTTTCAAAGGAGAGCGCCGGACTCGTATCCTCATCTAAAACCGTAACCGTTTTGTCCAAAGCTACGGTGTGCTACCGCTTCTCGTCAGAAAATAATATGATAGAGGCAATTCGCGCAATAAAAAAACACCCCTCCGGATTGCTCCCGAAGGGTGACGTTTATTTTGATGGATTGGGCAGCTATTATTTGCTCATAGAGGAAATAGGTAAGTGCGATAATACACCGGAGCTGCCGCTGGTGCTGGAGTACGGCGACCGTCTGCACCGTGATGCGCCGATTTTTGTAGCCGAGCATTTCACGAAGCTCACGGACGGTGATATTATGAAGTACCGCAGTCCTAACGTGTAGAGATATTCTCGTTCTGATGCGCAAGAGGATAGATAGTCGCCCCTTGCGCTGTGCTTTTCGTATAGCTTACTTTTTATCCAGCGCGTTTATCATTCCTACGCGAATAGCGTGGCGACCGCCCTCGAACTCGCCGCCGAGGAATGAGTCAACTATATCGAGAGCCAGGTGAGTTCCTGTAACTCTCGCGCCTATGCAGAGAACGTTCGCGTCGTTGTGCGCGCGGGTTATTCTCGCGGAGAAGGTATCTCCGCATAGCGCCGCTCTTATTCCTGCGTGTTTGTTGGCTGTCATAGACATACCTATACCGGTACCGCATATTAGTATTCCAAACGAACCGTCGAGGTCCTTTTGTACTGCCCGACTTACGATCGAAGCAAATTCCGGATAATGACAGGACGCGGTGGAATTACATCCGTGATCCGTCACAGTGTATCCCAATTCTGTGAGATGTCCCTTTATCAATTCCTTGAGTTCAAATCCGGCGCTGTCTGCGCCGATGTGGATCGTTCTTTTCATATTATTACACCTGCTTAATATTATTTTCTTTTTCCAGTCTTTCTCTTTCGGCTTGGGGGAGTCTTAAATACGTTGGAGTAAGATTTGAATCCGATATGGCTTCGCCCCGCTCAAAGTATCTTTTTCCCACCCTTGCAACAGAGGCGGCATTCTCTCCAATCAGTATTTCAGGAGTCTTTTCGCATTTTATTCCTCCGGCAGTAAGGGCGGCAGTAGCTACTTCATACCCATCTCCGCATACGTAAATACGTCTGTCTGAGTATTTTTTTAATTCCTCGCACAGCTGAGAGAGGGAAATAGCTCTGTCGGGAGTCAGACGTCTGACGTCGCTTCCGTTACCGTCAAAAATTGCGTTATAAACCTGATTTCGCCTCGCGTCCATACAGGGTACGATTATAGCGTCCATAGGACTCAGGTTCTCGGCAAGAGCCTCCAGAGTCGATACGGCAACGCAGGGAATGTTCTTTCCGAAAGCGAGTCCCTTCACCAGAGCAACGCCTATTCTCACACCTGTAAACGAACCCGGACCGACGGAAACGGCGTATAATCCTATATCGTTAAAGGAAAGCTTCAGCGCATTCAGCATATCCTCAGCCATAGGAAGCAGCAGCTCGCTTTGAGTCAGACCGTTATCAACCGTATACAAGGAAAGGATACGGGCGTCATCAAGTACGGCAACGGACGCGATACGCGCAGTGCCGTCAAATGCCAGAATTTTCATAATCTATCACGATCTCCCTTCCGTTTTCTCCGTCTGTACGGTTTATAGTAACGGTTATTGCATCAGGCGGCAGAAAATCGGCAATGTTTTCCGACCACTCAGCGATACAGTATCCGTCGCTCTCCACGTAATCGTCGTATCCGATGGAGTAGAGATCATCCTCGCCGCAGATTCTGTACATATCGAAATGAAATATTTTGCTTTTGCCCCGATACTCGTTGACAACGGTATACGTGGGACTTCTTACGCCGGTTATTTCAAAATACGACGCAAAGCCTCTCGTGAACGCGGTTTTGCCTACGCCCATCTCGCCCCTCATAGCAATAAACGCGCGCTGAACACCGTCGTCCGATAACGTTTTTGCAAGGCAAAATCCGGCGTTCTCCGTTTCTGCCTCGCTTTTACTTACAAAAACCATTATAATATATCCTTTAAGTATTCGTCCGCACCGTCACCTAACACGAATTTGAGCGCGGCGCGATATTCCGCATCTGCCGCAATAAGCTTCTCGCTTGTTAAGCCGTCGTTTTTTATAGCGCGGATAAGAGTGTTTTTCGGAGTGTTTTCGGGATCGGTCAGCTCCAGGGCGGATACGGAATATCCGTTTGCTCGCAGCTTAAGTACACGCAGCGAATCGGTCAGAGCCTCGCACATTTTCACGGAAATGTGAGGATTGTCCGTAACGAATTTCAATTCATTTGCTGCAACCTTGCCGTAAAGATATCTGTGGCAGCAGGGAGTTGAGAGTATGATTTGGGCGTTCAGTCTGATCGCTGTATCGAGAACGATGTCGGTCGCAACGTCACAGGCGTGAAGCGATATGACCATATCGGGATTTGCGTCAAGCTCCAGAGAGGAAATGTTCCCAACAATGAATTTCATACCGAAGTAATTAAGCTCGCGCGCAAGTCCCTCGCACCACAGTATTACGTCCCTTTTGAGATCGGCGCCGATCATTGAAACCTGACGCCCCTTGATCTCCGTCAGATAGTAGTAGACCGCGAAGCTTAGATAGCTCTTTCCACAACATAGATCGTACACGGTAATATCCGTGTCCTGCGGAAGTTTATTGTAAATTCCCTCTATGTGTTCGAGAAATCTGTTGATCTGCCTGAATTTACCTTGCTTTTTATCGTGTATTCTTCCGTTTTCTGACGATATACCCAGCTTTTTGAGAAACGGTTCGTTTCCTGTTAGAATGTAATTCTTTTTACGGTCAAGCTCCTCCAGCGCCCGCTCTGTACTAAGGCTTCCGCACTGTAGCTTTTGCTTAAGAGAGTCACCGCCGAGCACTACCGCATCTCCCTTTTTGGAAACCCGTCTTTCCGCCTCTCCTACGGTCGTTATCAAATTTATCTGTCTGTATATTCCTACGAGATCACCGAGGTTCGATGCTATTTCCCCCTCCGGTATGTTTTTTTGCGAAACCGTATTTCCGGGCAAGGAATATTCCAAAGCCAGAAGCCGTTTGCCTCTGTGTGCCACCAGTCTTGCTGTGATCTTAGCTATTTCTCCGGATATCGGTCGGGAAAAAACAAGCTTTTTTAAAGCTTCCTTTTCTACCGCGAGAGCAATGAGAGAAATTATATCCGTGTTATTCTTCTTCATTATCTCCGTCGTCCTTTTTCACAAGCTCGACCTCAGGCTTCTTTTTAAACGAAAACTTTCTCTCCGTCCTATCTCCGATGCGCCTCAGATTTTCTCTGTGACACCAGACTATCAGTATAGCTATCAGAATAGTGGAGAGTGAACGGATACCCTCCATGGGCATTTCAAATATTCCGAAGTAGAATTGAATTACGACGGGATAGAGAACGGCTGTGCTGACAGAGCCGAGAGATATATATTTCGACATCCACACGATAGCGATAAACAGCAGAAGCAATATAGCGAACGGAATAGGAGTGAGTATAAGAGCCGCGATAGCTGTTACAAGTACGCCCTTTCCGCCCTTGAAGCCGTAGTAGATTGGGAAGATATGACCCAGCACCACGAACAGCGCTGACATATAGCAGTATCCGATATACGCGCTCACTGCGTGAGTATAGTAGAAGCCGAGCAGCACGCCGGTTATGAATATAGCCAAAGCGGTTTTCAGCATATCACCGAGCAGCGTAAGACCTGCCGCCTTCAATCCGAAGGTTCTGTGCATATTGGTAAGTCCGCCGTTTCCGCTTCCGTGATTTCTGATATCGTCACGGTAGAGAACTTTGGAGATCAGTACTGCCGAATTGATGCTTCCGAGAAAGTAAGAAACCGCAATGCTTATAATTACAAATACTATAAGTACCGCGTTCACCTGCCACTCTGCCGTGAAAGCGCCTCTTCTCAGCAGATAGTCCAAAAGACCCGTATTTAAGTTAAACATATAGTCCTCCCGTAAATCTTTTTATGGAGAGCGCAGGTCCTGCGCTAAACCCAATTATACCACCTCCGGGGCGTAAAGTCAAGAAATATCTTGCAATTTGACGCGCACAGGTGTATAATATTAGTTAAAAGGAGGAGCGGATATGAGTATAGAACTGTCAGAGCTGTTTCGCGGTATGAATATAGAATATTACGCGGTATTGCCGTATAGCGACTGTATTGAAATAGCGCCTCGCATTAGGGAGCGGACAGGCTTCGAGCCGAGAACGGTTATAGTGTATCTTCTGCCGTATTACAGCGGTGAAACCGTAAATATATCCAGATACGCCGCCTCGCTTGATTACCATATAGCGCTTCGTGAGGTAGGGGACCATATAATATCGTACCTGAGAGGGAAATATTCAAGCTCAGGATTTGCATCCTACGGCGACCACAGTCCGATAGACGAGCGTCACGCCGCCCTTATAGGAGGTCTGGGAATATCCGGAGATAACGGACTGCTCATAAACGAAAAATACGGCTCCTACGTCTTTATCGGTGACGTTCTTACCGATATTGATCCGAGAGAGCTGGGTATCACGCAGACCGTAGCTCCGGGGGAATGCGAGCATTGCGGAGCGTGTCGCAGAGCGTGTCCGACCGGGATTCTTCGCCGAGAGGGTAACGACTGTCTGTCCGCTATTACTCAGAGAAAGGGAGAGCTTTCCGCCGAAGAGAAAAGTCTTATGCGTTCTTATAATACCGCGTGGGGATGCGATATATGTCAAAGCTTTTGTCCCCATAACCGTACGCCGATGCTCACACCGATCGAATTTTTCCATAGGGACAGAATAGAGCGTTTGACCCGTGAGAAGCTTGACTCGATGGATAAGGAAACCTTTTCCGCACGCGCATTTTCCTGGCGCGGCAGAGCAGTGCCTGAGAGAAATCTGGATATCCTCCGTGGAGAAGAAGCCGGAGCGGAAGATAATAAGCGGTAGAAATACCGTATCGTTTGATAAGGAGAGGGATCTTCTAAAATACGGTAGTTTAAAAGAGGTATCATCTCGGATGCTGTAGATTTATTGACACGCTTTTACGCGTATGTTATAATAAACGCAATTACGAAAAATAAAAAACAAAAGGAGCGTTGCAATGCTCAGAATAAATGGCTTAACTAAAAGATACGGCGAAAAGTGCGCCGTAGACAATCTGACACTTGAAATACCCGCCGGAGTGATATGCGGCTTCATCGGGCATAACGGAGCTGGTAAAACCACCACGCTGAAGGCTTGTATGGGTATAATATCCGCTGACGAGGGAAACATTTATATCGATGGAAAATCGGTTTTCGACAATCCGATGGCGACTAAATCCGTTTCCGCTTATATACCCGACAATCCCGATCTTTACGAGTTCCTTTCGGGTATCAAATATCTTAATTTCGTTGCTGATATATACGGCGTATCCGCCGATGTGCGCAACGAGCGAATCGCGTCGCTTGCGGATAAATTTAATCTGACTGCAGACCTTGCTCAGCCTATTTCCGCGTATTCTCACGGAATGAAGCAGAAGCTGGCGATCATATCCGCCTGGCTTCACGATCCCAAACTTATAATTATGGATGAGCCTTTCGTGGGACTTGATCCTAAGGCGGCGTATATTCTCAAGGAAATGATGCGCGAGCATTGCGAGCGAGGAGGCTCTATATTCTTCTCCACCCATGTTCTTGACGTAGCGGAAAAGCTCTGTGACAAGGTCGCTATCATAAAAGACGGCAGGCTGGTAATAGAGGGCAAAATGGAGGAGGTTTTGGGTGAAGAATCACTTGAGTCCGTGTTCCTTGAGCTTGAAGGCGGTGCGGACAATGATTAGAACTCTCCTGTCTATCAGACTTCGCTCTACCTTTGCCTCTTTTATGGGTAAGAGCAAGGACGGCAAGCCCGCAAAGCTTTCCGTAGGTAAGATCGTCCTTATCTCCGTCCTGATGCTTTATATCGGTGTAACCTTTATAGGACTGTTTACTATGATGGCTTTGTCTATGGGACAGTTTTATATTCCGTCCGGCGATCACGGTATGTACTTCGGCTTGTTTATGCTTATTGGTTTTTCGATGGTATTTATTTTCAGTATTTTCGAAACGAAATCCGAGCTTTTCGAATGTAAGGATAACGAGCTTCTCCTGGCTATGCCGATAAAACCTGACAATATAGTCGTCAGCCGTATCGCTACGGTGATGGTCTATAACTATATCGAGATGGCTTTGGTTATGCTTCCCGCAATTGTGGTTTACGCCATAATGGGAGGCTCCGTATTCGGTATTATCGGAGGTATCCTTTCGTTTTTACTTCTGCCTCTTTTGGCAACCGCCATTGCGTCTGCGTTAGGCTACGCGATAGCGGTCATAGTCAAGCGCATTAAGTATAAAACCCTTATAACCACGATGACCTCCGTTATCTTCCTCTCTTTGTATTTCGTCTTTTATTTCGGAATGATAGAAAACGTAGGTATGGAGGAAGAGGGGCTTGTTACCTCATATCCGCATATTCCCGTGATAGCATTCATAGGCAGAGCGGCAACGCTTGAACCTCTTTGCATTCTCGCCCTTTCCGCGCTGTGTATAGGCGCGGCAGTCGTTGCGTACAAAATTATCTCTCGGAGCTACTTCTCCGTTTTAACTAATATGGGTTCAGCGGCGCGTAGGGAATATAAACGCTCAAGGCTTGAACGCCGCAGCGTACTATATGCCTTGACCGTAAAGGAGCTTCGCAGATTCTTCTCCTCGTCCGTGTATATGCTTAACAGCTCTATGGGAGCAATATTCGGAATAGTTATGGCGGTCCTAACCGCTATAAAGCTTGAGGAGGTTGCGCCTGTCCTGACAGAGCTTGGCTTCTCACAGGAGGCGTTGTATCCCATCCTTACGGCAGGAATTTGCATTTGCGCCTCATTCAATATGCCCTCGGTGGCATCGGTTTCTTTGGAAGGAAAGAGCTTCTGGATAGCTAAAAGTATGCCCGTTACCGCGAGACATATACTGTTGTCTAAGCTTATGGCGCATCTGATAGTCACCTCAGTTCCTATCCTTGTAGCGTCTGCGATAATGATAGTAAGCACCGGAGCGTACGGCGCGGAGCTTCCGTTTATGATAATTCTCCCGGTGGCAACCGCTCTTCTTTTCGGAATTATCGGACTTATATTAAATACCGCGTTTCCAAAGCTTGAATATCAGAACGAGGCTCAGCCTATCAAGCAATCCCTACCTGTTTTCCTCATTATGATCGCCTCTGCCGTATGGGACGTGGTTTTGATCGGTATTGCCATCATCTCCGCCATTTTTAATATGGCTTTGCTGGGATACGTCCTATGTCTGATTCTTCATATCGGATTGATTGCGGCATTTACCGCAATACTTCTCGGACCAACGTCTAAAAAATTAGAGAAAATATAATTATCCTATTTAAAACAAGGCAGAGCAATGTATAAAAATAAAAGAAAACGAAATATATCAATTTTTCACATATTGTCGCTTGCGATATTTTCATTAGTGCTTTTACTTCTGTTTGCGTCTTGCTCGTCATACGAAGCCGCCGATTTTTTGAACGGCAGTATATCCTCCGCGTATAGACGGATGATGGCGGGCTTCGGTGATCTGTTCCTGTTTTCGCTATTTGAAATACTCGTCGTTTCCATACCTGTGATAGTGCTTTTGATGGTGATCTGTGCTGTACGCAGCTTCCGTCGCGGAAAGGGAGTCAGATTTATCGCGACTCTCGTGTCCCTAATACTTCTTATATATTCAGGTCACACGGTTGCTCTCGGCTTCGGATATCACACCACACCGCTTATGAAGCGCATGGGACTTACGAAAACCGAAATAACGGAGGAGCGGCTCGTCAATATTATGACCGCTCTTCGCGACGAGGTTAACGAGCTGTCTGAATATATCGAACGGGATGAGAGAGGCGTTGCGGTCACGGAATACACTCTTGACGATATCAGCCGGCTGATATGCGATTCCTTCGACGGTATGTCATCGGAGTACGCCTTTTTGGATTCCTTTGATTCGCGTGCGAAGGGAGTCGGCTTTACCAATATTTTATCCCATCTGACCTTGACGGGTATTTATACCTATTATACGGGAGAGGCTAACGTAAATACCGCTTACCCCTCATACGACGTGGTTTATACAGCCGCTCACGAGCTTTCGCATCAGAGAGGCATTCTCAGGGAGAACGAGGCTAACTTTACCGCGTATCTCGCCTGTATAAATTCTCCTGATACTTTTCTCAGATACAGCGGAGCGCTCAATATGTACAGCTACGTTGCGTCAGCACTTTACCGCACCAACAAAGATGAATACAACAGAATAGTAGAGGGACTTTCTGACGGACCCCGCTCGGACATTCAGGCATCTAACGCGGTATACAGAGAATATTCTGATACCTTATTTGCCGATATATCCGATTTTGTCAATGATATTTTTCTGCGAAGCAACGGCACTCCCGGCGTTGTGAGCTACGGAATGGTTGTGGAGCTTATAGTTGCGTATTACGAGGAGATGGGCAAGTAACGTTTTTTAACAGGCTGAATATTATGATATCAATTCATAATATCGGAGCTTGTATGAGAACTATCAAGATAAGAGGCGGCAGCAGCCTCTCAGGCGCAGTGCGTGCTTCCGGCTCTAAGAATGCCGCCCTGCCTATACTCTTTGCAACGGTAATAACGCGGGGAATAAGCGTAATCAGAAACGTTCCCGACATTAGCGATACTCGCGTGACGGTATCGATCCTGGAGTCGTTGGGCGCAACCGTCAGCCGACTCGGAGATGCGTTGACGGTTGATACGAGAAGTCTTCAATATTGCGATCCTCCGTCGCATCTTGTTTCGTCTATCAGAGCCTCGACCTATTTACTTGGAGCATCTCTTTCCAGATTCGGCGTGTGTCGCATATGCGGCGTGGGCGGATGCGGCTTTTCTTACCGACCGATAGATATGCACGTTTATGCTTGTTGTGCTCTCGGTGGGGTTGTTGACGGAGAATATATTCGCGCTCCGAGCCTTTCGGGAGGCGAGATTTGCTTTTCGAAAAAATCGGTTGGCGCCACCGTTAACTCGATTATTTTGGCTGCCGCAGCTAATGGAAAGACGGTTATAAGAGGTCACGCTCTTGAGCCGCATATAAAGGCTTTGGCGGACTATCTGATATCCGCGGGCGCATCCATCAGTATATCAGATGACGAAATAACGGTAGAGGGCAGAGAGCTTCACGGCGGAGCCGTTACGGTAATCGGCGATATGATCGAGGCAGGCAGTTATCTTGCGGCAGGGCTTATCACCGGAGGAGAGGTAACGGTTACGGGTTGTGACCCGTCCCATCTGTACTCATTTAATCGGGCTCTGGCTCTTCTGGGGGCGACTGTAATCTCCGATCAAGCCTCGGTTACGGTTCGCGGCAACGGAGCTTTTCTGAGAACCGCTGTTACAGCTGCTCCATATCCGGATTTCCCGACGGATCTACAGCCTATTATCGCTCCGCTTATGGCGTACGGAGCGGGAGGTGAGATTCGAGATACCGTATGGACCACAAGATACGGATATCTTGCATCACTGCTTCCGTTCGGATTTGTCTATCAAATGCGCGGGGATACCGCTGTTATTGCAGGAGTGCATCTTCATTCAGGGGAAACCGAGGCAACCGATCTTCGCGGAGGTATGTCGGCAGTTTTATGCGCTCTAAGCGCGAGCGGAGAGAGCGCAATACACGGCGCTGAGCACATTATGCGAGGATACGAGCGGCTTGACTGCAAGCTGAACTCTCTCGGTGCGTCGGTTATCATTGAATAAATCGTTTGACTATATAATATTAGGCAGAAAAAGCAAAGTAACAGGCTCGTGTCCTCGGTTGAATGCAGCTGTTTCACAAATTTAAAGATAATATAAGTGCGAAAAACACTTTTACAACCCAAGCGAAAACGAACTGAGTAAAATCCATAATAAGTGCCACATACATATAAAAAGAGATAACATTTGCCCAAATGTTATCTCTTTTTATTCAAGAAAATCGCGGATATACCACGATAAAATCCTCGCGTTGCTCAGATGAATTTAAAGCTAAGCTTTTGATTGATGTTCTTCGCAGACAGTAGCTTATAAACGGTTTCAACCATCGTTTTTATCTGTGCTTTCTCCCTCTTCTTTTGCCGGGCTTCAGTAGCATCGCAGAGAGCAAAAATATTCCCGTATAGCAGAGATAATTCATCAGCATTGATAGGCTTGGCGAAGCGCCGGATATTACCGATATCAGAAGCATTATCAATACTACCGTGAACGGACAAAGCAAGGTTATCCTCAGACGCCCCTCGTTACCGCAAATTCTTGCACTTATACCGCCGGACAAGCCGGCAGACAGTATCAGCGCGGCAAAGGAGAATATTCCAAGCTGGCTTGCGCGGTAGCTGCCCATAGCAGCTACGAGAGCGGCGAGTGCTACCAATGCGATAAGAATTACAACCGATACGATTAAGCAGGGAAGAAAACCGCTAAGTCCTATCCTCTTTACCGAAAGCCTTTTGTGTTTCGACATATCTTTACCCCCAGGTTTGCCGGGGAAACAAAGCGCCCCCGAATAAGTCTAAACAATCTTATTCGGGAGCGCTTTAATTTATGACAGATTATTTATTTTCCTCTGCTTCATCCTCTGCGGGAGCATTCTTTGCCTCCATTACAGCCGCCGCAAGATCAGCCGCTTTAACGTCAACTGTTCTTACCGCGCCCTTAAGGAAACGTATCTTCGTCTTATCCTTTGTGGTTTCAAGCACGAAGGTTTCGCCCTTGATGGACACTACCTTGCCGATGATACCGCCTATAGTAGTAACCTCATCGCCTACCGCGAGAGAGTCGCGCATTTCCGCGTCCTTCTTTTCCTGCTTCTTCTGCGGACGGATCATAAAGAAATAGAGGAATACGAACATAATAGCAACCATTGCTATCGTTCCCCAGATTCCGCCGCCTTCTCCACCTGTGAACAAAAAGTTAAAATCAAACATAATTATCTCCATTCATTTTTTATTATAAGTAAATTATACACCGGTATTTTGAAAAAATCAACAAGCGGTGCGCTTTAATTGTAAAATTTATCCCTTAGACTTGTTTTTTTCAGCGAGATTAGCTATGGTTTTAACCACGCGTGTAGGTGAGAGCCACCAGTCGCGGCACCATACGCGGATTATAGTCCAGCCTCTCGCCTCCAGGAATCTAGGCTTGTATACGTCGCGCTCCATAGATGATGCGGATGAAGCGAAGGCGTCCTTGTCAAGCTCTACACCGACGAGGTATTTGTCCGTTTCCTCATCGTAGACTGCCAGAGAAATACGGTTGTTCCTGTTTCCGAGTCCCGTGTGTACCTTGTATCCCTGCTTCTCCAGTCTTTCCTTGATCTGATCTTCGACGTCGGCGACCGTAGTAATCAGACTTTCAGCCTTCTTCTCAGCCGGGTCGAGATTTGCCAGCACAGCCTTTACGTGATCGGTGTCATTTTCGGATACCGCCCTTACGTATGTCAGATACTCACGCAGAAGCTTCGGACCTAAGTGCTTTGAGGTGTCAACCTTCAGTTCCTCAGGCTCAATACTCGTCACCACGATGATCTTTGACTTAGCTCTCGTGATAGCAACGTTCAGACGGTTTTCGCCGCCCTCGGTAGAAAGTGCGCCGAAGTTGGTATACAGCTTGCCGGCTTCGTTTGGAGCGTATCCGATAGAGAATATTATTATATCTCTTTCATCGCCCTGTACGTTTTCCAGGTTCTTGATGAATAGGCTCGTGTCCTCTCCGTTATCCATTCTGTATTTTTCCTTGGTGACAATGGAGCGGAACTCCGCATCGCGACGCGCCTCTCTATCAATAGCATCCGCGATACAGGATTGCTGATCGCTGTTGAAAGTGATTATACCGATGCTCTCGTTGTTTTTGCGAGTGATGAAAATATGTCTGAGAAGCTGAACGATTTTTTCGGCTTCTCCCGGATTCGTACGGTCGATCCATTTACCCTTTACCTTGAAGCGCTCGATAGGACGGTTGAACTTGTTCGTCGAAATATTTGGAGCTATCTGCAGGTTGGAAGAGTAGAATGCGCTGTTTGAGAAGTCTATCAGCTCTTGATGTCGGCTTCTGTAGTGGTATGTAAGGTTTGCGCTGTCATATCTCGCAACCGCAAGATCCAGAAGGCTCTCAACCTCCAGCGCCGCCTGGACAGAGTAGTCGTCCTGGGTGTCGGGATCGGCGCCCATATATCGCTTCATAAACGTTGCGGAGGGGCGCAACTGCTTGGAGTCACCGGCAACCACGATATTCTTTCCGCGGTATATGGTTGGTATCGTGCTTTCGATAAATACCTGAGACGCCTCGTCGAAGATAACCACGTCAAACATATTCTTCTTTAGCGGAAGAATAGATGAAACGTTCTCCGGCGAGAGAAGCCAGCAGGGGAACAGGGCGAGAATGAAGTCGCCGTATACGTCCATCGTCTGTCTGATAGGCCAGAATTTCTGTTCCTTTGATATCTGATAGAGGAAGTCCTTACCGTTGCTTGCGGCTTCGAACATATTGCGGTATTCACGGCTGTTTTTGTGAGCGCAGAGCTTATAGGCGATAGACAGCTGAGATTCCTTCAGCTTGTAGATTCTCGACGTGATGTTTACGAAATCCACAGTCTTTGCCAAATCGTCCTTGCATTCTTCCTCATAGCGTATTACCTCGTGATAAATACGCAGAACGGGCGTTTTTGTAATAATATCCAGATAGTTCTGATAATTTCTGCTCGACATATATGCGAAATTCAGAACGGAGAGCATATTCTTATCGAGAGAGTAGATGAGCTTGCTCACATCGCGGAGGGTTATGTAATTATCAAGTGCTTCGTATACCAGCTTGATATAGGAAGTGTTTCCGCGGAGAATATTATCTATTACCGAGATATAACCGTCACGGGTCATAACTCTGTTAAGGCAGTCGTATTCCTTAACGAATTCCTCAATGGCGTTTATGGTTTCTACGAATTTCTCGTGCATCTCCTTCTTGGACTTACCGCCGAAAGCGGAGGGATGTTCCATTTTGAAGGACATATTTACGACCGCGTTAAGTGATTTTTTGCTATCCATTTGAGAATAGTAAGCCAGCACCTGACGCGTGTACGGATATTTTGATATGTTGAAGAATCCCTTACGCGACTTCTGTATTTCCTCCAGAAGACCCTTTACCTCGCTGAGAGTTCTGATATCGAGATCGGGCTTCATCGTGTCTATCAGCGGATTTTTTTCCTTTGCCTGAAGGAAAGCGTAGTACATCTCGTCGAGGTTCTTCGCCTTTATGGTGAACAGCGCGTCGGAAAGTGCTTTATAATCCATAGACATAATATCCGGCTGCTCCACCATCTTCAGATATATGCTGTATTCGGAGGAGTTCTTGGATAGCATATAGGACGACGAGTACATCTCCGAGAGCGAAAGTCCGAACGGGCGCTTATCGTTAAGCGTGTGATAGATTGTGTCCAGAGTAGCCTCTTCCAATGCTATGCGCTTTTCGATTTCGTCGTACTCATTCTGCAGAGCGGCTATATCCTCCAGACTGTCTACCTCATCCTTCTGATGAGCGGCAAAGCAACGCTCGTAGAACGTCTTTTTCTCCTTCGCCTCGTCGGTGACGTACATCGCCTTCTCGTTCAGCACGCCAAGACGCGAATAAACAACGTCCAGCGCAGCCTTCTTCTGCGATACCACGAGAACACGCTTATCCTTTGCAATTGCGTCTGTGATAATATTAACTATGGTCTGAGATTTTCCAGTACCGGGAGGACCGTATATGACCATATTACCGCATTTGTCGACCTTCTTGACGACCTCGGACTGCGCGTAGTCTAGCATTTTTACGATATAGCTGTGGCTGAGTCCTGTGCGCTTTGCCCTTTTGAGCGCTTTTGCACGATTTTTGAGCTTAGCCTTCTCAAGCGCCTGGATTTTCTTCGCGCCCCGTTTGCCACCGGTTCTCAGCAGCTCGTTTATTGCGTCGTTGGTAAGATTTTTCTTCTCAAGCAAAGTATAGTCGTTATATATTGAGTTTGAGAGAGGGAAGCGTGCCATGACCGCGGCATACCGGACAGAGAGCTCTCCCTTTGCGTCCGGCTCCTTAAATCTTCCGTAATTGTATATATGCTTTGAGGTCGTGCACTCGATTTTTATCTTCGCGCGATTGAGATAGTCAACTACCTGCTTTACGTTTTTAAATGAAGATAAGTTTTCAAATTCAAGCTCCAGATTCTCAATATTAAGCTTCTTTGCCTGGGCGTATGCGAAAATGAACGCGCGATTGAGCTGGATATTCTCCGACTCGTTCAGTCTGATTTCAACTGTGCTTTCGTCCGGTATCTCTATTTTTACGGGGAAGAGCAGAAGGGGCGCCTTGATCATGGTTTTGTTGATTCCCTGATTTATAGCGCCAAATACGAAGGGATATCCTATGTACAGCTCGTATCTTCCGGTTTCTTTTTCTATTTCTTCGATCTCACGCTTTAATTCTTTGATCCTTGCGATTTCTGTTTCTACTACCTTTGCGCTGTCCTGAGCGGTGTGTTTCAAGTGCTTTTCGGTAGCGCGAGCAGCCTCGTCTGCCGACATTCCGCTAACGTCGGGAGCATTCTTCGAGCGTGCGGGAAGTCCTAGATTTTTAACTATTTCTTTACTTTCGTCTTCTGATATGAGAGTGAGGGGATACTTACTGCGTGACCAGAGAAAATCTATCATCTCCGCCACTTTATCGTCACGTCCCTCGAAGAGCCTGCCTATGTCGTAAGCGCCCTTTCTGACGATGTTCTTGAGATAAAGGCATCGGTTATTTCCGCCTATTTCTATCAGGCGTTCTTTGTAGTAGGTATAAATACCTTTTCCCATTTTTTTCTCCTGTTCTATGTGATCCGCCGTGGGCGGTGTCAAATTTTATATCAAAGCTTTGCGATCGTAGCCGGTCGCCTATATTTGCCTGAAATGTACACTTAAGTATACTTAAATAAAGAAATAAAACAAAATATTTTATCACAACTTCAATTATAACATACCCGTGTTAAAAAATCAACATTAAAAACCAATTATTTTCAAAAAAATTGGCGAAACCTATTGTAAAAAAATCGCCCATATGATACAATAACTTAATCCCTCACCGAGAAAGGAGAAAAAATGCTGTCACATTCGGAAATACTTGATAGATTTCTTTGTAATTTAGACGCGACACGCGAGTGTGAATACGACTATTTTAACAAGCACTCCGTTACGTTTCCATCGCGTAATGAGATCATTACGATAATCAAAAAAATACAGTGTCTTATGTTTCCCGACTACTTCAGATTGCAGTCGGACTTAGGTAAGAAGCGCGAAATTCTTGCTGATGAGCTTTTTATTTCTCTAAAGCGGCAGATAACCTCCGCCTACGCCTTTTTTGACGAGGATACCACTGTTGATACCGAAACACTTGCGTATTCGGTGATGGACAGCATACCAACGGTTAAGGCAAAGCTTATGAAGGATGTCATTGCGATTTACGAGGGCGACCCCGCGGCTCGCTCTCCGGAGGAGATTATTTTGTCCTATCCGGGCTTTTACGCGATATCAATATATAGGTTGGCTCACGAGTTTTATCTTAGAAATATTCCGTACATCTCCCGTATTATGACCGAATACGCTCACGAGAAGACCGGTATTGATATCCACGCCGGAGCAACTATCGGAGAGTATTTCTTCATAGACCACGGCACCGGTATAGTTATAGGCGAAACCACGACTATAGGTGACAGAGTGAAAATATACCAGGGTGTAACTCTGGGAGCAAAGAGCTTCGAGCTCGACAGCGCGGGCAATCCGGTAAAGGGCATCAAACGTCATCCCGACATCGGAAACGGATGTGTGATATATGCCAACGCTACCATTCTCGGCGGCAATACCAGGATAGGCGACGGCTGCGTTATCGGAGGTAACGTTTGGCTTACTCACTCTGTGCCGGCAGGCGAAAAGGTATATTACAAGTAATTTTGAGAGCGGTCGTTTTCATAGCGATGTTTTTTTACCCTCTCTTCCGTATTCGAACAGAGCCGTACCGTACCAACGCTATCGAAAATACGGATAATTCATTTTATACAGGCAGAGGCTGGCGCAAAAGTACGCCAGCCTCTTTTTATACCTATCGAAGAGCCTAAATAACCGACTCGTCCTTGATACCCCTCGTCATTAGCTCGCGTATCACGGGGTAGGGCGATCTGCCGTTTTTAATAACGTCATATACGGCGTGCGTTATAGGCATTTCCACACCGTATTTTTCGGATAGCGATATTGCCGCCTCAAGCGCGTGGTATCCCTCCACCACCATTCCGATTTCCTTTTGCGCCTCTTCGTAGCTCAGTCCCTTACCGATAAGCTCGCCGCAACGGTTATTACGGCTGTGCCTTGACGTGCAGGTAACGATAAGATCTCCTATTCCCGACAGACCGTAAAACGTAGCTTTGTCACATCCCATAGCCACTCCGAGTCTTGTTATTTCCGTCATTCCTCTTGTCATCAGCATTGCTTTCGCGTTATCGCCGAACTCTATGCCGCGACATATTCCGGCGGCGATAGCGATTATGTTTTTCAGCGCTCCGCATAGCTCAACTCCGCGAACGTCGGTGTTCGTATACGCTCTTAGACAGGAGTTTGAGAAGAAGGAAGCCACTGTCAGCGCTGTTTGCTCATCCTCCGAAGCCGCGACTATAGACGTTGGAAGCCCCATCGCAACCTCCTCTGCGTGTGTGGGACCTGAGAGGGCAACCGCACGCGGCAAGTCGCCTCCTGCGCGCTTTATCTCGTCGGATATTATCTCCGTCATAGTCATCAGCGTTTCTTTTTCTATACCCTTAGCGGCACTTGCGACTATTTGATCTTGCCGTATGTATTTGGCTGCTTTTGCGGCAGTTGCGCGAATAAATTCGGACGGAGTGACGAAAATTACCAGCGATGCGTCGCAGAGTGAGCTTTCTATGTCTGAGGTGTATTCTATTCCTATAGGCAATAACACCTCCGGAAGATTTTTGTGTCTTCCCGTGTTTTTCAAATATTCCGTTTCTTCGGGCAGGGCAGACCACAGTGATACGGAATGTCCGTTCTTCGCGAGCAACGCCGCGAGAGCCGTACCCCAGGTGCCTGCTCCAAGTATGCAGATTTTCATATCAATTCTCCTTTGCACTCAATATTTTATCACATTTTGAAAGAGTTTGCAAGTATGAGTTAACAGAAGGAGAACATTTCGAGTTAGTATAGCAAAATATTCAGTGCTTTGCGGGGCAGCTGAAGAAAGCTGTAAAAAGGCACGCCTTAAAGCAAAGCGCGCCTCACGTTTCCCTGAAATAACCGGCTTACATTTCGTCCTCGATTATGTACGCCAGATCGATAGGCGTAGCCAGACCATTTACCACTTTGTCGAAAAAGATAATTGCCCGTCCGGGATCGGCAAACGCCTCCTTAACAGCGCCTTTTCTGACCTGTCCAAGCCTGTCCGTCATTTCTACGCCGATGGAGTAGAGAGGAATCCTGAAGCTTGATACGTTCTGACCCTCACTGACGGTCAGCTCGTAGGTGTATTTGTAGGACTCGTCCTCTCTGACCTCCCGTCTTATAACCGTATTTACCGTCTTTTCCTTATGCGCCATAGCCGCCCTCCGTTTTTATTTTAATTCTACCACTTTTTTCAAAGGTCGGTCGCTCGAAAACCGCCGGCGACTTTTGTCGCATAATCAAGGCTATAGTGCATTGTTGTAAAAGTTGCCCTTTTAGGACGGATTTTAGCTGATAATAAAAGAATAGTACTTTTTCAGAAAAAATATTTTCATAAAATCAAAATTAGTCCTGCAAGAAAGTGCATTTCCTACAGGACGAAAACTTTAAAAATGACGGAAATTATCTCTTTTTGTGGATATATGACAGCTCGAAGTCAATTATTGCAATTATTTAGAGATCTCCAAGCTCGATTTCAGCCTCGGAGTTGACCTTGCCGTCACCTCTTATCGTTCTGAAATAATACACGCCGTCCTTCTCGGCTCGCAGAACTCTCAGCTTATCTCCCAACCCGGCCTCGTTCATATAATTTACGGTTATAGTTTTTATCATCTTATCCTTAAGCGGCAGAAAATTCGAGTACATATCCGGATATCTTGTATTGTTCATATGGATATTTTGATCCACGTCGCCGTAATGTACGCCGTATCCCCCGACGTCCGTCAAAATATCCGGAAGTCTGAAGCGGTTAAGAGTGAGATCGATAGGCGGCAGAGTAGTAAGTCCAAGTTCGAAATCGTTTACCCGTACGAGCTCTCTCGTGTCAGTGTCTATCAGCGCCCACATAGACGCCGCCTTTGCCACAACCTCTCCGTCACGCTCCAGAGCGTAGCACCTGAGGAAGCTGTATCCGCGGCTCTCGCAGGGAAACGTAATTGCCGTGAGGGGCGTATCCGCGCGCAGAGGAACGGATATTTCCATACGGATTCTTGATAAAATGAATGCCCTTTTTCTTGAGAACAACTCACCGTATGACATTCCGTTTTCCGTCAGCTGCGACTGGGCGGCGCTCTGCATATATTTCAGCAGGGAGGAGGCTCTCGCTATTCCGTTATAGTCAACGTCGTGGACGTCCACGGCGGTTTTTATTCTGTATCCGTTCATATATCTCCAATCTGCCCTTACGGGCGGTGTATTCTACGATAATATCATACATTTTTTTCTCCGTTTTGTCAAATCATTAACTGCTTATTATTTTTTTGCTCTGTTTTTGTTGACATTACGCATAGTTTTATGCTAAAATGCAATTACTAAACATATAATGAAAGGAAAATTGAAATGATAAAGTTAACCGGATCGAATTTTAAATCCGAGGTAGAGGCATGCTCCACACTCGTGGTTATTGATATTTACGCTGATTGGTGCGGACCATGTAAAATGCTCGCTCCCACGATCGAGGAGCTTGAGGTGGAAAATCCCGACGTTAAGTTCGCGAAAATAAACGTTGACGAGGAACGCGAGCTCGCTATGCAGTTTAAGGTACAGAGCATACCTATGATCGCGTTCGTTAAGGACAACACTCTTCTCGACGTATCGGTCGGCTACGTTCCAAAGGAAAAGCTCAGCCGTATGATAGGTGAGTACAAATGAAGGTAAGATTCAACGAAAATAAGGAGATCGTAGAGTCGATAAAAGAGGGACTTCGCCGTACGGGCGGATACTGTCCTTGCCGTCTTGAGCGAACCGAGGATAACAAATGTATGTGTCGGGAGTTTAAGGATCAGATAGCCGATGAGAGCTTTGAGGGCTATTGCCACTGTATGCTCTATTATAAGGAGAAGTAATTTCCGTGCTCCCGGCGTATATCCAGGTATTTTATATGCTGACAATGGCGCGCAGAGCTGCCGCGCTTATACAACCCTACATTTATAAAGAAACGATGTCTGTGATTCCCTAGAGGACGGTAAGACATCGTTTTTTGTTTTGAAGAAATTTTTGTTTTGAAGAAATATATTGTACAACTATCTTCCGTTTCTATTGCGATTGCCCGCGTTTTTTGTAAAATTATCTTGCTTTTAGGGAAGTAATAACGAACCGTACGCAATAATGGCGTTACTTGCAGAAATCTTAACGCGTATCAGTATTGAACTGAATTGCGGTAAATGGTATAATTTACCAAGAAAAAGAATATACAAGCGAGGTTTTTATGAAAAAGGCAATTATCGTATCGGCGTTTCTTATAATTTTAGGAACACTTTTTTGCGTCAGACCGTTGGCAGCTGACGGTGGCGAGTACATAATCAGCGGAGATGGCGACGCATGCACGCTTTATATCTATGCCGACGGTGTACCGGAAGCTGTATGTACCGGTCCGCTCGGAGAGCTGATTGGTAAAACGTCGGGAAAGAGGGTAACGCTCGACGGCGTGGTATCACGGGGCAGAGTAGATATTCCGGACGGAAGCTATACCGTCAGCGGTACTCTGACGAGCTACGGAGATATAACGGTGC
Organism: Eubacteriales bacterium; assembly: GCA_045657485.1. GTDB lineage: Bacteria > Bacillota > Clostridia > Oscillospirales > CAG-272 > UBA1740. The sequence continues at coordinate 79,910 of JAZOTE010000063.1, forward strand.
CTGAGGGGGTTCAGCTTAATCTCATAAAAGCTTCGATCGTTTTCGCCGATGAATGCGGTATGCTGGTAAGGGGCGGAGAGGTATATTCGGATGCTTCGGAGATCAGCTCGGAGATGGGTGTTGCGATAACGCTTGATTATTCTACATTCTCACGCTTCGTTATGACTGACAGTACCGTTTGCTCCTCAAACGGCAGCGCGGCGCTGTGCGTGAAGAGCGGAGAGGCGAAGCTTCTCAACGGAGAGATAACGAACGGAGGAGGCCCGGCAATTTACACGGACTCCTATATTACTCTCGGAGCTAAGCTTTCTGGAGTGGGAGCTGATATAAGGACGAACAAGCCTATCCGTCTTCTACCAGACTATACTCCTGATTCAACGGTCAGAATAGCCTATAACAGTAAATTTGAGAACGGTAGACTTACGGAGATCGTATACGGCGCTACAGGTTCAAGTATTAGCGGATTTACACTTACGGATGCGGATGGAAGGGCGGAGGAGCTAACTTATTTCAGCTCCCATAGCTCAACGTCCTCAGAAGATTTCCTTGCAGTATATAAGCCGTACAAGGTCAGAACGCATATAGGCGGCGTTATCAGCGAATCGGAGTATCTCTTTGGAGAGGCTTTATTACCTCCTTTTGCGCAGGCGCCGACGGGCTATAAACTGGCAGGATGGTATACCGACAGGGAATATAACACCTCGCTTGCAGGCGATGCGCGCGTAACGGATAATATGGATATTTACGCGAAATTTACTTTGCTGCCGCCAAACTTTACCGCATCCACCTTGGAGTTCGTATACGACGGAGTGGAAAGACGGTTGGGGATAGAGAATCTATCCCATATTCTTGACGGTTCGGGAGGAATGTATAGCTTTGAGTGGGAGCTAAACGGAGAAACTGTAGGAAGAGGAAGCTTTATATCGGTCGGAAAGGTTAGGGACAGCGGAATTTACACTTGTAAAATAACCTACAGACACGGAATATCGGAGGTTACGGTCACAGTTAACGATATTACGGTGTCGGTTCAGCCCGCGACTGTCACGATACCTACCTTGGATGAGCTTGAATATACGGGCAGTGATATTGTACCGTTTCTTCCTACCTCACCTCTTTACGAGGCTGAAATAACGTCGGCCGTTTCTGCAGGAACATACCCTGTGAGGCTCAGACTTACAGATCCTGAAAATTACAATTTTTACGGTACGGAAGATGATGAGATAAACGTATATTACAGGGTAAAAAAAGGCGAAAATACTTGGCAGAAAGAGCTTTCTGTATATAATGTATACGAGGAAGTCGTACCGAATTTTGAAGCAATTTCAAAATTCGGAGAGGTAAAATACTTATATTCATCGGCTTGTGACGGAGCATATTCCGAAGTTATACCGACCGCCGCCGGAACGTATTACGTCATAGCGATCGTTGAGGAAACGAACGATTTTACGTCGCTCAGGTCTTCGCCACAGGAGTTCCGGATTCTTCCGGACGGCGTAGATCATATTCTTATATCCTCGATGCCGAATGTTACGGAATATCGTGCGTTCGATACCTTTATTCCCGACGGATTGAGCGTGATAGCATATTATCTGAGCGGCAGAAGCGAAACCGTAACCGCCGAAAGACTGTCGGTTTCTTATCAGCAGGGAGGCTCGTTTCTTTATGGAGATAACGCGGTATTCATTTCATATTTGGGCGCGCGTACGACTTGCAAAGTAGAGGTCGGACGAGCCGTGTATGACTTATCATCAATAAAGTTTGACTCCCGCGTTACTACCTATTCTTCCTCTTACCAGAGTATATCTCCTTCTCCCGATTATTTGGTTGGCTTGGATGGAATACCGCTTTATTTTAATTTATCCGGCGGAGGAATGAACGTTGGGGAATACGAAATAACTTTGTCGTTTACTACGGACAGTCAGAATTATATCATTCCAAATTCTTTAACCGCAAAATTAACGATTGTGCCGTATACAGCAAAAATAACGTGGCAGAATACAAATTTTGTGTATAACGGTAATATTCAATCCCCTCTGGCTTTATACGTGGACGTGCACGGAGCGATCCGTTACGCTATCGTCAGCGGCGGCGCAGTTGACGCAGGAGATAATTATACTGCGACAGCGGCTTCACCCGATCCGAATTATACTCTGACTGAATCCCAATGCGGCTTTTCTATAGCCAAAGCGGACTACGACGTAAGCGGCGCTGTATGGAGCGATACAGAGCTTTCCTATACGGGCTCCCCTTTGTCCGTTTCGTTATCCGGACTTCCAAGCGGACTTTCGGTTATTGGTTACGTCGATGCGATAGGTACTGATTGCGGAGAATACATCGCGCGCGCAATTCTCTCCTATGACGAAACAAACTACAATTCGCCCCCAACGCTTACGCATAAATGGCGCATTGCTCCTATTGAGTATGACGTAGGAGGGTACAGCTTTGATAACTCTCAATTTGTATATGATGGTAAGATTCATTATCCCGCTTTTTTCGGAGAGATGCCTGTCGGTATAGACGGTTACCCTCTTGGTTATAGCTTCTCCGGAGGCGCTACTCACGTTAGCGAAGGCAGGGTAGAGGTTACCGTAACGTTTAGTACGGAAAGTAAAAATTACGTCCTGCCTCTGCCGATAACTCTGTACGTTGAAATACTTCCTCTCGGTATAAACGTAAGCTGGATCGGAGATGAGTTCGTTTATTCGGGCTCACCGATTTCTCCTACAGCCTATTCTCCGTTTACCGAAATTGCAGTGTGGGGAGAAGCAGTAAACGCCGGAGAGCATCTCGCACTTTGCCGCTCCTTGAATACTGATTACTTCGTCCTAAACGCTGAGCATCCGTTTAAGGTAAAAAAAGCAAGCAATCGCTGGCTCGTTACACCGGGTATCACGGATGTTTACGAGGGGCGGTTGCCGTTGCCCGTCGGCGAAGCCCTTTACGGTGCTCCGGAATATTCGTATTATTCCGATCCCGACTGCGCAAATCGGGTCGAATCGTTCTCACCCGGCGTTTATTACGCGATAGCCTCCGTCGGAGAAAGCGAGAATTATCTCCCCCTTCTTTCAAAGCCTATCAGCTTTCAGGTAATTGAGGTCGTTCCCGTAAAGCTCGTTGCCGTCTTGCTTGCAGAACGTCTTACCGCGTTTTCCTGCGTAGAGGATTCGGATATCAGCCTTAGCTTGCGTTATAACGACGGTTCAAGCTACGGTATTCCGCTAAGTGAAGCTACGGTTTCTTATCAGTCGGCAGATAGCTTGCGCCGCTTCGATACCGGGGTGAGCTTTTCTTACGGCGGATTTTCCGTGGAGCTTCCTCTCACCGTTGAATACGCGCAGTACGATCTGTCCGCTGCACGCTGGTCGCAGGATGTTTTCATATACGATTCTCTTCCAAAGCTTCCCGAACTTTCAGGCTTACCTGTCGGAGTCAGCGTTAAGGGATATTCCATATCACCGGTTACTAATGCGGGAGTATATTCGGTTAAAGCCTATCTTTCCTATGACAGCGAGAATTATCTCGAACCGCAGCTGCCGGCGTATAGCTTTAAGGTATTACCGTGCAGCGTTCCGATTCCGAAAATAGATGGCAGGGAATACGACGGAAACTATTACATTCCGCAGTCACCGTCCTATCTTTACACCTACAGTGAGATAGTACCGGAAAGATTTGTCGGGGAATACTATCTTCTCGCCGGTCTATGCGATCCCGTTAACTACGTTTTCGAGGACGGTACGGTGGCGCAGTCGGTTTGCTACAGCATAACGCCACGCACCCTATACTTCACAGTATCGGATTTTGATCTGTATTTATGGGAAACGGAGATAAAGCCTCAATTCATAATGTCGGGCGGCGAGGTGATAGAGGGCGATGACCTTATGCTGAGCGCGCAGGTGCTTGACGGAGTGATAACGCTAAGGACGGAAAACCCAAACTATAGGCTGTCAGTTAGCGAGGGCAGGGTGAACAGTCTTGGGTATCCATCTCCGGAAGTAACCGCGATAATCATTATAACGGTGCTTTTGCTTCTCGCGTTTACACTTTTTGCTATCGTACTGTATTCGGAACGGGAGCGCATACTTGATTTCATTGCCATTGTTCGTTACAGATGCTCCGGTAAAAAGCGTTTATCGGAGGTTCGCGTGGGAGATGCCTGCATCGGAAAATCTCTTGGCAATGTATCAGTCTGCGAGGAGGATTCAGAACCTGCGGATACGGAATATTGCCCTGAAGCTCCTCTTTACGACGACTCAACGGATGACTCGGAGTGCGTAGATACAGAAAATGATACAAATAACAGTGAACGGAAAAATGATGGATATGAGGATGACCGAAAAGAAGAGTGTTCGCTTATCGACGGCAGTATCCTGGAGGAAATAGAATCGGTCGATTCCGAACGGGCGGACGTTCTTATTACCGACTCTCTGGCAAAAAATCTCCTGAAGCGAAGGAGAGAGATCGTCTTTACTGACGGTGACGGTAGATCGGTAATAAACGTCGATACCCTGAGCCGCAATTTCAGTCGGGGCGACAGAGTAGACGTTAACGTATTAAAAGAAAGATGTCTTATACCCTACGACACTGCCTATCTTAAAGTTCTCGCCAGAGGCGCTCTGGATAAAGCTCTCTCCGTATACGCCAACGATTTCAGCCTATCCGCAGTAAAGATGATAGCTCTGACCGGAGGGGAGTCCGTGCGCGTAATTACGCGCAAACCGAAAGCAAATGACGAAAAAGTTAAAAATACGCATAAAAATTAGCAGATAAACCTTGAAAAAAACAAAGTAATGTGCTACAATAGGGATGAATAGCAATTTATTTGTGATTAATATTTTTCCAGAGGTCTTACAATGAGAAACAGCTCGATTAAAAGCGTTAATGTTGAAAAGCTTGTATACGCAGCGGTGCTCACCGCATTGGTGGTTGTTCTGCAGTTCATTCCTATTAGATTCGGTACCTTCGAGCTCGCTTTGTCTGTTCCGATCATTGTTGTAGGAGCGGCGATATGCGGAGCTACGGTCGGCGCTTGGCTTGGCTTTGTATTCGGTTTCGTTGTTTTGTTTCTTCCCGGCACGGCGTTATATATGGGCATCGACGTGTTTGGTACTATCGTCACGGTTCTCGCTAAGGGCGTTCTCGCCGGTCTTCTTTCGGGACTTGCCTACAGGGTAGCAGTCGGCACTAACAGATACGTGGCGTGTTTTATAGCCGCTATAATCGCAACAGTCGTTAATACCGCGGTATTCATCTTAGGCTCGTATATATTCTTTGATCAAAACATCTTCGAGCTTTTAAAATATTTGATTAGCATCAATTTCGCTATTGAGCTTGTTGCTAACGTCGTGCTCGTCCCCACAATTTACCGTATAATTAGCATTAAGAGGAAAATTTGAATGATAGGGCTACTCTTCAAGGTAGCCCTTCGTCTTTAGTGACGGTGTGAAAAATGTTGGAAATAGTATACAAATCTAAAAACGCAGTGGTCATCAATAAACCCGTGGGAATATCCTCTCAACCGGACCGTAGCGGAGCAAAGGATGCTATGACCGCTCTTTCGGAGCTCCTTTTTTCTATCGGTGAGAACGGTACTCTTTATCCCGTGCACCGCCTTGACAACGTTGTTGGCGGTCTTATCCTATACGCCAGAAACAGAAGCGCGGCGGCAGAGCTGTCATCTCTCGTTAAAGAGCTTGGAATAGGCAAGGAGTATTACGCCGTAATAGAAGGTAGTCTTCAGGACGGTGATTATACCGATCATCTGGTAAAGGACGCTGCAGGGAACAGGGCGAGAGTGTCCGACCCATTGGACAAAAGCGCCAAGCTTGCATCCCTCACGCTTGTGTCGCTGTCCACCGTAGAAACGAAAAGAGGCGTTCGCTCTCTCGTGAAAATAAAACTCCATACAGGCAGATTTCATCAGATCAGAGCGCAGATGTCATCACGCGGCGCTGCAATTTGCGGCGACTCGAAATACGGAAGCCGCGATTTTTTGACCAGAACTCCCGCATTGTTTTCCTGCTCCTTATCAGCAGAGGCATTGGGTGAAAAAATATCCCTGAGGGCATATCCGGATATTACGAAATATCCTTGGAATTTATTTTCTGCCGAGAATTATATATAGAATTTACCGAAAGGCGACGAAATGACCGAGAAACTTTATTATCAGGATCAATATATCAGTGAGTTTTCCGCAACCGTTATATCCTCTGTGAGCTGCGAGGGCGGATACGACACCGTCCTTGACCGTACCGCGTTCTTTCCGGAGGAGGGAGGACAGAGCTCGGATACGGGATACATAGCTGGAGCCCGCGTTTTCTACGTTTACGAAAAGGACGGGGAAATACATCATGTAACTGACGCCGCTCTTTCGGGCGAGGTGTTATGTAAGCTTGATTTCGCTTCAAGATTTGATAAAATGCAGTGCCACACCGCCGAGCATATTCTGTGCGGAATTATCCATTCTCTCTTTGGACTTGATAACGTCGGCTTCCATCTCGGCGACGACGAGGTGACCTTTGACATAAGCGCGCCCCTTGAACGAGAGGAGCTTAACAGAGTGGAGCGCCTTGCTAACGAGGCAGTATTCCGCAACGTTTCGGTCAAGGCTTATTTCCCATCCTCCGATGAGCTTTCTTCGATCAAATACAGATCAAAGCTCGATCTTACCGACGGCGTGCGCCTCGTGGAAATAGACGGAGTAGACGTCTGCGCCTGCTGCGCGCCTCACGTTTCCCGAACGGGTGAGATAGGACTTATAAAAATACTCGAATCGATGAAGCACAGAGGCGGTATGCGCATATGGATCGTCGCCGGCTCTCGCGCTCTTGCTGATTACAACGAAAAGTATAGAAATATTCGTGAGATATCCGCGGCTCTTTCCGCTCCGCAGCACGAAACCGCCGATGCGCTCACTGCTTATATGCAGGACGCGGAGCAGGTCAAATACCGTTTAAAGCTTGCGCGCCGTCAGCTTGCGGAGGCAATGGCTGATGCTATCCCGTCAACCGACGGAAACGCGCTGTACTTCTTTGACGGCTTTTCCATCGACGATCTACGCTCCTTCGCAAACGCCGCTACGGCCAAGGTCGGCGGTTCGTTGATATCTCTCGGCGGTACCGAGGGAGATTATAAGTACGTCATAACCTCAAACAGCTCTGATCTTTCTTTGGAGATAAAGTCTGCAAACGCGGCTCTCGGAGGTAAGGGTGGAGGTAAACCGAACGCGGTTCAAGGTTCTTTCTCGGCTTCTCTTGATGCTATAAAAGCATATTTCCACCTGTAAAAGCTAGATTAACAAAGCTTCAATCATCGGATGCTGCTTGCCGCGAGGCTCGGAGCATTCGATTTTTTTGTATTATTACTTCTTGTCGAGAGTCCGCACGGCTCCATTTTTAAGCATTAAGAGCGAGCTCGGAAATCGGCTGAGAGGCAAATTAAATAAAATCGCAATAAAAATTTAGCAAATTTATCTAAATATATCCAAAAATATTTACATTTTTTTGCTTTTCGCTTGACAATGCTTGGAAAGAAGTGCTATTATATTATTCGGGTAAATTTTTACTAAAATTATTTTATTTTAGATCGTTACGATTTAAGGAGGAAAATATGGATATCAAACAGGAAGCCTTGAAAAAGCATAAGGAGTGGGGAGGAAAAATTGAAGTTATTTCCAGAGCCCCCCTCGCAAACTCGCAGGATTTGTCCCTTGCGTACACTCCCGGTGTCGCAGAGCCTTGCCTTGAGATACAGAAGGATATATCGAAGTCCTTTGAGCTTACAAGACGTCATAATCTCGTTGCTGTAATAACAGACGGATCGGCTGTTTTGGGACTTGGTGATATAGGTCCGGAGGCAGGTATGCCCGTTATGGAGGGAAAGTGCGCGCTCTTCAAGTCGTTCGCTGACGTTGACGCCTTTCCGCTTTGTATAAAAACTCAGGACGTTGATGAGTTCGTCAGAACCGTTTATCTTCTTTCCGGCAGCTTCGGCGGAATCAACCTTGAGGATATTGCCGCTCCCAGATGCTTCGAGATAGAAACCAGGTTAAGACAGCTTTGCGATATACCAGTATTCCACGATGACCAGTACGGAACGGCTATAGTCGTTGCCGCGGCAATGCTGAATGCGCTTAAGGTCGTTAAAAAGGATATTTCGAAGATAAAGGTTGTTATTAACGGCGCGGGCAGCGCCGGAACCGCGATCGGCAATCATATTATGAAGCTCGGTGTTAAAAATCTCGTTATGGTTGACCGATTTGGTATTATTTGCGAGGGAATGGATCTCAGTCCCGCCCACGCAGAGCTTGCGAAGAAAACTAATCCGGAGCATCTGATGGGTACTCTTGCCGACGCTATGAAGGGCGCGGACGTGCTTATCGGTGTTTCCGCTCCTAAGATCGTTTCTAAGGAAATGGTCAGCACGATGGCAAAGGATGCTATCGTATTCGCAATGGCAAATCCCGTTCCCGAAATATTCCCCGACGAAGCTAAGGAGGGCGGCGCTGTAGTCGTTGGCACGGGACGTTCCGACTATCCTAACCAGATAAACAACGTTCTCGCTTTCCCTGGAATCTTCAGAGGAGCTCTTGACGTTCGCGCAAGCGATATAAATGATGAGATGAAGATGGCTGCGTCTTACGCTATAGCCGGACTCGTTTCGGATGATGAGCTTAATGCGAATTACATTATGCCCACCGCTTTTGATAAGAGAGTCGGTCCCGCGGTTGCAAGCGCAGTTGCGGAGGCAGCGAGAAAAAGCGGCGTTGCGAGAAAGTAATCTATTTTAGCTGACAAATCTGTGTTCAAGCAGGTTTTTGGACACAACATACTCAAAATTTGATTTTAGGAGAACAGATATGATAAGCAAGAAGGTAGTAAAATTACCGGTAAAGATATTCGATAACCGCGCAGACATGGGTGTAGAGGCGGCAAAAGACGCTGCGAAAATTATCAATGACACTATAGCGAAAAACGGTGTTGCAAACGTTGTTTTTGCGGCTGCTCCATCTCAGAACGATTTGCTTGAGAATTTGCTGAAGGAGGATATAGACTGGACTAAGGTCAGAGGCTTCCACCAGGATGAGTATATCGGAATCGATGCGAGCGAGCCTGCCGGATTCGGTAATTTCCTTAACAGAGCTATTTTTGAAAAGGTTAAATTCAAGGAGCTCCACTATCTTCTTTGCAAGGCTGATGAGGCAGAGGAGAAGTGCGCCGAATACACAGACCTTCTGAAAAATTATCCTATCGATCTGATTTTCCTTGGCATAGGCGAAAACGGTCATCTTGCCTTTAACGATCCTGCCGTTGCGGACTTTAACGATCCGAAGACGGTCAAGATCGTGGAGCTTGATGACGTTTGCCGTCAGCAGCAGGTTAACGACGGATGCTTTGCAACGCTTAACGACGTTCCCAAGCAGGCTATGAGCCTTACTATGTCTTACATTATGTCGGTTCCTCACGCGATCTGCGTAGTACCCACGGTTCGTAAGGCGAACGCTGTTTACAACGCTCTTACGGGACCTGTTACGACTGCTTGTCCCGCCAGCATTCTGAGAGAGCATAACGATGCTGTTTTGTATCTCGACAAAGACAGTGCGTCAAAAATAATTTAAGAGGTAGTCTATGGAAACATTCAAAATGACCGCAGATGAAATTTGCGCGTTAGATCCGGAGCTTGCTATAATACCTGTTGGTTCATTAGAGCAGCACGGCCCGCATCTCCCTATAATGACGGATTGGGCAATCGCGACCGAGCTCGGTAGACGCGTTGCTGAGAAAATGAACGCTTTCCTTCTTCCCGCGTTTCCGGTTTCAACCTGCCGGGAGCATATGGGCAAAAAGGGATCTGTATGGATGGAATCGACGACCTTCTATCAAATGATGTACGACGTTATTATGTCATTGAAGGAGCAGGGCTTTAAGAGAGTAGGTATAATAATCACTCACGGTGGAGTATTCATAGCCAATCCGCTCGTACGTGATCTTAACGCAAGGTTTAACCCGGAATTACAGGTTGCCTTCGTAACTCCCGATAGCATAAACGTCGAGAGCATTACCGAAACGAAGGGGTTGCACGCAGATGAAAACGAAACCTCGCAGATCCTTGCTATTGCGCCCGAAACAGTACATATGGACAGAGCGGTTGACTACGTACCGGAGGTTCCCAGACCTTATTTGAATTACGGCAGTATTTTCCGCGCTTCTCCTTACGGCGTGTGGGGATGTCCCACTAAGGCTACTGCGGAAAAGGGTGAGAAAATTCTTGAGCTTGCTACCGAAACGGTGGTAAACGAGCTTAACAAGGCGTTTGACTATATGGCAAAGAAGGAAAAAGTAGGTTATAGCGAGTTTTGACTCTGTCAACGGTATAGCTTGAAAAAATATTTTACCGTGAGATAGACGTTTGTTTCGCGGTGATAACGATATTGGAGGAAAAATGAGAAAATTAAAGGTATTGATCGTGGGTGCAGCTTTTTCAGCTGATCTCCATTCTGACGGTTACAGCAGAATAATGGACAAGGTTGACATAGTTGGTATTTGCGATAAGAACGTTGCGGCGATAAAGACACTCGCTGACCGTTACGGCTTCACGGGTTACGAGGCGTATGATGATTATAATACCGCTATTGCAAACTGTGACTGCGACTTAGTGGATATTTGTATGCCAAACTTCCTGCATCACGACGTCGCTATCAAGGCGATGAACCGCGGCAGAGACGTTATTTGCGAGAAGCCTCTCGCGACTACCGTTGAGGATGCGGAGGATATGGTAAAAACAGCGGAGAAACTCGGCAAGCACATATACTACGCGGAGGATTGGCTGTTTGCTCCCGCTTTCAGAAAGGCGATCTCTCTCATTGAGAGCGGTCAGCTTGGCAAAATGCTGTACGTAAGAGCGCGCGAGTGTCACAGCGGCTCTCACAGCCCCTTTGCGCAGAGCATTAAGTATTGCGGCGGCGGCTGTATGGTACACCTCGGTGTTCACCCCGTTGCGTTTATGCTTGCTATGAAGGATAATAAATGGGCGGAGATTTCCGCTATGTCCTCCGGCGGAGCTGAAAATAATATGGTTCACAAGCAGATGGAGGGTGAGGATTGGGCAGGAGCGTTTATGCGCTTCCAGGATGGAACCTACGCTACTCTTGAGGCAAACTACATAACCGTAGGCGGTATGGAGGATATTTTAGACGTTTACTGTGAGAAGGGAACTATCCACGTTGATCTGTCATTCTCCGGTCCCGTTAAGGTATTCTCAATACCCGGACTCGATTACACCATCGAGAAGGCTGAGGTCACGACCGGTTGGTCCAACGTTGCGGTAGATGAGAAGTATTCTCTCGGATACTGCGGAGAGATCAACCACTTCGTTGATTGTGCTCTGTCCGGCAAGGACGCTCAGGTCGGACTTCGGGGAATTGACGGATATGAAACTCTGAGAGTTATAAATTTGATTTACGAATCTGCTCGCAAGGGCGTGAATATCAAAAACTGCTCTGAGGAGAAGTAATATATGAGCAATAAAAAGATACGTGATATAAATATTCCCGTGACGATAGGCGGAGTCACGTTTAAGAACCCCTTTTTCGTTGCGTCGGGACCTACTACGAAAAGCGTAAAGCAGCTTGTCAGAATTGAAGAAACGGGTTGGGCTGCGGCTTCGATCAAGCTTAGCATTGACCCCGCTCCGTACATAAACCGCAAGCCTCGTTACTCGCTCTTCAAGGACAGAGATGCTCTCGCTTTTACAGCTGAGAAAAGGCTCACCTTCGAGGAGGGCTTGAAGCTGATAAGAGATGCTAAACCAAAGCTTCACGATCTTAAGCTTATGGCAAATATCACCTACGCAGGTGATTCGGGTGTTGACGGCTGGGTCAATATGGCGAAGAAGTTCGAGGAGGCAGGCGCAGATATCATTGAGCTTAATATGTGTTGCCCAAATATGAGCTATAACCTTGAGATGACAAGCGGCGGAAGCCAATCTGCGAATAAGCAGACGGGCGCAAGTATGGGACAGCAGGCAGAGGTTGCCGCAGAGATTGCCAGAGCGGTTAAGGCGGCTATATCGATACCTCTTTTCGTTAAGCTTACTCCGGAGGGCGGACAGATTGCGAAGGTTGCGAAGGCTCTCTACGATGCAGGTGCTGATGCTGTCGGCGGAACAGGAAACCGCCTTGGTATGCCACCTATTGATATTGACGAGCCGGGCAGGGCATTCTATCATCTTCAAAAAGAGATATCAATGGGCTGTCATTGCGGAAAGTGGCTGAAGCCGCTGGCGCAGCGCGATACCTACGAAATTCGCAAGGTCTGCGGTATGGACGCTCCCATTATGGCAGCGGGCGGCATAACGAATTGGCGCGACGCTGTAGAAATGATTTTGTGCGGCGGAACACTTCTCGGAGTTTGCGCAGAAACGCTGATATCCGGATATGACATTTGCAGACCTATGATCGAGGGGCTTGACAAATATATGCAGGAGCACGGATACTCCGATCTTTCCGAGATGCGCGGATTGGTTGTTCCGGAGGTTAGAACGGCTAACGACGTAACGATTTTTGCGGGCTACGCAAAAATCAAAGAGCCAAATCTTTCCGCTCCCTGTAAGAGTGCTTGTCCGCACCACGTTCCAACTCAGGCTTATATACAGAAAATCGCTAAAGGTGAATATAAGGAAGCTTTCGACCTTATTACAGCAAAAAATCCTCTGCAGAACATCTGTTCTTTCGTATGCAACCATCCCTGTGAGGATGCTTGTATCAGAGGTGATTACGATGCTCCTCTCAAGATCCGTAAGCTCAAGAGATTCGTTCTCGAATACGGCAAGGCGCAGGGCTGGACACCTGCTTTCGCTAAGGCTGATCTGAACGGACATAAGGTTGCCGTTATCGGTGCCGGTCCCGCGGGACTTTCCTGCGCTTCCGAGCTTCGTAAGGGTGGCTATGAGGTTACTGTTTTTGAAAAAGAAAATACCGCGGGCGGATTGGTTAGATTCGGCATACCGGATTACGTGCTGAATAAGAACATAATTGACGACGAGGTCAAATTCCTTTCTGAAAACGGAGTGAAGTTTGAGTTTGGAAAAGAATTTGGTAAGGACGTCACGGTGGATACTCTGAAGAACGCCGGCTTTGAGGCTACGTTCGTTGCCATCGGCGCCGGTAAAAAGCAGACGAGCGACATCGTTGGAGCTGAAAAGACTCAGGATGCAGTAGAATTTTTGAAGGCTCTGTCCCTCGGCAAGACCGTTTTGGTTAAAGACAATGTGGTCGTTATCGGTCGTGGATTTGCTGCTATGGATGCGGCTCGTAGCGCTTTGAGGGTTGGAGCAAAGCAGGTTACTCTCGTTTATACTTCAAAGTACGGAAAGGGTACCTACGATACCGAAACTCTGGCTCTTGCGGAGCAAGAGGGCGTAACTCTCCTCGATAACGCAACGGTTAAGGAAATCGGTGACGGTTCCGTCACGCTCGTTCGCGGCGGAGCAACTATGTCATTACCTTACGGTGACGTTATTCTTGCGAACGGATACGTTGCGGATATAGAAGCGATAGGCGATGTCGAAGAGAAGAACGGCTTCGTTAAAATAATCAATGCCCGTACCAATATTCCCGGAGTTTACGCAGGCGGTAACGCAGTTCGCTCCGCCAACGTTATAACCGCTATTTCCGCAGGCAAGAACGCGGCGGCTGTTATTGATAACGATATTATGGGAGATAAGGCTACTCTGGACGGCGTTGTGGCTGTTAAGACGGTCAATACCGAAATCGTCAGAGAGCGTACGGGTTATCTGAAAAAGGATATGAATAACGTTTCCTTGGACAAGGATGCCGACTCACGTAAGGACAGCTTTGACGTTTACGAACGAGTTATGACTGAGGAGGAAGCTATCAAGGAGGCGTCGCGCTGCTTAAATTGCGGTTGCGGCGAGGGCTGTCAGCTTTGCAAAACGATCTGCACTGATTTTGCTCCGGAAATTTCGGACATAGATACGATGCACATCAGAAAAGAAGAGTGTGTTGCTTGCGGTATGTGCTTCAATCGCTGTCCTAACGGCAATATAGAAATGGTAAATCTAAATTACACAGTATAATTTTGGAGGATTAAAATGTATTCGGTAAATTTTGATATTTCGGGTCAGGTGGCTGCTATCACCGGCGCGGGCGGAGTGATCTGCGGTACTGTAGCAAAGGAAATGGCAAAAAAAGGAGTAAAGGTCGCTCTTCTCGATCTCTTCCTTGAGAGTGCTCAGAAAATTGCGGACGAAATCGTTGCGGATGGCGGTGACGCTATTGCTATCAAGACGGACGTGCTTGACCGTGAGAGCCTTGAGGCTGCTCGTGACAAGGTTGTTGAAAAGTACGGCAAGATCGATATTCTTATCAACGGTGCAGGAGGCAACAAGCCTCAGGCTACGATTTCTAAGGATATAGATTTCTTCCATCTCGATCTTAATGCGTTCAAGTGGGTATTCGATCTCAACGTTACCGGCGCCGTTCTTACGACTATGGTATTCGGTGAAATTTTGGCAAAGCAGGGCTACGGCAACGTTATAAACATTGCTTCTATGTCCAGCTACCATCCTCTTACAAATACCGTAGCATACTGTGGCGCAAAGGCAGCGGTTGCCAACTTCACGGAGTGGATGGCTACTCACTTCAATCAGAACTACAGCAACAGCATAAGAGTAAACGCGATAGCTCCCGGTTTCCTTCTTACTAATCAGAATAGATTCCTTTTGACAAAGGAAGACGGATCTGCGACGGATAGAGGACAGCGCGTTCTCGCCAAAACTCCTATGGGACGTTACGGCGAACCCGTTGAAATGGTTGGACCAATCATCTTCCTTTGCTCAGAGGCTGCATCGTTCGTAAACGGCGCGGTTCTTCCTGTCGATGGCGGATTCTCATCATATTGGGGCGTTTAATTATTATTGAAAAGAGGAAAGAAAATGCAGTACCATCATATTGATTATAATAAAATTGAGAAGTTTTGTATAGAAGCGTTCAAGGGATACGGATTTAACGAGGAGGAGAGCAAGCAGATCACTGCCGTTCTTCTCGAGGCAGACCTGAGCGGAATCGAATCTCACGGTGTTCAGCGTATGATCCGCTATCATAAGGAGATCACGGGCGGAATGGTTAAAATCGACGCTAAGCCTGAGATCGTTTTCGAAACACCTCTTTCCGCGGTTATCGAGGGAAATGACGCGATGGGACAGACACTCGGTGTTAAGGCAATGAAAATCGCCATCGAAAAGGCGAAGAAATCCGGCTTCGGTATGGTAACCGTCCGCAATTCCAATCATTACGGAGTTGCAGGCTACTACTCCAGAATGGCAGCGAACGAGGGTCTTATCGGTATGTCAATGACCAATACCGAGGCAATAATGGTTCCCACCTTCGGTAAGCAGGCTATGCTCGGTACAAACCCCATCGCCTTTGCGATGCCCGCAGATCCCGTCAACTTCTCCTTCGATGCGGCAACTACGGTTGTTCCGAGAGGTAAGCTTGAGGTTTACGTTAAGAGAGGAAACGGTCTTCCTCTCGGTTGGGCGCTCGACGAGAACGGACACGACAGCAACGAGCCCGACAGAGTTCTTTCAAATATTATAAACAAGACAGGCGGAGGAATTTTGCCCCTCGGCGGTTCGGGCGATCTGACCTCAGGATACAAGGGCTATGGCTTTGCTATGCTTTGCGAGATCGCAACGGCGATTCTCTCCGGCGGTACTACCTCCAACTATATTTATAAAACACCCGGCAGATCCAATATCGCTCAGTGCTTCATAGCTATCGATTACGGTATGTTCGGTGACAAAAAGGCTATTGAGGCTTCTCTTTCCAAGTATCTTGACGAGGTACGTAACTCCGCAAAGGCAGACGGACAGGACCGTATCTTTATTCACGGTGAGAAGGAAGCAGAGGCGAGAGATCGCGTACTCAAGGAGGGCGTATATCTCAACGATAAGACGTATGATGAAATGAAGATGATCGCTGAGTATACCGGCTCTAAGGAATATCTCCCTGAGTATCTTGATTGATTTATTTACTGTCAAAAATTCCTTTTTAAAAGTGCTTGTGAATTTCACAAGCACTTTTGTTTTTTTACTTTCTTTTAGCTCTGCTGCGGCCTTCCTTTATTTCGCCGTTTTTGTAGGCCTCCGTCAGTAGCATCAGATCTCCGATTCTGTCGCGTATATCAGCGCCCTCGTCTGTATCTCTGATTAGTATTTTATTTTTTCTTTCTTCGAAAACAGCGGTTTGTGATAGAATATCCTCGTTGTTTTTCACAGCATTTTCCTTACTTGAAAAGGGTTGATGAGCTGAAATCTTCATTCCGTCAGCATTATATATTAAGGTATAACCGGCTATTCCGGTCTTGTTATGATACGCTCTGCAAAATCCGCCGTCTATAACGATTAGCTTTCCGTTCGCTTTGATCGGATTTTCACCCTTGTTGACCGGAATATGACCGTTGATTATATGCGCTTTCTCTCCGTAAATTGAGAATTCGTTCAGTAGCATTGACACTATCCCTTCGTCGTTCCAAGATCGATAATAAGCGTTGGATGGCTCGCTGTGTGCGCATTTATCATTGATAAGAAGCCTTTCAAAAGTTGTTATTTTCTTTCTTGAGCAAAGTGGAGAATCTTTTCCGCACCACAGAAACCAGCACAGATCCTTTGCTTTTTCTCTCGCGGGATCTCCATCCTTTTTTATATATCCGACCCGTATTGCCTGATCAAAATAATCCATCATAGCTTTGCCATGCTTTCCGTCCGCGGCGTCCAGAGCCATCATTCCGCCGTTTTCATCTAAGGGGATACATCCGTGAAATAGCAAATTCCCGTTATACACCGTGTACATCTCGCCTTTTTGTAACAGAAATTTTACGTGCCTTTGCAGTCGTTCCGAACGCATAAATCCGTTTTTCAGATAATTCATCACGTCAAGCTCCGCTTCTGTGAGCTTGTACGGATCTTCGGGGGCTACGGTAGGGAAGAAGGTGTCACTAAGCTTATAGGTCTTATCATCTATAATAATTTCTCCTCGAACGAGCTCCATTTTGTGTAGTAATAGCCTATCATCCATATGAAATTCGGGATGCCGCATTATCAGCTGTCCTTCTAATTTGAACTGTATTACGCTTATTGCCTTGCGCATACGCGCGAGAATATCCAAGTTATCTCTCGTCGGTATATCATCCTGAAAATCGTCGCGAGGCATATATTCGCTAACGTTTGCGCTTTTATAAATCTCTAAGGCGAATAAAGCTAACGGTCTAAGTGATATTCCGTATCCGATTTCGATAACGTCCGGATTTCTATAGGTTACCGAGTTGTTTACCGCTGTTGCAATACAGGCAAGCGAGCCTGCGGCAGCTCCTATCCATAGCGCGTCGTGATTTCCCCACTGTATATCAATGTTTTTGACGCTCATAAGCTCGTCCATCACAATATCTGCTCTTGCCCCTCTGTCAAATATATCTCCAACTATATGAAGTCTGTCAACGACTAGAGCATTTACCGTATTTGCGAGAGATGTTATCAATCCGTCTATAGCGCCCGTTCTTATCATCGTCTTAATAATACTCTCGATATAGTCGTTTCGCTTTTCTCTATCCGTATATAGGCTCATTAGCTCAGATATAATTGAGCAGAATGCTGTTCCGTTTAAACAAATCTGTTCATCGACCTTCTCCAGCGTGTACTTTTCGCTGACAAGCCGACAGATCTTTACGAGTCTTTTTACAGTCACCAAATACCATTCATACGTGATTTTTCCGGACTGTCGTATATCGTTTAGCTTTTCTTCCGGATAATATATGAGCGTGGCGAGCTCGCTTCTTTCGAGCTTTGTCATTGAATGCGAGAAGAGCAGATCTACCTTTTTTCTGATAACTCCCGATGCGCATCGTCTGATGTGTGTAAACGCCTCCTGCTCACCGTGTAGATCGCTCATAAAATGCTCAGTACCCTTGGGCAAATTCAGCTTTGCGCTGAGAGCGGTTATCTCGCACGCGGTACTACGCATATCGGGGAACTGCTTTGCCAGCTCTAAAAGAAATCGTTTTTCTTCCGTTTTTATTTCCATTTCACCGTATCTCCTGCTGCTATATGTCCTTTACTTATTTATTTTGACCACGTCAGCAGAAATCAATCAAAAAACGCTCACATCTCGGTGTCCCTTTGATGAGGGAAGCACAGACGTGAGCGTTAATTTGTTTATTACTGTTCTTTTTTAAGGTAAGATTTGTCTATTTCAGGATTTGATGAGCATCT
Source organism: Eubacteriales bacterium (assembly GCA_045657485.1). GTDB lineage: Bacteria > Bacillota > Clostridia > Oscillospirales > CAG-272 > UBA1740. Next base: position 98,192 of record JAZOTE010000063.1, read on the forward strand.
TATGATGCTTTCTATACCGTTTTTACAGCTGCTCTTCGAGGTATAACCCTGAGAATGAACGATACAGCTGCCGTTCGGAGCGTTAAGTCTGAACCTGTACTGACCGCCCTTATCTACGTAGAGCTCCCATTTGGGATATGTACGGGTGGCATAATTTTTCAGCGACTGGTCTTCGATAGGTGCCTTTGCCGCATTTGCTATAATGCTCTTTATGCCGTTTACCGCCGCCTGAGTGGTGGTATAAACCTGGGATGTGGCAACTATCACGTGGTTCGGAGCATAAAGGTTAAATACGTATCTTCCATCTTTCGCTTTCTTGATCTCAAATTTTCCGGTTTTGTCGTCTTTGATATCAATTGGCGCTTCGGATGCGGATTTGTTTTTGGTCGGAGCAGCGGGTTTAGCAGGTTCTGCAGTCGTAGCCTTAGCCGGAGCAGCGGGTTTAGCAGGTTCTGCAGTCGTAGCCTTAGCCGGAGCAGCAGGTTTAGCAGGTGCAGTCGCCGCCTTAGCCGGAGCAGCAGGTTTAGCAGGTGTAGCCGCCTTAGCCGGAGCAGCAGGTTTAGCAGATGCAGTCGCCGCCTTAGCCGGAGCAGCGGGTTTAGCAGATGCAGTCGCCGCCTTAGCCGGAGCAGCGGGTTTAGCAGGTTCTGCAGCCGTCTTAGCCGGAGCAGCAGGTTTAGCAGGTGCAGCAGCCTTAGCCGGAGCAGCGGGTTTAGCAGGTTCTGCAGTCGCCTTAGCCGGAGCAGCGGGTTTAGCAGGTGCCGGTGCAGGAGCTGTATCCTTTACTTCCGAAGCGACAGAATCCGTTTTGTTACCGTTTGTTTTAAGGACCGAAAGGGAATTGCCGAGATACACGCCGGATATAGACCTTTTTTGTCCTTGGATGATAACCTTATCACCGGGAATAACCGCGGGCTCATCATCGTTTTTTGTATTTCCGTCGGCAGAGTATACCTTTGTTTTACCCTCAGAGGATTCCATAATAACTGTAGCGCCGTTTTTTTTCATTGCGGCTATTTTATCGGCAACGCTAGGCTCATCCTTCAGAAACTGAGCCTGACCGTCGTCGTCCTCGTCGTCGATGAACTGTCTTTTATCTACCTTATCCTTCATCGCGTTTTTATTTTCTTTTTTAAAGATGCTAAAAAGTCCCATTTCATCACCTCAAATATATCTTTCTATTAATATTTTATCACATTTTATTGTCACTTTCAAGTGGAAAAAGGGAGAAAATATAGAATTTTGTCAACTTTTATTGTTTTTTTGCGTTATTGTTTACTTTGAGCGCCTGCCCCTTCATTTTTAGACGATCTGCTTTTCAGATAAGCAATTGCTTCTTTTATGCCGCCGATCTCATCTATCAGACCGCATTCTGTAGCGGCAAATCCGTCTAGTATAGAACCAATATCATTCACCAGTACGTCTGTTCTGTTCATCATATCTCGGAGATATTTTTCATCAACAGAGCTGTGTCTGACGATAAAGCTGATGATCCTGTCCTGCATTCTGTTCAGATAATCAAATGCTTGCGGTACTCCGAGCACTACACCGTTCGTTCTTACTGGGTGTATGGTCATAGTCGCGCTGGGTACTATAAACGATTTATCCGCACTTACTGCAAGGGGTACACCTATAGAATGTCCCCCGCCCAGCACTATTGATACGGTTGGCTTTGTCATACTTGCGATAACCTCGGCTATAGCCAGTCCTGCCTCCACGTCACCTCCGAGCGTGTTAATTAGAATCAGCACACCGTCGATCTTATCGCTCTCCTCCAAAGCCACGAGCGTGGGAATGATATGATCGTACTTTGTTGTTTTTTGCGTGTTATCCAGCACGTAGTGTCCCTCGATCTGTCCGATTATCGACAGACAGTAGTATGCCCCTGTGTCGCTTTCCAGCATTGCGGTTCCGTCCTGTTCGCGCTCGCCGAGCTCTTTGGTATCATCCTTATTCATTTTATTATAAGTCCTTTCGGGATATTTCATTTACTTTATTTTTCCGCAAAAATGTCTGTTTATACCGCTAGGATGAAAATGCGGGAAAAGTTTTATACCATAAAAAAGCAAGATAAATAAAAAATTAACGATCTTTTATAAATTACCATTGATTTTTTTATATTTATATGGTATAATGCTAAAAGGAATAATGTGGGCTTAACCCACAATAAATAATCAGGAGAAAATAAGAAATGAAAAAGGTAATTGTTGAAACATCTGCAAGACACATTCACCTCAGCCGCGAGGCTGTGGACGCTCTTTACGGCGCAGGCTATGAGCTTACTAAGAAGAAGGACCTCAGCCAGCCCGGTCAGTACGCATGTGAGGAGAAGCTCGTTGTAGTAGGTCCTAAGGGAACTCTTAAGGCTTCTATTCTCGGTCCTACACGTCCCGCAAGCCAGGTTGAGATCTCTCTTACCGATGCTCGCTCTATCGGCGTAGCTGCTCCCATCCGTGAGAGCGGTGACGTTAAGGGTAGCGGCGCGTGCAAGCTTGTAAATCCCGACACAGGCGCAGAGTACGAGCTTACCGAGGGCGTTATAGCTGCAAAGCGTCACATTCACCTTACTCCCGAGGCAGCAGCAGAGTTCGGCGTTGCTGACAAGGAGATCGTTTCAGTTAAGATAGATTCCGATTCCGAGCGTACTACGATTTTCGGTGATGTTGTAGTCAGAGTCAGCGAGAAGTTCGCTCCCGCTATGCACATCGATACCGACGAAGCAAACGCAGCGTTTAATGTAAGCCGCGAGGTTTGGGGTGAAATCGTAAAGTAATGAAAATTTTGTTTCAAGGCGATAGTATAACCGACGCCGGCAGAGATAAGAGAAACTATCACGACCTCGGTCCCGGTTATCCGAAATATGCTGCAGAGCATATAAAAGAAGAGTTTGCAGACGTGGATTTTGAATTTATCAATTTCGGTATATCCGGAAACCGTACGAGCGAGCTTTTTGACCGCCTGTATAACGACGGAATCGCTTTTCAGCCTGATATTATATCAATTTTGATTGGTATTAATGATATTTGGCATAAGTACAGTGCAAATAAGATTGCTACCACCGATGAACAGATAGCTCTCAATTACCGTTGCATTCTTGAGCGTATCAAGAAGGAAACCGATGCTAAGATTGTTGTGCTGGCGCCCTTCGCTCTTGATGCTGAGGATAAAACTTATCTTCACGAGGGATTAAAGACTGTCGGACCTATCGTTAGGGAGCTTGCTGAGAAGTATGCTGACGTTTACATTCCTCTCGATGAATATTTTGCAGAGGCGCTGAAAACGCAGCCCGAGCCACTCTATTATTCGGCTGATGGAGTGCATCCTAATGAGAACGGCAGAATGTTTATCGGTAAGCTTTACGCAGAGGCAATTTCGCCTCTCATCAAATCGTTAATTTAATAAAAGGAGAACATAAATTATGGCAGAACTTGTTTATTCCAAAGAGGTGGAAAACATGTGCGTAGTTGCCAAGGGTCCTCATCACGGTCCCGCTCCCATTCCCGAAGAGGGCAAATGGGTTAAGGCAAAGGAAATCACCGACATTTCCGCGTACACTCACGGTGTGGGTTGGTGTGCACCCCAGCAGGGCGCTTGCAAGCTTTCCCTCAACGTTAAGGACGGTATCATTGAGGAGGCTCTCGTTGAAACGATCGGTTGCTCCGGTATGACTCACTCCGCGGCTATGGCGGCAGAGATACTTCCCGGTAAGACTCTTCTCGAAGCTCTTAATACCGACCTTGTTTGCGATGCTATCAATACCGCTATGCGTGAGCTCTTCCTTCAGATAGTATACGGACGTTCTCAGTCCGCATTCTCCGAGGGTGGACTCGTTATCGGCGCAGGTATGGAGGATCTCGGTAAGGGCGAGCGCTCTATGGTAGGTACTATGTACGGAACCAAGGCAAAGGGTGTTCGTTATCTTGAAATGACCGAGGGCTACTGCACCAGAATGGCTCTCGATGAGGACGGTCAGGTTATCGGCTACGAGTTCGTATCTCTCGGCAAGATGACCGACTTCATCAAGAAGGGTATGGAGCCTAACGAAGCGTACGAGAAGGCGAAGGGCACTTACGGCAGATTTGCAGAAGCCGCTAAGTACATCGACCCTCGCAAAGAGTGAGAAGGAGGAAATATAAATGGCACATTTTGAAGGTTATGAAAGACGCGAGGCGAAGATTCTCGCTACTCTTAAGGAATATGGCATTTCCTCTATCGACGAGTGTAAGGCTATCTGCGACGCAAAGGGCATCGACCCCTATAAGATCGTAGAGGAAACTCAGCCCATCGCGTTCGAGAACGCAAAGTGGGCGTACACCGTTGGCGCTGCAATTGCAATCAAGAAGGGCTGCACTAAGGCTGCTGACGCTGCCGCAGCTATCGGTATCGGTCTTCAGTCATTCTGTATCCCCGGCTCCGTTGCAGAGAACCGTAAGGTTGGTCTTGGCCACGGTAACCTCGGCTCAATGCTTCTCTCTGAGTCCACCGAGTGCTTCTGCTTCCTCGCAGGTCACGAGTCCTTCGCGGCTGCAGAGGGCGCTATCAAGATCGCTCTTAACGCGAACAAGGTCAGAACAAAGCCTCTGCGCGTTATTCTTAACGGTCTTGGCAAGGACGCAGCTATGATCATTTCCAGAATCAACGGCTTCACCTACGTTCAGACCGAGTTTGATCCTTACACTGAGGAGGTTAAGGTTCTCTCCGAAACCGCTTACTCCAAGGGCGACAGAGCAAAGGTTAAGTGCTACGGCTCCGACTCCGTTCCCGAGGGCGTTGCTATTATGAAGCTTGAGAACGTTGGCGTTTCTATCACCGGTAACTCCACCAACCCCACCAGATTCCAGCACCCCGTTGCAGGCACCTATAAGAAGTGGGCGAATGAGAACGGTGTTAAGTACTTCTCCGTTGCATCCGGCGGCGGCACAGGCAGAACTCTCCACCCCGATAATATGGCAGCAGGCCCTGCTTCCTACGGTATGACCGATACTATGGGTAGAATGCACGGCGACGCACAGTTTGCAGGCTCTTCCTCCGTTCCCGCTCACGTCGAAATGATGGGTCTCATCGGCGCAGGTAACAACCCCATGGTTGGTATGACTGTTGCGGTTGCTGTTGCGATCGAAGAGGCAAGCAAATAAAAGGGATGCGGGTCGCTTTTTGAAAAAAGCTCCGCAAAAACTTCAATAAAAAAGTTGGACACATCATTTTAGGCTTTTGCCTATGTGATGTGTCCGTTTTTTTACTTATTCAATACTGTCGATTGCAATTTTTGCGATGCCGAGGCGACAAAGCGTATGGTCGTCATTGGCATCACCTCGACAATAGGCAACGAGCAGGGAATTGTCCGTTGTTTTGAAAATCGCAGGGTAGCAATAACCGCGGCTTTCATCGTCCTCGATGGTGTTGAGTGTGCCAAAGGTTGTTCGGTCCTCGCTCTTGCGGAGAACGAAAGGGGTTCTGCCCCAGGTTCCTTTTTGATTGCGCCTTCCGTTATAATTTGGAATCGGATTGTAGACCGTATAGACCACGCCGTCGTATTCCTTGAGCTGCATTGGGGAGACGGGCGAAGTGAAGATACTTGCGCGGGGTGTGGTAAAGCACTCAATGTCCCCGTCTGACTTGCATTCGTATTGTGATCCGTAATTGGTGCGCATCCAATAGTACATAGAACCGTCCTCGTATTCAATGATCCCCGGCTCTTGCAGACCGTAATACTCGTTAACGGGATCGTGAGACGTATATTCCCAATCAACACACTTGAAGCTTGCGCCGTCATCATCGGAGTAGAGAAGCGTAGCCATATATGGCGCCATCTCCTTTGTTTCGGTGCGGGCACGGTTCTTTTCTGCCGTAACGTAGGCTGTGGGGGCGAGAATACGGCCGCTTTTTTGGCGAACAAGTCGGTCGTTGTTAATGATATAATAGGCGGGCTTACAATCAAAGCGACAACGCTCAAGCGCGAAATGCTCTCCATCGGAGGAGAGGGCTCTGCCGAGTGTGGTTGAGAAATCGTTTTCCTTGATCAGAAAATAGAAGGCAAGATCTCCGTTCTTTTGAACAAGTGACGAAACACTCATTACGTTTTTAGTACCAAAGAAGGATGCGGGCGCAATAATGCGCGGCTCACTCCAGCTTTCTCCCTCGTCTATCGAGGTTATAAGCGCAATGTCACAGGCAGCGTGATCGTTATTGGATTCGCCTGTGTAGCGGCTATAAGCAAACAAAATTTCTCCCTTCTTTCCTCTGAGAAACGCTCCCTCACTATTGCGGGGATTGTTATCAGAGGGGGGGAGCTGATGTGTAATTTGAACCTTCATAACATGTTGTCTCCTTTTGCTGTTCCTTATCCTATCTATTTTTGATAATTCCTCATAATAACTTGAATTTTGATTTTATTATATCATAAGTTCGACATTTTGTAAATAGGGAACATAAAAAATGATATTTATATAAATTCAGTTCTTATCTTGATAACTTACGCAAGATGTACAACAGTTGATAAGAGTTGTTACACACTTGTTTTGAAGTTGAAAAAAGTTGTTATAAAGATGTTGCTATAATGGTTGACAAATGTCGAAAAATCGTGTATAATGTGATTAAGAACACGTCCAAGTGATGTGTTTAGCCTTTATTTTACACGCTAAAATACAACGTTTTGCCTCTTTACGTAGAAATGATGGGTCTGATCGGCGCTGGTAACAACCCCATGGTTGGTATGACCGTTGCAGTTGCAGTTGCTATCGAAGAGGCAAGCAAGTAATCCTTGATTTGCAAGGCTTTTTGAGATTTATAGAGCTTTATGCGAGCTTTGTAAAACTCATTTCGCTGAAAATTGAACAATAAAAAGTTGGACACATCATAAACGTATTTTCGTTCGTGATGTGTCCGATATTTTTTGTTTACAAAAAGAAAAGTGAGCCGCAGTTGCGGCTCACCAAACTTATTTAACAGTTTTAGCAACAGTTGTAACCGCTTCAGCCGTTTTCCCTAAAGCATATGCACAAGAATTAATTGTTTCAAGAATTAACTTTGATTTTTCTTTGTTTGTCCTTTCTTGCCACTCGATTAACCTTAAGGATAATATATAATCAAGATGATATAAACTTTGATTATCACATCCATCTTTTAATACAATCAACTCGTTTTTTACAAGTTCTCTCACAACAGTTCTTTGAGTATTATCAGGTACTAAAGACAATTCTGAATTCAAATCCATCCCCAAGGCAATGGCATCCAACACATAACAATAAGCACGCGTATACGGACTGTATTTACGCTTGTCAGGTATATAAATCGCTTTGGCATCATCTGGAAATAACCAACCATCACAACAGGGACAATGAGTTGAACCTGGAATGTATGGAGCCATCTTCTTTACTTTGTCTAGAGATATTTTTTTGCTTTTTGCAAAATCTTTAATTGTCATGATTTTACTCCATTACAAAGAATTTTTCATCTTTAGCTTCAGCGTTTCCTACTATATCTTCCGCGTTACCAATGCCTACAATATTGGTGTTTACACTACTGTTTTTAAGATAAAAACAATTTTTTATCTCTGCTTCTCCAAAATACATATTAGAGAAACCCGCAATTCCGCCGACTTTTGTATCTCCAACAATATTTCCTATGTTTAACGAATTTTCTATAGTGCAGTCATTAAAACCACAAATTCCACCAACATATTCCACTCCAGCTATATTAGCATTGTTTTTGCACCCCTTTACAGGAATGTTAACAATATATGCATTTATTGAATTTGTCGCTATTTTCCCTGCAACTCCACCGACAAAATTGTTTCCGCTTACTTCGCCATAGTTTATGCAATTTAGACATCTACCCGGACCCAATCCATCTCCTAAAAGACCAACAATTCCGCCAACGTAGTCAGTACCAGAAACATTTCCATAATTTTCGCAATTTTCAATAACAGAGCTTCTTCCGCTTATTCCACCACATTTCGATTTAGTTCCATTTGATATTACAACTCCGTGATTAATGCCATTGATAACAGTTCCTGAGCCTATAATACCACCAATATTCACCGCATAATTACTGATTATCGTTCCAAAATTAGTACAATCCGTTGCTTTACCACTGCCGCATATTCCACCTACGCTACCACCGTGAACAGAATAGGTGTTTACTACAATTCCTGAAAAAGAACAATTATGAACTAAATCCGGGCCGCCTGCAATACCGCCCACATAACGCGAACCTTTGATGTATGAGTTAAGTAGAGATAAATTCTTTACGGTTCCACACATCCCAAATAGTCCATTACTATAATCTGATTGATTTGCACAGTATACACCTGATATTGAATAACCGTTTCCGTCAAAACAACCCTTCCACCAGCCCCCTGACGCACTTTTTCCGCCAATTGGCACCCATTCGTGAAGTTGTGTTGGATCTGAAATCAGCATGCCGTCTTGCTCATATTCTATCTTTGCGTTCAATACTATATTACATTTCAAAATATAATTGTAGTTACACCATTCATTAGAAGCAGTTGATAAAAACGCAAGTTCTTCTGCAGAATTGATTTCATAATAATAGACACCTTCAATTAATACAAGGCTCGTGGGCTCGGTGATTCCCCCATTCCAAATGGTTGAAATATCTTGTTGTGGTACAATAATAGTTTGACATATAGAACAGTGGCTTCCTTCCGTTTTTCCTCTTGTGGTATAAGTAGGCGCAACAGCTTCATCTACAACAGGAGTGTGTGCATCGCCGAGCGCTGGAACGATCCTTGTTTCTTTTGTTCCGCAAACACAAGTTCTTTCATCTTTACCATCAGTAGTACATGTAACTTTTATACTTTCATACCAATCACCAAACGAGTGGTTGGTAGAAGAAACAGGCGTTTCATTACAAATAATAATTTTGTTGCATACCGTACATGTTTTCGTATCATAGCCACCGGATATACAGGTTGCAACAGTTGTTACAGTTTGGAAAGTATGATCTTCGGGTCTGCCATCTTTCCACTCAATAGATGAGCAATCAGAACATATGCGATAATAGAGCTTTTTCTCACAGTTTGTTTCGTCTTCATTGTAAAGTTTCCATTCGCAAAAACTGTGATTTTTATTTTTAATTTCATACTCTGTCTTAACACCGTTGACAACTACATAACCATCATCATCAACAGTAATAACATCATCCTTGTCTGCAACAATTTCAGTAGTAACACCGTTAACGACAACAAACCCCTCTGTGTTGACAGAAATTTCATCGGTAGTATGAATTTTGTGTTCGGTCTTCGTGCCGTTGACAACTACATAACCATCATCATCAACAGTAATAACATCATCCTTGTGTGCAATTATTTCGGTAGCAACACCGTTTACAACAACGTAACCGTCATCATTCACGGAAACAGTCGGTTCACCATCTCCGCAGGACACAAGCGCGAAAACGAGTGCGAGAATTAAAAGAATACAACACAAAAGTTTTTTCATTGTCTTTCTCCTTTTTGTCTATTGCTGTCATTATAGCATACTGAATGTATTTAGTCAAGAATTATGGCAATATTTAGAGTGCAACTTTTTCGCAAACTCTTTAGACACATCATTTACGGAAACATCAAAACGCGTTATAATGTTTTCAGAAAATACGCAAACGATGTGTTCGGCGAATGTGATTTTACGATTCAAAAGCTCCATAAGTCTTATTATACAAGACTTTTAAGAAAGTCTCCCCGCTCTGAAGCTCTCCCAAAGCGTCTACTGCAAAGAAATGATGGGCTTATACTCCTTACTCGCTACGCCTCTGCGCTTTGTTTGATGCTTGGTGCTACTCACCTTATTGCGCTACGCCCAACGCTCGAGGAGCAATCTTCGCAGACTCGCTTACAAGCAAGCTTGCAGACTTGCTCTGCGTCGATTATCCGGCGCAGGTAACAACCCTATGGTCGGTATGACCGTAGCTGTTGCGGTTGATATCGAAGAGGCAAGCAAATAATTGAACAAAAAGCGTGATTTTATCAAGTAAATAGCAAGTTTTTATCAAATTTGAAGCAAATTTTGATAAACTCTCTAACAACTTGAAATCATCTTTTTAGGGCTTCCTATAAAAAAGAGTTGGACACATCATTTACGTGGATTACGTGATGATGTGTCTAATTGTTTTTAGGAGAAAAAGTATGAAAAAACTTAAAATGATGAGTGGCGGTTCGATTACTTCGGAAGATGGATGCAACAAGTATTTGGATATGCTTGAAGTTGGATATTTTTGAATAATTCTAAAAATATGGTTTACAGCATGAAAAAAATATGTTACAATCATTAATAGAGATTTGTAATGAGAAATATGGGTCAATAAATTACCAAAGATATTCAATAATTAGTACAAAGAGGAGATGCGCAATGAGAGAAAGGTGGACAATCGAACAGGCCAATGAATGGTACTTAAAGCAAGGTTGGCTTCGCGGATGCAATTTTATAGGTAGTGACTGCGCTAACCGTCTTGATATGTTTCAAAGTTACAAGTCTGAGGAGAAGCTTAAAACCGCCGAGCGTGAATTGGCGTTGGCACAGAAAATCGGCTTTAATACGGTTCGTATTTGGGCAAATTTTGACGTATATTACGCCGAGCCAGAATCATATATGGAGATATTTGAAAGATACATAGAGCTTTGCTCCAAATACAACCAAAAGGTTATGGTCGTGCTCACTCACGAGGAAGATCTTCCGAGAGGAGACGTTTTCGTTCCTAAGCCAATGGGTGAGCAAAATTATGCTCTTGGTTATCATCAGGGAAGATTTCCCCTGACTGAGGAAGAGGCAAGCACTCCGATACGTCACTATTATGAATACCCGGACGTCAGGCCGGTTTTCCTCGAGTTTATCAGAAAAACAATAAATAAGTACAAAAACGACGAGAGAATATTGTGTTGGAATCTTTACAACGAGCCGAGCCACGACCTTTCCGACGATAGAAGCGGTGAGATACTCGATGCGGTGTACAATATAGCGCGCGAGGAGGATCCAATACAACCGTTGACCGTTGACCTGTGGCGCGGATTTGTCGATGGACGTCCAAAGACCGCAGAACAACAGAGGGCGCTTGAGATGTCCGACGTTATCAGCTTCCATTCATATGATTCCTATGAGCGAGTAGTGGAGGATATTGATATTCTTAAAAGAGAAAATCGACCTTTGCTGCTGACGGAGTGGCTTCACAGAGTGAAGCATAACAACGTGTTTGATATATATCCGCTCTTGTATATAACCAACGTCGCAAATTATTGTTGGGGATTTGTTGCCGGAAAAACACAGACCACAGAGCCGTGGGAGGATATATGGCAGAAGTGGAACGAGGGTGTTGATTGGGGATTCGATTTTACAAAGTGGCAGCACGATCTTTTCCGTCCTAATTTACGCCCTTATGATCCAAAAGAAATCAAGTTGATAGAGAAATTCAACAAATTGGCTGCTGATGGAGATAGGTAGATAGAAGGAAAAATTCTCTATGCGCTTCATGTATTTTATTCTCACGGGCGCAGGTAACACCCCACAGGCTTTAATGACTGTTGCAGTTGCAGTTGCTGTTAAGGAAGCGAGCAAATAATTTTGAATCTGCTGCAAAATAAACCCAATATTTTTAAATTCTCATTTGAATTACAAAAAATATACCGGGTTTTATTATAGCATTGTAAAAGTCTTTTTACGAAAATACAAAACAAAAAGTTGGACACATCATTTTAAGGCTTTGTGCCTATGATGTGTCCAATGTTTTTTGTTTTTAAGGAGGGCTTTTGCAATGAAAAAGCTTAAAATGAAGGTGGCGACAACACTTACCTTTGAGGAAGGTTGCAACCTTTATCTGAATAATTGCCGTGAACGATATTTGAGAGAAGGCACTGTTAGACATTACAGACAAAGTTATGACCGGTTTTACAAATATTACGATAGAGATATCTTAGACGTTAGTTAAATTCTCCTTTGTGACAATCTCAACTTCGCCGTCAATCTGCAAAAACGGAATGAGCTCACCGAGTTCACTCTTTTGCGATATATCTCGAAGCCTTAACTTTTTTACAGTTACGTTCTCATCTACCGTAAGGAATGGAGTAGGATAGCATTTTTCCACTCTTCGCGCATTGTAAATGCTAAGTCCGTCAACATCAAGTCCTTTTTGCACCCATATTATCGGGCGTTTGCCGCTCTCAACGTCGACTGTTCCCGTGCAGGTCTCTGCAAAGAGATTTTCTATAGTTATGTTTTCTATTTTCCCACGCTCATCGTCACCGCCGTGATACTTTGTTAAACCGATGCAATAGGTGTAGTAAGAGCCGAAAACGTTGCGTATTGTGACGTTCTTAACAGGCACACCGTGGGATAGTATTCTGATAGCACTATGTGAGCCCTCTGAATAGATACCGTCAACAACAATATTTTCAATAGGTCCGTAAAGTATATCGTCAGCGGTCAAGGCAAGAAGGTCATCGTGGCACGCGCCCTTTAAATTCGTAATGTAGCCGTTTCTGCAATTTCCTTCAATGTGGACGCCATCCATATTCCAAAGCTTAGGACTTCCCTCGGTGTAGTCAAATATAATATCCTGAACGGTGAAGTCCTCTATGTAGCCCAAATGAACTCCGTAAACCACGGGGTTTCTAAAGGTTATATTCTTCAAAATGAAGCGGCGAACTCGACAGAAACGCATACACATTCCCGTATATGCACCTCTTATAAAGCTCTTACAAGTAGAAAGAGCCGACCAATCCCTATATCCGATGCCTATTTTCTCAAACCAATACTTGCCATCATCGTCGGGGAAATGATAAGGATTTGGCCACTGGTTATTATGATTCATATCCCAGATTCCGCCATCGATACAGATATTCTCCGAATAGGTCTCAAAATTGTCGTTTTCTATCATCTCGCAATTTGCCTTATCCGCAAGTTTTATCACGGCAAATCTTGGCAAACGGAGGGTCTGTCCGCCGTGAATCTTCAGCGTCTTACTGATAACGTAAAACTTCTCCGGCGCAGGCAAAGCAACCTCGCATATAAGCGAATCGAGCATTTCCTGTATAGCGGGATAGTCGTCGTGAATTCCGTCCCCGTATAATCTGTGTTTCATAATAACTCCCTAATAAAATCTGTTTATCCTAATAATTATAACACAATTCAAATAAAAAATCAATGATTGCAATTCATAATCAATACTATCTCCAGGCGTCAGTAATGGAAAGGGCAAAATCGTCGGCGGTTCCGAAAACAGGAGCTAACGAGAATATCGCGTATAGTCCTCCCTCAACAAAATCAATATAGAGCCTGTTGTAAATGTTTTCAACAGAGTCTATCCTTACACCTGCAACATATCGAAAGGTTTCATCCTTTACGGGAAATGAGAGATAGTATTCTCCGTGCTCCGTAGGTCTTGCCTAGGCATAGAGCTTGTTTTCTGCTTCCAACAGATCAACACTATTCCAAACCGCAGGCATAGAGGATGCGCCCGAAAGGTGAGGCGAGGTGCGAATAATAATTCCTGCGATGTAAAAGCCCTCTCGCTCGGTTATAGTTACGGTTGGGGGTTCAGAGGTTTTATTCTTTTCAAGATTTACAAGAGGGTTCGGTGCTGGCGGCCGGTGAGAGCCAACGCGTTGCCTGTATTTCTCGGGGGAGTAGGAGTAAACCTTTTTGAATGCCTTTGAAAAACCGCTGTGAGATTCAAAGCCGTATTCAAGGGCGACATCTATTATACGCTTTCCTGCGCAAATATCATATGCGGCTCTTGCAAGGCGCGCACGGCGTATATATTCCATAATCGGCATTCCTACATAAAACAAAAAAATCTTGCAGAAATGATAGGTGGAAAATCCCGCCCTTTGCGCAAGCATCTTGGAGGAAAGAGGCGACGATAGATTTTTTGTTATAAAATCGACTGTTTGGTTTATAATCTTCTGATAGTGCATGCCGTCCTCCTTTTTTTATATTATAACATATAATTTTGGGTTTCGCTGTTCCAAATTTGCGAAATTAGAGATGTGCTTGGGATTTTCCGAGCTTTTAAATATGCGGTTTACTCATTCTGGCACAAAATCATAAACAAAAAATTTGGCACATCACAATTTGTTTTTATAGCAATCAAAAGCATAGTGTAAGTTTTTTGGACTTTTTTGTTCTGTTTTCGCTTTTGTCTGCGGAGATTTTTTCGCATATCGAAAAAGATATTAATCATTATAGGCAGAGCTATAATATTTTTGCATTCGGAAATTTTCCGGCAAAAAACGGATATATTATAATGGCGTGCCCAAAATGATATATCCGTCTTTTATTAAGTATATAGCTTTCCGTTGTATCGGTTAACTATATTTTTATTTAAAGGTTAAATATATTTTGCTTTGAATTTTAAATAAACCATTTTTCGCTTTGCGAGGCTGATCTATTCGTGCGAAAAATTTATTAATTTAGTTGAGGGATTATTGATTTCAGCGCGAGAATTTGCGAATTGCATCCGCATACGAGGAAACGTCAAAGTCACCGTAGAGTTCGTGGTAATCGTCACCGAGATAGCAGGCAAAGGACGTGAGCCAATCAAATCCCAGCTCGGCGTATTTTTCCACATCGTTTCGCATCAGCTGCTCATCGAGGGTGAATTTTTTCGGGGGTCTTACTCTGCCCGAGAAAATGGAGTTATCAAACCAATATTCAAGCACCTTGGGCGATTCGGAATTAAAGGTTTTCATCAAAGGCTCAAGCATTTTTCTTTCGCGCTCTTTCTTTGCCTCAGCATCGTCGCCCACAGCGGTGTATTTTTCAAAGGGTGCGTACTCAAGAAAGACGCCTTTATCGGGAAGAATTTTTGCGGGCGGAACAATGCTATCGAAATATGCAAGGTATGCCATTTTTGCATTAGGAACGGATTTTTTGATCTCTTTGAGCATTGCGTTAACAACGATCATTTGCTGCTCGGACGGAGAATATTTTCTGCAATTTTCGCAAGAGCAATGTGTGTCTCTGCCATCGTCCATCCAAAAATAGAAATTCGGCTCAGTGCCATAGAGCATTGAGGCAAGTCTCGCCGCTCTTCTAACGCAGAGGGCAAGGGCATCAGGATTTGTGACGCAGAAGTTCCAATCGTTTACTCTTTCGCCCTCGGAATTCATTCTGAAGTATTCCGGGTGTTCGCCGATCAGATCTCTTGGAACAAGATAACCTGCGGCGTGAAGCTCGTACTCGATTTTAACCCCGCGAGACTTAGCGTAGTCTATAAGCTCTCGATAGTCCTTTGTTGCAACAAGCTCCTCCAGCTCAAAAACAAATTTATAAGCTTCCTTTCCGCCTTCGGAATGAATACCGAGAATATCAAGCCCGGCATCTGCCATTCGGTCTATCCATCTTTTTGAAAGATCCTGCGGATTTATAATAAGTCCTGAAGTCATATCGCTTTCCTTTTCGGTAGTATTTTAAATAATTGCTTACAGTTCAAAAACAAGTTTGCCGCCCGCCATAATATCCACTATGTCAATACGGAAATTCTGAATTTCTTTGCCGTTGAATCTAACGGAGCTTATATATTTTGCTCCCTTATCTATTACGGAAATTTCCAGCGTTTTACCGGATGAAAGGGATATTTGGGCACTCTTTATCATTGGCAATCCAACCAGAAATTCTCCGCGTCCGCTTGCAGGGAACAATCCCAAAACGTTCCACACCAAAAGCGATGACAGACCGCCCGAGTCGTTGTTTCCGGGCAAGCCGCACCGACCTGTGCCAAACGATCTGGTGACACACTCTCGGATTATATCCTCAAGTCTGTCGTGCCGCCCCGCAAAGATATATGCAAAGGGCGTCTCCATGTCACATTCGTTGTTGAAGCCCTCAAATCTATGATACGCTGTTTTGGCGATGTCCGGGTATGCATCAAGATGCCTTATCGGTTTTATACTCTCGCCCGTGAAGCCGAAGAAATCGTCAAGAGCCTTGCAAAGCTTTTCTTTGCCGCCGAGAAGGGCAACCCTCTCTTCCATATTATTTTGGATACGGAATGAGTAGGTGTATCTATCCCCCTCATAATAAGGTGCGTTATCGGACATAAGTCCGTCGTTACCGTATGCGATCTTCCAATTCTCGGAGAGCTTTTTGAGTCTTTTTGCAAGCTTTTTGCTGTTTGTAATCTTAGCTAAGGCAAGACAAGTGTCCGTAACGTCGAGAATATGTGTGTATCTTTCAAACGAGCCGGAAAGAACGAAGAGCTTGAAATCATCGCGGCAAAGCTCCCGCTCTGCACATTCCTCAATAAGTGAAACAGTCGCATCTTCAATACCCATATAGTGGGCGTCAACGAGTGTCAGAACTCCAAGCATTTTTGCTTGCATTTCTGCAGGAAAAATATCCGAAAGACAGAAGCTGCAGGGTATACTTCCAAGTACTCTGCTTATATTACCGATTGTGCGGACAAGCTTACCGCCCATTTCGGGGTATGCAAAGTAAATCAAGGGATATGCTGTCTTGTATTGATCCCAGAGGGTTGCAAGATCCACGACCGTGTCTTGCGCAACTCCGAGAACACATTCACCCGTCATATCAACCGGTTTCACGAGCGAGTGATAAAGATTTGAATAAAACTTTCCGAGAAGCTCATCCGACTCAGCTTCAATTTTGAATTTTGAGAGATGCTCGTTCCAGATTTCATATGCTTTTGATCTTGCGCTGTCAAAATCAAGCTCGGCAGAAAGAAGCTCTTCTTTTGCTCTCTTTGCTGATACTGTGGAATAGGCAACGGCAATTTCGCATACGTTTCCGTCGGCGTTGAATACCGCCTGCATCGGAAGATTAGCACTTTCGGCTTTGAGTGTTTTTTTGTCGTTTTTTTTGCTATCTTGGCATAAATATGCGACCCGTGTCGAGTTTTTTGCACGAGCTACAAAGTAAAGCCTTATTCCGGAGAAGATTCCCGAAAATGAAATTTCGCCTTCCTCTTCAAGCAAAAGGGTACAATCCTTGATTGTTCCCCGATACTTTTTATCGAAAGCCGTACTTAAACCGTCGTTTGAAAAATCTATGGCAACCTTTCCGCCTGTATTGGGAAAGCTGTATCTATGAAGTGCGACGCCTCCGCTTACTGTCATTTCGCACTTTATGCCGCCAAGCTCCGCAGAGTAGTAACCGGGGACCGCAAACTCATTTTTGATGGGGTGATACACCCTGCTGTTTTTTTCGTCACCGAAAAAGGGTGTTGTGAGAGCGTAATTATAGAAAAATTGAATGTCTCCGGTTCCGCTTTGGTGAAGATGGGTAAATCCCACAGCAAGCATTTCATCGGAAAGCTTGCGTATTCCGCCGCAGGAATTGGGATAATGAGTGCCATATCCTGTGGGGTAAGCCCCGCTGTACGCGCCAACGGACATTTTTCCAAACGGAAGTGTTGCGTGGGGAATCGTATTGCCACATTGCGCTTTTATGTAAAACCATTTTGACGCAAGTCCTTCGTCAAAAAATCTGTCGGTTTCACCGTTTCCCATAAAAACGTCTACGTGTTTGCAAATGTCAATCATTAAGCTTTACCTTTCCGTTTTTATCTTAAGAACTTGAACACAGGCTCGTTTCTGTCAACAGCCGTATCGGGGTCGTATACGAATCTTTCGCCCCTCGCGTCCGACTCCTCGATGTTGGAAAGAAGCTCCCAAAGGTATTCAAGGTTGATAGTCATCATTCTTAGGGTCTGGTGTCTGATAGATTCAAGACGGGAGTTTTCAACGAGGAGCATATGGCTCATTCTCGCCTCAATAAGTTCGCGAACACGTGCGATCATCTCTGTATTTGTGAGCTTTCCCTCCTTCGAATCTTTATATAAACCGTAAAGGGTAAGCGCTTCAAACGCATAGGATTTTTGCTCGTTAATCGTTGCAACGAAGTTTTCGTTTACAACCGAGGTTTTTGCCTTATCGCTGTTAAAGAATTTAAGTGACTCCGAGCTTCTTGAAAGAATATCGTGAAGAAAGGTTACGTACCTATACTCATTCGACTCGATCTTTTTGATTATTTCCGCGATGTGATTTCTCGGGAAAGCAAGATCGGCTTTCTGGTAGCTGTAAATGTACTGTGCAAACTCGGAGATCGACGGCGGATTTTCGTCGTAGTTGTAGGAATGCAATCTATGGCGAATGATCTGCCAGCTTTGATCTGCCTCTCTTCCGTGTAAGGGATAATTTATTTCGAAATATTTCTCGGCAAAATCAATTATTGCCTGTTCGGGATCGGTGATCGGATTCCAGTTGCCTTCTGCGAGAAAGGCGTAGTTATAGTCAAGCGCAGGCTCGTAGGTGGAATAGGAGATCATTCCCTCGTAGTTCAGCTCATTTGCCTTTTGTGCGCAATAGGCGATATTGAGCGTAGTGTCCGACCATCCCTGCCAATGCCAATAGCCGGACATAGGCTTTATAACAGCCTTTTCAAACGAATTGTTAAGCTTACCGCTAAGACCGCGGAAGAAGTCAACGCGAGCGCCGTAGTTCCACCAGTCCATAACGGTAACGTCGTAAACGCCCCCGTCCTTAAACTTTTGAGCGAGGTTTTCGTCAAGATTATCGAAGATATAAAGGTACATATCGTCATAAATGTAAACGTCCTTCATTCCTCTTTGCTTGAGGTGCTTAACGAGTTTTATTGCGTGCTCGGTGAAAATTTCGGGCTTCGATCTGTTTTTACACTTGTCACATTTGCAGAAGGCAGCGTCGCTGACCTCGTCAAGACCGACCGCAAATGAGGTGATACCATTAGGAGCGAGGTATCTGTCTATAATCTCGTCGTAAAGCGTGTAAAGAGTTTCATACACCTGCTCGTTTGCCGTGCAGAAGCCGCTGTTCGTAGGCTTTCCATCCGCGTCAAGAGCGGAAAGTTCGGGCTTTACACGAGGAAGCAGAGTGTTATGACCGAAGCTGTTAAAGAGGGGGAATACCTCAACGTTTTTGGTTTTACCGTATTTCACGACCTCGCCAAAGAAGTCCTTTTCGTACATTTCGGGCAGGGTGAAGGGAATATTCACCCATTTGCCCTGCTTGACGGAATAGTATTTTCTGGGTTTGGGATTGCGGAATTCGGGCATGGATTTGAAGGGAATATATTGCTGCTCGGATTTCATATCGTCGTACTGTTTTGACCACGAGCCGTAAACCGCAACCTCCATTTTGTTCAATTTGAGCTTTGCGAAATCGTCAATAGCCGCCTTGTAGTCCTCAAGGGTCATAAAGTCGTTGTAGCGGCTCTCAATAAGTACACCGCGCTTTGTGAATCTGGGGTAGTCGACTATCTCGCAAAGTGGAAGATATATCGAAGCACCCTTTACTTCAACAAGCTCCATAAGAGTTACAGCGGCATAGTATGCGGACTTTTCGGCAGAGCAAACAAGCTCAGCGCAATTTTCCGAGATCTTAACGGCGTAAGCCTCGTCTCCCTTGCCCGAGATGCGTGCGTCGGCACTGTCGATAGAAAGAGAGATCTTGAAGCTCCCCTCAAAAGGCGGATATATCGCACATTTATTATTAAATTCCGATGCAATAAAATCAAGAGCCGAGGTGATGATCTCGCCCGAGCAGTTCGAGCAAACGGTGAAATCGGCGGATGAGATCGAGCCGATCTTAACAAGACCGCCAAAATCCTTTACTTCTCTTGGTGTTGGGAAAAACTTTTTCATTATTTTGTCCTCCGGCAATCATAAACTATTCTGCCGTCCGCCTCCCAAATTCCCTTTTCAGTTTTTTCAGAGGGGATCTCGTCGTAGTGGGCAGAATATTTAATTTCTTTTGCGTCTTCGTTATCGGCAAAAATCACGCCTCGCCTGATATGGACGCTCTTATTTTTATCATCCAGAAGCGCAAGCGCGCCTACACCGAACATATTTATGTTATTAAGGTAAATATTGTGGGCGAAGTCGCCTTCTCTCATAACGCTGAAATCTATAAGCTGTGAGTTTTCCTTGCTTGAAGGACGGAAATAAACGTCGGAAACGGTTAGGTTCTCGATCTTAGCTCCGCTTTTAGCACTTGCCCAGCCGTCGGGTGTTGTTGCGATAACCGACTTGCAGGCATCCGCCGCATAAACGCCGGATACGAGAGAATCACGCAAGGTGGACTGAATATACACCGCTCTTGTGCTATACTTCGCATTGATATTTCGAATTGTGATATTATATGTTTCTCCAAGTATTGAATGGCGAATCGCTGCGTAGTAATTATTACCTACTGCAACGAGAGCATAACGCTCAAAGTTGTCGTTTGCCGCAGGCCGAATAAAATCTGTATCTCTTATATTTTCAATATTGATGTTATAAAGCTTCGCGCCGTTGTGGTTTCTGAGCGCGACCAGTGGGTGACGTACAGCCGCGCCGCTGATATTTCTTATGGTGACGTCGTGGATATCCCAATCGTGACCTTCAACGACAACGGGATAGTCAATATTAAAGCCAACCTTTCTATCCGTATCAATGGCGGAAAGGGCGATCATATCGTCGCCTGTTTGACCGTGGATATTTTCGATCAGAATATCGTGGCAGCCGTTACGGAGATTTATACCGTCCTGATTTCTTCTGTCTTGTTTGACGCTAAAGAATATATCGCGAATGATTCCTTTTGAGCAAAATTGGAATCTCATACCCCAATATCTTTGATTTATAATGGAAATGTTTTCGACCTTGAAGCCCTCAACGTTAATAAAGAAAATTGGGGTGTTGAGGCGGACGGGTACGCCAAGCTCCTTCTGGGTTGCCTCGTTAAGAGCTGTTGGGTTTCCGCCGTCGAGAACAGCGACTCCCTTACCGTGAATGTTGATGCCATACATACGCTCTTCGAGCTTTGTTCCTCGCTCTGTGAAAAGATTATCCGAGCAGAAGAAACCGCCTACAACGTCGTCTGCCATAACCATATAGCAGTTATCAAGCTCGATGCACATTTCGGAGGGGAGACGGATAGTTTTGTTTATCACCCACTCTGTCTCGCCTCGCCTTGCGTTGAGTCTTGGAATAACGACCTTGTTAATTCCTCGCTTTGCGGCGAGATCAACGGCGTTCTGAATTGATTCGGAGTCGGTTTTACCGATTGTATCATTCGGTGAAATGAAGTTTAAAATTTCCATAAAAGCCGCCTAAGTTTATTTTGCTAAAATAAATAAATTATCTTCTTGACATTATTGTACATTTAAAGTATAATTAAAACAAGGGTACTTTTTGCTTTTTTTAGGGGCGATTTTTATGAATATTACAAAAAACATAGCTGAATATATCAGCGCGTTGTATAGCATTCATGATGCAGGAACTCAAACGGAGATACATAGGCACGACAATGCGCTGGGCGGATCGGACTTTGAGCTCGTCTACGTTGTTTCGGGATACGCTAAAAACGTTATAACAGGACAAGAACCCAAAAGCATCTCGGCGGGAGATTATTTTTTCCTTGACGGAGGAATAGAGCATTGCTATCTCGTTGAAGAGGGCGAAGATCTCATGATCATAAATCTTATTTTTGATAACAGAGCCGTGGACCTCTGGCACAAGAGGGTGAATTCACTTGCAGAGCTTGCTTCCTTCTACGGAATAAATCCGAAAACCGACGACAACCGTGTACGCTACGATTTTTACTTTAAGGACGACAAGGACGAATCTGTCAAAAGGCTCTTTACCGAGATAGACTCAGAGCTTTCCGCGAGACTTCCCGGATATTACGAGGCTGTTCGTTGCAGGCTGATGGAGATACTTATAAAGGGATTTCGACAATATTTCAACAGGGATACGACGATCCAATGCTCACCGGACGTAAGGTACGTGATCAACTATCTTACGGCATTTTATATGGAGAGCACCACTCTTTCTTCGCTTGCAAAAGAACTACGTTTAAGCCTGCCTTATCTATCAAAGAAATTCAAGGAAGAGGTTGGTCAAACGTACCTTGAGTATCTTCACGCAAGAAGGATAAGCGAAAGCTGTCGCATGCTCTCAACCTCGGATGTTCCAATCGAGAGCATTGCGGAATTTATAGGTTATTCCGACTCGAAAAAATATCGGGAAAAATTCAAGGAGATAGTGGGAATTTCTCCGCGGGAATACAGAAAAAGACGTCGCGATCAAAATTAATTAAAATGTTTTAGATCGGATGTGCAAAACACAGCGATAGTAAAAGAGCAAGAACAAAAGGATACTGCGTCACCTCAAAAGCGTATTGCCTTGGGGTCAAGCTCATAATCCTTTTATTCTTGCTCTTTTTGCGTCGCGCGACGAATTTCGCCCTAAAAATTACAGTCCCTTTATGTATTTATCTATTTCAAACAACCTGTTTGCAGTACCTATCAGGCAATTGATCCACAATTCGCCGCCCGTTTCTCTGCAATCCTTCGTTCTCCAGTGAGTAGGTATCAATCCGGTTTTTGTGTTTTGCATTCTTGTGATAGAATCAGCCAAGGCCTTTGCCTTTTCTAAATAAATCGGATATTTGGTAAGCTTATGCATATTTAGAAACGACGACATAATTCCCGCGGTTGAGGAATCGATCGGGACGTACCACGCGTATTGCTCAAGACCGGCAGGGTACGACCAATTATCCGTGTTGTCGTGCTTATGATACTTTAATGGTTTATCCCAAACGACAAACTGGTCCTCTATGTACCTCATCAACTCCTTGGCACACTCGATTTTTTCGGGGTCGTCTCCGTGGTGGTTGGCGATGTCTCTGATAATTGCGCTTGCGGTGAAATGGGTCATATTGGAATAATGCTGTGATAGGACCGCATCCTCAAACTGACCCTCCCAATGGAAGTCCTTGATGGTGTTTTTCCAAATATATTCCATTCCGCCTTCTGCGAGAGCTTTATATTTCTTGTCGTTTGTAATTGCGTACGCCTTGTATAAGAATCCGCAAATTCCGGACGGTACGCTGTATTGCGGTACGAGCGAATCGCCCGTGTCAACGGAAAGCATTTGATGCCAGGTGCCGTTTTCACAAACGTGGGCTTTATAATACTCCGCGATTTTAATCGCCGCATCCAGGTATTTTGCGTTGTTGGTCACACGGTAGAGGTTTAAATAAGCAGATCCTGCGCTGCAAGGATAGATCAGCATGGTAGTATTGAGTCTTTTTCCTACTACGTGGTGACTTTTCATATTGTTATCAAGATCGGGAATGCAATAATAAGTTGGCGGTAATCCTTCTATGGGTGAACCCTTGGGAGCTGACGCCTGTATCATGAAATCCGCCGCGTTTTTTGCGATAGTCATAGCCTTTTCGGCATTTTCCGGACTTAATTTAGAATAGTTAATCATGGCGTCTATGATGGCGGAATTCATTTTGGTCAAGAATATACCGAGATGATAGTCTGTGTTGTATTTTCCTTCAGCCCAATCGCTGATATAAGGATCTGTCAATAAATAATCGTATACCTTTTTTGCACACGCGCCGTAGTCCAAAGCCTTGGGAGGATATTCACCGGTGAAGGGCGCGGATTTATGAAAGCTTCTTGCGCCTACCGTTGCGATTCTGTTGCCTTTACTGTC
Organism: Eubacteriales bacterium; assembly: GCA_045657485.1. Lineage (GTDB taxonomy): Bacteria > Bacillota > Clostridia > Oscillospirales > CAG-272 > UBA1740. The sequence goes on from JAZOTE010000063.1 coordinate 121,682, forward strand.
TAATGCATATGCGTAAAGCTGAATCTGACCTACCTCCAACTCGTTCCAAATAGGAGTTAAAAGGGCGTAGGAATCATCCGTTGCAAAGGAATGCTTCGTTCCGCTTTCGTCCTCCGCTTCAAACAGATAGCTCGTGCAACCCGAAAGCGGCGCGAAATCAAACGAAGGGCAGTACATAAACGCTTGAGCCTGAATATTCCAAAAGGCGTTACCGTTTACGCCGCCTCTGCGTATTGCGAAATCCGGATTGTTGTATTCTTCCAGTGCTATTTTTTTAAAATTCATAATAACACACCCTTTGCTTTGATGTTTTTTATATTTTACCAATATGAATTCTGATTGTGAATATAAAAAGTTAGTTATTTTTTACTTTTACACGGGTTTTAAGTGGGCTATCAATTCCTAATATCACGCGTGCTGCATTTGCGCGTATACGGTTATTACTATGGCGTGGATATTTAAAACAGTAAAACGGAGTGATATAACGAAATTTTCCTGCGGAAATCCATACCTCGCATATATCAGCTCGTATCGGTAGGTGGTTATGACAATCGGGTATATGATTTTTGTGGGAGTCGAAAACTGCAAAGCCTATACTATCCAAGATTTTACGATCATCTGGGCGTCAGATTCAGGATCGCCTCTTTCGCAGCTCCGGTATCACGTCGTAGGTTATCAGAGAATATATGAGAGAGGTGAACGCCAAAGTGTCACCGATACACGATCCGATGGCTCCGCTTGATATATTGTATATAAAGCAAAACGGACAGCATATCAGGGATAGTATTCTGATGCTTTTTTCGTTTTTCAGCCAAAGTGCATCCGTCTGAAGCGCAACTCCTGCTATTAGAAAAAGGCTGAATACGTTCTGATAAAGCAAAAGTCCCGTACCTATGATCACTATATTGTTAACCGTAAATATCAGAGGCTTGTGCTTTTTTAGTTTCGGCCGCTCGATGTTTTGAGCGACAAAGGTTGAAACCGCACCGACAACGTCAAGAACCGCTCCCGCAAAAGCGCCTAAAAGTACGTACTGAACTATATATAGTAAGCGCGAGCTGAGATTAAGGGCGAGTATGTAGCTTCTTTTCTTTTGCAAATAACCTAAAAGAAAGAGGGCAACCGCCAAAATACCGGCAATAAAAGCAATCTTTTCCATTATTTCACCTGTGATTGTAGTTTAAAAAGAGAATATGCGAAATAGGGCACTTAAAAAAAGAGAGGGAAGAAATGTTTGTTTTTCGTTATAACGAAAACAGTATTCGATCCTTCAAAATAACTGTTGTACTTATTATACCAAGCTTTTTGACTTTTGTAAATAAGTTTGTCGATTTTTCTCTGATATACGGGCAAGCAGATGAATATAATCCGCAAACGTCTTGCAATAGCTTTACAAAAGTGCTATAATACGATATGTAACGGGGACTCTCACCGCTTTTGCGGTTCTTCGTTTAATAAATAAGGCTGGCGGTTGTATGATAGGCTGTAATTTTAGGAAAACAAATTATAATACCAAAATTTACGGAATAGATCAGAGAGGGGAAGTGCGGCTTCGCCGCGCAGCGATTTTTTCCGCTTTGATGTTTGGTTGGATATTGATCTGGGCATTGGTATTTAAACTTGGAAGCGAGATCTTAATGCTCCGAAATTACCACAATTTAAAGGATATGACCATCGGGGAGAGATTGATTTGGGATTTAATTCCCTTTAACTACCGTGGGGATGAGTATTGGATAATGCGTCAGAAGATTGATACCGTCCTCAACTGTTTCGTGTTTAGTCCATTTGGCGTGTTTTTCTCCTACGCTTTTAAAAAGGGCAGAATAATTTACGGATTGCCCCTTTGCTTCGCTATTTGCGTCACGGTGGAAATTTTGCAATTATTCACTTTACTCGGAAACTTTGCCACCGAGGATTTCATCACCAATATTGCCGGATATTTTATAGGACTGATAATTTATCTTATCATTTTCAAACGATTGAGTGTCACACAAAGTACCGCTTTTTTCAGAGTGATAAACGTACTTCTCGCTATCTTAACGATCTTTTCGGTAGGTACGATTATTTATACTCGCGACGTGATAGTGGGAATAATTACACGTGCTTTCTGATAGTTTTGAAAAAATCGTAAACTTACTAAGGATTAATATGAACGTACCTGCATTAATCACCGGACTTCTGGGTGTTGCGCTCTATCTTCTGTGCTTTCAGCTAAAGGATGCAAAGGCTAGGACTTCTGCAACCGTGCCTAAAGCACAACACCCACGAGATAAATAAGATAATTGAGATTATGATGAAAAATCTTAGGGGCTATAATGGTGGCATTGCTTGGGAGAGTGCTATGAAAGAAGTAAACCAATTGATAGCTGAGTGCGAAGCAAAAGGTATTATGAAGAGGTTATAATGTTATGGGTGAAGTATTTTTAAAAAGATAATAGATAGAGAGTTTGAGACACTAACGGTTGATGAACTGAAGGTAAGACAACTTTACGTCGAAATGATGGGACTCATACTCACGACGAGCTACGCCTCTGCGCTACGCTTGAGGCTGTGTGCTTTGCACCTTGTTGTGTTACACGCAACGCTCGTGGAGCAATCTTCACAGATTTGCTTGCAAGCGAGCTTGCAGACTCGCTCTCTGTCGATTATTCGGCGCAGGTAACAACCCCATGGTAGGAATGATCGTTGCCGTTGCAGTTGCTATCGAAGAGGCATCCAAGTAATGCCTTGATTTTCAAGGTTTTTTGAGATTTATAGAGCTTTATGTGAGCTTTGTAAAAATCATTTCGCCCAAAATCTCAAATAAAAAAGTTGGACACATCATAAACGTATTTCCGCAGGTGAAGAATACATAATTCGCTTCTTCGGCATTATTCATGTGGAGCCTTCCTCCTTGAATGACAGTTTTGAGCTCAACATAACTATACCAAATTCTGCCAGCGAATACGAGAGTTGAACATATACTGTTTCAAATTAAAACTATCACAAACAGGACGAAAATCTCACTCAATTCATCCCCTCTTTTGGATTTTTATTTGATGATTCCCATTGCCAAAAGGGCGTAAAGATGGTATCATACACGCGCGGACAAAAATAAATTCGTCCACATTGTGTCCACAAAGGCACAAACAAAAAAGCGTTAAAAACTAACCAATAAGAGATTTGAAGAGGACTTTTTCTTCGTAATTCACCGCGCGTCCAACGCGCGTTCGGCGTAGGTAACTATGCCGTCGGGCTTCGCGCTCGCTTTGCCTTGTCTTGAACGATTTCTCCGAATCAGCATAATCGCCTTGTCTTACTTTTGCTTTATTTCAATAAAAACATTTTAGGAGTCCACTATGAATTTTGATAACGTAAAATTTGATATTATCCTGCTTGCAGGTCAATCTAACGCGGAAGGCTCCGGCTATGGGCCGCTTGTAGAGGAGCATCTGCCGGATGGCGTTTTATACCGTATGTCCGGTCTCGGAAAGGGCGATGGATATATTGAGGGAATGTGGCATCTTTCTCTTCCTGTAGACGTCACGATCGAGGAAGTGGATTCTCGTGAAAAATACGATTTCGCCGTTTCCTTTGCGCGCGAGTACCGTCGCTTGGGACTTCTCGCAGAGGATCGCAAGCTCCTCATTCTCCACACCGCGCTTGGCGCTACGTCGTTTATGGCCGAGCAGTGGACGCCGATGGGGCTCTGCTATCGCCGTATGCTCTATCTTCTGGACTGCGCCTTAAATCTGAACCCCGAAAACCGCGTGGTTGCGATGCTTTGGCATCAGGGCGAATCGGATGCCTCGCGCGGTGCTACGGAGCAGATGCATTATAAAAATCTCTGCTATCTTTTTGAAAATACGAGAAAGCGCGTAGGCAATAATATTCCAATCATCACGGCAGACTTCTGCGCCGATTGGAAGAGCGAAAAAGCGGAGGCCTGTGCTCCCATCGTGGCGGCCATTCGCCGCGCAACCGAAGCGTTCGGCGGTGTATTCATCGAAACCGCAGACCTCCCCTCCAACGCGCAGGACAAGGCCGATCCCGAGGATCATATCCATTTTTCCGGAAAATCTCTTGAAATTCTCGGAAAACGATATTTTGAAGCATTCAATATGATAAGAAGTAAATCGTCAGAGCCCTTGCAGGCAAAGAGCGTGTCATGAAGGCTTATGAAGAAGCGGTAAAGGAGGAGTATCGTTTCTTCTCCTTCGGCGACGCGATGCTGATTGTATAAATCGCCCAATACTGCGTTGAAGCATCGACTTGTCGCCCTCGGCATAGGTAACAACCCGCAGGTTTTAATGACTGATGCAGTAGCTGTTGCTATCGAAGAGGCAAGCAAGTAATTCGCAGCGCGAATTACAATGAATTGCCCTTGTGGGCATGAATTGATAACTACATTATCGTGAATTGGCTAACGCCATAAATTGTGCTGCGGCGCATGAGTGGCAATTCAATTCATGGAGATAAGCGAGAAATCATGACGCAACGCGTCAATTCATGCAATCGAAGATTGCAAATCATTGTATAATCGTATAATAAAAAGAGTTGGACACATCATAAACGTATTTTCGCTTATGATGTGTCCAATATTATTTTGTTTTTAGGGAGGATTTTCAAGGTGAAAAAGATCAAAATGTCAAGAGGTGTAACGCTCACTTTTGAGGAAGGCTGCAACAAGTATTTAGAGAATTGTCGGCAACGAAATTTAAGAGAAGGCACTATCGAGCATTATCGACAAAGCTACGTGCAGTTCTATAAGTTCTTCGATCCTAAAATGCCTATTGAGGACATTGATGATCAGCTCTATAAGAACTATGTTCTGCATTTGAAATCGGCTTTGGATAATGATGTCAGTATCAATTCTTATTTGAGAGATTTGATTAGGCGTATTTCGCAGCTCTCACCCCAAGGGGTTCTCCGACGGCTCGGTTTTATAGTCATTATGCGTCTATCAGAGCCTACGTAATATCTACACCGTAAAGGCAAAAACCTAACTTTTAGCCTTCTTTTTTCAACTCGCCGATAAACTTCTTTGCCTGCTCTGCCACCTCGGCAAGCGGCATGCTCTCACGCTTCATTTCGGCAAGCGGCGTTTCAAAGTAAACGGCACGGATCTTCGCAAAATCTGCCGTCAGCCCCTTGGTATCCAGCGGAATACCTGCCTTTGCTGCCACAATAGCCGCGCTCAGCCAAAGCCTCGTTTCAGGCAGATAGAGATATACTGCATTTTCATAAATATGTGCTCGGTTGTAGTCACATTCCGCATTGTTTTTGAGCGTTTTTTCAAAATTCGGGTTGGTATCTGTTTCCGTTTTCAGCCTCTCGAGCGATGCGAGCAGAGAATAATCCTCATGTCCGCCCAGAAGCAGGCAAAAGGCCTCGAGGAGCGAAATGGAAATCTGTGATGCCTTTTCAACGCCGCCCGCATCCCCGTTTGCAAAGCAGAGCTCGGCGTGGAGAATTGCCGCATTGATGAATCGGCTTATCACAGTTCTTGCAATATCGTAGGCGTCTCTTCTCGTTTTTTCATCGTCAAGCGAGATTTGCGTGAGCGTCGAAAGGATCTGCAAAGCAGCATCCTTCGTTTCCATAAAATATGCGAGGATTGTCTCGTTCTTTTTTATTTCCGCGGAATTGAAGAGGGCGTTTTCTTGAATATGCTCAAAAAGATCGTCGCAGGGAAGAGTTCCATCGGTCGGTCCTGTCCAAGACATCAGCCTTGCAATAGGAAGTATTTTCTTCCATATCGAAAGCATTGCGCCGGCATTTTCCTTTTCGTATCTTTCCTCGCAGAAGCCCTCAAGAAGTGCATCTATAGAGGGTGTGTCCTCCTCCCAGGCATTTTTTGAAAGATAATAAAGATTGAGCGGGTTGCCGTGCGAGAATTCAGGCCAGAAAACCATACCGCGGCACATAGCATCCTTCTTGGCAAGCGAAAGTCTTTCATTCATCAGCGCAAAGTTACCGCGTATATCGTGGTGCTTTTCAAGTCCGCCGAAAATGCCGAAGATCCATGGAAATTTGCCTAAAAGGTTCCATTTCGTAAAGTCGTTGCCGCTTTCTGCCTCGGAGGTGTAATCAAAGAAAATGGTTTGATTAGGGTCCAGCTCTGCAAGCAAAGCCTTTGCCTCCTCGGGTGTATAACGCATCCAAATATCCCAACTCGCCAGCAAAAGAGGCGCATTTGGATATTTTTTGCGAAGATTTTCCGCAATTCTACGGTAGGTGAAAAGCTTCATTCGCAGATTTTCTGCCCTATCCCTTGAGTACATTCGCTCGGCAAGTCCAATTGTGTGGAAGATCTCACCCTTGCCGTATTCCTTTACGTGCGTGTCTGTCAATTGCTCGTAATATTCCATATTTTTCTTCTCGCGAATATCAAAAACAAGCCCCGTCTGCTCGCTGTATCCCTTCGTGGTCTGCGAAAGTAGCGTGGGCTTTTTCTTTTCAAGAAAGGCGATCGGCGTGCGCGAATACCAGTGTGTCATTGTGCCTGCATCGTCAGGGTGCATCAGATCACGCTCGAATGCGTATTGCAGGATTTTCTTGCGAAGCTCTCCGCGATATTCAAGCGACCAGAAAAGGTTACGGTCATCATATCCATTAGCCGATTCGGGAAGAGGGAGATCGCGGTCGGGATACGGAACGATATCGGGAAATGCCTTTTGAAAAAGATCGTCCGCTCCGATACGAAGCATAAAGAGATTAAGTCGGCTTTTCAAGAGCCAATTGATCTCGCGTTTCCAGTCCTCAAACCCCCATTGCTCGGCCTGAAAGCGGTGGAGGCTGCGGTGTGCAAAATAGCGGATGCCGCGATATTCAAAGCGCGGCGCTTCACAAATAGAAATATCGGCAAATGGCAAATCCACACAAGGAATACGGTCTCCGTCCCAAAACCAGCGGCAACCGCAGAATTTTTCAAAATAGCGGTAAACCGCATAAATGGTTGAGCGCGGACGTCCGCCCGCCAAAATCAGATATTCCGTTTCGTCGATTTTTTCGCTTCTCACCGTGTAGCCGTCCGTACCGTAGCGGAAACCAAGCGGTGAAATCTTGCCATCAAGTAAAAATGCGGCAAGTACGTCGTTTACGCTATCGTTTCCGATAATAACAGCTTGCTTCGGCTTTTCTTCAAGAGCGAGAAACTCTGCGTCCGTTATCGTTTCAGCACCGCACTTTGCAAGGGCAACAAATTCGTCTGCCGCAATTTTGTATGCCGTGTGTGAATTTTGGGGGTAAACAACAAAGATATTCATAATCTTTCTTCCTTTCGAAATCAAAATCAAAGGTCCAAACAATATCACTGCAAGGATGTCCTCTCAAAAACTAAAAAATAGGTGAGAAAACGCATCTTTTCATCCAAACAGGAATTTCAGTATAAGTGTATCACAAAAAAATCCAATGAGAAACGCATTTTTTCGCCAAAAAGGTGGATTTTTTCGTCACAGTATGATATAATAACTTCAAATGTCGTATTAATGCAAGTGGGGCATCTTCGCTTCGTTGGAGGAAAATATGATATACAATTTCGACACACTTTCATTTGAGATACTTTCAATATTTCCATCTCGTCACAAAGACGGATATTTTTTCGTCAAACCTCGGCCGTATGCCGCGCTCGCTATCCGTCTTGGCGGATGCGGAGAATTTAATATCGCGGGAAACCGTATGCCGTTTTCTTCAGGGGATATCGTCTTTCTGCCATCAAACATGGCATACGACGTTAAATATTCTGATAACGAAACCGTTGTCGTGCATCTTATTAATTGCAATTATAGCGAGCCTGAAATCTTTCATCCCGAAAATCCTGCGTTTTTCCGCACTGCTTTTCTTCAGCTATTGGAAGGGTGGAACAAAAATCATTCAGTCAATTATGCAAAATCAAAAATCTATGAAATCCTTGAAAAAATGGCAAGCGAAAAAAGGCAAGATCACAATGGAGGGCCGTTCGATGCTTGCCTTGCCTATATGGAAGCGCATTTTTTTGATCCGGATCTTGAAATCAGCAAAATTTGCGCGGTTGGCTTCATGAGCCAATCCAGTCTGCTAAGAGGCTTTCACCAGCGCTTTGGCATGTCGCCAAAGGCCTATCTATCAAAGCTTCGCATCCATCGCGCAATGGAGCTTTTGCTCTCCCAAAATCAATCCGTCAAGGAGATCGCTTTCGCCTGCGGTTTTTCGGACGAAAAGTTTTTCTCCCGCGTGTTCAAGAAAAAATACGGCTTTTCACCCTCTCAACTGAAAAAAGAATGTAGGTAAGAGAATAAAAATACTTTTGATAATGGCAAGCCAAAATCATATAATTCTACGGTCGTGTATAAGAGGTATGCAGACTCCACGAAGCAGTAAAAATGGCGGCTTAAAAGCTAACGAAGAAATGACCAATAGTCATAAAAAAGTGTGGTGGAAATGCTCGCAGGGGCATGAGTGGCAGGCTGATATTGGCGGGCGTAACAGAGGCAACGGATGTCCCGAGTGTGCCAAGGAAAAACGCAAAAAGGCAAAACAAGGCAAATGCACCTCCGCCAAAAGCGTTGGTGCATTTTTTCTTCATTAAGATTGCAACATTTCCGCAAACTCTTTGACCACATCATTTACGCGGATTACGTGATGATGTGTCCAATTTGTATTTAGGAGAAAAAGATGAAAAAACTACGGATGGTAAAGTCAAATTCAATCACTTTGTAAGAAGGCTGCAACAAGTATTTGGATAACTGCCGAGCAGGGAATTTGCGCGAAGAAACTATCAATCACTGCATACTTGATAAAAGTTGTTACAAAGTTGCTGGAAGATGCTTGACTTTTGATACGAAACAATCTATAATGTGTACTGAAATACATCTGAATGATGTGTTCATCTCTTAAAATATTTATGGAAAGGCTTCTTCGTAAGACAACTTTACGTAGAGCTATGGAGTCTGCATTCGCCCAGACGAGTGCGGGAAAATTTATAAATACCGATTTTAAACGAAAGCATCAGTTGTGGGAGGTAAGCTTCAATGAATGACGTACTAATTTCATATCTTGACAGATCGGTGCTTCAAGCCGACAGAATAAGCACGGAATTGACCGCTGATACGTGGCAGGTGATACCGTATGAGGCAGGGGACGTAAAGGGAAACCTTCTTCTTTCGGGAGAAATGTCCGCCTCTCCTGAAGTTACCTTGCATCTGGGACTTTCGGGATGGTACAAAATATTTGTTGCCACGGTTAACTTTAGGAGTCAGAATTATTTCGCCCTGCGCTTGAAGAGCGATGCAGGATTTACCGGTATGCGCTCCCCATCTTGCGGAAGCACTCATCACTGGTCGAGGGTGGAATGCTTCCAGGAATTTTTCTGGAAGGCGGCACGACTCGACGGTGAGGACTTAATATTGAGAAAGCCCAATGCCTATTTCTCAAACGCGGCGGCTCTTGCGTGGATAAGATGCGTTCCTATGACCGTGGAGGAGATATCCGCCGAGGGTGCGAAGGGATGTATGAGAATACATACTCATATTGATGAAGAGCCTAATTTTGAGGACGACGTCGATTGTGACGAGGGGCTTCTCACACGAGTTTACCCGATCACAAAGGGTGACGTTACCGATTGCTCGCTGGAAATCTCATTTGATTACGACGTTCCCGAATATGAAAGCGCTCTGCGCGCCAAGAGTAGCGAACTCGGTCGTGAAAAAAAGGACGAGGCATTTTACAAGGTGCGCGAAAGAGCGTACAGAGTTCGTATAGACGAGCTTCACAGCAAGGGAATAAAGGCGTACGCCACCAACCGTATGTCCGTCGCCGCATTCACGCTTCCCTACGGCAATTCGAGATGGACCAGGCGCACCTTCGTTGAAGAGCATCCCGAGCTTTATTGCAAAACGCGTGACGGCAGAACCCTGCCCGTATGCTCCTACGCCTTCAAAGAAACGCGTGAGTTCGTTTTGGATACCCTCACGTCTTATATGAAATACGGCTTTGACGGAGTATCGCTCATATTCCACAGAGGCTTGCATATTCACTTCGAAGAGCCGGTTATATCCCGTTTTTCAGAGCTTTATCCCGGCGTTGACGCGCGCCGCGTTCCCGCATCAGATCCGCGCCTGCACGGTGTATGGTGCGATATGATGACAGAATTTATGGTTGAGCTCAGAAAAAGGCTCGGCAATCTGACAATAAACGTAATTACGGAGTACTCCCCTAAGACCGCCAAGCACTTCGGCATAGACGTCGAAGGATGGGCAAAGGCGGGGCTTATCGACGGAGTTTACCAAGGAATTATGGAAACGGTAGAGCGCCTTGACGGCTGTATGGCGGACGACGGTCTTATCGACCTGTCCTTATACGAAAGCAAGCTGAAAAGAGAGCCTATACTTTCCAGATACCACACGACCGATATTGAAAAAACGTTGGACGGCGCAAGAGAGTATCTCGACGTTCTGAAGGGCACCGACGTTACCTTTGCCGCCACGCTTCCGTGGTCGCACAGCCACTCTCCCGAGGGGTGCATCGAATGGAAGGAGAAGGTTGCCGCTCTCGGCATCCGCGACCTTTTGTGCTGGAACACCAATCATTTAATGTACGACCTGCCCGAGCTATATTCCGTCATATACAGCGCTGACGCGCTTACCGAGGAAAAATATACCCAGAAGAGCTATCGAACGCTCTCTCTTGCAGGTAGCGATATATCTACCTTTGACGTAAACTGGAGAGGATAATAGACCGACTATGCTCTACCGCGAGCTTTGACGCGTGCCTAGAGATAATCAACAGCTCAGGTTCCTTCATACAAAAACTTGTTCAAAAAAACAGCTTTCATTTTTGTTTCTTATATGTTAAAATAGGATTTGGACAGACCGTTTTGCAGTGAAAACAACAAAATGAGTAAAAAAGGTAACAAACCGAACTTGTCCGTATTGTACAAAAAAAACGGAGGATTACCATGACGTTTAATATTCTCGATTACGGCGCGACCGTGGGCGAAAAGCTGTGTACCCGTGAGATCCAAAAAACCATAGACGATTGCTTCTTAAACGGTGGCGGAGAGGTTATAGTGCCTAAGGGAAGATATCTTGTCGGCGGTTTGCGCTTGCGATCCAACGTTACGCTTCATCTTCTTGAGGACGCCGTTTTGCTGGGAAGCGTTGATCCGGATGATTATTGCACTTATCTTGACGATATGGTTGAACCGATTTCCGAATCTGAGAGGGAATCCTTTTCTCCCACTATTAATGTTGGATATAAGCCCAGCAGCTGCGTATATCCTCATTCCAGATGGAATAACGCAATAATCCGAGCAATAAACGCTAAAAATATAGCGATAATCGGCGAGCGCGGCTCCGAGATCGACGGTCAAAATTGCTTTGACGAGGTGGGTGAGGAGAATTACAGAGGTCCCCACGCCATCAATATGTGGTATTGCGAGAACATCGTTCTTCGCGGCTATACGGTTCGCGACAGCGGAAACTGGGCTCACGCTATCCAAAACAGTAAGAATATTTCTATTAGCGAGGTTACCGTTCTTGCCGGTCACGACGGCTTTGACGTGCGTACCTGCGATGATATCTTGATCGAAAATTGCAGATTTATTACCGGTGACGATTGTATCGCTGGATTTGATAATATAGGCGTTACCGTTCGTAATTGCTATTTTGAGAGCGCATGCAGTATTTTACGTTTTGGCGGTACCGACGTGCTCGTCGAAAATTGCGAGGGAATCGCCCCCGCAACCTACGGACACCGATGCAATCTTTCCGATGAAGAAAAGCGTGCACGGCAAGATACGACCGAAGCCTGCCGCCACAACACCCTCAACGTATTTTTGTATTATTGTGATAATCGCGCAAAGATTAGAAAAACTCCGGGAAATATCTTGATCAGAAACTGCCGATTTAAAAATCCCGATGCCATAATGAGCATCCCATTCGGTCATATATGGTGCTGTAACCGTTCACTTGCGGATATAACGTTTGAAAACTGCGTGTTTGAGGGACTTCGACATCCTTCGGAGATTTCAGCTCCCGATAACGAGCCTCTCACCTTCCGTATGAAAAACTGCGCTGTATCCACCGGAGAGGGCTGTGAGAATATTCCTTTTATCACGGGCAAGAACGTCAAAAGTGTAGAGCTTACCGAAACGTCTATTAAAGGTTTTATCGAGCCTCGCATTCTTTGTGAACCGTAAGCCTTCAGTATTCAAGAGCATAAACCCTTCGTATATGCTCTAATGCTCAGAAAAAGACACGTCGTTTCGTTCTACCTATTACGATGTGTTCGATTTGTTTTTCGATAAAAGTGGAAAAGATATGTTTTATTAAAAGGTTTTCACGCTTTTGTGGAGAAATGAAAAATATAATGTAAAATGTGTGATTCTTAATAAAATTTCACGCGAAAAGTTGACAACCGAGATAAAAACTGCTATAATCTTGAAATACGAACGGTGCTGCATAGACGCACAAAACCTAAACTGCTTTTTGGAGAATATGATATGAGAAAGTATTTGTTACCCAACAAAAATTCGTATAAAGCAAACCTGCACATGCACTCAACGTTTTCTGACGGCAAAATGACGCCGGAGGAAATAAAGGAGCATTATCTTGCAAACGGTTATTCCATAGTAGCGTTTACTGACCACGAGGCTATTACGCCGCACAACGAGCTGCGCGACGAGAAATTTCTTCCCATAACGAGCTATGAGCTCGCAATAAACGGTAGCCCGGACGGAAAGCTGTACAGATATAGCAAAACGTACCACCTGAACTTTTTTGCCAAAGATCCGGAATGCACGTTTTCTTCGGCTTTTTCATATAGCCGTATGCGTTGGGCGCAGGGAAGAGCGAGCGTCCCCGCGGATAAGGTGGGCTATGAATGTCCCGGCAAAGAATATAGCGTAGAGTGCATAAACCGTCTTATAGCGCAAGCTCGCGAAGAGGGCTTTCTCGTTTCGTATAATCACCCCGTATGGTCGCAACAGGCATATCCCGATTACATAGGCTTGAAGGGACTGTTTGGAATCGAGATTCACAATTCGGAGTGTAAATTACTTGGATACCACGATACCGTGCAGCCTTGGTGCGATCTTTTGAAACAAGGCGAAAGACTCTTTCCTCTTGCAACCGACGATTCCCACTTAATAGAGAGCTCACTTGGCGGTTGGATATGTATTGCGGCAGACAGGCTTGAGTACAACACCATCTTTGAAGCCTTGGAGAATGGCGACTTTTATGCCTCGACAGGTCCTGAGATCAAGGAGCTTTACGTAGAGGACGGTATCCTAGTAGTACACACCTCGCCTGCATCTAAGGTAGAGGTTAACACTGATCGCCGTATTGCTTGCTCCTCCGAGTATTGCGATCCGCCAAAGGACACGTTCTGTTTTGATTTGGCGAAGATTTTGCCGGATAATAACGATCCGCAAAAATCCCTCTATCTCCGTGTAACCGTGCGCGATAATAAAGGTATGTGTGCGTGGACTAGGGCGTATTTCCTTGATGAAATCGATCTCTGACGGTTAAGCTTACCGTTCCAAATAAATAAGCAAAAGCAAAAAGGCGGAATTTGCGATCCAAACTGCAAATTCCGTCTTTTAAATATCGAATTGCCGTGATTTTTGCAATAGACAGAGCTTTCATAAGAAAGCATGTCGAATATGATTTTCCTAAAATCTACATATCGATACAATAAAAGTTGGACACATTGTTTTAAGTTTATCCCGATTGACGTGTCCAATATTTTATTTGATCTCATATACTCAGACTCTGTTCAGAAGAATATTCTACGCTTCAAATCCATTTTTAATAACGACGTCAGCACTTCTTTTTATACGCCTTAGAAGGCATTATACTCAATTATTGACGAATAAATGCGTCGAAAACATTCCATGCGATATCTGCGTAAAAGCGATGTCCCTCGGAACCGACGACGAGCCTACAGCGATCAGGCACCCCCGCCTTTTCATAGATACTCTTTACTCTCTCAAATTCTCGCTGTGTAGCCTCAAACGGTTGAAGATGATCGTAAATACCGTTGACCGCGATCAAATAACGCGGAGCGATCATCACGGCAAGATCCGCCATCTCAAAGTAATTCAGCATTCCGTAAATATAACTGCATCCGCAGTGGTAAATCCCACCCCACGCATCAGTGATCGAACAGAATGAGGAGGACGGCATGGAAACTTTAATCCGTTCATCCATACACGCCGCATAATAGGAAGACGTACCGCCGCCGGAATTCCCCATAACACCAATCTTGGATTTATCGATGAAATCAAACGTAGATGTCACGGCAGTAATAGCATTGGAGATGTCATAGATCCTTTGGCCCAGAAGCGTTTTACCTACAAGAGCCGCTTGCCAAGAAAGCTCGTGGCAGCAATTATTTCCATCCGATTTATATGATAGTTCTCCAAATCCGCGTTGCTCCAAAGCAAGTGCGGCATATCCGCGCGATACCGCCTGTATGCAGAAATCGCGATCTCCCTCAACTACGATCGGTGCGCGCGATGGATAGCGCTCTCTTGCCAAGGAAACGTGCATTCCCGTAGAATGTCCTTGTAGGCAAATGACAAGCGGAATGGGCTCCTTTATCTGCTTTGGGAAAATAAGGTGTGCGGGAATAAAGAAGCCGGGCTCGCTCTCAAACAGAAAACGCACCTCGTCAAAGCGCGGATCATCCGTGTAGGTTTCTGGCGAAATTGCATAGCACACGTCAAGCGGTGTCGGCATTGAAATAAGATTTCGCAGCTTTTCGGATATCTTCCGTTTTTGACTGTCGAAATTCCCGCATGGGTCAAACCTCATGCTTTGATTGACCTGCTTTAATTTGTTATAGTTGAATGAAAACGGATCGGTAGGCTTGATAATGCTCATGGCAACCACTCCTAGCATTTAAAATAATAGCATTATATCATAAATAAAAGCAACGATAGCGTCGGCGACGAAATGGATCACGTTTCAATAAATATCTGATTACACCGTGTCGACATTGTCGGATATCAATTGACTTTATTATATCACAAATTCGTTGTTTTTGCAATCGTTTATGAGAACGTTTTGTTAGATAACGATATCGTCAGCTTTGACAACGGTCGCGTCTTAATAATATGATAGCATTGCCGGCATTGCAAGGATAGATCAGCATAGTTCTGTTCAATCTCTTGCTTACTACGTGATGATAATGCATCTGATTATCAATTCCCGGAACAGAGTAGTAAGTCGGTGGAAGTTCATCTATAGGCGAGCCACTTGGCGCAGAAACATTTATCATAAAATCTGCCGCGTTTTTTACAATTGATATTGCGATTTCTGCATTTTCCGAACTCAATTTAGCATAGTTCACCATTGCGCCTATAATCGACGAATTCATCTTAGTCAAGAAAATACCGAGATGATAGTCGGTATTATATTTTCCCTCTGCCCACGCGCTGATACCTTCATTTTTAGCTGCAATTTCACACCCCTTACTAGTTATTTTCCTATATTTTAACATCACGGAATGGAATTGTAAATGGAAAAAAGTGAGGTTTTTATGTGTTTAATCCATTTTGCGTGCCGTTTAATTTCTTTGCTGCCGCCTATTCTATAATTATCTCGCGCAGAACTTTCTCTCTCGGTAAGGCAGACGTTTTTCGTCACCGGGGAATAAATACGTTTTTCAGAGTATTTTTTTCTTATACTCGGACGGAGTGAGCTCCGTGTATTTTTTAAATACCTTAGTAAAGTACGTTGGACTCTCGAACTGCAGCTTTGATGAAACGGCGGAGGGGGAATATCCCTCGCGTAAAAGCTTCTTCGCCTCTTCTATCTTTATCATATTGTAATACTGCATAATAGAGTGTTCGGTGTTTTTTCTGAATATTACGTTTAGGAAAGTTTTGCTGTAATAGCTTTGCCGACTGATATCGTCTAGAGATAGCCTTTCGTATACGCTTGCCTTTAGCAGAGTGATGATATCGTTGACGAGATTGTTTTCCAGCTCTATGCTGTTCATCACGAATTTTATGTTCATATTACTGTTTGATTCGTTTCTGACAAGGCTGACGAGCAATCGCTCTATATTATTTTCCACGAGCTGCTGCGCGCCGAAAAGGGGAGCTGAAAGCAGCTTTAACTTTCTGTTAAACGGAAACGTAAAGGCGTTTTTTGATTCCTTTATTATATCGTAAATTATAGCCTTGGTTTCCTTGTTCAGAGCGATTCTTTTGTCGAGTATAGAAAGCGTTTCGGCGCTTGACCTGAAGCACACTATGAATATTGATGCGGTAGCATTGCGTTTCGCCTCGTAGGAGTGCTCTCTTTCGGGCGGTATCAGATAGAAATCGCTCTGCTTTAATTCAAGCCTTTCCTCACCTACGTTACATATTATAGCGCCGGAATCTATATAAACGAATTCATAAAAATCGTGTATTTCGGCAGGGTAGGTAAAGCTCTGCGATATATCAAGCGATTCTATAGTTACCAGACTTTCCACCACCACCGCTTTTTTTATCTTATGGTTAAAGTATTTTTTCATTTTTTTCTCCTTTATCTCAAGTATATCAGACCAAAGCGGTAAAATCAAGCAATGCGGTCAAAAAAATGGAAAAAAACATATTCTACTCTACCTTACTTTTATAAATTACCATTTCTGTTTTATTTTTTACCTTGTTGAAGAAAAAACAGTATGCTAAAATAAAGGAGAAAAAACAGGGAGGCAAAAAAATGAAGGTTATAGTAGCATCCTTTCAGTGTGAATCAAACAGCAGAGCAGGGCTGCATCCCACCCGATCGGATTTTGAATATTTCTCCGGTGAGGATATATTTCGCAAGCTCGTGGTCCGTGACGTATTCACCGACGCCGGAATAGAGGTTATTCCGTCTATCTACGCAAATGCGCTGCCGTCGGCAACGGTGGAGCGTGACGTTTACGAGTATTACAAAAATCAGATTATCAATACCGTCAGACAGCATCCCGATGCGGACGGTATATATATCTACGTCCACGGCAGTATGGAGGTGGACGGCATTGGCAGCGGAGAATTACAGCTTGTTCGTGAAATACGTGATATAGTAAGTCCCGAATGTCTAATAGCGTTTACTATGGATCTGCACGCAAATATTACCGACGAACTTTCAAGCTTCGTAAACATAATATGCGGCTACAAAACCGCGCCCCACGTTGATCAGACGGAGAGTCAACTCCGTGCCGCGCGAGCGCTCGTCTACTGTCTTAAAAATAACGTGAAACCCAAAACATACGTGCAGAAAATACCAATGCTTGTCAAGGGAGATACTATGCTCACGGCAAACGAGCCTCTTAAAACACTTGAGAGAGAAACGGCTGAGCTTGAGAAGAGGGAAGATATATTCGGCGTGAATATGTTCTTCGGTCACTGCTGGATTGATGCTCCAAACACGTCAGCGTCTGTCGTTGTATCGGCAAATAGCGAAAATACGGCGGAGCAAATTGCGAAAGAATACGGAAATAAACTGTGGCAGACAAGGCGCGAATATAAATTTCTTATTGAAGCGGAGTCGGCTGAGGAGTGCGTTAGACGAGCAATATCCGGTACCGAACATCGCATATTCATCACCGATAGCGGAGATAACACCACTGCAGGCGCGGAGGGCAATACCGTAGAGCTTCTCGCCGAGATTCTTCGGGCAAAGCCTGAGAAAAAAACCTGCGTTGCAGGTATAACCGATAAAAATTTAGTAGAAAAAGGCTACAGCCTTGAAATAGGCTCGCCGATAGACATCGGTATAGACGGCGCAGCCGGCGCTACCGTTTCGTCAAAGGGCGTGATTTTGGGATGGGCAAAGGAGATAATAGGCAGAAGCCTTACCGTTACGGTCGGTAACGTCGATATAATTTACACGGAGCTTCGCTCGGCATTTATTGAGAAGGGTAATTTTGATAAGGCAAACGCTGATCTTCTTTCCTACAGAATAGTCGTCGTAAAGCTTGGATATCTCTTTGAGGAGCTGAAGCCATACGCGGACAGAGAGCTTTTCGCTCTCACTGACGGCGCCAGCTGCGTGGAGCTCGCCAGACTTGGCTTGAAGCGTATCGTGCGGCCTATGTTTCCGCTTGACGATTTCGAATGGGAGGCGTAATACCTCCGCGCTTGTATTTTATCTAAAAAATTTATACATAAAGGAGTAAAACAATGGCTTATTACAACAAAAAGGAAACCGACGAAAGAGTTGCAAAGGTGGTTAAGCTTTTGAACGAACGCGATACGGATATCGCTGTCATATATTTCGACGAGCTTAACGTAGCTAACGGCTGGTATCTCACCGGCTGGTGCGGTCAGTTTGAGAAGGGAGCTGTGCTCGTAGGACGCGACGGTACCACTATGCTTCTCGGAGGTCCGGAAAGTGAACCCTTCGCTAAGCAGGATTCGGCTATAACCGACGTTCGTTGCTTCCCTGTATTTATGGTGCCCGATGAGGAATATCCTCTCGCTACCATTATTTCCTTCGCTGATCTTTTCAAGGAGCTTTCTGCTAAATTCCCCGTAAAGAGAGTCGGTCTTGTTGGTATTACAGATATGCCCTACGCAGTGCATCGCGATCTTTCCGCAGGCTTTGAGGGCTGCGAGATCGTAGACCTTACAGACGATTATCTTAAATTCAGATACGTTAAGAGTGATTGGGAGGTAGAGCAGGCGAGAGCTGCTACCCGACTCGCTTGCAAAGCGTATAAGGCTATGGCTGAAAAGGTTAAGGCCGGAAATAAGGAGTACGAGGTTGCCGCGGCCGGCGAGACGGTTTGCCGTGAGGCAGGCGCAGACAGCTTTGCTTACAGAACCATCGTAGGCAGCGGTATACGCTCAAACGCCGTCGTTCCCACGGCCACGAACAAGGTGATGGAGGACGGTGAGATGGTTATGCTCGGTATTGCTCCCCGTATCAACGGCTACGCAGGTACCTTCGGTCATACCGTTCCCGTAAGCGGCGAGTACACCCCTGAGCAGAGAAAGTGCCTTATCGATATGATCGAGGTTATGAAGGTTACCAAGTCTATGCTCAAGATCGGCAAGAGCGGCCGTGAAATCGACGCTGAGGGCAGAAAGCTCTATGAAAAGGGCGGGTATCTCAAGTATCTCGTTTGCCCCTTCGCGCACACGATGGGTCTTATGGAAGCAGAGGCTCCGTTCTTCGGTCCTAACAGCGACGACGTGTTGGAGAAAAATATGATAATCAACGTTGACGTGTCCTTCTTCGGCCATCCCACTCTCAACGGTTTGCGTGTAGAAACCTGCTACGTTATTACCGAAAACGGCGCAGAGCCCCTTTGCCCCGAATTTGAAGAAGAGCTTTTCAACTACGTAAAGTAAGGAGGACATAGAGATGAACGGTAAGAAAAACTGGGTCTTCTGTGACGGAGATCTTCCGCCTCACGGAGATAATCCCGATTTCCTTGGTCACGAGGCTCTTATGATCACCAACGTAGGTAAAAAGGATGCGAAAATTCGCATAAAGGTGCTTTTTGAGGATAAGCCTCCATACGATAATATTACTATCGATCTTCCTGCAGAGCGCACGACCTGTCTACGTCTTGATTATCCTATTGGCAAGGAACAGTATCAGATTCCATTCGGTCAGTACGCCCTCCATATCAAATCTAACGTCCCCGTCTGCGCGTGCTTTGGCAGACTGGACGTCAGACAGACCAATATGGCGTATTACTCTCTAGCAGGCTATTCGTTCTAAAAAATTCAGCATAAGCGAAAAGCATAACGCCACATTCGCTGAATAACTTTGCAAGTAATTAAATTTTAAAGAGGAGTATGGGTTAGCGTGATAATCTTAACGGAGCATCACGCAACTCTATTCGCCTTTGGAGAGTTCTGTTGCTACGCTGTTATATTCGGCTTACGCTGAGTAGTATTTGCTTCGCAAGTTTTATGGCGAATAGAATATCACTGAAGCTATAAGGATTGAATGTCACTGTCGCTGTGCGACGATATCACTCTTTGCGTCAGCAAATAATATTATTTTATACTAACAAAAAAAGAGCAGACGTACAAGATTTGTATCTTGCGTGTTTGCTCTTTCTGCTTGTTAAGGGGTTCGCCGATACGGTCAGAGTGAAGTGTTCGCTTACACTTGCGTAAGCTTTTGCAGAGGATACTCTGAAATGGAAAGGAACTCGTACGCCGTCACTCGTTAAAAGCCGTCTTGTAATAACGTCGCTCCATTCTCCAAGCTTGATGATCGGAGCATTTTTTGCTTCTGTTTCATCTGTTCCGATACGAACTCCGTCCGATTCGGTGACAATGATCCATTTATGCTCCTCCACCTCTTCGATTCTATATCTTTTGTCGGCATATATCGGGGAGAAGCTGTATACTCCTCGGCTTAAGATATTATACGAACTCTCGCCTTCGATTTTTGTCCATGCGCCACCGGCCTTTGTCTTAACCATATCTACGGTTTTGGCCAAATTCTCGTTTGTAAAAAAATGTTGTGGAATACCTGAAATATAAGTTTCCGCAGGGCAAGCATCGGGAGTGATGGTGACACCGCCTAAAACCTGTAAAACACCGTCGCATTTGGCAGGAGCCGAGCTCGGTACGTCTAGTATCAAAGATCTCTTTCCGATTTTTGCAGCAGCCTCCCAGAATCTTTCGACGTAAATATTTGAGCTGTGATAAGGAGTTACGTAATTTGTTGGAAACGTGCCGTCAATATGCACTTGATGACATAAAGCACCGTTAACCGATGGCACAGATCCACTGGAAATCGCGGTCCAACAGGTCGGTGTGATGCTTGGAAAGACCGTCATACAGTCATTAAAGAAAACACCCCGCTTTATAAATAAGCTTGGCAAATCCGGGGAGTAATCCGCGATCAACGGCATCCTTTATGTATCCGGGAGAGGCACCGTCTATACCGAAAATCAAGAGTTCAGGATATTTCATTACTCAAATCTCCTTTTTGAAAATACGTTTTGATTTTATCATACTAGCATATACGTTGTAAATATAAAATTGTAAAAATGTTATCCGATACAGCGAACGATAATATCAGAAAAGGAAAGCATCGCTATTATCGTTCACGACTATTCACTGTTAGGTGGTTGACAGGCATTTCACAAAAAATAATGTTAAAAAAACTTGATTTTTTCAACGGAAAGTGATATAATCTTTAAGCACTAAAAAATCGTAGAGAAAATCGGCGGTAATTAATGAAAACAATAGCACTTATTTCGGGAATTTCAGGAGTCGCGCTATATCTTTTGTGTTTTCAGCTAAAGGATGGCAAAAGGATCATAGCTTGCAAGCTTCTTTCCAGCATTCTGTACGTTATACAGTATTTTCTGCTCGGAGCATTCGTAGGCGCGGCTATGGACACGGCGGCATTCATTGCCTCGGCTTTTGCATATAAGAAAAACACTCCGCTTATCCGCAAATATAAAACACCTATAATTATTGCAACGTCAATAGTAATAATCACCGTAGGCTTAATGCTCTACGTCGATCCTATCAGCCTATTGCCTATAGCCGGAGTTCTCTTTGAAACTGCTGCAAGCTGGATGGAGAGGGAGAAGATGATACGCATTGTATCACTGTTCTCGGTGCCGTGTTGGCTTGTATATAATTTTGTTTCGGGCGCATACGGTTCTGCTGTGGGTAGCGTTTTATCCTTTGTCTCTATCGTGACGGCTCTTATCCGTTACTCAAAGCTAAATAAAAAGCAAAGCGATGCGCAGCAAAATTCGTGATGTCCTTAACGGAGAATTTTTACTTTGACAACGGCGTGAGCATCGAATTTGACCGGTCAAATTCTTTATGGGCAAAGCCCAAACTCATATACGTGAACCTCTGAGCCTCGGTTTTTGGCTCAGTGACCCATAAACAAGCAGAGCAGAGCAAGAGCGGAAGGAAATTCTTCTATTCTTGCTCTGTTCGTTTTATGTATGAATTGATGCTGACGCATCACGAATCGGCTTTGCTATGATTTCTCTCTTCGCTCCGTGAATTGAATAGCAACGGGTTTTATGTTCGTAGGGTATGCAGTTTACTACAATTCACGCAGCACCGTTGCAATTCATTACGCGTTCTCCGTTAATGATAACACGCGCATTGCCGTCTGTCGTTTGTTTTGAATAAAAACGATCAAAAACGCAGCCCAGAAAGAGCCGTTTTGTTATTGACAGCGCAGTGTGTGTATGATACAATAAGGCTGTAGCTTAACATGCTTTGTTGATCTGCTGCGAAATATAATAGAATATATGGAGGCAAAATGATAAATATAGGTTCTAGACGCGAAGTGTTTTTTGATAATTTTCTCATAAACGAGAAAAAAACTACGGCAGAGCAGAGAATTCATCATCCTGTTCGTAAGGGTATAGCGCTTTCTCACGATGAAAAGTGGGAGGGAAACCATTGTCTTTTTTCAAGCGTGTTTTTTGCCGACGGTAAATGGAAGTTCTATTACAGAAGCGGATCCGGCGAACCCGGTCACTCTACCTATATTTCATACGCCGAGAGTCTAGATGGCATCAGCTGGTATAAGCCGAATCTCGGTCTTGTTGATATAGACGGCTCTACGCAAAACAACGCGGTGCTCGAT
This sequence comes from Eubacteriales bacterium, assembly GCA_045657485.1. Lineage (GTDB taxonomy): Bacteria > Bacillota > Clostridia > Oscillospirales > CAG-272 > UBA1740. Next base: position 144,217 of record JAZOTE010000063.1, read on the forward strand.
TCGGTTTCGATACAGAAATGGGGGGCAAAGCACTGTAACGACTGCTATGTTTTCTATGATACCAACCCCGCCTGTCCGCCCGAACAGAAATATAAGGCGGTAATGTCCACCGGAGGCGACGATACCCTTATTTCCCTCGTTAGCCCCGATGGCTTCCACTTTGAGTATTTTGGTTTAATGACGGATAAGGGCGCATTTGATTCACTGAATCTTGCATTCTGGAGTGAGGAGCACGGCAAATATTTCTGCTATTTCAGATGGGAGCATATTCCGAATGGAGAGGCTAATTCCGACGAATACTCATATCTTCAGCCAACGGCGGATAAGCTCTGGGATTGGGACAGCTGGTCAACGCGTCCGGCAGGACCGGAGGATGAGCCTGCTAAGATGATGCGTGACGTTCACGTTATGGAATCACCGGACTTTATCCATTGGACAAAGAGTCAGCTTATAGGACTAAAGGACGATAGGGTTCAGCTGTATACCAGTATCGTATCCCCGTATCCACGTGCGCCTCACGTTTTCGTCGCTTTTCCAACCCGATACCACGAGCGTAAGGAATGGACTCCAAACTACGATCAGCTCTGCGGAAGAGATGACCGTCTTCGTCGAATAAAAAGACAGTACGCGAGATCGGGTCTTGTTATTACCGACGGTCTGTTTATGTGCTCGCGTGACGGCTACAATTTCGAGCGTTACGACGAGGCGTTCCTGCCACCTCCCGTCGAACACCGTTATTCTTGGGTTTACGGTGACTGCTACTTTACCGCAGGACTTATAGAAACTAGGTCCGATATTCCGTGGGCAGATAACGAATATTCCCTCTTCGTAGGAGAGAATTATGGCTGCAGTAAGGGTTATGACGTACTTGTGAGATATACTATTCGTCTTGACGGCTTTGTTTCACGCCACAGCGGCGATACTGAGAAGCTTCTCGTTACCAAGGACTTTATATATGACGGTAACGATCTCTATGCAAACCTTGCCACCTCAGCCAAGGGTCACGCATATTTCACCTTGAGATGCGGTGACGAAGAATACCGTTCCTATGAAATATTTGGTAATTCCGTTGATAAAAAAATCAGCTTTAAGGATCCCGAAGCGGTAAAAAAGCTCTCCGGCAAGCCCGTTATTCTGGAGGTTGAGCTTCTTGATGCGGACATTTACGCGATACGCTTCGGTGAGTAAGCATTCCTAAATTGTGTTTATTTGAAGAGCGCCACTGTGTCATAATCCACAGCGGCGCTCTTTCTTATTGATTATATAAACGGACGTCTGTCCGGCACAAGTCTAAGCGGCTTGTCGGAAACTATCATTCCGGGCAAGGCTGCCTGCAATTCAGCCATACCGCACAGAGTTCTAAACAGCATATGCAGATCGTTAAATCTCTCGTTTTTACTAAAGCTCAGCGACGATATTGCATTGATGTGAAACTCCGCAAATTCCGAAAGTATTTCCTTCACCTCGTCATATCTGTGAGAGGTCTGTCTGGATGCTCGATTCATGCAGTATATATAATCTGCCTCAATAAATCCGGGGATTGTACCGAAATTCACACGAACGCCTACCTGTCTGTACATTTCTATACAAGTGTCGATTATCTTTTCCGCATATCTTAGAGGCATCTTCGCATACTCGTAGTTGAACATATAGTGGAAGCCGCCCGCCATATATGCGTGCACGGCGTCCGGATTATCGTATCCGTTAGGATGGAGATCGTCGGCGTAGGGCGCTACGTCTGCATATCCGGGTTTCCAGAAGCTTGTCACCGGGTCGCTGTTTTCCCATAGCCATTCGAAATAATTATTCTGAAGCTCCTCTGTCAGCTCGCCGGAATTTACAAGCGCCGCGTACAATCCGGCGCCCCTGTGGGATTGTGGCCAGGGATCGTTCCAATCCAAACCGTCGAGAAAAGCTCGCAGAGCATCTCGGCTCATATATTTGTGCAGACCGCGAACGGGATAAAGTGGCTTTGTGTCAAATAGCTCAATGGAAGCAAGGCGGTGCGCCGTAGTATGTATTGTGTGGTGCGTAGCCTCTGTGAGCATACTGGTTTCGGGATCCTGCATAGAGAGAAGAGCGTTTATTCTCGCTTTTCTCGTTTTGCTGTCGCATCCAAACTCACCGATAGTGTAGAGTATATTCATAGCGTCGGCGCAGCCGTACTCGTTTTTACCGAGATCTCTCGTGACGCGCTCATCCTGCCAAGCCCATCTGCAGTATTATCCCAGAGTATTCAGCACGTGTTATTTTACTATTTCGTATGCGGCGTTTATTATAGGTCTTATATCCAATTTTTTATATTCATTGCCTTTTCCGCGGCGTATTAGTAAGTCATTTTTTCAGAGAAGCCGTAACATCTCTCTCGAATTTCTGACCGGTAATACCGCAACCGCCACTGTCATATCGTGAATTTTTCAAATATATCGCAGTAATATCGTTTTTCGGATCAATGAAGAAGTGTGTTCCGTATGCACCGCTCCAACCGTATGATCCCGGTGTAAGATTTTGGTTTCCTTCGGTTCTTATGCTTACCGCAAGCCCCCATATATCCGTCGCTCCGTTCTTCATTGCGCTTTTCTTTACCTTGGGGGTCCTCATTTTTTTCACCGACTCCGAAGATATTATCCTCTTGCCGTTATATTCGCCACCGCGTCGCAGCATTTCCGCGAATTTGAAATAATCTGCCTTCGTACCAACCAGACCGGCACCTGCGCAGGTGTATTCCAGCGGAAACCACGCAAAAGTATGCTTGCCCATATCTACGTTCTTGATCTTTCCGCTCTCATCGCGATCGGTCATTTTGACGAGCTTTTCCCATGTGTCGTCAGTAGGGTTATACGTGGTTTCGAACATTTCAAGTGGGTCAAGAACGTACCTACGCATAAAGTCCGCGTATTTCATACCGATCTTATCTTCGATAATGAGAGCGATGAAGTCAAAAGCTTGATACGCGCTGTAACCGGTGCTTTCGGTAGGTTCGAGTGTCAGACATGTGTTATTTATTACGTAATCCACTGCCGCGCGATTGCTTCTGTATGCGTCTCGCGGTATTTTTGCTTCCTCCACTGAGCAGAGCGGGGAATTGCTCATAAATCCGGAGGTGTGGGAGAGGAAATGATAAAGCCTGAGCTCTTCCTTAGGCTTATGGTCGGGCACAACTATTCCGTTTTCCAGCCGTCCCACCTGCATTTTTTCAACGTCCGGGAAATAGTTCTTTGCTTTATCGTCAAGCGAAAACAGTCCCATTTCCTCAGCTACCAGAGCGCAAACCGCAGTTATAGGCTTCGTCATAGAGGCAAGACGGAATACGGAATCATCCCGAAGCGGAATACCTGCAATTTTATCCGAGAAACCAAAGCATTCGTTGAAAATTATCCTTCCGCACTGCGCAACCAAGATTGATGCACCGGCGATGGTATTATTCTCCAGATCCTTTTCTGCGCTTTCGGTCAGCTTTTTACTTAGCTTTTCCTCATCTATATAATTCATGTTTTTCTCCTAGCGTGCTGCGCATCGATGTTTTTATTTAATTATAAGATATCCTTAAGAAAAAGTAAATGGCAAAAATTGACCAAACAACGCATTTTGCGTGCAGTACTTTCAGAACCCAAGCGATTTTATTTTAGCTTCCATTCTACAGGCGGACTGAGCGTCCAGAAGTCCTGTTTCAAGGTGATAGCAAACGGTTTCACCCTTGTTGAGATACCGTCCATAGCCTTTTTCACGGCAGTATTTCAAGCCTTTATGTTCAGCGGTAGCGGGAAGCACCATTCCCATTGCGTCCTCGTCCTCTGTTCTGGATATCCATCGTACACCGAAGGGAAGCTCCTCAGGCCTGTGTATAACGTAAGTGGCTGTTCCGTCGGGGTTTTTCTGCATTGTGTACGCTCGTCCGTCAGAGTCGCTCCGATAGCTACAGCAGAATACGATCTCAGGCGCGTAGGATTGATCCTTTCCGCCTACTACGTCCATCAAACCCGGATCCTTGTCGAGACGGTCGAGATAGTCGTTCGTGGCTTTAGCAATTGACTGAGAGAAATAATTTTCCGGAACCTCGTGATTAACTATGATACTGTCACGTGGGGCTGTATACATAAGGTGCGCGTCGTCTACGGGCCTATGATTTATGTGGCAGAGGTAATAATACTCTAAAGGTATATCCTTGTGATTTGTAAAGCTTGCCGTAATTTCAACGGAGGTTCGACCCTCATACAGCTTGACAAGAGGAGAAAAAACGTAGTTTGCTTCATAGCATCGCTTGTGAGAATACACACCGCCAAGACCTACGTACCGCCCCCCTTCATCCTCGCCCGATACTACGTACGCACAATCGTAATGGGCTATAGGCAGCTCGCCGTGGGGCAGGTGGGAATCCTCTGCGGTGGGGTTACCCATTGCGGTAAGACCGCAGTGCATCAGAAAGCAACCATAGGTTTCACCGAAAACCTGCTTCGCAGGCATAGGCTCGTCATAAATTGATTTCATTGCCAGCTCCTTGCCGTCAAACTCGCACCGCCATATCATCTGCCCCATAAACGGAAGCATAACGAGATTGCCGCGGTCGTTACATAGTCTGACTGCCTGAACTCCGGTAGAATAGGTAAATGCTGCAGCAGAAAGCTTGCCTGAGTCCAGGAGCTTTTGCTCGCCGACTTCAAAATGCGATTCTCTGAGATAAAATTTCGTTTCCATATTCAATCTCCGATAATAAGTGATAAATTAAATTTATCATTTAACGTATGAAAAGTCAATACAAAATCGTAAATATATAAACCATTGTATACCGACGATTATGCACCGATTTTTTTATTAACGGTTGTTTTTTGGGTAGCTTAGTTGCTTTGTGCGTAACAGCACTTGCTTGAAAATAATTTTTGCTTTCAAAAAATAAATTTGTTGAAAACGTCGATATGATGTGATATAATATGATTTGGTGATGTACAAAAGCTTTTAAATATGCCTAATTGGCGCCGCGTGCTCTTTTTGCACCTGCGTCTTTAGAGAATTTAGTTCATAAAATGCAATGTTTGTGGCAACTTTAGCCATTTACTTTGTCATAAAAAAAGCTTATAATGTAACTGTAAACTTACGCGCGCAATCGTAAATGCAATGCGTAAATATTTTACGCTGCACAATGATAGAATCACTGCGCGCAGATGGAGAATATATGGCTAAATTTATATTATCGGCATTCGCAGATGAGGCTTCCCCTGTTTTAGATGAACAGATAAGAGCGCTTACCGAGAACGGTATCGCATACATAGAGCCGAGAATTATCGAAGGCAAGGGTATAATTACGTTGACTGACAGCGAGCTTCGCGAGGTAAGACGTAAGCTGGATGCTGCGGGAATAACCGTCGGCTCTCTCGGCTCTCCTATTGGAAAGTTCAGCATAGAGGACGATTTCGAGGGTCAGCTTCAGACCTTTGAGCGTGCATTGACAGCCTGCGAGATACTCGGAACTTGTAGGATGAGAATATTCAGCTTCTACTTAGACCGCAATAATATGGCTGCATATCGCGGCGAGGTTATCAGACGCCTCAGTGTTATGGTAAAGATAGCCGCAGAGCGCGGTATAACGCTTTGTCACGAGAACGAGGCGAAAATCTACGGTCAGATGCCTGAGGACGTTGAGGATCTTTTAAACTCTGTTGACGGAATTCGCGGTATATTCGACGCGGCTAACTACTGCGTAGTTGGCGGAGATCCGGTGAAGGGCGTTGACGTTACTTTGCCTTATCTTGAATATCTGCATATCAAAGACGCGCTGATGGACGGGACTCCCGGAACCGAAAACGGTATGGTTATAGTGCCTGCCGGTCAGGGACACGGACACATCGGTGAGGCGCTTGATAAGGTAAACGCTGTCAGGGATGGCGACGTTATACTTACCTTGGAGCCTCATCTCTATTCTGCAAACTCACTTAAGGGTGTGGAAAGCAGAACTATCGGAGGCGTAGTCACTTTCGAGAACGAGCGCTCGGCGTTCGATGCGGGCGTTGCCGCGCTTAAAAAGCTGTTGTCCGACTTCGGCTATGCGGAAGTTAATGGAAAGTACGTTAAGAAATGAGGGAATTAAAATGGCAAAACACTACAGAGTTGCGCTGATAGGCTGTGGAAGCGTATCGGGAAATCATCTGACCGCGCTTAAAAATATAGGCAACAACACCGTTGTCGCGCTTTGCGATACGAAGCCCGAACGCGCTGAGGCGTCACGGGAAAAATTCGGTCTTAATTCGAAAATATACACTGATTATCTTGAAATGTACGATACTGAAAAGCCTGATGCAGTACATATATGCACGCCACATTATCTGCATTGCGAGATGACTGTAGAGGCTCTTAAGAGGGGAATATTCGTATTTCTCGAAAAGCCCTTGTGCATAAATACCGAGCAAATGGAGATGATGCTTGAGGCAGAGCGCAATAGCTCCGCATCCGTGGCGGTAAGCTTCCAGAACAGGTTTACTCCATCGGTAGTTAAGGCGAGAGAGATAGTGGAGGCTGATGGCGGTATAGTATCGGCATTCGGTTCTCTTTTCTGGGACAGAGGAGAGAAATACTACACCGAAAGCGGCTGGCGCGGCACGTTCGCTACTGAGGGCGGCGGAGTTATGATAAATCAGGCAATACATATGATGGACCTGCTTATACAGTTTGGCGGTCGTCCCGTTTCTCTGCGCGCAAATACCGAAAATTATCATCTTCGCGACGTAATTGAGGTAGAGGACAGCTGCAGCGGATACATCACTCACGAAAGCGGAATACACACTACCTTCTACGCTACCAATACCGCGAGCGGCTTATGGTTTACCGATATACAGCTAAAGACCGCTCATCATATCATAGAAATAAACAACTACAAGCTGTACGTTGATAAGGAATTCGTTGATACGGATGAGCATACTAACTACGCAGGTAAGGCTTGCTACGGAAACGGTCACGAGCCGCTTATAGAGAGATTTTATCAATGTATTGAAAGCGGTGTGGAAATGCCTGTAACTATGGAGAGCGCTAAGTGGGCTGTAAGACTGCTGCTTGCCGCATACAAATCGCACGGTCAGGACACAGAGATATAAGTCGGTATAGGATCGTATCTCCATATCTCTCATTTTTACAGAGGCGGAATATTTGAATACGGCAAAACAAAAGGCTATCGAAGTAGGATAAACCCTCTTTCGATAGCCTTTATTAAATCAGAAGCCGCCCTGCTCGGTAATGGGCGCGCAAATTCCGAGATCCTCTCTGTCAAAGAATTCTACGGATAAAGTATCTGTGCTGTCAGACTCGAAAACGATTATTTCGTTTTCACCGATTTTCAGTATCGGTGCAGGAACGTAGAGCGTTTTTTGCGGTCCCGCATCATTAAAATATCTGCCAACGTTAAATCCGTTTATTTTGACGAAACCTTTATGGAAGCCGTCAAGTCTTATGAACGTATCCGCCGGCTCTTCGTTGATTTGGAGAAATCCTCGCAGAAACGTAGGTTTTCTTATAGAGTTTCTTTCGGCCTTTTTGAATTGCAGGCCCTCAAGCTCCTTTTCCATGGGTAAGCAGTACGTTTCCCAACCGAAGTGGTGCTGATCGTTTAACTTCACAGCGCTAAGTCCCTTGCGGTCGAGAAGCTTTGGACCGTAGTTGACACGTCCCATATTTTCAACCAATAGATCAAGCTGTACACGTTCATCAAAATCCGGTGCAACGGTCACAAGCTCATCTTTCTTTGGCTTTGCCCAGCGGCAATAAGTGCCCTTATGCTCGCCGTCTATAAATATTTGAACTCTGTCGTGTATTTTATCAAACTCAATGCCTCTTTTTTCGGCTGGCCCTTGGATTTTCGAACGGTACAGAATATATCCGTATGATTGCCCCAGGTCCTCCATAAATTTCGGGGCAGCAGAGAACACGGGCGTAGAAATGTTACCGATATTATCAAACAGATCTGCCGTTTCCAGAAGCTCTACCTTGCCGTACGCCGCCTTTTTTGATTCTGTAGCGGTAAGCAGCGGTACGCTTCCGTAGTATTTCTTTACGAGATCCCGTATTGCGTAATAGGTAGGTGTACGGTCACCGGCTTCGTTCAGGGGGGCGCAATAATCGTAGCTTGTAGTGGTAGGCGCGTAACCGTTTGCGTCGCAATTTGCTCCGTTCATAAAGCCAAAGTTGGTTCCACCGTGGAACATATAGAAGTTAAACGATGCGCCTATTTCAAAGAATTCCTCAAAATCCGAAACTACCTCTTCCGGAGTACGCGTATGATGATATTCAAACCAGTGGTCAAACCAACCGCACCAATATTCACCGCACATAAGAGGTTGATTCGGTCGGAAATTTTTGAGTAGTGCTAATCTTTCCTTTGGCTTTGAACCGAAGTTTGCTACGGCGAGATACTCGTCAAGAGTGCCGCCGTTCAGCATATAATACGTAGGTCCGTCAGATGTAAAATACAGACAGTCCATACCGTTTTTCCTATATATTTCCGCTACCCGACGCAGATATCCTTTGTCGTCGCCGTAGCTTCCGTATTCGTTTTCCACCTGTATCATAGTAATACAGCCGCCATTTGAGGAAAGGTAAGGCCTTACCCTTGGTAAGAGCTGATCGTAATATCTCTCGACCTTAGAGAGAAATTCATCATTATTGCATCGTAGTGCCATTTTTTCATACTTCAGAAGCCAGGCGGGCAGACCGCCGAACTCCCACTCGGAGCATATGTACGGACCGGGTCGCAGTATAAGATCAAGTCCAAGCTCCTGCGCCGTAGCAATAAAAGCAGCTATATCCAGATTTCCGGAAAAGTCAAACTCGTTCTCCTGCGGCTCGTGCAGATTCCAAGCGGTATATGTTTCCACGGTGTTAAATCCGCATTCCTTTAATTTCAGAAGCCTATCGTACCAGTATTCGCGCGGAATACGGAAGTAATGTATTGCGCCCGAAAGAATTGTATGCTTTTTTCCGTTTTTATAGAAGCTGTTACCCTTGTAGGTGAGATTTCCCATAATTTTTACCTTCCTGATTTAGCGGAAATAACTTTCTGAATGAATTATACCATATCATAAACGGCAAATCAATAGTTTCATAAAAACAGTTGAATGAATTAGTGAAGAGTGAATAGTGAATAGTGAGAAAGTAAAAATCGACAAGCTTCTGGCGAAACTTGTCGATTTTTGGCCTACCCGATAGGATTCGAACCTACGGCCTTCAGAGTCGGAGTCTGACGCGCTATCCAGCTGTGCCACGGGTAGATTTAAATTATTGATTATTTTTAGAACCTAATTAACTGTTTTCAGAACCTACGTCCCGTCCCGTCGCATAGTCGCCGTGCGTCGCTCGATACACTCGCTCCTACGGCTCGTTGCTTTGGGGACTTCGCATCGCAAAAACGATAATCAATCGTTTTTGCTCGCTCACCTTCAAAGTCGGAGTCTGACGCGCTATCCAGCTGTGATATGGGTAGATACGTTCTGTATTGCCATAATATTCTATCATTAAATAATCTTTTTGTCAATGATTTCTTTGAAAATATTGCTTATATACAGATTATGTGTTATAATGTAATAGAACACATTTCTACCAGAGGTTTAATATGTCATCATTTCTTTTTGCGTTAAACGCTGTGACCCCTATCGTATTGATGATGGTCATAGGATATATTCTGAAAAGCATCGGATTTGTATCAAAGGATTTTATAAAAATGGCAAACAAGCTCGTTTTTCGCGTGTTTTTGCCTCCAATGCTGTTTCTGAACGTCTATAAAATTGATAATCTCGCCTCCGTTGATTTTGGTTATATAATATATGCTGTCACTGCTGTGCTTACGATTTTTTTCGTAGTGTACGGTCTTGTTATCGTGTTTACCAAAAATCCCAGACATCGCGGAGCGTTACTTCAGGCGTCATTCCGTTCCAATTTCGCTCTGATAGGCATTCCGCTCGCAGAATCTCTTTTTGGCTCGGAAGGTGTAGCGATTGCGGCAGTATTGTCAGCGGTAGCTATTCCTGTGTTTAATATTCTTGCCGTTATAAGCCTCTCTGTATTCTCTGACAGAAAGGAAAAGGTTAAATTCAGCAAGGTGCTGCTTGGCATTGCAAAAAATCCGCTTATAATAGGTGTATTTGCAGGACTTATAACGCTTAGCATCAGAGCACTCTTCGTAAATCTCGGAGTAGAATTTAGATTGAGTGATATCCAGCCCATCTATAAGGTGTTGAATTATCTCTCAAATATGGCTACGCCTCTCGCGTTGATAGTTCTTGGCGCGCAGTTCGAGTTCTCCGCGGTCAAATCCTTGCGCCGTGAGATTATCTTTGGAACAGCGTTGCGCACCGCCGTGGTTCCCATAGCCGTTCTAGGTACAGCTATATTATTCTTTAGAAGCTCATTCGGCGGGGCACAGTATGCTGCCTTAACCGCGCTCTTTGCAACTCCCGTTGCCGTTTCAAGCGTTCCGATGGCGCAGGAAATGGATTCTGACGTTACGTTGGCAGGTCAGCTTGTCGTATGGTCTACACTGACCTCGGTTATTACAGTTTTTGTTGCTTCACTTGTTATGAAGCAAGTAGGTATTTTTTGATATCGAAGGCTTCATAGGAGTAATCCAATCATTGTTCTGCTCATAAATATATACTAAAAACAACAAATCAAGGCATTTTTTGCTTTGGTTTGTTGTTTTGCTTGTTTATGAAGTTAAGTATATATCCAAATCACCGCATAAACGATATAAAACGGTGTTTTACCTTTGTCTTGTATTCGCAGTAACTCACCGTTGGGTAGTGTGAAAGCGAACAAATACCGTGTGATATCTTAGCTTTATCATGCGATTTCATGAACTTCGTGAGTACGCTAACATAAAATATTGCACCCAATTTGCACCAAAAATCACACCAACAGTCAACGTTGTTTGACTCTACAATTGGAATTTATAAATCTTCAATTGGAGTAACTATCGGTTTACCATCTTTGTCCAACAAAACTGTTAAACCACCCGCGTAACCACCTGTATGAAACAAATAATTAATACCCGTTTCTCTATCTACCCAAATCTCTGTAGAACCTAACTCTTGAGTATAAATTTTCACAAATCTTTTTTCTTTAGCCATTGTAATAACCCCCGCCAAATTCAAGTTTATCGATTAGATACATAACCAAGGTAATTATACCATAATTTTTCCAAAAAGTAAATAGGACGGCGAGGTTCTTTACAAATTGAACCGCCACATTTGTTAAAGCAAATCGTGCTCAATTGATTCAGCCATCTTGGCTTTGTATTCTTTGAAAATATGAACGTAGATATTAGAGGTGATTTCGGTGTTACAATGTCCGAGGTGCTCAGAAATAGCCTTAACGTCAAATCCGTAGAAAAACAAAAAGCCCTGCCGAAGCAGAGCTTTTTGTATATCGAAATAATCCCGAATGGGTAATTATCTCTTGGAGTTTTGAGAGTACCGTTTGATATCGTGAATATCGTTAAATATCGTATGATTTCGTAGCTTTATCGTGTGATTTCGTGCGATATCGTGAATATCGTGAGTATCGTCGCATAAAGTGTTGCACCAAATTTGCACCAAAATCACACCGAGATTTTCAAGCATTCAAAGTCCTAAATAACAGCTTCTTGTTTCGCAAAAGGTTCATGCTAAGCAAAAATACAATTACGCACACGGCAGAGCCGAGGGTAGCGTTCATAATTACAATTTCTGCTTCGGTCATTCCCTCGAATGAAACAAGCATTGAGCGTTGCAATGCGAATATCGATACGAAAGCATCCGCAAAGGATATGTTTCGTAGTGTGATAAGTGTTGCCGACGTACTGCGACGGGCTTTTACGAGTTTTATTGTCGCAAGCGTGATTTTTGTAAAGGCATATACCGCCATAGCTAACATTACAATCATATGTAGCTTGAGTCCTCTATCTCGCACTACCGAAAGTATAACAGTTCCGGCAAGCGGTATGGATAATAGCATCAACATCCAGCCTGTAAACTTGGTAACAAAACGCTCTTGATTTTTGGAGCGTAGTACCACAAAGCGTACAATACTTAAAACAAGGTAGTACGAGCCAAGCGTTAATAACCACCACGAGCTCGTAATCAATCCCAAAATAAGATGATAGCTTGCAAACGCTATGTTGAATGATAGACTTGCGAGAGCGAGTTTCAAATTCCTATCCATTGATATTCCTCTCGCCCATCACGCAATCAATAATGATCTTAATAATCATTTTCATATCGTCCGAACAATTCTTATTGAGCCATTCCATAATAATAGCAAAAACGCCAGTTAGATAGAATTTCATCACATAGGCACGCTCTTTTTCGGGAACGTGGAAGCGTTCAAGAATAGGATTGAAGATGTGTTCAAACATTCTGCCATACACCTCATTCATATTAAATGAGTTAAACTGCTTGATAGACACCTTGAACAAACGCTGATTGTCTTTGATAAATTTCAAATAGGGCACAAGATACTCGTCTGTGATAAACAAAAGCTCATCACACTTGCAGGTTTCAAATTGCAGAGCAATGCGTGTCTTGTCTATTTCATAGTATGCGAGATGTTTGTCAATGATATAACGTGTAGTTTCCTTTAGCAAATCCGAGGTGTTCTCGTAATGTAGGTAAAAGGTGGAACGGTTTACCCCTGCCGTATCACATATCTCCTTAATGGTGATATACTCAAAGTCCTTCTTTTCAAGTAGCGTAATGAGGGCTTCGTCCATACGTATCGCCGTGTTGAAGTATTTACTTTCGTTCTTGTTCATAAGACCGCCCTCCGTGAATACTTATTTACCCTCGCTAATCTCTCTCGCAAGCTCCACAATCTCATATGCGTACTTCTTTTTGCCCTTTTCGAGCATTTTTGTGTAAATAGGGTAATTCACACCGCAACCAATCATACCAATGATACCGATTAGAATACCAAGCACCATATTGCTTCCGATAACCTGCATAGCAAGACTCATTCCTGTGCCAAATATAAGAGCAAAAACGATGCCCCACGTATATGTGAAAATAGTTGCAGGGAGCTTTGCCTTTGCATCAAGCTTACGAAGTGCTATGAGTTTGGATTTGTCTTTAGGAGCGTACTCTTTTGCGATGGATTCTGCGTAAATTTTGTCTGTGTTCATTTTGTTTCTCCTTTTCGGTTGTTTTTTTGTTGTGACTTTATTATACCAACCGACAAAGTGAAACGGAACAACAAGATTTGCGTAATGTGTTGATTTAAGTAAATTATATCACAAAATCCCCAAAATTGAAATAGGACGGCGAGGTTCTTTACAAATTGAACCGCCACATTTGTTAAAGCAAATCGTGTTCGATAGATTCAGCCATCTTGGCTTTGTATTCTTTGAAAATATGAACGTAGATATTCGTAGGGGCGATTCACGAATCGCCCGACATATAATGCGAAAAAATGGGCGATTCGTGAATCGCACCTACAATAACAAAAAGCTCTGCCGAAGCAGAGCTTTTTGTATATCGAAATAATCCCGAATGGGTAATTATCTCTTGGAGAACTGAGGTGCACGACGAGCGCCCTTGAGACCGTACTTCTTTCTCTCCTTCATACGAGGATCACGAGTAAGGAATCCAGCCTTCTTGAGAAGGGGCTTGTAGTTTTCATCAGCAGAAAGAAGAGCGCGAGCAACACCGTGACGGATCGCGCCTGCCTGACCGGAGAAGCCACCGCCCTGAACGTTAGCTACAACGTCGAACTTGCCAACGGTATCAGTAACACCGAAGGGCTGATTAACAATATACTTCAAGGTTTCCAGGCCGAAGTAGTCGGAAACATCTCTGCCGTTAACGGTAACAGCACCGGTACCGGGATACAGACGAACTCTGGCTACAGACTTCTTTCTTCTGCCTGTGCCGTAGAAATAGGGCTTTGCACTAGTATACATTACACATTTCCTCCCTTATTAGTCAACTACGATAGGCTTCTGAGCAGCCTGCTTGTGAGATGCGTCTGCGTATACGTGCAGACGGGTGAAGGACTTATCACCGATGTGGTTGTGAGGGAGCATACCCTTAACTGCGAGCTCCATAGCCTTCTCAGGATTGGTAGCCATAAGGGTCTTGTAATTAACTTCCTTAAGTCCGCCGATGTAACCGGAGTGATGACGGTAGAACTTCTGCTCCAGCTTCTTGCCGGTCAGAACTGCCTTTGCAGCGTTTACAATGATAACGTACTCACCGCAGTCAGCGTGGGGAGTGAACTCAGGTCTGTGCTTGCCGCGAAGAATATCAGCAGCCTTAACAGCGGTCTTGCCAAGGGGCTTGCCTGCTGCATCAATAACAAACCATCTGCGTTCGATGTTGTTTGCATTTGCCATGAATGTAGACATTTTAATTTCCTCCAATATTTAGTTTGACGTACCTATGTACGTGCGTTTTCAAAGCCTACATATTATAGCATATATTTCAAAGCTTGTCAACACTTTTTTGCATATTTTTTCGAAAAAATCAATTTGAAAAACTAAAGCTCCCTAAATCTCCCAAAAGCTCTCAAAAGCTCGTAAATCCTCGATGGAGATATATCGATTATTTTTTCGTAAAACCGTTTTTTTAAAATAAGTGTTTGCAGTTGTTGTGGATAAAACGTATTGTCAAATGCGGCGCTCGCTGTTAGGTGAGTGTTATAAATCGCCGTTTGAAAAATTATTAAAACGGCGGACGGGTTTTGCTTCCGTCCGCCTTAAATTATATTTTTCGTTTTATCAGAGCATATCGCCGTTAATAAATCCAACCATCTTGCCTATATGCCCGCCGTCCGACAGATACTTCTTATATGCGCGCATCAGCGAGGATTCTTCGGGAAGCGTGGACGGATCGCCGTTGTAGCCGTTTACGTAGAATATGCGCCACAGATCTCCGTCTGCCACCTCGTAGCTGTCCGGGTCAAGCTCAAAATCGTCGAGAAATGATCTGATATTTGATCCCTCCGGCAGTATTTCACGGTGTATGGTATTCAGAAGCCACGTTCCGCACCTGAAGATAACTTTACCGTCCGGAACTATGTTCCTATAATATCTTTCCGCGCGCACGTATGAGCTGCGGCGGTTTTCGGGACTGAACGGAGTTCTGTTATCGGATGGAATATGTATGGTTACCACCGTTTGTCCCTTGCTGACGTCTACAGTCTTGCCTTTAAAGGTACGCTCGGATTCCAGGAGATTATACTGCAATCTTCCAAATGCTATTCTGTCAGCGGTGAAAAAGCGCTTATGCCATTCTGTGCTTATTCCCCATATTCCGAACCGCTTACGGTTTTCGCGTAGCTTCCATTTAAAATCTATCATAGAGTCATACCATTCGTCCATACCGAGTCCGCGACGTTCAAAGTAGGGAAGAGCGAAGCTGGAAAGTGATGCCATATGTATAAATCCTGACTCCATCTCGCTTATACCGGCTGTCGTCGCTGCCAAAGAAATAGCCTCGCGCAGTCCGTCGTAGTCAAAGGTTCCGTTTCGGTAAAGCTCAATGTAGGAATTAAGTCTTTTTTCAATATCCGGATATTTTAATAGCTTATTTGCATTGGAGAGTGCACTCTCTCTGATTTCTTTTTCATAATCAAAATAATCGAGATGATTTGTCAGATTGCTTATCAGGTCCATTTATTCGTTCTCGCTTTCGTCTATTTTTCCTGCATCAGGATATCTGCCGCACAGCTTAAAGCCGTCGATTTCTCCCTTGCACATAGCGTTAAATATACGGTGCTTTACTCCCTTGTTGTCTTTTTCTAGCATCGTCAACAAATTTTTTATGTTCTCGCGCTCGGTTGCCTTATCCTCAGGGCAGAGATTTTTTACTACGGGTAACTCTCTGCGCCTCGCAAAATACTGCACGTCCTTTTCCGTTGCGTATAAGAGCGGTCTTATCAGCGTGAGCCTTCTGTTAGAAAGATAGCTCTTAGGGGAGAAGCAACCCAGCCGTCCCTCGAAGAACAGATTCATCATAAAGGTTTCTACCGCGTCATCGTAGTGATGACCCAGCGCAACCTTATTGCAGCCGTGGACTTGCGCCGCGGCGTGAAGTGATCCTCTGCGCATTTTTGCGCACAGCGAGCAGGGATTTGGCTCTTTTCTGACGTCAAAGATAATCTTTGCGATTTCGGTTTTTTCTATCGCATACTCAATGCTTTTCTCTTTGCAAAAGGCCATAATGGGTGAATAATCCATTCCCTCAAATCCCATATCTACCGTTATGGCTATGATATCGTATTTTTTGGGATAGAAGCGCCTCATCTCAGAGAGTGCGTACAGTAGCGCGAGTGAATCCTTTCCGCCAGATACTCCGACGGCAATTCTGTCGCCCTCATCTATCATATTATAGTCGTCTACTGCCCGCCTGACGAAGCTGAGCAGTCTTTTCATTTCATTCATAATCTAAAATCCGATCGTTGCATAGACTTTTAATACAGTATAAATATAATTAAGGAAGGTACTTATGGCAATAAAAATTTATATAGACCAAGGTCACAACCCAAAAGACTATAATACGGGAGCCGAGGGAAACGGACTTTACGAGCAGGACATAACCTACGAAATAGGCAGAAGACTGTATAATCTTTTTCTTGCAAATCCGGAGATCGAGCCGCGACTCTCACGTCCAACACCCGATACAGTGAAGGGAACCAATAACGCAACAAGTCTTAGCGAAAGGGTAAATGAAGCCAATTCCTGGGGCGCTGATATATTCCTCTCCCTCCATAATAATGCGGCTGAAAATCCGAACGCCACGGGTAATGAAGCGCTGGTATACAGTCCCGGCTCTACCGTCGCCGTCGCCCTTGGAGAACAAATCCTTGAGCAGCTTACTCTTACCACCGGCCTTAGAAACCGCGGTATAGTGTATCGTCCCGGCCTTTACGTTCTTAAGGAAACGGTTATGCCGGCAGTACTTGTTGAAATGGGATTTATTACAAACCCATACGATGCGGAATTGCTTAGCGAATCACCGTATTTGTTCTCTACAGGAATATATAGAGGAGTACTAAAATATTACGGTCTGCTTTGATTTATATCCGAAAATTATAAAATTTGCAATTCGATATCTTGGGGTGTGATTATTTCAGTACTATCTCTTGGATATCCAAATACTCTTCCGCTATAGTTGGGGTGGTAGCGTAGAAGGTATAGGTAGCACCGCACCGTTCGCAGTATACCTGAACGCCGCCGTCACAGAAGCGCAGATCGTAATTTCCGTCGCCGCAGGGACAACTGAGCTTTCCGCTTTCTTCCAGGTCACGCACCAAAAAGCGCAGGATATCGTATACGGCAGGGTCGGGAAGTATTTCATCTTCGTTCATCTCCGTAGGCTGTATATCGGATAGTTCCTCAGCTTCCAGCGCGACCATAAGCTGTCTTATCTCTTTTTCGGTACGTTCAAGCTGCGTCCCAATTTCTGCTTCATCACCGATAAAAGCTATATCCATACCTGAGTAAGGGCAGTTGAGCAGAAATAGCTCTCTGTCAAAAAACACTCCCTCGCTTACGGTGTAGTTGTGATTTTGTTTGCAAAATACACATGGTACTGACAGCTTAATTTTTCCGTCGGATCCCATCTTGATATCTAAAGGCGCTCCTTCGCCGCAGGTGCATTTTAAACGCAGCAGATTTGCCGCCAGCGCAAATTTGCCCACCAGACCGATTACCGCGCTTCCACATTCGGGACAGCGGTATGCTATATTTCTTTTTCTTGGCTCAATTACCATATTGATCTCCATTATGTTCCATAGGTTTTTGCATATTGCAAAAGGGTATCGTCAATCATTGCCGAAGATGCAGCTATCTTGGCGTTTGCTTGCCTTGCTTTCGAAAAGACGAACAACGTTCAGCGGGAATTTTACCGCTCCATAACTGCCGAGGATAGCTCCGCGGCTTTCTGTGCGCTTACGGAAATGGAAACCAGCTCCTCCGCAAATTTCAGCGATACACCCATACCTTTAGCAGTCGTAACGTTACCGTCGGTCACGACACTCTCGCCCGTTACGGTAGCGCCGATCAGCTCTCCTTCAAATCCCGGATAGCAAGTTGCGCGCTTTCCGTTAAGCAATCCTCTGCGACCGAGCACCAGCGGTGCCGCGCAGATAGCTGCCAGATGGCCGCCGCGGGAAACTACGGAATCTATTATCCGATCCGTAAAATCGGAGCTGTCAAGATTCAGCGCGCCGGGCATTCCACCGGGAAAAACTACCATTTCAACGTCGTTTGGATTCACTTCATCCGCCGCTATATCGCATATAACGTCAATACCGTGTGAGCCATGGGCAATTTTGCCGCTTATTCCCACTGTTTTCACGTCCTTGCCTGCGCGACGAAGCATATCTACGGGGGTGAGCGCCTCTATTTCTTCAAATCCATCTGCGAGTAATACAGCTATCATCTTGTTTTCCTTCCAAATAATCATGGAGTCCCGAACGCTTGTCCATCCGGGACTCCTTTCGGTTTAAAGCTGCGAATAGCCGAAAGGCTCGTCGCATCAGTCTATCATTGTTCTTGCAAGCTTTTCTCTCCACTCGTCAGATGAGATAAGCACGTCACGGGGCTTCTGACCGTTGGAATCTCCGACGATACCCATATCGTACATTATATCAATGAATTTAGCGGCCTTACCGTATCCGATAGACAGCTTTCTTTGTAGCAGGGAGGTGGATATCTTGCTGGAGTTAACGGCAACCTCAACTGCGTCGAGGAACTGACGGTCGTTGAGATAACCCTCTCCGCCGCCTTCATCGTCACGGTCGTCATCGTCGCCGCCGTTCTTCTTGGAGATCCTGTCGGTTTCGCGTTTAATTCCCTCGATAACGCTTTCATCGTACGTATTACCGTCGCTGAACTGCTTTAGATAATCCATTACGGCGTCAACCTCGGTATCGTTAACGTATGTGCACTGAACTCGCTGAGGCTTCGGTGCACTCGCGAAAGCCACCAGCATATCGCCCTTGTCGAGAAGTCTTTCCGCGCCCGCTTGATCAAATATAAGTATAGAGTCGCGATTTGACAGAACCTTACAGGACATCTTAGTAGGAATGTTTGATTTGATCAAACCGGTAATAACCTCTTTTACGGGCTTCTGAGTACCTATGATCAGATGTATACCGGCAGCTCTTGCTTTCTGAGCAATTCTGATAACCAGGCTTTCTACAGGATTTTTCACCTGCATAATCAGCTCTGCAAACTCATCTATAACTATAATGATACGGTGCATAGGCTCTCCAACCGACGGGTCGGATGCAACCTTTTCGTTATACGAGTCTATATTTTTTACCAACGCCTCCTGGAGCACGGAGTATCTGCGCTCCATTTCCTCTACAGCCCACTGCAGAGCGCCTGCCGCCTGCTTTACGTCCGTTACTATGGGTACGAGAAGATGGGGAATGCCGTTGTACATAGTAAACTCAACTTGCTTCGGGTCGATCATAATGAATTTAACCTCGTCGGGACGAGCCTTGAAGAGCATACTGATCATAAGCGAGTTGATGCACACCGATTTACCCATACCGGTTGCTCCGGCAATAAGAGCGTGGGGCATTTTGGCAATATCCGCAAAGATAGGCTGACCTGCTACGTCCTTACCCATACAAACGGTGGTCTTTGATCTTGCGCTTCTGAATTCTTCAGTATCCAAAAGCTCCCTGAGCCTTACGGTAGAAGCTTTCTTGTTAGGAATCTCAACGCCGACCGCGGACTTGCCGGGGATGGGAGCTTCCATACGGATGCTCTCGGCGGCAAGGTTAAGCGCGATATCGTCCTGCAGACCGAGAACACGGCTGACCTTAACACCCTTTGCGGGTACGACCTCGTATCTGGTAATTCGCGGACCTCTGTCAACACCCTTGATAGAGGCGGTAACTTCAAACGAAGCGAGAGTTTCTATAAGCTTATCTGCGTTTTCCTGAATTTCTTCCTTTTCGCCAAGATCCACTCTGTTTTCGTCTATTCCGAGCAGATCAATGGGAGGAAATTGGAAATTTGAAAAATCAGGCTTTTTCTTTTCTTTTTTCTCTTCCTTTGGAGGAGCTTCCTTGACGGGTGCGAACCAATCAAGATCGTCCTTGACGACGGATGCTCTTGGCAAAACCACGGGAGAGGGAACTGCGTCAAAGGGAGGCACATCCTCCTCCGAGTCGGTAAGATCCTCGTAATCGTTGATTTCTTCCTCGTCGTCGGGAAGATTTATTATATTATCCTCACTGTTTTCAGTATTGTCGAGGAAAGGGAACATTTCTCTCTGCTTCAGTATTTCAGGGTTCTGCTCTTCGGCAGGGATCTCCTCATCCGCAGCATCTGTTATTTCCTCGTCCTCAGCGCTGAAAGCAGCTTCGTCCTCGGCAAATATACCGT
Organism: Eubacteriales bacterium; assembly: GCA_045657485.1. GTDB lineage: Bacteria > Bacillota > Clostridia > Oscillospirales > CAG-272 > UBA1740. The sequence goes on from JAZOTE010000063.1 coordinate 164,567, forward strand.
CCGATTCCACTCCGTCTTCCGTATCGAAGGCGCCGTTTTCGTCGCCCTCAAATAACGCATCGTTTTTTTCGTCACCGAAAATCAATGCTCCGTCATCAGAATACTCTTCATCAGACTCCTTTTCATCCACGGGAACCTCCGAGTCACCGCCAAAGTCGAATACGGTACCGCCGTCGGTTTCATTGGAGGGTGTATCGTCGCTTGTATCCAAAGTCGTAGGCTCAGAGCCAACAGACCAGCTGAACGAATCGTCCGCAGGCTCTTCCGCGGGCTCCGGAATATCCGTCATCAGAGGCATATCCTCGTCAATAACAGTATATTTGCGATCTCTCTGCTCTCTAATATCGGAGGCTTCGATATCCGGAGTAGGTGAAATAAGCGTGCGCTCTATCCTCAATTCATTCACAGATGCTACGGGAGCAGGGGGGCAGTCAACCGTTGGCACTTCGTATGGCTTGAATACCTCATCCGACTTCTCATCTCGGTCGTAGGAAGTGTTGTAGATGTTAATAATCTTTTCAAATCCTGCGCCGTAATCGTCGTTGCGGACCGCGGCGCTTTCATAAGACGGAGATGCTTCATTCGGTTCAGAATACTCCTTTTTTGTATTCGAAGCATCTTCAACGCTCGCGGACCACGGTGTGTACTCCGCTTTGTCAACGGATTGGATTTGCCCATCAGAGTAGGATTCTTCTGAAGCCTCATCTGAGATGACATTTTCCGCAGATTTTTCCGTACCGGCTTGTGCGTCGGAGAATTCATTAACCACAGCATTTTCTGCAATCGGAGCTTCCTCTGCCACAGCAACGTTCTCAGTTATAGGAGCCTCATCGGATGCGAAAGCTTCCTCGATTAGCGGTGTATCCTCTGCAATAGGCGCGTTCTCAACCGCCGGAGCATCCACCGTTACGGCAATATCCTCTGCGATCGGAGTTTCATCTACTGGATCGTTAACGGTTATCTTCGTGTAAGTATAAGATTTGTTTGCGCTTCTTGCATATCCGGGAGTATTACGCTCAACAACCTCGGCGACCTTTGCGGCAACGTCAGCCGTTTCGTCGGTTTCGAAGTCAGGCTTATCGAAGGTCATGATCATAGAATCGCTGATGCTGGGAGTGTAGCTTTTGCTTTCCTTGGATATGCTGTACGCTACGCTTTTCTCACGCTCAGGTTTTGATATAATCGGCGAGGCCGACGTGCCTGAAATGGAAGAAAAAGTACTCGGCGTAGATGGAGCATCGCTTTCTGCTTCCTGCGCTCCGCTTATCGAGGCAGAATCCTCGTTTGAGGCTTGCTCTGCGGTATCGCTGTTCTTACCGTGGAGAAGCTGTCTTTTCCTCTCCTCAAATTCCGCTTGGCGCTTTTGCGCTTCCAGCTCCTTTTTCCGTTTTATGATATCCTCCTCGGTGATGGCGGATAGGGGCGTTGTATATTCGCTTATTCCTGAGCTTTGTTCTTTCGGTTTAACTCTGCTTGAGGCCTTGTATGAGAGCTTGTCCAACGTTGCGAAGTCAAACGGATCGAACTCCTTCGTGAAAACTCCGTCAGCGCGTTCATCGATTCCGAGAGGGACACGGCGCGCAGGCGCGGATTGCTTAACGGGCTCCTCAACGATCTCTTCTTTTGCGTTGGCTTCGGCCAGCATAAGCTCCTCCGTGAAGCCGTACGTCAGATCAACGGGATGTCTTTGCTCCGGTGTTACCACCGCTTTTTCTGTCGCAGGAGCGCTCTCCGGCTCGTCTGCAACGTCTGTAAACGCCGGCTGAGCCTCACTTTTAGGATGTATTTTAGTCTGTAGAGTAGGGTTACGCTCCAGAGATTCGTCATGCTTTACCTCATGAATGCCGAGCTCGCGGATCTTCAGCTCCTTCATTCCGTTGTCAACGGCGAAGAATTGGTCGTCTAAAAGCTCGGTGCTTCGCATTTCCTCTTCGAGCTGCTCCTTTTCCTCCTTTGCGGCTCTTGCGGAGGCGATCATACCCTTGATCCACCGCTCAATTGCGGCAAGCGCGCTGGCAATCCATCCAACGCAGGTAACCACGACCCGACTGAAAGCTCCGTCGCCCTTAGTGAAGAAGAAGGTTATGTAAATAGCTATTATTGCAATTGCGAGAATGATTAGTCCAACGTTACCGAGCACGGTGGCAATGCCGAATCCGATAACGCTACCGACGAATCCGCCGGAGGACTGTGTCTGATAAAATTCAACGGGAGCGAAAACGAGCTCGTTCCAGTTGACTATGGCGTATTCAATACATGATACCACGATCACCGATACGGCGGAGAATATAGATCTTGACAGCACCAGGCCCTTGAAATGATCTCCGGCGTAAAATATGGCGTGGGAAACGAGAAGCACGGGAATTGCGTATGCTCCCGCGGAGAAAAGACCTAAAAGCACTGAAGCGCATACTCCTCCCAACCAACCGGTTCCGCTGGTTATAAAGCAAACTGCCATAAAGCCCGCGATAGCCGCGAGTATTACCGGTATCGCCCGTTTGAAGCCTGTCAGCTGCTCGTAGTAGCTGCCGTTTCTGTTGTCGTCATTCATAATGTATATAACCTCCGTGTATTGTCGCATTAACAAAGAGAGCGGGGAACACCATGTCTCCGCAAATCTTTCCACTAAATATGATATCAAATTTTAACATAAAAAGCAAGAGTACAGCCGCAAAAAATAAAATATTTTACGAAAAAATAATTCGCACGCCCGTAATACTTGACAAATTAAAATATTTTTGTTAAAATGATAAACGGACATTTTTGCGCATTTTTTGGAGAGAACGAAAATGCGGACGTAAATAATCAATTAACACAGGCATAGAGGAGAAGTAAAAATGCTTTTGTACAATTCGTTAACACGGTCAAAGGATGAATTTAAGCCTCGCGTAGAGGGCAAGGTAACGATGTATACCTGCGGTCCTACCGTTTATCATTTTGCTCATATCGGAAATCTTCGTACCTATACTATGGAGGATGTGCTTGAGAAGTATTTGGCATATCTTGGTAACGACGTAAAGCGCGTAATGAACATTACGGACGTCGGCCATCTTTCCAGCGACGGAGATACCGGCGAGGATAAAATGCTTAAGGGAGCTAAAAGAGAGCACAAGACCGTACTTGAGATCGCAAAGTACTACACCGACGCTTTCTTTGCCGATTGCGATAAGCTTCACATTAAGCGCCCGGAGGTAATAGAGCCTGCGACCAACTGCATTCCGGAGTTTATAGAAATGATTGAAACATTGCTTCGCAAGGGATATGCCTACGAGGCAGGAGGAAATATATACTTTGACACCTCGAAGTTAGAGAAGTATTACGTATTCAACGATTTCAAGGAAGAGGATCTTGAGGTAGGAGTTCGTGATAGCGTCGAGGAGGACTCCAATAAGAAAAATAAGGCGGATTTCGTTCTTTGGTTCACCAAATCAAAGTTTGAGGATCAGGAGCTGAAGTGGGATTCCCCTTGGGGCGTCGGTTATCCCGGTTGGCATATAGAATGCTCCTGTATCGCCGGCAAGCATCTTGGCGAGTACGTGGATTTACACTGCGGCGGAATCGACAACGCGTTTCCGCACCACACGAACGAAATAGCGCAGAGCGAGGCAACCTACGGACACGAGTGGTGCAAGTATTGGTTCCACGTTCATCATCTTAATACCAATTCCGGAAAGATGTCAAAATCAAAGGGCGAGTTTCTTACCGTGTCATTGCTGGAAGAGAAGGGATACGATCCTTTGGTATATAGATTCTTCTGTATGCAGTCCCACTACAGACGAAATCTCGTGTTCTCCTGGGAGAACCTTGATAATGCGGCGGTGGCATACGGAAAGCTCATCTCCCGTGTCGCGTCGCTTACAGCTTCGGATGATGAAAGCATTGATACTGCAGCCTTCGAGGAGGGGAAAAAGAAATTTACGGACGCGCTTGATAATGACCTAAACACCTCTCTTGCCTTAACCGCTCTTTACGATGTTTTCAAGCTCGATACAAACGGCAAAACCAAGCTTGCGCTTATTCGGGATTTCGAACGTGTGCTTGACCTTGGACTTATTGATGCCGCTGCTAAAGTTAATGAAAACAAGAAAAAAACCGAGGCAGAGAACACGTCTGGAGTTGACTCCGAACTTCTTGAATATATAAATGAGCGTATAGAAGCACGTAAGAATGCAAAAAAGAACAAGGATTTTGCGACGGCGGATGCTATTCGTGACGAGCTTCTTGCCAAGGGAATCACGCTTCTCGACACCAGAGAGGGAACTAAATTTACGATTTCCTGAGTTTATACCATATCGCACAAGAAATAAAAAACAGAGAGAAGTTACAATGAGAGAATTGCTTAGCTGTGCTATGGATATTGGCGAGCAGATGCTTATCAGCGGCGCAGAGGTGCACAGAGTAGAGGACAGTATGAGCAGGATATGCACCGCCCTCGGAGCTGTGCGCGTAGATTGCTTTATAATAACCAGCAGTATGGTTATTACCGTTCACTCTGCAGACGACCGTGCTTATACCGAAACCAGAAGAATTAAATCACTTGGAACTGATTTTGATAAGCTTGATAAGCTTAATGCTCTTTCTCGGCGAATATGCGCGAGCAGATTAAGTTGCGATGAGATCAGACGCGAGCTTTCGTCTATCGTTAGCGGCAAGGTTTATTCGTTCGGTCTTCAGTGCGCGGCGTATGCGCTTATAGCGTCGGCGTTCACTGCGTTTTTCGGCGGAGATTATATGCAGATAATTGCGTCGGCTGCCGTTGGAGCCGTTATCAGCTTCGTAGTGCGTTTGTCGGAGAAGACGATACAGAATATTATTTTTTCCAAGTTCGTATCAGCTCTATCCGTTACGGTGATGTCATACGTTTTTCTGTGGATAGGAGTCGTATCACGGGTAGACGAGATCATTATAGGCAATATAATGCTCATTATTCCCGGTCTTGGCTTTACTAACGCTTTGCGTGATTTGTTCACAGGCGACAGCATAGCCGGTGCTCTCAGATCGCTTGAGGCGGCGATTTCCGCTGTGGCGATTTCTGCGGGCTATATTCTCTTCGTCTTCGTCAGCGGAAACGTTTCGGTCAGCGGACACAGCGGCTCGGCTTTTGTTCCGGTGCAGATTGCAGGTGCGTTTTTGGGTTCTCTCGGCTTTGCCGTTCTTTTTAACTTAAGAGGCCGCAAGCTTTTGGCTACGGCTATGGGCGGCGGTATGGGTTGGATGTTGTTTTTGCTTTTAAACTCTGTTATCGCCGATGAGGCTATCTGTTATTTTATAGTTGCAATGTCTATTTCGCTTTATTCCGAGATAATGTCACGAGTGCTTAAGGCGCCTGCGACCATATTCATCGCTCCGTCCCTCATTCCTCTTGTTCCGGGAGCATCGCTATATTATACTATGGCATTTGCCTTGAACGGCGACGGAGGTATGTTTACGGAGAGAGCGATAGGAACCTTGAGCCTTTCTGCTGCTTTGGCAATAGGAGTTATCGTATCTGCAATAGCAACTCAGCTTATTCTTAAGCTGCTGAACGGTCTGCACGCAAAATAATTATCACAAATCGAAAGGAGAGTCACCGTGTACGAAAAGCTGGTAGCTGACGTAGAGTTTATGAACGGAAATTATACTGCCGCGGCGGAAATGTATCACGACGGCGCCAGAGATGGCGATGCGCTTGCAGCATTTAATTACGGCTACTGTCTTTGGCGTGGACTGGGTGCGCCTTACGATCCCAAGGAGGCGAAAAGCTTTTTCGTTTATTCGAGTGAAGCTGAGGGCGGTGAGGCGTGCTACAATCTTGCTATGCTTTATATGCACGGCGAGGGCGTCAGTCGGGATTATAAGAAGTGCGCGGAGTATATGAAGAGGGCTGCGGTTCTCGGATGTATAGAGGCTCAGCTCTATCTCGGTATGGCGTACACGTCGGGATGTGTTTTTGAGCCGGACGTTATCGGAATATCGATGATTCCGTTTCATAAGCCTGAATACAGAGATTCCGTTTCTATGTTGGAGGGGGAAGTGCCTGATTTTGAGGAGGATGAGGAACAGCGCTATTCTGCGATAAAACAAGACGCTAGGCTGGCTTTTGAGTGGTTCAGAGCGGCGGCTCGTCACGATCCGACCTACGTAGAGGAGCTTACGGCTAAGGGAAAATATTTGTACGCCAGATGCTATGTGGACGGACTCGGAACAGACTTCGATAGAGAAAAATCAGCAAGGCTGATGCTTGCTGCGAGCCGCAGCGGATCAGCTGAAGCGACATCGTATATATTAGAAAACGGACTTGCTCCCCTACTTGATGACAGGGGAAAAAACAGGTTAAAGGAGATAGGCGGATGAGCTTGCCTTTATCAAATTTTACTCGCCCCTTTCGTATTATCCTTATCGTTTTTATCAGCTTGAATCTTTTGTTTATATTTATAAACTCCGCCTTGCCTATTGAGAAATCGTTGGCGGAGAGTGAAGCAGTCAAGGACGCGGTGATTGACGTTCTTCCTGAGCATACGGCAGTAGTGTCTTTTGTATCGGATAATATACGCAGTATTGCTCACTTTGCGGAATATGCGCTTCTCGGATTTCTTTGTACGCTGTATTCGATGCTTTATATCAAACGGACGCCGGTAACCGTTTCATATTTGGTTGTGGCGGGGTTGATCATTGGATTTTTAGATGAAACGGTACAGATATTTTCGGGCAGAGGCTCAAGTATTAAAGACGTATGGCTCGATTTCTCCGGATATTTAACGGCGCTTTTGCTAACGCTTTCCGCTTTTTTATTGCGCAAGTATATCATAGATCGCATCAAGGACAACAACAATGGTTAAAATACAAAATGTTATTTCGGGTTCTCGCGCCGATAGGCGTGGGATACGTTCCGGAGATATTCTTATTTCAATTAACGGCAATGAAATAACCGACGTGCTTGATTATCGCTTTTACCTTACGGAAAGAACTGTAACGATCCTTCTTTCCAGGGGTGGGGACGAGTATTCCGTAAGTATCAGAAAAAATGAATATGACGATATAGGCTTGGAGTTTGAAACTCCGCTTATGGATAAGAAGCAGACCTGTAAAAATAAATGTATATTCTGCTTTATAGATCAGAACCCGGAGGGGCTCAGAGAGTCGCTTTACTTCAAGGATGATGACTCCAGGCTTTCATTTATTCACGGCAATTACATTACACTTACGAATATGGCCGAGTCGGATATAGCCAGAATAGTTAAAATGCGCTTTTCTCCGATAAATATCTCCGTACATACCACGAATCCTGAGCTTCGTGTCAGAATGATGAAAAATAAAAGATCCGGAGAGGTGCTGAAATACCTCTCCACCCTTAGCGAAGCAGGTATCAAAATATGTGCTCAGATAGTTTTATGCCGAGGTATCAATGACGGAGATGAGCTTCGCAGAACACTCACGGATCTGATTTCGTATTATCCCTCGCTTACTAGCGTTGCGGTTGTACCCGCGGGACTTACGAAATTCAGGGACAAGCTTTATCCGCTCACTGATTTTACTTCCGATGAAGCGAAGGAAGTGATACGTACTGTAGATCTTTTTGGTGAAGATTGTAAAAAGCGCTTTGGCACCAGGCTTATTTATTCAGCTGATGAATTTTATCTGAAGGCGGGCATTGATATACCGGGTACGGATTACTATGAGGATTATCCGCAGATAGAGAACGGCGTGGGTATGCTGCGTTCGCTCTCGGATGAGTTTCGTATGTGCGTTTCAGATATGGATGGCGATACCTATGCCAAGCGTACCGTATCTATCGCAACCGGAGTTGCGGCATATGATACGATAAAAGAGCTTACGGACGCACTCGTCAAGCTCTGCCCAAAATTAAATGTCAAAATATACAAAATAATAAACAATTTCTTTGGCGAAAGCATTACTGTTACAGGACTTTTGACCGGCAAGGATATGTATGAGCAGCTTTGCTCAAAGGAGCTTGGCGATGAGCTTCTGATACCGGCAAACTCACTGCGTTCGGGAGAGGACGTATTTCTCTGCAATATGACTGTAGGTGAGCTTTCATCTAAGCTTGGCGTTCCGATTCGTCCGGTAGAATCGGACGGATATGAGCTGTGTAATGCTATTCTGGCATCACCGGATGCTGAAAGGTAGGTAATTATGTCAAAACCGATAGTAGCCATCGTTGGCAGACCTAACGTTGGTAAAAGCACTTTGTTCAATAAATTGATCGGCGAGCGCCGTTCTATAGTCGAGGATACCCCCGGCGTTACCCGCGACCGTATATATGCGGAGGCGGAATGGAATTCCCATCACTTTATACTCGTAGATACGGGCGGTATCGAGCCGAAAAGTGACGAGGTTATACCTAAGCAAATGAGAAATCAGGCTGAGATAGCAATAGCTACAGCTGACGTAATTATCTTTATGTGTGATATTCGATCGGGTTTGCTTGCTGATGACAGAGACATAGCGATTATGCTTAAGAAATCCGGTAAACCCATAATAGTCGCAGTTAATAAGATAGACAGGGTCGGTGATATCCCGTATGAATTTTACGAGTTCTACGAGCTTGGCTTTGAGCGCGAGCCGATAGCTCTTTCTTCGCTTCACGGCACCGGATCGGGAGATCTGCTTGATGCGGTAATTGAGGAGTGTCGGTTTGATGAAAACGAGCAGGATGACGACGGCGTCATTAACGTTGCTGTTATTGGTAAGCCTAATGCGGGAAAATCATCTATCATTAACCGTATGTGCGGAGAGGAGCGAGTCATAGTTTCAGATATAGCCGGAACGACCAGAGATGCGGTTGACACACGCGTTGATAATTCTCACGGAATATATAACTTTATTGACACGGCAGGCATACGGCGTCACTCTAAGGTAGAGGACAGAATAGAAAAATTCAGCGTTATCAGAGCTAATATGGCTGTTGAACGGGCTGATGTGTGCCTTATAATGATCGATGCCGCAGACGGTGTAACCGAGCAGGACGAGCGCATTGCCGGTCTTGCTCACGATGCAGGTAAAGCTTGTATAATCGTTATAAACAAGTGGGATTCCGTAGAAAAGGAGAATAACACGGTCAACGAATATAACCGTAAAATCAGAACGGCTCTCGGATATATGCCTTATGCTCCCATAGTATACGTCTCCGCTCTTACCGGTCAGCGAGTGTCAAACATATACGAGATTATAAACAGCGTATACGCGGAATCCCGTCGACGCATTACGACCGGTATGTTGAACGATCTTCTGAACGACGCCACGACGAGAGTTCAGCCTCCGTCCGACAAGGGCAAAAGATTGAAGATCTATTATATGACTCAATCATCCGTTGCTCCTCCAACCTTTGTAATTTTCTGCAACTCCGAGGAGCTATTCCACTTCTCGTACAGAAGATATCTGGAGAACTGTCTGCGCGATACGTTTGGCTTTGAGGGAACACCGATTAAGCTTGTGATAAGACAGCGTGGCGACGATTCCACAAAATAAATTTAAGCAGGAACGAAAATGGAAAACGCATTTATTGACAACATAAAAATATACGTCAAGGCAGGCGACGGAGGCGACGGAGCAGTATCCTTCCACCGTGAAAAATACGTATCCGCCGGCGGTCCTGACGGAGGCGACGGCGGAAGAGGCGGAAATATCGTTTTTAAAATTGACGACGGAGCGAACACGTTGCTATCCTTCCGATACAAGCGTAAATTCATCGCGGAACGCGGCGGAAACGGTATGACCGGAAAAAAACACGGCAAAAACGGCGAGGACGTTATTATCAGCGTACCTCGCGGCACGCTTCTGAAGGATCCTGAAACCGGGAAAATAATATTCGATATGGCCGAGGACAGGGAATATATCCTATGTCACGGAGGCAGAGGCGGATGGGGTAACCGACACTTCGCTACGCCAACCCGTCAGATACCCCGATTCGCAAAAAGCGGAACCAAGGGTGAGGAGCGAGAGGTCCTTCTTGAACTTAAGATGCTGGCAGAGGTAGGTCTTATAGGCTTCCCGAACGTAGGCAAGTCCTCAATTCTATCAAAAATTTCATCTGCAAAGCCCAAAATAGCTAATTACCATTTCACGACGCTTTCTCCAAACCTGGGAGTCGTCAGTATTGGAGAGGGCAAAGGCTTTCTAGCGGCGGATATTCCAGGACTTATTGAGGGCGCATCAGAGGGCTTAGGCCTTGGCCACGCATTTCTCAGACACGTAGACAGATGCAGACTTCTGCTCCACGTTGTTGATTTGGCGGGTACTGACGGCAGAGATCCGTCTGACGATATTGATAAGATAAACGGTGAGCTTATAAAATATTCCGAATCCCTCAGCCAAAGACCACAGATAATAGTAGCCAACAAAACCGACAGCGCAGATATGGATAGCGATTCTGTCAAGCGATTTGCAGAAAAATGCGATAATGCCGGATATCCCGTAGTATACGTGTCCGCAATTACGGGCGACGGACTCGGAGCGCTCACTGACCTTACTGTAAAAACTCTCGCCGATCTTCCTCCGGTTACCGTATATGAACCGGAGTATTCTCCTGAGGATGAGGCTGTGTCCGGAACTGTCGGAGCTCGCGAAACCACCGTTCGCCGCGAGAATGATAAATTCGTTGTTGAGGGAGAGTGGCTCTATAACTTTATGGGTCAGATCAATTTCAACGATTACGAGTCGCTGAACTTTTTCCAGCGCGTTCTGTCCAAAAACGGGGTAATAGACAAGCTTCGTGAGGCAGGAGTCGAGGAAGGCGACACTGTTAGTATATACGATTTCGAGTTTGACTTTGTTTATTAAGAGGCTTATATGGTTTCAGAATTACTTAAATTAAACCGCTCCTATCGTAGATTTCATCAGAAAACTGTAGATACAGAGCTTTTACGTGAATGTATTGAATCTGCCAGATGCTCCGCATCCGGAGCTAACCGTCAACGGTTGCGCTTTGTTATCGTAAATGATCAGCAAACGTCAGGTAGAATCTTTGATTGCTTGAAATTTGCCGCATTTCTTAAGGATTGGGGAGGACCTCTTCCCGGTGAGCGTCCCACGGCTTATATCATCGTAATGACAGCGAGCCCCCTCGATACCGTTGCAGCTATTGATATAGGCATTGCCGCACAGTCGATTTTGCTTACAGCGATTGAAAAGGGAGTTGGTGGCTGCATATTCAGAAGCTACGACAGGGAGGCGCTTGCTGATATTCTCTCGCGAGAGGGATACTATCCGGAACTGGTTATAGCGCTTGGTTATCCATCCGAAAAAGCGGTTATTGTTGAACCGATCAAAGGAGATCTTAAGTATTACAGAGATGAAAATGACATTCACTGTGTACCCAAGCTCTCCGTTGACGAACTTATAATCTGATCAGTCGAACAGACCGAAGGCCTGATTTATACCGCCGCCGACTATTTTTGCGCCAATCTTGACTATTTCATTGATCTCCTTTGGCGAAACGAACATTGCTTCTCTCGCTCCGCGCGCGATGCCGCGGCTGACAGATTCTCCCTGTGCGTCAAGCCAGAACATTCTGGAATCTATTACCGTTGGTATTCCTATGGAGATTACGGGAGAGCCCATAGTCTGTCGGCTTATTGCTATTCTTCCGTTACCTATGCCACTACCGGGTATGATGCCCGTGTTTGATATCTGCACGGTAGTGCCCAGTCTTTCCGTTGATCTGGATGCGAGCGCATCAACTGCGAATATTACGTCCGGCTCCAGTATCTCGCACACTCCTTTTACCGCTATTCCCGCGTCCATACCGCTGGTAGCATTTACTCCGGGGGTCATTACTGCGATTTGCGAGCATTCCAATCCATCGAAAAGCTCTGTATCAAAATCCTTTATATGCATTGTGGGCTTGACTACTTTAGCGGCTTCAGATCCGATAGCGTCAGGAGTCAGAGCGGGATTTCCCAGACCGACTACCAGAACCTTTTCCGGTATGATATCCATAACGTCGCACATATAGCACAATTCGCGAGCTATCTCGTCCTGAGCGTCCTCTATTGCTTCGTTATCCAACATATCCATACGCTCAAGGCCAAGCGTATCGTATATTCCAATAGGACGTCCGATGCTTCGTGAGCCCTCTTTTGACGTGATCTTTATTCTTTCCCAAGTACCGACTATCCCCTTTTCCTTTTTGTAATCTACTCCGTCAAGACTTGTGTCGGCCCGCCTTCTCTCACAAGCCAGATCTGTATAGGGGTAATCGTCCTTATAGTTACGTTCGGTAAAAAACATTTCGTCCTCCAAAAAAGTATTTTCAAATTGAGTTTTGACTGAAAATACGGGTTAAATACACCGAGAGAGGAATTAATGAATATATTTTTCAAAGCAGTGAGGTATAATAATGAAAAAAATTAAGGAATTTGGCTTGAATACCACCACGGATTTAAAGGTGTTTCTTCTTTTCCTTCTTGATAATATAAGATATCCTATAGATCTTTCTACCGTAACCACCATTGTGGCGGAGAATACTAACGATATTTCTCTTGACTACGTTCAGTGCCTGTCCGAGCTTGCCGATTCCGGCCATCTTCTGTTTGACGAGGTTGAGGGCGAGAAATATTATATGATATCTGATAAGGGCAGAGTAGTCGCATCGGAGCTGTACGACAGCCTTGACCGTGGCTTTCTTGAACGCAGCTTGCGCTCTGCCATAAAGCATATTTCTCTCTCAAAGAGCGGAGCTTCCATAAAATCGTATATAGAGAAGACGGAGAGCGGTCGGTATCGGGTTACAATGGAGGCGTATGACTCCTACGGCGATCTGATGAAAACCTCACTTACAGTAAATTCTATGAAGGAAGCAGAGGAAATAAAGCATAATTTTGACTCCAAGCCTGACGGAGTTTACAGGGGAGTGCTGTTTTCCGCGACCGGAAAAATAGAATATCTTTCGTAATAATTATTATCATTTTGACAAAACAGACAAAAAACGTCAGACTTCTTTATTGAATATTGTCGAATACTTTAACAATTGTATATTTTTTTTAACAAAAGTCTTGACAAAAAATGAATAAATATATATAATATAGTTTGAATTGGTAGTTTTTAGAAATGAAGTCATATGATAAAACTGATCTTCAGACCTTGATAGAAGGATGCCGTCAGAGAGATGACGGTGCTTTTTCGGAGCTGGTCAGGAGATATACGCCTATGCTGAATAAGGTTATCGCTACGTTTGACGACGGATGCGTGTCCGCGGACGAGCTGTTTGCCGAGGCTTGTATCGGTCTTCATTATGCAGCGCAAAAGTTTAATCTCGTACAGACGGGCGTAACGTTTGGTCTTTATGCCAGAATATGTGTCTACAACCGCATAGTCGATCTCATACGGTACGAGAGCGGCAGACGCGATCTTGTTGAGCTTGATGCCGATACTGTTGCGGCTGATGGAGAGATCGACGTTGGCATTATCTCACGTGAAGCGGCTGACCGACTTATAGCGGCGGCTCATGATATTCTGTCAGATTATGAGTATAAGGTATTGATACTTCATTCACAAGGATACAAAACTGCTCAGATTGCTGCGGCGCTGGGTAGGGATGCGAAGTCTGTCGATAATGCGAAAAACCGTATATTTCGCCGTTTGAGATCTGAGCTTGGCAGTTTTCGCAGTTTTTAATAAGTCATTATGCCCAAGGTAGCTTAAGGGAGAGCGTTGGTTTACAAAGGCGTCGGTTGGAATCCGTCTCAGGGCAAATATTTATAATCCATTAAGGGAGAGAAACAAACATGTACCAGGACGAGACATTGAAGTGCAGAGATTGTGGCAATGAGTTCGTGTTCACAGCAGGTGAGCAGGAGTTCTATGCACAGAGAGGCTTCGAGAACAAGCCCTCTAGATGCAAAGAGTGCCGTGCCGCTAAGAAGAATGCGCAGAAGGGTGCTAGAGAGATGTTCGATGCAGTCTGCGTAGAGTGCGGTAAGGAGTGCCAGGTGCCCTTCAAGCCCACCGAAGGTAAGGCTGTTTACTGCAGCGAGTGCTTCGCAGCAAAGAAGGCAGCGAGCGCAGAGTAATTCAGCACTCGGTAAGTCTACCATCATTTGTACATAGTACAGACAAAAAAGGATTTGGTTAAACCAAATCCTTTTTTGTTTTGTATTCATTCAGTCGTCATATGTCGATCTCATCAAAGTGCGTTTTGCTCATATTCAGACGCGCTTTCGACGCTTTCGGTTGTATCCGTATTGAAATATCCGATTTTTTTGAATTTCATATACGAATAAACAAAAACAGAACCAAGAGAGAGAATGCTCAATACCCATGTGATAGGATAGCAATAATACAAACCGTTCAGTGTATGGAACGTTTCCATAGGGAAGAAGACGTACACCCAAGCGAGTCTGACGCATATAGTACACACAATACCTATGATCATAGACGCTATAGAATTTCCGAGGCCCCTCAGCGCTCCGTTTATGGTTTCATAAATTCCGCAGAGAAAATACATACTTGAAATCAATTCTATAAGAGCTACAGAATATTTCATCACCTCAGAGAAGTTAGGATCGTCAGGCGACAGATACAGTGATACGATAGGCTCGGAGAAAGCGATTATCAGCTGACCGAGCAAAAATCCCACAGCGGTTACCTGAATGATAGAATAAAGCAGAGCCTTTTTTATTCTATCAGGCTTTTTTGCGCCGAAATTCTGTCCTATGTATGTAGTTGTTGAGTGGTGGAAGCTATTCATCGCGGTATAAACCATTCCGTCAACGTTGAAGGATATCGTTTTGGCGGATACTGCTGCGGTAGGTAAAGTATTCGCGGCTGATGTAAGCACGATGTTTGATAAGCTGAAAAGCGATGACTGTAACCCTGCCGGAAGACCTATTCTGACAATTCTGCTAATTATACCTCTATCAAAGAGTATAGTCTTAAAATTGAAGGCGTACACCTTGCTTCTGGAGGGTGACAGGTACCATAGAACCGCGAAGGCGGAAGCATATTGCGAGATGACAGTGGCGAGAGCAACTCCTTCCACAGACATTCCGCATACTATAACGAAGAAAAGATTTAATATAACGTTTATAATACCTGAGACGCCGAGTACGTAAAGAGAAAATCTCGAATTACCGAGCGAGCGTATGGCTGCATTACCGAAATTAAACATCGTCGTCGCCGGTATACCAAGACAAATTATTCTGAAGTACTGCACAGCGCCAAAGTAAGCCTCCGGTTTCGTGCCCATAAGTGTCAATACCGGCTTGGATACAATGAAAGATATAGCTGAAAAGGATACGCCAAGCACTATAGAACAGGTCATAGCCGTTTTCAATGCGCGGTTTGTCATAGCCTCGTCACCCGCACCGTACGCCTGAGCGATAACAACACCCGCTCCGGTAGCAATACCCATAAGAAAGTTTACTATCAGGGTAGTGAGTGAGGTTGTCGATCCTACAGCCGCAAGGGCAAATTCGTCACCGGAAAACCTGCCTACGACGATATTGTCCGCGATGTTATACGCAACCTGCAAAAGTCCGGTTAAAATTATTGGAACAGTAAATAAAAAAAGTCTTGTGAAGATTGGTCCTTCGATAATTTTAGTGTTAGATTTAACCATTTTAATATCCCCCTCCTGATCGTAAAACTGTATTTGAATAGGACAGCGTGATCAGAGTGAAAAGTCAATGACCCAAAGAACGTAGTTTATTCCATCATAAGAGAGGTTCGTTCCTTCATAGAAGAAAATACGAGGTATGAAATTCCTAAAAACGCAAGGGAAGTAAAGAATAGGACAGTGCCGAACCAGGGGACGAGACCCGTAACAATATTGGAAAGCTCATTGCCTACAGCGACTGTGGTTTCATCCGGGTAATAGCGGAATACAGTATCAGCTAATTTGGATGCACCTTGTATGATTGCCGTCGCTAGCCAGAGATTCAAAAGCCTAGTTAATCCGTCGCTATTACGGGAAGCACGGTTTTCTGAATCAGAGCCGTTTATAGTTCTGACAAAACCTCCAATGAAAGCTCTGTATAAGAAAGCAAAAACAGAAAAGGAAACAAAGCATAAAATAGCAGAGAAAATAACGGGCAGATATTCCTTTTTTGCCGCGCTATCTGAAACAAGCGAATCATATCCCCATCTATCGAGGAAGCTTCCTTCAATTACGGCGGCGAATACAGCAAACGCAGAAAAGGCAATACCTGATATTTGAATTGATAATGATTTTTTGTATAAACGCGAGATTATTCTGTATCCGGATATCATAAGTATACCCAGCATAAAGTATGGCATAAGATTTATACTACTTAAACTGTCAAAGCGCAGCGAGAATGTAAAAATGGGACACAGTATCAGTATCGACATAGCGCGCCTAATGGAACGCAACTTTATTCTATTGTCAAGCACATCCTGCATCTCAGTGCTAATAATGCTGTCTGCGGCATCAAAAAACAGTCCCTCAGCGGCAATTGCTTTATAGTAAGCGTAGAAACGCTTGGCGGCAACAGCACTGATAACACAACTCAAAATGAACGCGAGAACTATCATGTAAGGATAAAGCGCGTACGTGCTAAAAACGGGAGTGTCGCCCGTAGCTACTGTTTTGGTGAGTAAGAGCATCTCCGGCAGCGAATTGCAGCACATCTTAACCGTAAAAGCGAATATAGTAAAGCTTTTAAGCTTTTCCGGAGTATGGTATATGTTATTTTTTTTCGATATCCTAAAGGGAGATATAAGCGAAGCTGCATCGCTTCTTTGTCCTAGATAGAATAAAGCCGAAAAAAGATCTCTTACGGCGAAATAAAACAATGCGCCCTCTATAACGCAGAACGTAAAAGAAAATAGCACTACAGTATCGTAATCATCTATGTTTCCGGATCTTATGGAGGTTACAAAAATGGATACCGGAATACGAAGCGCGGAAACGATTCCCAGCTTTATGAAATTTTTTCTTGCGGTATCGAAAAACGGTGCTCTGACCGAATGATATTCGAGCAATGCGGCTATGATGAAGCAGGCTACGAAATCAGGTAGAACGTCGATCATTCTTACATTCGGATTTGCAAAGAAAATCAAAATAAACAAAAGCGCAGCCTGACTGATAGTTTTACAGTTATTTCTTTTCATTTTTCTTTTTCTGCTTTGTTTTTTCAAGCTTTTCTTTAAATTTATTTAGTCTATACTCGGCATATTCCTTTTGGCGCTCTTCCTGGTGAGCTCTAAATTCATTTACAAAGGCAAACCTGGATTTTGGCTCGGTATAGTCAGGTGTATTATCCTCAGGCATACATATTTGAGCATAGCAGTTGAATATTGCGGAGAGGTTAGCTATTATGAGCGAGAGTGTTAACACTATTGACAAAACCGCAGCATACACGAGTATTTTTATATCGATGAAGCTGCCAAGCTCCTCTGTTTCCATAGCTATATTAAATAGGTATATCACTATAGTTGCATAGGTGAGCTTATTGCATTTTTTAGCAAGAGAACCGATACCCACCTCGTCTGCTACTTCGCGCATTCCCATAAGCATAAGTGAGGTGGTAATCGCTACTATCACGTGACGAATAAGCGCAGAGTAATAGATAATTGATTCAAGTCCTGCAGCGCTGTAAAAAAGCTCGATAATTCCTATAACAAGCTCAAACAGACCGAAAACTGTAAATACAAGGGAAGCTATCGCGGCATTTTTGAAGCCGCGATTTATTCCCGATAACTTGTAGAGCGCATACAGCATTATAATTGACGCTATTGCATCAGTGAAGCTGTAATATGCGAAATTCAACAGCAGGAAGTATCCTGCGAACAAAATACCAAATCCCATATCAATCCTTATCGGTTTCTACGCTGGTACCGCAGCATTTTTTGAATTTTTTACCGCTGCCGCAGGGACAGGGATCATTTCTGCCGACCTTGACGGCTTTAACTATAGGTTTACGAACAATAGAGGAGCTTCCGCCGAAGCCTTCTGATGTTGGCTTCGCAACTTGAACTCTTTCTGTTATTTGCGGACGGGGCTGAACAGCAAGTATCTGACGTACAGTATCCTCTTTGATATCATCAACCATCTGGTCGAACATATCCGCACCCTGCAGTCTGTACATTGCAACGGGATCTCTCTGCGCGTAGGAATTTAGTCCAACGGACTCCTTGAGCTGATCCATAGCTTCGAGATGATCCATCCACTTTTTGTCAACGTTCTGCAGAAGGATGACCTTTTCAACCTCTCTCATAGCATTTTCAGGTGTGCCCTCATTGCTTCTGAAGAGTTCATCCTTAGAATTGTAGATTTCTAGCGCTCGCTCTAAAAGCTCCTCTCGGAGAGCTTCCTTATCAATACTCTGAAGCTCCTCCTCTGTATAATCAAAGCCACGCTTATCAGTGAGCAGACCGAGATAATGATTCTTAAATTCGTCGAATTTCCAATCCTCAGTAGTATCTACGCCGAAGCAGAAATCGAAGGTTTCGTTTACTGACTGAATGATCATCGATTTGATCTTTTCGCTTATGTCGTCGCCCATCAGAACCTCGCTACGCTGCTGATAGATAATATTTCGTTGCTGGTTCATTACGTCATCGTAGGTGAGGACGTTCTTTCTGCGATTAAAGTTGTTATCCTCAATACGCTTCTGCGCGTTTTCAATTGATCCGGACAATATTTTCGCGTCAATGGGCATATTTTCTTCCAGTCCCAGACGTTCGCAAATTCCCGCGATTCTGTCAGAGCCAAACAAACGCATTAGATCGTCCTCAAGAGAGAGATAGAATCTCGATTCACCTGGATCGCCCTGACGTCCGCTTCGACCTCTGAGCTGATTATCTATACGTCTTGACTCGTGCCTTTCGGTTCCGAGAATAAAGAGTCCGCCGGCTTCACGTACCTTTTCCGCTTCCGGCTCTATTTCCTTGCGGTATTTGCCGTAGAGCTCCTTGTACTTTGCGCGAACCTCGTTAACCGATTCATCTTCCGATGGGGAAGTACTTGTCGCCATAGCGATAAGTCCCTCATCAATGCCTTGACGGCGCAGGTCGTGCTTTGCCATAAACTCCGGGTTTCCGCCAAGCATAATATCCGTGCCTCGTCCTGCCATATTCGTGGATATGGTAACACTTCCGAATTTGCCTGCCTGAGCGACTATTTCAGCCTCTTTTTCGTGGTGCTTTGCATTCAGTACCGTGTGTGGAATACCGTTTCTCTTAAGTACCGAGGAAAGCTCCTCTGATTTATCAATGGATACAGTACCTACCAATACGGGCTGACCTTTTTCGCGGCAAGCCTTGATCTGCTCAACAATCGCCCATATTTTACCGCGGTAGGTTCTGTATACGGCGTCGTTTCTGTCATTTCTGATCATTGGCTTGTTGGTGGGAACCTCAACAACGTCAAGCGCGTAGATCTGTCTGAACTCGTCGTCCTCTGTGAGCGCCGTACCTGTCATACCGGAGAGCTTCTTGTACATTCTGAAGTAGTTCTGGAACGTTATAGTCGCTATGGTACGGGATTCGCGCTGAATCTTTACACCTTCTTTTGCCTCAATAGCCTGGTGTAAGCCGTCGTTATAGCGTCTTCCGGGCATAAGTCTGCCTGTAAAGGCGTCAACGATGATAACGCTGTCGTCCTTGACTATATAGTCAACGTCGCACTTCATAACGCCGTGAGCCTTGATAGCCGTGTTAACGTGATGATAAATTGACGTGTTTGCAGGATCGGAAAGATTCTCCAAATTGAAGAATTTTTCGGCCTTTTCTATACCGTGTTGGGTCAGAACCGCAGTTCTTGCTTTCTCGTCTACGATATAGTCCTCGTCATAAGTATCAAGATCCTGCTTTTGATCGACCTCCTTGATAACGTGGCGTCGCATCGTACGAACGAGCTTATCCGCAAGTCCGTAGAGGTCAGTGGATTTGGAACCCTGACCGGATATGATTAGGGGGGTTCTTGCCTCGTCGATAAGAATGGAGTCAACCTCGTCTACAATTGCAAAATTGTGACCGCGCTGAACCATTTTCTCTTTATAGACAACCATATTGTCACGCAGATAGTCAAAGCCCAGCTCGTTGTTCGTTCCATACGTTATATCTGCGTTATACGCCTCGCGCTTTTGATTTCCTGTTTGAGCATGGATAATAAGTCCGGTCTTTAAGCCGCGAAATCCGTAAACTCTGCCCATCTCGTCGCTGTCACGCTTGGCAAGGTAATCGTTTACCGTTACGATATGCACGCCTTTGCCCGAAAGCGCGTTAAGATATGCGGGAAGGGTGGCGACAAGAGTTTTACCTTCACCGGTTTTCATCTCCGCTATTCTACCCTGATGTAGAAGAATACCGCCCATTATCTGTACTCTGAATGGACGCTTGCCCAATACTCTGTCATCAGCCTCTCTAACCAACGCGAAGGCTTCGGGGAGAATATCGTCAAGCGTCTTACCGTTAGCAAGATCGTCGCGAAGCTTGTCTGTATAAGCTCGCATCTCAGAGTCAGTCATTGCCGAAAATTTGTCAGCCAAAGCTTCTGTTGCGTCAACGAGAGGCAAAATTCTTTTTATTTGTTTTTCGCTGTAGCTCTTAAATAAAGATCCGAACAGTCCCATATCATTTCCTTTCAGTACCCAATATGTTCGCGCACGCGAAAACGTGCAATTATCACTTTTATATTATATCACACAATAAATTAAAATTAAAGAGTAAAATGTAAATATTTGGCTTGTTTTTTATTTATTTTACTTAATATTGCAATTTTGATTACAATGTGATAAAATACTTATGGAAACCGGAGGAGTAATTATGAGTTCTATCAATATCGTTTTGTATCGGCCTGAAATTCCGCAGAATACAGGTAACATATCACGGACGGCGGCGGTTACCGGCGCAGCTCTTCATATAATCAGACCTACGGGCTTTGAGATATCAGACCGTACCTTGAAGCGCGCGGGACTTGATTACTGGGACAAGCTGGACGTTTTTTATTACGATAGCTTTGAGGATTTTCTTTCAGAAAATCCTGACGGGGAAAAGTATTATTTCACCTCGCATACCGAGAGGGCATACACGGATATATGCTATCCTGAAAAGGTGTATTTGATTTTCGGTCAAGAAACCGCAGGCTTGCCGGATGAAATAAGGGAGCCTAACAAGAATAGAACGGTGCGCATACCAATGCGACCTACTCTCCGTTGTCTTAACCTGTCAAATGCCGTTGCAATTGCAGTGTATGAGGTGCTGAGGCAGCACAGCTTTGAGCATCTTATATGAGCTTGTACAACACGCGCCTTGTCTATAACGTGTCAGGAACGCGAAAAACTTAATAGGAAGCCTTGAAATAATGAAATATCCGAACATCTTAGAAGCAAAATTCGTATCCAGACCAAACAGATTTCTAGCGAAAGTTAATATAGATAATGAATTACATACGGTTCACGTCAAGAATACGGGCAGATGCAAGGAGCTTCTCATAGAAGGAGCCAGAGTATTCCTGACTCGCTCAGACAGAAAAAGCAGGAAAACTGCGTATGATCTTGTAGCGGTGGAGAAAAAAAGGGAAGGATTGCCGCCGCTTTGTATCAATATTGATTCATCAGCTCCTAATGAGGTGGTTGCAGAGTGGTTGGCGGATAGCAAAATTTTCAGCAAAAATTGCGCAATAAAGAGAGAGCATACAATAGGAAAGTCAAGGTACGATTTTTACGTTGAGGATGGAGAGCGACGTTGCCTCGTTGAAGTGAAGGGCGTTACGCTTGAAGAGAACGGAGTAGTGATGTTTCCTGATGCGCCAACAGAACGCGGAGTAAAGCACCTACGTGAGCTCGCGAAACTGACCGAGTGCGGATATGAAGCATACGTAATTTTCGTCATAGCGCTGAGCGGAGCAAAATATTTCGTTTCAAACGATAAAACTCACTCGGATTTCGGGGAAAGCCTTAAATATGCTATCGAAAAAGGAGTGAAGGCGTTAGCGTATGAATGTGAGGTAAAATCCGATTCTATGATTATAACGTCATCCGTTCCGATAAAGCTCTGATATTACTTATGAAATTTCTTGGTACAGCGGTTGTGTGAACTGAAATCAGAGCAAGAAAAATTATGGCTTTAAAATGTGAATAATTTAATTTCCGCAATATAAAATCAAGCAGAAAGAATGATGTTTTTGATGATTAAACACAGAATAATGTTCGTATGTCACGGCAATATTTGCCGATCCCCGATGGGGGAATATCTTTTGAAGGATATGGTCCGAAAAGCAGGCAGGGAGAAAGAGTTTTTGATTGCCTCCTCGGCCGTGTCTGCCGAAGAAATTTGGGGAGAGATAGGCAACCCCGTCTATCCGCCCGTCAAAAGATTGCTTGCAGGGCTTGGGATAGCCTGCGAGGAGAAACGTGCCAC
>JAZOTE010000064.1:0-1412 GCA_045657485.1 Eubacteriales bacterium
AAGCTTCACGCTGGCCAAGGATAGCTCACATGGGCTTCGGGTCCACCGCAAGCGACTTTGGCGCCCTGTTCGGACTCGCTTTCGCTTCGCATCCCCTTTCGGTTATGCTTGCCGCCTACGGTGACTCGCGGACTCATTATGCAAAAGGCAAACGGTCGCGTCGCGAACGACGCTTCCATAGCTTGTGGACGCACGATTTCAGGTCTGTTTCACTCCGCTAACAGCGGTTCTTTTCGCCTTTCCCTCGCGGTACTGGTTCACTATCGGTCATCGGTTAGTATTTAGCCTTGGAGGGTGGTCCCCCCGGATTCAGACGGCGTTTCACGTGCACCGTCCTACTTGGGATACTCGTAGACTGGGTCGGGTTTTCGGTTAAAGGGCTATCACCCGCTATGGCCGGACTTTCCAGTCCGTTCGCCTAACCGTCCCCAATGTCACAGCCGAGTCCCGCAACCCCAAAGAGCAAGCTCTCTGGTTTAGGCTGCTGCGCTTTCGCTCGCCACTACTTACGCAATATCGTTTGATTTATTTTCCTTCAGGTACTGAGATGTTTCACTTCCCTGAGTGTCGCTTCCAAGGACTATGTATTCATCCTTGAATGACCACCGGTGAAGGTGGCCGGGTTGCCCCATTCGGAAATCTCCGGATCAAAGCCCGTTGGCGGCTCCCCGAAGCTTATCGCAGTCTTCCGCGTCCTTCATAGCCTACCGATGCCAAGGCATCCGTCGTGCGCCCGTATACGCTTAGCAAGAAATTTTACCTCGCTATCTCGTTACGTTGTAATTCTCTTTAATTTCCAACTTCCGATTTTCAAAGAACAATGTTCAAACCCTTTCAGGCGAACGAGTGTATAGTATATCAAAACGCGTTTTGCCGCGCAAGGGGGTATTTTAAAAAATTTCTCCGTTGTCATTCGGGCTCAAAACTGAGATACCTGACACCGCTTTATAGCGTCATACGGCGAAATATCGGAGCATACCGCCCGCACCACCGCCCAATTGCGAGCTCCCGAGCGGATTACGGATTGAAGATTTTCCTCGTTTATTCCTCCGATTGCCACCGCCGGACGAACCGTGGCGGCAATCATCGCACCCATAGTCCCCAATCCAAGGGTAGGATCGGGAATATCCTTTGTCGGCGTCGCATAAACCGGTCCGACCCCGATATAATCTACCGGCTCCTCGTTAGCCGCGATAACCTGATTAAGATTATGCGTAGAGAGTCCCACGATTTTAAGTTCCGGAAACCGCCTACGAACTTCAGTCGGTGTTATGTCATCCTGTCCGACATGCACGCCGTCCGCGCCGGCTTCCGCAGCTATTTGAGGGTCATCGTTTACGATAAAGAGCGTATCCGTGCCCTGAGTGACGCGCCGCACTTCGCGCGCCTCACGCAAGATATCCTCGCGCGAG
>JAZOTE010000065.1:0-4075 GCA_045657485.1 Eubacteriales bacterium
TTTCCCGTTAGCGTTAAGCGTAGCAACTCCGTTAGCCGCCCCTTTTTCTGATGCAGATATAAACATTTTTTTGCTTAAACTCAAGCCTGCGACTGTGTCGTATAATTCCATATAGTCACCTATTCTTCTGGCACGCCTGCCAACGCTTTAACAAATTCCGTAAAAGTCATTCCCTTTGGAAGTGTTGTACCGTTATCTATCGCACCTATTGTCGCGCAAGTCGTTATATCTGTTTCAAGCTTTGCTTTTCCGTCTGTTGCTTGGGTTAAAAGCATACTGTAGAAGTCCATTTACTCACCCCCTACAAGCGCCCATGCCTCACCGGTGAAGTAGTAGAAATCGCCCGTATCTAACTCTAAAAACAAAGAGTTAACGCCTGCGTTTGTCGGCTTTTCATCGGTAGAAAGCCCTTTATATTCGTGTTCTCCGTCTTTTCTGTTATCGTTGTACGTTACCATTGTCTTACCCCCTTTATATTGGTATATGCTCGGTGTAGCTTATATCCTCGTTGCCGTCTTCGGTCACGGATATCTCGCCGCCCTTAACGTCACCCGTGTTAGGGGTGTAGTATTCATGTGTTTTGACGTCATACAGGACGGATCCAAGGCCGAAGTCTACAACGTCAAGTCCCTCTATGTCGTTAAGGTTCTCGTCACGTCTCAACTCGTTAAGCGTCTTAAGGCCTATTTCCTTTGCGATCTTGTACGCCTCGTACCGTTCCTTGATATTGGCTCTTACAATTTCCTTTACGTCAAAGGTAAAGAAGTATTTACCCTTTTCTTTTTCCAGAAGTAAGTCACGGTTTAGCGCCGTCTCAAACGCCTTGATAATCGGATATATGGCGGTTTTAAATGTCTCGTAGTAGTCTTTCGATATGTGGAAAATACTGTTAATCTCGTCTTGCAGCGTTTTCTTGCTTTCGTTAAGCTGCATTTCTACGGACGTGTTAGAAGCCTCTTGAAACTCCAAACCGTTGTTTAAAACTACTACGTTGCTCTGATCGTTCGCGTATAGGTTTTGCCAAGCACGCTTTAAAATGTCTATTTCTTCCTGCCCAAGTTTTCTTTGAGACTTGATAAAGCCTTTTTTATTTCCGCCGCCCTTAACAAGCATAAGCTGATACTTAAGCATATTAAACGCGGTTTCTAAAGCCTTTGAGACTTCCACGCACAAGCCTATGCCGCTTGCTCCGTCCTTTGTGTTTCGTAATAGTTTGATAAAATCCCACGGGTAAAACTGTTGATCGTAGCAGAATATGCTATAGTTTTTATGTAATGGGTCTGGATCCCGATATATACATATAAAATCATCTGGTATATACTTAAGGGCTACTACCTCGTTGCGGTCTCTCTCTATCCAACAATAGCCACCCTTGCCAAGCAGGTAGTCTTCAATCATGGCTTTTTTCATCTGGTAGCCGTCCAACGTGTCCCCGGTATCGGTGTTAAGCATCGTTACGCGCGGGTCTTTGTCTTGCTCCTCAACTCTGCCCTTGGTGTACTTGTAAAGCTTCACCGGCATACTTGCTATAGTTCCGCTAATGAAGTCCACCGCGCCGCTTACCGCAGGAAGCGTCAAAGCGTCCTGCCTGCTGATCGCTTCTCCGCGTAAAATAGCACGCAGTAAAACATCGTCAACCGTGTTAACGTCTACTTCTCTATCGCGTTTTCTGATACCACTAAAAAAGCCCATAAGGTTAACCCCCTTTTACTCATAAACCATAACATAAAGAAACCCCCGTTTTTTTGGGTCTTTTTTTAGCAATAAAATAAGGCGGTAGTCACGCGTCAACTATCGCCCTATTTCAAGAGGAAGTAAAAAAGTAAAGTATGGAAACGGTTGTGTATGGGATGCCCTTCGCAAAATCAATATAACATATACTTACCCTTGAAAATTTGTATATTTTTTTATATCACTTGTACCGTAAAGTCGATCGTGTTCAAAAAATAGTCTTGGTTAAGCAGATAAACCGCGTTAATCAAGGCCACGCACATATCAACCTTGCCCTTGCTACGCTTTTTTGCAACGTATAAGTTGCGGTTAGTGTCATACATACACCGCGCATTTTGAAAGTTGATCTCTAATAGCTTATTCTCGGTGTACTCAAACTCTCCCGCAAGGATCTTTTCCTTTAAAAGCTTGGTAGCGGGATGTAAAACGCTACTGTGCTGCCTAATCTCAATCGTGTTATAACCGGCTCTTTCCAATTTCTGCGCCGTTGATAGTGCGTTATAGCGGTCATACCCTACCGCCTGGATCTGAACGCCGTACCTTTCCTCTATCCCAAGGATATAGTCTTCTACTACTGCGTAGTCTATCACCTTATCACCGCACGCGATTGCCTTACCGGTCCGTATAAACTCTTTATAATCAAGTTTTTCAAAAGCGTTCTTTTCTTCTATCCGCCCCTCTGGGATAAAGGCCACCACTTCCGCTATAATTTCCTCGTTGTCATCTACTCCGACCATCGCAACGCTTGTATTATCGTTGCTCTCCGATAGATCGACACCAAGATAGACCACACGGCCCGCCCAATCAATATTGTTAACCTTGCATTTCTGCACGTCCTTAACGTCTATATAGGTCTCTGTCCCTGCGCCCTGGTATACAATGTTACAATGTTTCGTTACAAAGTTTTCGCGTGCGCTCTCCATCGCGATAGCTTTGGCGCGTTTCTTTAAAAGGTCTTCCCATATTTCGGGTACTTCCAGCGCCACGGGGTTAGCCTGCTGCAGTACAAGGTCGTCCGTCTCCCATCCTTTCGGATCGTCGGGGATATACAGTAATGCAAAGAGCGTCTCGTCCTTTACAATGCCGTCCAAAACCTGCTTGGCGTACTTCTCGTACTCTTCTATCGGATTGTCGATTGTTGGGTACTTCGTGGAAATAATAAAGCCTAACTTGTTGAGTATGTTTAATTGCCCCGATTGCATAGCCTCAATAGCGTAAGTGTTTGGAAGCGCTCCCACCTCGTCCGCGCAGTAGACGTTAGGAAGCTTGCCGTCTAAATTACTGTTGGAATAGTTTAGCGGGGTGTACTTGCTTTCCTTTGCGATAAACTCAACATAATCGCGGAGAAGTTTAAACCGCTTCACGCCGTTAAACTCATACACAAGCGGACTACTCTTTATTGTCTTCGTGATCGCTTCCTTGATCTCGCGTGATAGCTTGCCATCTGGTGCAACGCTATAAAACTCGCTAAAGTTCGGTTCTGTCAAAAGCAGGATAATAAAGAGCGTTCCGCAGGTAAACGACTTAAAGTTTTTTCTACAGATCTCCAAAACGCAAGTTTCATACCTGCGGCGGCTTGGGTTATCTCGGTAAACCGTGCATAATACCGCCGTATATATTAGCCATTGATAGCCGGTAGTGCACTCGTATAACGTCTGCCCTGCCTTTAGGCCTCTCGGCATGATAAGAAGTTTAAGTACCGCCGCGATCTGCTTGTACTTCTTCTCACTTATCATGTATTTTTTATCTTTGCCCTCGCAGATCCGCATAAACTCTTTCATTTGCAACTTTACATACTTGGGCGTTGTCTTTGCTTTTACTGCGGTATAGCAATACTTGTAAGGCTTGCTCTTTATCACTCGCTATCACCGTCCATCAATGCATCCGCCAGGGGATCCTTGCCGCCTTTGTTGTCCTTGTCCTTAAATCCGTTGATAATCTTTAGCAATGTTTCCGCCGTGCGGTTAGCCTGGGAAGTCGTGTTATTGTATGCGTTGATTGCGGGATTAACTACGATATTCTCCCGGCCCTTGACGTATTCCTTTACGGTCATCTGTCCTACATCATCAATGCAAGCTTGCAGGCCGTCCAAGTGGCTTAACAATCTCTTGTACCGCTCAAAGGTTGTTACAAAGAAGTAGTTAGTATGCAGGCCGCTTTCCTTGGCAAGCTCTAATATCTCTTTCTCCTGCTTTGCGCGTTCCTTTTTATCCATAGTTAAAGCACCTCTCATAAAAAATATTTTTTTGTTTCTTTTTATTTCTTTTTTAATCTTTTTTTAAAAAAATAGTTTGTTTTTTTTAATCCACAAGTGGTTTTTGTGTTTTTTCGTTGTATGTTGAGG
>JAZOTE010000066.1:0-1094 GCA_045657485.1 Eubacteriales bacterium
CTCGGCTTTATCCGATATAACGGTATGTATGCGGAGCAGATCGCGCGAGCTTGGATAAGGAGTGAGATCCTTATGCCGAAATATCTCACCTTTACGGGAAAGAACGAAAAATATGTTAAGAACAAGGAGGCAAAATGAGTATTTTTCAGCCGAAAAAGAAAACGGTAGAGCCGGATGTCGTTCCCACTAACGTGGAGCAGGCTATTCCAATTCAAGGTGTCTTTGAGGACGGTATCTTCCTTGTGGGGAGAAACCTGTGGTCAAAGACCTTTACTTTTACCGATATAAACTATGCCGTGGCTTCAAGAGAAGATAAAGAGGGAATGTTCCTCGGTTATTCCGAGATTCTGAACTCCCTCGACAGCGGAGCCACGACCAAGATCACCATCAATAACCGCCGTATTCAGAAAAGCAAGTTTGAGGAGAGAAATATGCTCCCGCTTGTTGGAGATAGCCTTGACCGCTATCGCAGAGAGTACAACTCTGTCCTGGAGCGAAACGCCAACCTCTCGGCAGGCGTCGTGCAGGACAAGTTTATGACGATTACGGTGGAAAAGAAAACCCTTGAAGAAGCAAAGGGATATTTCAACCGCGTGGGCGCAGAGTTCACCACGCTCTTTTCAAAGCTCGGCTCCAAGTTTGAGGAGGTAAGCGAGGAAGATAAGATTCGTATGCTCTACGATTTCTTCCACAAGGGATATGAGGACGATTTCAGATATGACCGATTCCTCAACGCCAAGAGAGGTCACGACTTCAAGATCGCACTTGCACCTCAATCCCTTGAGTTCAGAAGCGACTATTTCAAGATGGACGGTCGCTTTGCAAGAGTTTTGTATCTCAAGGACTATGCCAACTTTATCAAGGACAGCTTTATCGCAGAGCTGACCGATATTGACCGTAGCCTTATGTTGTCTATCGACGCAGACCCTATCCCTATGGATCAAGCGGTAAGGCAGGGCGAAAGTAAGCTCCTTGCGGTAGAGACGAATATATCGAATTGGCAGAGAAAGCAGAATCAGAACAACAACTTCTCGGCGGCAATTCCTTATGATATGGAGCGTCAACGCGAGGAGAGCAGAGAGTTCCTTAATGAC
>JAZOTE010000067.1:0-1596 GCA_045657485.1 Eubacteriales bacterium
TGCTGCGCGGCTTATAAGCACGCCAAGAAAGCGGTGGAGGCAGGATACTCACCCAAACCCGAAATGACGGATGCCTGTCCGTTCTGTGCGGAGCTTGCTAAGACCAAAGACAATGCGGAGTATTATCGGCAACGTCGCCGAAACAGCGATGATTACGTGTACGAATATACTGCAGCACTGGTCAGCCAAACTTACTACGACGGCTATCATACGGGAAAGGTAACAAGCTACAATCATACGCTTAATTACTGTCCCGAATGCGGTAAGTTGCTTCTGGAACCGTTATTTGAAACAAAGGAGTCCGATACATGAAAGAATTCAAACACAAACGAGGAAAAATCGTACACATGACCGTTTACGATTGTTTTGAAGGAGAGGTAAGAATTCTGAAAAATCGACGCCGCAAGGTTCTTATAGAAATTGTCGATGTGCTTACCTGTTACTCATGTCAAAAGAAACCGCTTCCCGGTGAAAGGCTCTGGATAGAGGACACAATAATCTTTCATCCCGAAAAAATTGAGCACACCGAAGACGAGAGCTGGTTACCATTCTAAAAGAAAAGGGCATCGCTATTTTGTGGTGCCCGAGGAGGAATAATGAAAGTTAGAATCTATCAGATCGTTCCCGAACTCGATGTCAATCATTTGATGTTTCGGGATTTGCAAACAATTATTAGCAAAGCGAACGGAAAAATACCGGAAGCGATATATGCGTGTGTATACGAAGGAGAGCTGGAAGCCAAGCAGCTTGAGGATGTGTTTTACATTTTGAATTGCGCCTTCCCGCAGGACTATCGCGCACGCAGTCTTTCGGTATCCGACGTTGTAGAGGTGCTACATTCAGAGAATGACAGTAGATTTTATTTCTGCAACTCATTCGGATTTCAGCCGTTTCCGTTCGATAAAACTGCGACTCACAAAAATCAGGAGGAATAAAAAATGAAATGTAATATGCCCGGCAAATATGACGAAAAGAATCTGAAGCAAAAATACGGTAAAAACTATGATCCCCGTCTTATCGCTCTCGTTGAGAATATGGACAAACTGAGTATCGGTCTCGATGAGGAATTTGAGTTTGGATGCCGTATGTGCGGTCAGTGCTGTACCAACCGAACCGATATTATGCTCAATCCCAAAGACCTGTTCAATATCGCGAAGGAGCTCAATAAGAGAACCGATCAGATCCTGGATGAGTATTGCGAGAGTTATATCGGACAAACATCTAGGATCCCGATCGTCAGACTGAGAGCGGTAGGGTACGATAAGCATTGCCCGCTGCTTGACGGAAAGAAATGTTCGGTACATAAGGCGAAGCCGACGGTGTGCGCTTTGTTTCCGTTAGCGCGTGCATTCAAGCTGGAAAGCAAAGAGGGGAAAGCAGATCCAAAGGAAGTGATCTACCTGCTTCAAGAATCCGGATGTCCTGCAAAAAAGCAAAAGCATACCGTTCGACAGTGGCTTACCGATTTCGGTATTCCGCTCGTAGATCAGTATCATGCAGACTGGACGAATCTTATATCGGAGCTATCTTTAAAATGTCAGGAGCTTGAAAAGAAGCTTAGCGACAGCGAGATGAATACGGTATATAATCTTATAA
>JAZOTE010000068.1:0-1280 GCA_045657485.1 Eubacteriales bacterium
CTACTGCGAGAACTACTGTGTATATTGCGGCTTCAACTGCTACAACCATATCAACCGAATGAAGCTCTCTATGGAGCAGATTGAAAAGGAAATGAAGGTTATCGCCGACAGCGGAATGGAAGAAATCCTCATCCTTACGGGTGAGAGCCGAGCGCAGAGCAACGTAGAATACATCGGCGAAGCTTGCAAGTTGGCACGAAAGTATTTCCGCATGGTAGGTCTTGAAATCTATCCCGTCAATACCGATGAATACAAGTATCTCCACGAATGCGGCGCGGACTATGTGACCGTATTCCAAGAAACCTACGATACCGACAAATACGAACAGCTTCATTTGCTCGGACACAAGCGTGTGTGGCCCTACCGCTTTGATGCACAGGAAAGAGCTTTGCGCGGCGGTATGAGAGGCGTGGCGTTCTCGGCACTACTCGGTCTTTCGGACTTCCGCAAGGATGCTTTGGCGAGTGCTTTGCACGTTTATTATTTGCAGAGAAAGTATCCACACGCAGAGATGTCGCTGTCCTGTCCACGCCTTAGACCGATCATCAATAACGATAAGATCAATCCGCTTGACGTTCACGAAAAGCAGCTTTGTCAGATCATCTGCGCCTACCGTATCTTCCTTCCGTTCGTCGGTATCACCGTATCCTCCCGTGAGAGTGCGGAGTTCCGCAACGGCATCGTAAAAATTGCCGCCACAAAGGTATCCGCAGGTGTTTCCACGGGCATCGGCGACCACGAAAGCAAATATAGCGGTAAGGAAAGCAACGAGGTTCAGGGCGACGAGCAATTTGAAATTGACGATAACCGTAGCCTTGATAAGATGTATCAGGATATTGAGGGAGAAGGACTTCAGCCCGTGCTGAACGATTATCTGTACGTATAAGGAGCGAATATGAAAAACTTTGATACAACACTTTATTTTATAACCGATTCCACGGGCTTTGAGGAAGCAGAATTTCTCCGCCGTGTGGAGGAAGCGCTCGAAGGCGGCGCGACCATCCTCCAGCTTCGTGAGAAAAACAAATCCACAATGGAGTATATAGACCTTGCCGAAAAGGTTCACGAGCTGACGAGGAAATACAATGTTCCGCTTATCATCGATGACCGTATCGACGTAGCGTTGGCAGTTGGAGCAGAGGGCGTTCACCTCGGAAAAGAGGATATGCCTATTGCAACCGCAAGAAGAATCCTCGGTGATGACTTTATCATTGGAGCGACCGCAAAGACAGTTCCATGGGCGCTTGAAGCATACGAGGGCGGCGCGGATTACCTCGGTG
>JAZOTE010000069.1:0-33114 GCA_045657485.1 Eubacteriales bacterium
GTAACCGCCTGACTCCGTAATTCTCCGTGATACTTCGGCAAATCATCGACTCGCAAAGCTTGACATAGATAACTATGCCTTCGCTTTTTTCGCTCGATTTGCCTCGTCGCGCGAACAATTCCGCTAGTCAGGGACTCCGTAATTCTCCGTGATACTTCGGCAAATCATCGACTCGCAAAGCTTGACATAGATAACTATGCCTTCGCTTTTTTCGCTCGATTTGCCTCGTCGCGCGAACAATTCCGTTATCATTTGAAAACGTCTATATTTTACAAACAATTCAAAGGAGAAATAAAATGAAAATCGCACTTATAAACGAAAATAGCCAGGCGGCTAAAAACGCTCTTATCTGTGACACTCTTAAAAAGGTCGTTGAGCCTCTCGGTCACGAGGTATTCAATTACGGTATGTATTCCGCAGAGGATAAGGAGCAGCTTACCTACGTTCAGATCGGTATCCTTTCCGCAATTCTCTTGAATTCCGGTGCGTGTGATCTCGTTATCACAGGCTGTGGAACCGGCGAGGGTGCAATGCTCGCCTGCAACTCCTTCCCCGGAGTGCTTTGCGGTCACGTTGTAGATCCTACCGACGCTTATCAGTTCACCCAGGTTAATAACGGCAACGCTATCGCAATGCCTTTTGCTAAGGGCTGGGGCTGGGGCTGCGAGCTCAACCTTCAGTACGTATTCGAGAAGCTCTTCGTATCCGAGTGGGGTCTTGGCTATCCTCGCGAGAGAGCAGTCCCCGAACAGAGAAACAAGAAGATACTTGACGAAGTCAAGAAGGTTACCCATACCGATATGGTATATATTCTTGAAAATCTTGATCCTGAGCTCGTTAAGGGCGCTATCGCAGGACCCAAGTTCCGCGAGTATTTCTTCGCTAACTGCAAGTGCGATAAGATTCGCGCAGCGGTAGAGAAGCTTCTCGGCTGATAATAATTTATAATCGAGCGGGGCTGTCGGATTGACAGCCCCGAAATTAAAAAGTCAATTCGATGTTCATTGGAGTGTTGAAATGAAAAAGAAATGGGGAGGCATCAGCCTCCTTTCAAAAAACGTAAATATGACCGAGGGACCTATACTCTCGTCTATGATCGTCTACGCCTTACCCCTCGTATTATCCAATTTACTCAACACACTGTACAATGCCGCCGACGTTATGGTCGTTGGTAATTTCGCCGGCAAGGAGGCTGTTGCGGCAGTCGGTGCTACCACTATTATTATCGGGCTTCTCATCCATGTCCTGCCGAACATTGCGACCGGCTTCAATATTATTTTAGCTCGCGCTATGGGTGCTCGCGACGAGGAACGTATCAAGCGTGCTATCTCCGCCGCCTACGTTTTCAGTATTGTTCTGGGAATTACCATTGCCGCGTTAGGTATGGTGTTCGCACGCTCGCTTCTTGAAATCACCAACTGCCCGCAGAATATCATCGACAATTCTGTTTTATATATGCAAATATATATGCTCGGTGTGCCTGCGACCGTTTTTTACAGCTTTATGTCTTGCATTCTCGGCGTCAGCGGCGATACCAAACGCCCCTTCTATTACCTTGCCATATCCGGACTTCTCAACATAGTCCTTAACATAGTTCTCGTTTTGACTACCGGTGAGCCGGTCATCAGCGTTGCCGTTGCTACCGTTTCATCAATGTGGCTCTCCGCCATACTTCTCTTTATCCGACTTGTTCGTATTGACGGTCCCTGCCACCTCTCACCGTTTAATTTTCACGTTAACCTGCCCATTCTGCTTAAAATAATCAAGCTCGGTATTCCTGCGTCTATATCCGTGGCTTCCTTTTCACTTACCAACCTGCAGATACAGTCGGCAATCAACTCATTTGGCGATATCGGTACTGCGGGAAACACCGCCAGCATTACTATCGAGAACTTTCTGTTCTCTGTTACAAATACTGCCGGTACCGTTCTTTCCGCATTCATCGGGCAGAATATCGGTGCAGGCAACCGCGAGCAGACCTTGCGTATTCGCCGTACCGGATACGCCGTGTTTATGTCTGCTGCTGCGGTGATGAGTACACTTTTTCTGATATTCGGACGTTCTCTTCTTGGACTCGTTATACCCGGCGAGTACGAGGCTATTGATTTTGGCCTTGTGCGTCTTACCTGTCTTGCCTCAGTTTCTGTTATTCACGCTGTTATCGCAACGAACAACGGTATACTTCAGGCGTTCGGCTACACCAATTTCCAAATGATCATCAACCTCGTCGGCACGTGCGGTCTGCGCTTTGTCTGGACGATGTTTATCTTCCCACTCTCCCCGACCGCGTTTTCGCTTTATATCTGTTACCCGATCTCCTATACCTTTGTTATGATAATGGGACTTGTGATGACCGTCTATCTTGTGCGTAGGTATAAGCAAGGTAAAAACTTCTCGCTTTAGCAATATCCTTACGGGAGCTAAATTCTACTGTAGACAAACGAGAAGATTCTCGATGACGTAATGAAGGTTATCTACATAGATTGTCCTACGTTCTCGCGAATATAGCTCCCAATAAAATATACCGGCTTGTTACAAACTGTCAAACGTAAAAAATCAGCTTACCGGACCTTTGAAAAATGGAATGGCAAGCTGTTTTTTTATTCCGTAAAATTCGTTTTGCGAAAAGAGTAATTTTTTTGGGGTAGACTTGCAATTTAGTCCCGAAATTTGCCAAATCTTCCTTTTTTTTATTTTTTCGTAAAACCTATTGCTTTTTTGGAACAAAACCTGTATTATGTTAGTGGTGAATCGAAATTGCTGCACGTTGGGTGCGGTGTCTGTTTACTTTGGAGATAAATTATGAATAGTAATAAAAAAGCATTAGAAGGAATGAAAAAAGGCGTCAATATATTAGACGGTAACATAGTTTCTAATATGATGAAATTCGCCATTCCTATCATAATTACCAACGTTTTGCAGAATCTCTACAATACTGCGGATAATATCGTAGTCGGTAATATGGGTGGAACGACCGCGCTGGCATCTGTCGGAGCAACCGGATCGATAGTTTCATTGCTGGTGAATATTATGGTTACGATATTTATCGGTATGAATATTATGCTTGCTCATCAGCTTGGAGCAGGTGACAGGGAAGCAGCGCAGAAGACGACACGCACCGGATATACTCTGGCTCTCAGTATTGGTATTTTACTTGCCGTTATCGGTCAGGTGTTTGCACGATTTCTGCTTAATATCACCGATTGTCCCGGCGGCGAGGTATACGAGGGAGCGGAGCTTTATCTGCGTATATATTTTCTCGGAGTTCCGTTTTTGATATTCACTAACTATTCGTCAACCGTTTTCAGAGTAAACGGCGACTCGAGAACTCCGTTTTTATACCTTAGTATATCGGGACTTATAAACGTCGTTTTCAACGTGCTTTTCGTTTTCCTGTTTGGAAATCCCGTATTGGGAGTTGCGCTTGCCACACTCATTTCTATGATCGTCGCGGCGGTGCTTCTCTTTATTAAACAGATGAAAATAGACGGTCCTTGCGCGCTGGTGCCTCGCAAGCTTGAGTTCAACTCGCATTCATTCAAAAAAATATTGAACTACGGTTTGCCTGCATCGATATCCAGTGCCTGCTTTTCGGTATCAAATTTCATTATTGCTCCTGCGGTCAATGCGTTTGGTGAGGCGGGTATTTCAGGTAACGTAGCGTCGAATTCCATAGAGTCGTATGTCTATACGATAACGGGTGCTTTCACCGTGGCTGTTTCTACGTTTATGGGGCAGAATATCGGAGCGAGGAATCCGGAAAGAACTAAAAAGGCTCTCATTTCGGGTTACGTCATATCCTGCGCTATCAGTCTTGCTTTGACCGTCATCGGTTTGACTTTTAAGGAGCCCCTTATCAGACTGTTCGTAAACGATAACCTAGAAGCCGTCGAATTTGGTAAGCTGCGAATGATGTACATATTTTATCCTGCAATGCTACAGGGAATAATGTGCGTAAACGTTGGCGCGCTTCAGGCTTACGGCAAAACAAATTTGCAGATGATATCCAATATATGCGGTGTATTTATATTCAGAGTTATATGGATGACGTTCGTTTATCCTATGCAAAGAGAGCCTTGGCTCCTCTGGCTCTGCTATCCTGTTTCCTGGTTTATGACTGGCGTTTCGCTGCTTGTTGTTGTAATTTATTTGACAAAGAAAATGTTGCGAGGAAACAGCATAAAACTGTAATAATTGGAAACTATTGTTTGCAATTTGCTCAAAAATAGATAAAAGCAACGGATTACATACAGTTTTTAAATTAAAGGATTTTATAAAAAATGGAATTTTTGATGAATATGTTGGAGGCTATCGCTTCGGTTCGAACGCCGATCCTTGATGCTTTCTTCTCCGTTATTACCTATATTGGCGACGAGATCTTTTTCCTCGCGTTTGCGATGTTTATTTTCTGGTGCGTTGACAAGAGAGAGGGGTACTACGTTCTCTTCGTCGGACTTTTCGGGGTTATCGCTAATCAGTTTCTCAAGATTCTTTTCAGAATACCTCGCCCTTGGGTAATTGACCCGAATTTTAAGCCCGTAGATAATGCCATAGAGGCGGCGTCCGGCTATTCCTTCCCCTCAGGTCACACTCAGAACGTAACGGGCACGTTCTGCTCATTTGCCGCCTATAATCGCAAAAAAGCACTGACGTTTATTTCCGCCCTCGTTATTCTTACCGTTGCGTTCTCCCGTATGTATCTCGGCGTACATACTCTTCTCGACGTGGGCGTATCTCTGGTACTCGGTACTCTTATCGCTTTACTTCTCCGTCAATTCTTCATAAGCAAGTATCGCTTCAAAAGAGCTATGCCGTACCTCTGCGCCGTGGGCATTATTCTCGGCGTAGCCTACGCCGTCTACGTGTACGCTGTTTCCAAAGATCCTTCCCTTGATTCACATAATCTTCACTCGGCTATGAAGAACGCCTACACGATGATAGGCTGTCTTGCGGGACTTGTACCCGTGTATTTGGTCGATCTTAAATTCACCAAATTCGAAACTCGCGCCAAGTGGTACGTGCAGGTTATCAAGCTTGCTCTCGGCTTCGTCATCGCTCTTGCCATTAAGTCAGGACTTTCCGCTCCACTTGTCGCCCTCTTCGGTAATGAATTCATCGCCCGTGCGGTCAGGTATTTCCTGGTTGTCATTTTCGCCGGTATGATTTGGCCTATGTTCTTTAAGCTCTTAAATCGCATTGATATTCCGGCTCTTAACTTTAAGAAAACACGCTGATTGCTTATAACACTCAATATAAACGACCTATGAGATTGATACGATCCCATTATGGCAGATTCTTGAAAACCTAAAGCCTCAAGACTGCAATAAGGGGATCGTGTTATTTTTTTGCGATATACGATTTTGCCCGGTCCATCAGCTCTTGGCCGGCATCTGCGCCGCACGCGATTAATAGCATTTTTTAAATTCTCCCCTCGAACCGTCGCGCGATGCTTTCGCCATTTTCTTGTTTTTATGTTTCAAAATTCACGTTGTCGGTCAGAATTTTGCTAAATATTTGGGAAAAATTTTTAAACTCCTTTACTTTTTTATAAGTATATGGTAAAATAATATGAAATACATTTTAGGAGTTCTCAAAGATGAAGTGTCCCGTTTGCCATTTGCCCGATTCCAGAGTTTTGGATTCCCGTCCCATTGATGACGGATCTAGCATCAGACGCCGCCGCGAGTGTCCATCCTGCGGTAAGCGATTCACCACCTACGAGGTTATAGATACCGAACCTATCGCCGTTATTAAGCGTGATGGCAGACGCGAGATATTCGATAAGCATAAGCTTGCGCTGGGTATACAGCGCGCTTGTCAGAAACGGGACGTAAACGCAGAACAGATCGCTGAGTCTATAGAGGCAGAGCTACAGAGCTCCGCTTTAACCGAGATCAGCTCCGCCGATATTGGCGAGATGGTTTTGTCGAGGCTTAAGGAAACCGATATGATATCCTACATACGCTTTGCATCGGTTTACCGCGAGTTCAAGGATATAGATAGCTTTATGGACGAGATTAGAAGCATATACCGCCGCTCGCGTCGGAAGATTGCGGCAAAGGGGGAGGAAAAAGCAGATGATTAAGAGTATGACTGCCTTTGGCAGAGCGAAGCTTGAGGGCGAACGCCGTGACATCACCGTGGAGATCAAGAGTGTAAATTCGCGCTTTTTCGACTGCTCGGTAAAGCTCCCCAGGGCCTATCTTTTCCTTGAGGAGAGGATTAAAGATCACGTTAAGAGGTTTGCGACCTCTCGCGCTAAGGTTGACGTTTTCGTAACGGTAGAGAACCACGGCTCCGCCGATGGCGAGATAGGCATTGACGACGCGTATCTCAAGAGCTATCTTACCGCGCTTCGCCGCCTGGTAGACGAGTACGGCTTAACCGACGATATCAGCGCGATGAGTGTTGCTCGCAACCAGGATATCTTCACTCACGAGAAGGAGGAAGAGGATCTGGAGGCAGAGTGGCAGATCTTCCGCGCCGTGTTAGACAACGCCATTGACGGTTACAACGCTATGCGTGCGGCAGAAGGCAAAAAAGCGGAGGACGACATAAAGCTGAAGATAGAGCAGGTCCGCGCCTGGTCGGAGGAGATCGAAGAAATATCCCGTACGGATACCGTCGGTTACAGAGATAAGCTGGAAACGAGGATTCGCGCTATTCTCGGTGACTCAGAGGTAGCGGTTGACGAGAACAGACTTCTCACCGAGTGCGCGATATGGGCAGACAAGATCGCTATAGACGAGGAGCTTGTCAGACTTCGTTCACACGTAGGCGCCTTTTATGATATAATAGCTACAGACGAGCCGTCCGGAAGAAAGCTTGACTTTCTTATGCAGGAGTTGAATCGCGAAACAAACACGATTGGCTCCAAGGCGAACAATGCGCGCATCGCCCGTATAGTAGTGAATATGAAGGGCGAGCTTGAGAAGATACGTGAACAGATACAGAATATCGAGTAGGGACCGTATACCGCCACCCGTGTGGCAAAAAAACGATTGAACATACGGCACCGAGCGTCAGAAAAGCGGGGTTTGTACGTCGAAGATACGGTCGGCTGCTTTGCGCCTGAATTTTTGAGAAATAAAATGCTTGATTTTCGAAGAATATCGTATTATCGGTGATGTAAAAACAAAAAAAGAAATGCCCGTTATTTGCGTTATTTGAAAGATGAAGAGGTAAATTATGAAATTTATCAATATTGGATTTGGAAATATGGTGTCGGCAGGGCGCATAGTCGCTATCGCGTCGCCCGACTCTGAACCGATCAAGCGGCTGGTCAGAGATGCCAAGGAGGGCGGCAGAGTAATCGACGTATCCTGCGGCAGACGTACCCGCGCCGTAATCATCACCGATTCCGACCACGTTATCCTCTCAGCCATTCAGACGGAAACTGTTACCAACCGTCTGGCAAGCGATGACGAGAGCGTAACGGACGAGGAGAGCGACGAGGAATAATCGGGAGTCGGTATCTGAGTCACCTTGCAAATTTATCTGCTCTTCGCGGTATAGACGGTTCTCCCTCGGCGGAGTAAAATCGACACGGGTGGGGTATCGCTTTCCGAGAGGGAAACTCACAACTTGTAGAAAATAAAATAAATAATCGAATAAAGAGGACAAAATTATGATCTATCCAACAGTAGAACAGCTTACGGAAGGCAAGCTCAACCGTTACGAGCTGGTAGTAGGCGTAGCTAAGTGCGCGCGCATCGTTACCGACGAGTATATTGAGATGAGAAACAAGGCGCAGAAGATGATCGACAATCACGAAACCGAGAAGAATCTCGCCCAGCTTATTGACCCCGAATACAAGGATAAGAAGGCTGTAAAGCTCGCTATCGCTCAGCTTGAGGAAGGTAGATTCAAGCTTAAAGGAGCAGAGGAAAACTGATACGGGCTCTGCCTTGATAATACCGTGGGAGCAGGAAACGCACGCCCTTTGATGAGCGTATCAGCCTTAGTTGGCTGCCCCTCGGATTTGAAAAACGAAGAAAGGAGCGGAAAAGTATGTTTGTAAAAGTATATATATTGGACGCTCCTTATCATATTGACCGGCAGTTCGACTACTCAAGCGATACGCCGATCTCGCCGGGCACTCTCGTCAAAGTTCCCTTTGGCAAGGCTAACAGACTTCGTACCGCTATGACGGTGGGGATAAGTGAGAGAGTTGACTCGGAGGCTCAGATCAAGCCCGTGCATTCGGTCATATCCGACCGTTATTCTCTTTCTGAGGAAATGCTCGGGCTGTGTCTGTTTATTAAGGAATACACCCTCTCTACATTCGGCGAGGCGGTTAAGACTGTTTTGCCTCCGGGATCGCTGTCCGAGCTCCCAAATATCAAGGAGCAGCGCGTTCTCTCTTTGGCTATTTCAGCAGAGGAGGCTGATACGCTTCTTAGGGCGAGCGGCAGAGCGGGAATACGCAGCGAGGGGCAAAGAGAGGTCATTCGTTTTCTTTCTGCTGCTCATTCCGCTGACGAGGAGCTGGTCCGTGAGCTTAAGGGAGTTTGCTCATCTCATATACGGGCTCTCAGAGATAAGGGCATAATAGCCGTAGAAACCAGAGAGCAGATACGCAATCCTTATGCAAAATACTCGCAAAACCGTGACACGTCCCCTATCATACTCTCTGATGAGCAGATGGATGCGTACGGAAGAGCAGAACAGCTTTACCTTGAAAAAGAAGCTCGCGCGGCTCTTCTATACGGTGTTACCGGAAGCGGTAAGACTAAGGTTATAATGCGGCTTATAGACAGAGTGCTCTCGGACGGTAAAACGGTTATAATGCTCGTCCCTGAAATATCACTGACACCTCAGACGGTAAATATCTTCTGCCGCCGCTACGGCGAGCGGGTAGCCGTTATTCACTCATCGTTATCAAGGGGCGAGCGGCTTGACGCTTGGCGCAGAATAGACAGAGGAGATGTGGATCTGGTTATAGGTACGAGATCCGCCATATTCGCTCCGTTAAAAAATCTCGGTCTGATAGTTATAGACGAGGAGCACGAGCATACCTATAAATCAGAGTCG
Organism: Eubacteriales bacterium; assembly: GCA_045657485.1. GTDB lineage: Bacteria > Bacillota > Clostridia > Oscillospirales > CAG-272 > UBA1740. Next base: position 9,034 of record JAZOTE010000069.1, read on the forward strand.
GATCCAAAGTACCACGCCAGAGATATTGCCGCTTACAGATGCGGTAAAGTGGGAGCGCTTATGCTTTTGGCATCAGCAACCCCATCTCTTGAGAGCTTTTATAAGGCAAAGTCCGGCGCTTATACCCTTATTCCTATGCGTACCCGTTACGGCGGGGTGGAGCTTCCGGAGGCGATTATCGTTGATATGCGCGAGGAATTAAAACGGGGTAATCTCTCAGCAATCAGTCAGAGGCTTTACGACGAGCTGTCCGAGGCTTTTGACGAGGAAAAGCAGGCAATAATCTTTTTAAACAGGCGCGGCTACTCATCGGAGATAAGCTGTAAAAGCTGCGGCGAGGTAATAACCTGTCCCCGATGCTCCGTATCTCTCACGCACCACACGGATAGGGGAGGCGGAAAGTTGCTCTGTCATCTGTGCGGCTACACTCAGCCGCTGCCCAAGGCTTGTCCGTCCTGCAGCTCGGATAAGCTGTCCTATCTCGGCTTCGGTACGCAGAAGCTGGAGGGCGAGCTTGAAAAATATCTTCCGGATATGCGCGTTATGAGGATGGACGCGGATACCACTCAGGGCAAGCAGTCCTATGACAAAATGCTCGACGAGTTTCGAAGAAAAGAGTACGATGTGCTTTTAGGTACTCAGATGGTGGCAAAGGGGCACGATTTTCCGGACGTTACCCTGGTGGGCGTGGCTCTGGCGGACACCTCACTGTATCACAGCGACTTCCGCGCGTCAGAGAAGACCTTTTCCTTGCTGACTCAGGTTATAGGCAGGGCAGGCAGAGCTCACAGTGGCGGCAAGGCGGTCATACAGACATTCTCACCGGGAAACGAGGTTTTGCGCCTCGCCTGCAAGCAGGATTACGACGCCTTCTACGAGGGAGAGATCGCGCTTAGACGCGAGCTGTCGTATCCTCCGTTCTGCGATATGGTCAATCTTACCCTCACCTCAGAGAGTGAAGAGAGGCTTTTTGCGGAGTCGGATCGATTGATAGATCTCCTTAGGGAGAAGATAGAAAATGAATACTCCGATCTGCCCTTTATGATTTTTGGTCCGTTTGAGGCGCAGATCTATAAAATATGCGAAAAATTCAGAATGCGCACGGTAGTAAAGTGTAAGCTGAATCACCGCTCCAGAGCGCTCTTCCACAGCTTGCTCTGTCTATTTGCACAGGTTAGGGACGTTACTCTTTCAGTAGATCTTAACCCACTGACCGTGTGATGATTTTACGAAAAATACCGACCCCGTGTCGCATCTTTCACGAAGTCTTCAGCCTGCGCGGAGAACGCTTTTTACATTTAGACAGAACGATGGCTCAATTGCTCTTCGGTCGGCTGAAGCTTGATATACGGCGCGGCGATTATTGCTTTCGAAGCTTCAAAAGTGATAGCCGCTAAAAAGAAAGGAATAGAAATGGCAACACTAAAAATACTGAAATTCGGTGATCCTACTCTCCGCAAGGTATCAAGACCGGTAGAGGAGATCACCCCCAGAATACTCACTCTTTTAGATGATATGACCGAAACTATGCGCGCCGCAGGAGGCTGCGGACTTGCCGCGGTTCAGGTAGGTGTTTTGCGCCGCGTAGTCGTTATCGAGGTGGAGGAGGGCAAGGTGCTTGAGCTCATCAATCCCAAGATAATAGCCTTTGCCGGCGAACAGCAGGAGCAGGAGGGGTGTCTTTCATTCCCCGGTAATTATGGCTTGACTAAGCGTCCGAAGCACGTTACAGTCAGAGCCCTTAACCGCCGCGGCGAGCAGTACGATATTACCGGCGACGGTCTGCTTGCCAGAGCTATATGTCACGAATGCGACCACCTGGACGGTAAGCTCTACACAGACGTTCAGATCCGCCCCCTCACCCCTGAGGAGCTGAAATAAAATGAAGATAATGTTTATGGGTACGCCGGAGATATCGGCGATATGCCTTGAGAAGCTTATAGAGGACGGTCATAACGTGGTGTCCGTGATCACCCGTGAGGATAAGCCGCGCGGACGAAAAATGATAATGACTCCTACCGAAACGAAGACATTGGCATTGGAGCGAGGTATACCGGTCCATACTCCAAAAGCCTTGCGCGACGGAGAATTTTCCGAGCTTTTGAGGCTCTACTCTCCGGAGCTTATCTGCGTCGTCGCTTACGGTAAGATACTGCCCCCTGAGGTCATAAATTATCCGAAATACGGATGTATAAATCTTCACGTATCTCTTCTTCCGAAATACAGGGGAGCTGCTCCGATGCAGAGAGCGATAATGGCCGGTGAGAGTGAAACGGGCGTTACCGTTATGTATATGAACGAGGGACTCGACACCGGTGATATAATATCCGTCAGGTCCTTTCCGATAGGTCCGGATGACGATTTTGAAGCTGTACACGACGCTTCCGCCGATATAGGCTCGGCGCTTCTTTCCGAAACCATCTTTAAAATAGAGCGCGGTGAGGCGACACGCACCCCTCAGGACCACGCTCTTGCAAGCTACGCACCGAAGATCGAGAGGGAGGATTGTAAGATAGACTTTTCTCTTTCGGCGTCAGCTCTCAATCCGATAATACGGGGTGTAACACCGATACCCGGCGCTTTTGCATATCATGGCGGAAAAATGCTAAAGATAAGCCATACCTCAGTAATTGAGGGACAGGGCGAGGCAGGTGAGATCATTGCTGTTGACGGCGCAGGGGAGGGAAGCTTCACGGTAGCCTGCGGTGAGGGAGCTCTGATCGTCCGCCGCGTTATTCCTGAGGGCAAGGGCAGGATGACTGCAGGCGATCTCGTTCGCGGCAGAAAAATCAAGTTAGGAGATATATTAAAGTAAATTATGGATATTATCCTTTATTTCTTGGCGATAGCGGCTATGATATTCGCGGTATGGGCACAGGTAAGGGTGTCTACCACCTTTAACCGCTTCTCACGGGTATCTACCTCGTCCGGAAGAACGGGTGCTGAGGTTGCCGCTATGATACTTCATAGCGCAGGAGTTAGCGGCGTAAGGATCGAGAGAGTGTCCGGCTCGCTTACCGATCACTATGATCCTCGCAGTAATACCCTTCGCCTTTCAGACACGGTTTACGGCTCTTCGTCTGCCGCAGCCTGCGGAGTGGCGGCTCACGAGGCGGGCCACGCTATACAGCACGCGGTCGGTTATCTTCCTATCAAGGTAAGATCCGCTATGGTTCCCGTCACCTCGTTTGCCTCCAAATTCACTTGGATAGCTATTATTGCAGGAGTGCTTTGTATGGCGCTTCTGGACAGTGAGCTTGGATATTACGTGACCCTCTTCGGTATAGGACTTTTTGCTACGGTCACACTTTTTGAGCTTGTGACCTTGCCCTGTGAATTTAACGCATCCAAAAGGGCTATGACCGCCCTTCGTTCGTCCGGTTGGTACTCTTCACGCGAGCTTTCCGCTTCACGAAGCGTTTTAACCGCGGCGGCGCTGACCTACGTTGCTTCACTGGCGGTTTCTCTCATACAACTTATACGACTTGTATCCAGATTTTCCGGAAGAAGACGATGAAGAGAAATATAAGAGAGCTTGCCCTTTCCGTTATGCTTGAATGGGAAGCTCAGGACAAGTATGTTAATTTGGCGCTTGATGCCCATTATCTTGACCCTCTATCCTCATCTGAGAGAGGGATGCTTACCGCTTTGGTTTACACTGCCGTTGAGCATAAGCTGACCTATGATTATATGATATCGGCGCTTGCGGGGAGGGAGCTTTCGCGGCTTGATCCTCACACGGTTAATATTCTCAGACTCGGTATGTGTCAGATAATCCATATGACCTCAATTCCCGATTTTGCCGCCGTCAACGAAACGGTCAAGCTTGCCAGAAGCTCAGGGGAGAGATCTATAGTCAACGGTATCCTCAGACGCGCCGCAAGGGAGAAGGACCGACTTCCTTATCCCGATGAAAAGAAAAATTACCGCAGATACCTTTCGGTGAAATACTCATTTCCTCAGGGAATAGTCAAGCATTTTGACAGCTTGCTCGGAAGAGAGGATACCGAGCGTTTATTAGACTTCTATAACAGTGTAAACTACACAGATATTACCGTGAATACAACGAAAATATCCGTAGAGGATTACGCATCTCTTTTGGCTGATTCAGGCTACGAAGCGGTACGAAATATTGACACGGGTATGCACATACGCATAAACAAATCGTTAAATCCGGAGAATTTACCCGGCTTTTCGGAGGGGTATTTTTTCGTGCAGGACAGAGCCTCGCTTATTGCGGTGGACGCACTGGCTCCCACCGAGAACGATATAGTAGTTGATTGCTGCGCCTGCCCCGGCGGTAAAAGCTTTGCCGCTGCAGTCCTTATGAAAGACAGAGGCGAGATACACTCCCTTGATCTTCACGAGAGTAAGCTCTCGCTGATAGCCGGTGGAGCTTGCAGACTCGGACTCGATAGTATTATTCCCGATTGTCACGATGCGAGAGCACCTCGGAACGATCTGGTAGGCAGGGCGGATAAGGTAATATGCGACGTGCCCTGTTCGGGACTTGGAGTGCTTGGCAAGAAGCCCGACCTGCGTTATAATGCCGAGAGCGCTATGGATGCTCTACCCACTCTTCAGCTGAGCATTCTGACAGCTTCTGCTAAGTATTTGCGCGCAGGCGGCGAGATGATATATTCCACCTGTACCGTTAATCCTGAGGAGAACGAGGGCGTTTTAGCCTCCTTCCTTGCGGAAAACCCCGATTTCGCTTCTGTAGATTTCGCTGTTGGAAATCTGAAGTCAAATGACGGTATGCTCCAGCTTCTGCCTCACGTTCACGGAACGGATGGCTTCTTTATCTCCAAGCTTACGCGCCTGAGGTGAGCTTTCTGACTTAATGGTCGTATACTGCTTAGCGTAAGATATCACTGCGTTACATATTAAATATTAAGGAAGCCATATAGGCTTTTTACGTACACCGGGCGTAATTGATTTTTACCACCGTCCCTCTTACGTGGGGATAGTACTATGATCTTAGCTGCCGCAGGGCAGCGGGGGAAGACTATGACAGAAAAGATTGACATATATTCACTTTTACCGGAGGAATTGGAGAGATATTTTCTCTCGCTCGGCGAGCCGAAATACAGGGCAAAGCAAACCTTTACCCGTTTGCATAAGGGCGGAGGAATTGATTCTCTCTCTTCTCTTCCGAAAGGACTTCGCGAGAGGTTAAAGAGCGAAATAATTGACACGCTACCCACCGTTGAGGAGAAGCTTGTGTCGAAAATTGACGGCACGGTCAAGTATCTCTTCCGTCTGTTTGATGGCTCCGTGATAGAGAGCGTGCTTATGAAATATCAGCACGGTAACACTATCTGCATATCGAGCCAGGTAGGATGCTATATGGGCTGTAAATTCTGTGCCTCTACCATAGGCGGAAAGGTTCGGGATCTCTACCCATCCGAGCTTCTCGGCCAGGTCATAGCGGCAGAGGCGGATTCGGGCGAGAGAATATCAAATATAGTAATGATGGGCATCGGAGAGCCTCTCGATAATTTCGACAATGTTGTGAAATTTCTCCGTCTTGTTAATCATCCGGACGGACTCAATATAGGATACAGACACATATCTCTCTCTACCTGCGGAATCGTTCCGGGAATATATAAACTCTCAGAGGTGGATATACCTATAACTCTGTCTATATCTCTTCATGCCTCCTCTGATGATAAGCGCTCGGCGATAATGCCTATTAATAATAAGTGGGGAATACGCGAGCTTCTCTCAGCGTGCGTCGATTACTATAAGGTCACCGGCAGACGCATCTCGTTTGAGTATACTCTGATATCCGGACAGAATGATTCTCTGGCTGACGCTGATAGCTTGGCGAACATCTTGAACGGTGCTTTTCGCGACACGGGTGCGCCAATACACGTAAATCTTATCAGAGTAAACGAGGTAGCGGAAACCGGATTTAAGCGCGGTGACGCCGATTCAGTAAACAATTTCCGCGACAGACTTGAGAGGCGCGGGATTACAGCTACTGTCCGGCGCAGACTCGGCAGCGACGTAAACGCGGCTTGCGGTCAGCTTCGCCGCTCCCGTATGAGCGATGATCAGCCGGCGGAGAAAAATGATATTAAGCTGATAACCTCGTTTGAATAATCGTTAGAGAACAGGAGAAAAATTTGATCACACAGAAAAATGGCAGGATAACGAAGGGCCTTGGCGGACTTTACGAGGTGAGAATATGTGAATCCGACGAAGGCGTGACGAAGCTTACATGTCGCGCTAAGGGAAATCTCAAGCGTGATGAGGAGAAGCTTTTCGTTGGCGATATCGTTACCGTAACGGTTGACGATTCCACACCTGACGGCGTGGTTATATCCGAGGTCTATGAGCGTCGTAATTCGCTTATCAGACCGCCTATCGCAAATCTGGACTATCTCTTTATAGTATTTGCGGCGAAGAAGCCTGCGCCAATCATAGAAACTGTGGATAAGCTTATCGCGATAGCCATACACAATTCTATCACTCCCGTCGTTGTAATAACCAAATCTGACCTGTCGGCATCTCTCGCGGAGGAATATCTTGCGATATACAGGCAGGCTGGTATAGTAGCTTTCGTTACCTCGGCGGAGGGCGGAGAAGGTGTGGCTGAGCTTTCGGAGTACATAAAAAACAGTCTTAGAGGGGGCAAGCTTGCGGCGTTTGCCGGTGCTTCCGGAGTTGGCAAATCCACTCTGATGAATGCTCTTTTCCCCAATTTATCTCTTGCGACAGCGGAGATCTCCCGAAAGATAGAGCGTGGCAGACACACCACGCGTCACGTTGAAATATTTGATATCTCATCTGATCTTGATACGGGATATTTAGCCGATACACCCGGATTTTCTCTGGTAGATTTCGACCGGTTTGATTTTTTCACCGTCGATGATCTGTTGCCCGCATTTCCCGACCTTTGCGGATTTTCCGGTGGTTGCAGATATGCGGACTGCGCTCATTTCGGCGAGGGCGAGGATGAGTGTGCGGTCGCTAAGGCTGCGATTTCCGGAGAGATTGCTCCGTCCCGTCTTGAATCCTACAGATCCATCTATCGCGTTTTGCGCAGCAAGACGGAGTATTGATTAAGGGAAAGCGCGCGTAATGCGTGAGAATTATGAAGCTTTGAAAGTCATTTATTTGACACGGGTTCGGCTTTTTTGAGGTTATATACGCATTTTCAGACATTTCTCATAAGGAAAGGACAAAATTATGGAGAACGTTTATTACGATAATCTGGACGGTATCACAGCGCTTTTTATTGGCGATAGCCTTTTCGGTGGGCACGGAATCGGTAAGGACGCGACTTGGATAAATTTACTCGCCAAAAAGTATAATATGCGCTTTGAAAATCACGGCTCGAACGGATGCACTATGTCAGCCTGCGAGGGCGGAGCTAATCCTATCATAAATCGCTACTATGATATGCCCCTGTGGGATGCGGATCTCGTTGTGTTTGAGGGTGGCAGAAACGATTATAATAAAAACGCTTCTCTTGGCACCTCGGACGGCGGTGATATAACTACCTACCGCGGAGCGCTCGCCGCTCTGATATCCGGACTTCGTGCAAGATATCCACGGGCAACTCTCGCCGCTGTCAGCTTTTGGCGCGTCGGTGAAAGACCGAACGATATAGGTATCCCATGCGGTGAGTATACTGCCGCTATGGCGGATGTGTGTCGCGAGCTGGATGTGAATTTTATTGAGGCGTGTGACGAGGAAGCTTCGGGTGTCCGTATGACAGATCCGACCTTCCGCGCTGAGTATTGCTGGGTACCGGGGGACGTATGCCACCTTAACGTGCGCGGCATGGAGCTGGCTTTACCGTTCTTTGAGAAGGAACTCGCCCGTATTATGTCGGGAAAATAAAACTGCGATAACAGTCAGACAGACCGGCAGAACCGCTTAGTGACGAGCCACGGTAAAAAGATTCCGACGGAATCGCTTCATTAAACGAGCGCTTTAAATTTCATTTGAGAAAAGCGAAGATCTCATCACGGCAGAGCCGCGACGCTGTCAAACGTACAGCGTAGAGATAACGTTTTGCTAAAACGAGCTCTCTGTCAAACGTACGTCGAAAAACAAATAATGTTGAATAAGATTATTTCATCTCCCTCTGCCATAAACAGGGGGAGATTTTTGTCACGCGACGGTGGCAAAATATTACTCGCTGGTCACCGTATAATTCGAACGCCTTCTGTATCGGAGCGTATTTTAAAAGCGTATTTAATTTTCAATAGCGGAATCAAGCTCTGCGCTTTGACAGTCGGCGTGTACGTTAAATATATCAATGGGTGATGCAGCAACGAATTGAAGTACCCGAAAAAAGCCATAAAAATATTAATAGCGTACTATTTTGGTATTACTATGGAATATTTTGGGTTTACATAAGCGGCACAGTCCTTTATAATAAAACATAAAGTGATCCCGCGAGTAGTATCCGGAGGTTAAGATGATGAAAACGTATCTAAGACATCAGGTCCTGAGAGTAGTGGATGTGAAGGAGCTTTTAGCCCTCGAATATCTGGATTTTGAGGGGAAATATAAGAATTATTCCGAAAGACACGATTTCTTCGAGCTGTGCTTCGTGGAGGAGGGAAGAGTGGAGCTTCTCCTATCCGGCGAAAAGGTGCAGCTTGTCGAGGGGGAGATGATTCTCATTCAGCCTGAGCTGCGCCACTCGTATATTTCGGAAAACGGCAATAAAGCGCGCGCTTTCGTAGTATGCTTTGAAAGCTCAACTCAGTCGCTAAGAGCTATTTCCGGTATGAAATTTTCCTGCGACGGACAGCTCACGGAAAATATAAAACGCATAATTGACGAAAGCCGACGCACCTTCCGTATGAACGAGCAGGAGCAGCTTGAGGTTTTGCCGGATGCAATATTCGGCGGTCAGCAGGCGATTCTTTTACAGCTTGATTATCTGCTCATATCACTGTTGCGGCGCACCTCGCTTTTGGAAAATTCAAACGTAGTTTTCCTTGACGGAGATAATTTTTACGGTGAGCTTGCTGAGATAATAATCCGTTATTTTAAGAGCAATCTTTATAACAGACTTACTCTTGACGACATTTGTACGCGATTTAATTATTCTCGCTCACACCTTTGTAAAAGCTTTAAGGAGCAGACGGGAGAGTCCCTGCTTGCTTGCTTTACCAGGCTTAAAATGGAGGAGGCAGAGAGATTGCTTCTTACCGGTGACGCGTCCGTCGTAGAGATATCCTGCTCCCTCGGATATGCGGAATCAAAGTACTTCTGCGCTATCTTCAAAAAGTACGCCGGCGTGACACCGGGCATCTACAGACGCAGATATAAATCAGAGTAATTTTGACACGCTACCGGGCATACAGCCTATATCCTATAGGACGTGTGGGTTTTCGGTATGGCTTATTACGTCTGAATTTTTAACTAAAAATACGCAGACAGCGAATAAATATGACTTGGAGGCAAATATGATAAATACCGCTTTGGGAGAAATATCTCCCGCAGAGCTCGGAGTCACCTCATCACACGAGCACGTTCTTATAGATATGCGTCACTGCGTGGACGTGACGGGTAATGAACCTGAAATATTCTTCGAAAATATTACTCTTGAAAATCGGGGCGAGGTCCTCTCCGACCCATATGCGATTCTCGACAACGCGCTGCTGTCTGAGATAGATAAGGCGGTGTGGGAGATGAAATTTTTCAAGCAGTTCGGCGGGAATACCGTGGTTGACTGTACTCTTGATGAGATTGGAAGAGATCCCCTCGCGCTTCGCCTGATCAGCGAGAAATCCGGTGTAAATATCATTATCGGGTCGGGTCATTACTATCACAAGGCACACGCACCGTACGTAAAGCACGCAACCGTGTCCGATCTCGCGGATGAGATACGGCGCGATCTTACGGTAGGAATAGGAGATACGGGTATCAAGGCGGGCATAATCGGAGAGATAGGAACGAGCGCCGTAATATCCGAGGATGAGTACAAGTGCTTACGCGCCGCCGGTATAGCGTCCGCTGAATGCGACCGCCCAATACACGTGCACACCGATCTCTACACCGAGAATGGTTTTGATATTATAAATACACTTGTTGCGGAGGGCGCAAGACCTGAGCGCATTTGTATAGACCACGTTGACGTTCTACTGCGCCCCGACTACGTACGCGGACTTTTGGACCTCGGCGTTTACGTTGAGTTTGACGATTTCGGTAAAGAATTTTACGTCAACCGTGACCGCCGCTTTGCCTACGACTTGGAGAGAATACACCTTCTCCGCCAGCTTATCAACGAGGGCTACGGTGACAGAATCCTTCTGTGCAACGATGTGTGCCTTAAAACTATGTGGCGCTCTTACGGCGGACCCGGATACGCGCATATTTTGCGTACGGTAAAGCAGATGGCGATCGAAAACGGCATAAGCGAGGATCGCTACAACAGTATCCTGACCGATAACGTCAGAGCCTTCCTTAGCTGAGAATAATCTGTTAAAACAGCACTGAAAGTAATTTAATTTTACACGGGTATATGGTAAATTAGTTAAATAAACATTATATAAAGGAGAAAAAATATGAATTATCCAGTTATTTCATCCGAGGAATACCTCGGCAGAGTAAACGCCCTCCGCAATAAGATGGCGGAGATGGGAGTTGATCTTGTGGTCGGCTTCTCTAATCTTTTGGAGATCGCTATAGTAAGATACTATTGCGGCTTCGCTCCGGTAAACGAGAGTGCAGCCATCGTCATTCCCTCCGAGGGTGAGGTGACCGTATGCTCAGGGCAGGCGTCCTACGACTATTGCCTGGTGCAAAATAAGCTCCCCTTCAGCCGTATTGCTATTCTTCCTGAAATCGGAGAGGTCAGCGGCTTTGAGTACGATACCGAGGGTCAGCTTGATTTTGCGGAACTGTTCGCGAGGATCCGCACGGAGCATCCCGGTGTGAAAAAGGTTGGATTTATCGGCAGACTTATTTTTCCTTCCATTATTATGAATAAGCTTAAGGCAGTGTTTTACGATGCGGAAATAGTTGATATGGACGACGTGCACTATGAGCAGAGAATACGTAAGAGTCAGGCAGAGATAGAGGTTCTTAAAACCAACTGGGAAATGATCACCGCTACCTTTGAGGCTACCGTACCGAAAATAAAGGTGGGTATGACCGAAAGACATATCGAGGGTATGTTTGAGGCAGAGATGATGAGCCTCGGCGCAGAGAGCTACGTTCAGGCGTTCGCTCCGATGGTTGCCACAGGACCAAAGAACTCTTACATAAGTATGTGCAGAAACACACTCAGAACAATCGGCGAGAGCGAGATACTCAACCTTGCCGCAGGCGTGTGCTACGAGGGCTACAATGGCGTTATATGCTCTCCTCTCGTGCTCGGAGAGATTCCCGCGAAGATCAAGGATGCAGTTACGTGCGCTTACGAGGCGCTAAACTACGCCTCGGATAAAATGAAGCCGGGAACGCCCTGCGACGTGGTGCTGAACGCATACACCGATTATCTTACGAAATATGGCTATATTGATTACTGTCCCTACGGAAGCTTGCATAGCACGGGCATGCTTGAGTGCGAAGCGCCCGTATTTACCGTAGCAAACAAGCGCGTTATAGAGGAAAATATGGCAATATGTATCGACGCTTACTTTAAGGGAATGGAGTGGGGATCCTTTCGCATTGAGGATTGCTATCTCATCGGTAAGGACGGCGCAAAGCGTATGACTGCTTACAATGACAGAGCGGTTCCCGCACTCTTTGGGAGGTAATAAGTAATATGGAAATGGGTAAAAGGAACTGGGTATTCTGCGACGGATATCTTCCCCCTCACGGCGACAATCCGGATTTCGAGGGACACGAAGCGCTTATGATGACTAACCTTGGAGATACCGAGGCAAATATTGAGCTGACTCTCATATTCGAGGATAAGGACCCCGTTCGCGGCATCAAGGTAAGACTTGGAGGTATGCGAACCGTCTGTGTGCGTCTTGACCATCCACTCGGCGAGAGCGGATATAAGCTACAGCAGGCAGAGCAGTATACCGTATGGGTGCAGAGCGACGTTCCGATCTGCGCCTGCTTTGGTAGACTTGACGTCCGTCAGACCAATATGGCGTACTACAGCGTCGAGGGGTATTCCTTCTAAGATAAGATTTTTGGAAAATATCATAGACACGCACCGGAAATTTTCGAAAATATCATAGATGCGCGTCGGAAAAACAGCGTCAATATCATAAATATCATATTTAAATGTAGTAAATAATAGCTTTAAAAAAATGCCTTGCGTGACTCCGACCTTACCGGTATCGCGCAAGGCATTGGCTGTCGCTATCAGAGCCGCTTTCACTGTGAAACGGTGAAGACGGCAGACGGAAAAAGTTCTTGAAACAGAATTTTGAAAAATGAAAACTTTTTTTGCAAAACCTATTGACAAACGGCAAATATTTTAGTATAATACCATAGGTATCCTAAGACAGCAGGTTTCCGGTAAAAGCGTCAGCTTTCCTGCCGAGGTGAGATAAACTTAAATATTTATATTTTTGTTGTCCTTTTCCTCGGGGTTAGTATGCCTTTTTCGGAAAAGGATGTTTTTTTATTGAAATTTATGGAGGTGGAAAAATGCCAAGCAACAAAATTCTTGAAGAGAAGAAGCAAGTCGTTGAGTCACTGGCTGCTAAGATCCAGACAGCTCAGGCAGGCGTTCTCGTAAAGTATGAAGGCATTAAGGTTTCCGAAGACACCGAGCTCCGTGCGGCTCTTCGTAAGGCAGGTGTAGAATACACCGTTATGAAGAACACCCTCACCGGCAGAGCTTGCGATATCGCAGGCTACGGCGAGATGAAGCAGTATCTCTCCGGTATGACAGCTATCGCTATTAGCCAGGATGATCCCATCGCTCCCGCTAGGATTATGAAGCAGTTTGCAGATAAGATCGGCAGCTTCGAGATCAAGGCAGGCTTCGTTGACGGTGGTGTGCTTGATCAGGCAGGTGTTGAGGCTCTTGCAGCAACTCCCTCTAAGGAAGTTCTTATTGGCAAGATGATGGGCAGCCTTATGTCGTCACTCTACAGCTTCGCTTACGTACTTCAGGCGAAGATCGACAAGGAAAACGAAGGCGGAGCAGAGGCTCCCGCAGAAGCTCCCGCAGAGGCTTAATTCTGCAATCTGATTTAATAAACAATTTGTATTGATACAGGAGGATTTTAAAATGAACGAAAAGTCTACTCAGATCCTTGAACTTGTAAAGGGTCTTACCATTCTTGAACTCGCAGATCTCGTAAAGGCACTTGAGGAGGAATTCGGCGTATCCGCAGCTCCCGTAGCAGTTGCAGCAGCTCCCGGCGCAGCAGCAGCTCCCGCAGCAGAGGAGAAGACTGAGTTTGACGTTATCCTTAAGGCAGCAGGCGCTAACAAGCTCGCTGTTATCAAGGTTGCTCGTGAGATCACCGGTCTTGGTCTTAAGGATGCTAAGGATCTCGTTGAGGCAGCTCCTAAGGCTATCAAGGAAGGCGTTTCCAAGGAAGATGCTGACAAGATCGCTGAGCAGCTCAAGGCTGCAGGCGCAGAGGTTGAAGTTAAGTAATTTCATCTCCACGAATATTAAAAGGGCGAACCTGCTGTTCGCCCTTTTTCCTTTATTAAATTATAACGGTAGAAAAACATCCTTACGCAGTAAGCGATATTCTCTGCGCCAATCTATGAGAATTATATAATATCAAGCAGCTCGTCCATAGTATATACGTATCCGTCAAGCTCCGCTTTCATAGTATCAGCGAATGCGTCGGAGGAGATATCGTACACACCGACTACACTAAGACCGGCGGCCTTCGCGGCGCGGTTAGCGTCAATATTGTCGTCGAGAAAAAGTATATTTTCCGGAGCGACACCCAGCAGCTCCGCAGTTCTATGATATATTCTTACGTCCGTCTTGTTGTACGGAAAATCGTTTACCGACCATGCGTTATCGAACAGCTCTCCAAATCCCAGCCTTTTAAAGCAGGGGTCAAGTGTTTCGTGAGGACTGCCCGTCAGAATATTAAGAGAGTATCCGCGGGACTTCAGCTCGCGCATAGTCGCTGTAACGTTTTTCTTCTCCGGAATGAAATCAATGTAGTCGGGTACCGCTATCTTAAGCATAAGGTCGCGGAAATCCTCCTCCGATATACTCATTTTAAATTCGTTTACACAGTAGTGAGGAGCGTCCTTTACACCCATAGGAGTGACAGTTTTTATGATGTCCTTTGGATACTTTGCGCCGTATTTGTCAAGTACAGTTAGCACACACCGACAAAAAGTGGGCATTGAATCAATAAGAGTTCCATCAAAATCAAATAAAATATGAGTGATGTTTTTCATTTATTATTTACCTATTACAGACACCGTTTGCCAATGGCAAACGGTGTCTCGTTTTCTTTATAGCATTTTGATTTTTGTATTACTCGTAGAGAGGATACTTAGCAGTAAGGGCATTAACGCGTCTTATAGCCTCATCCTTGCTGTTGTCAAAGCCCTTGAGAGTCATACCGATGATCTTAGCAACCTCCAGCATATCTTCCTCAACAAAGCCACGCGTAGTAACCGCCGCTGAACCAAGACGCAGACCGCTCGTAACGAAGGGCTTTTGCGTATCGAAGGGAATGGCGTTCTTGTTACAGGTGATACCGATCTCATCGAGAAGATGCTCTGCTTCCTTACCGGTGTCGATCTTCATTCCCGTCAGATCTACCAGCATAAGATGGTTGTCCGTTCCGCCGGAAACAAGCTTGAAGCCCTCTGCCAGCAGACCCTTAGAGAGAGCAGCTGCGTTTTTAACTACCTGCTCGGCATAAGCCTTAAAGGCAGGCTTCAGAGCCTCGCCAAAGCAAACGGCCTTAGCTGCTATAGTGTGCATAAGAGGACCGCCCTGGATACCGGGGAAGATAGCCTTGTTGATCTTTTTAGCCAACTCCTCGTCGTTAGTGAGGATCAGACCGCCACGGGGACCGCGGAGCGTCTTGTGAGTCGTGGTAGTGGTAACGTCAGCGTATGGAACGGGCGACGGATGTGCGCCTGCGGCAACCAGACCCGCAATGTGCGCCATATCTACCATCAGGTAAGCGCCAACCTCCTTGGCGATATCGGAAAACTTCTTGAAATCTATAATACGGGGATAAGCGGAAGCGCCTGCAAGGATAAGCTTAGGCTTCGACTCCAGCGCCAGACGTCTGACCTCCTCGTAATCAATAGTACCGGTTTTCTCAGAAACACCGTAGGGAACTATTTTCCAATATTTACCGGACATATTTACGGGCGATCCGTGGCTCAGGTGTCCGCCGTGGGCCAGATTCATAGAGAGAACAGTGTCGCCGGGCTCAAGAAGGGCAAAGAATACTGCCATATTTGCCTGAGCGCCGGAGTGGGGCTGAACGTTTGCGTAGCCGGCGCCGAAGAGCTGCTTAGCTCTCTCGATAGCGATGTTTTCAACCACATCTACGTGCTCGCATCCACCGTAATATCTCTTGGAGGGGTATCCCTCAGCGTACTTGTTTGTGAGGGTGGTGCCATTCGCCTCCATAACGACCTCGCTGACGAAGTTCTCGGATGCGATAAGCTCGATCTTTCCTCTCTGACGTGCGGTTTCATTAACGACCGCCTGGTAAAGCTCAGGGTCATTAGCCTTCAAAAGCTCATATTCTCTCATATAATTTTACCTCCGATTTTTTTTGACACAACAATTATACACCAAAGGGCGCATAATGTCAATATTTAAAATATAAATAAACAAAATTAACGAAATTCGTACATCTCTCGCCTTGGATATTTTATTTAGGAAACACATCCCTGTTGCCAACGGACCCAACGGCTGAAGAGCTTGTAGGGCGAGTCGTTTAGCGTATCCTTTTTTGGAGGATATTTTCCGTCATTACTCATAGCTTTTCAGACTTGAATTTATTTTTTACTGTTCCGACGGGCGAGCAGGTAGTTGTTTCTTACCTTTGTTATGAAGCGCTGGACTCTCTCCGACTGATAATCTCTGTAGGTCCAGGGCAGCTTATGCCATTCCCCACGTGCGTAGAACAGTGTCAGCTCGGTGTAAATTCCGTCGCATAGCGGAATTCTGAAGCCGGCGTTCTTGGTCGTTGCGAGCATCAGTCTGCCGTGATTGATAAAGCCGGGATCCAGATTGATGCGCCTGTTGCCGTCTACGGAGAATAGTGCCTCGATTTCGTTCGTCCGCTTTTTAATCGCTGCCTGCTCGGACGGATCAACGAGCCTCTCAAAGCTGTAGATGCGGCGCAGACCCTCACCGCCTATTTCTTCGTCGTAATATGTGGAAAAATCATTGGAAAATGAAAATTCCTCAGAGCAGTCATCCACAGGACCAAATTCCTCCGTGAGAATTTTCATAGCCTTGTTAAGTATTTCCTTGTCGTGATAGATCACTCCGAGTATCATCTTTTCTTTTTCAAATTCGTATACCGCGCCCATTTTTTCTCCTTTTGCCTTACAGCTCCAAAAGACCAAATTCTTTTATTTTTCTTATCACGCCGTTAGACATAAGCCAAAATCCGAGGTCGGATTTATGAACCGTATCAACCGTGCATTCGAGCGCGGCGCTATGTCCCAGAAAGACGTAATCGTATTCTCCCTCGGTAAAATCCTCGCCGTCAAAGTAGTAAATATTTTCGTCGCCTCTTTCTCTGAATCGATCTACGACGTCAGTCATACTTTTCTTTTTTGCCAGTCGGGAGTCCCTCGCGCCGTCGTTTATCAGCTCATCTCCGGTTTTCATATATCCCATAACGGCTATTGGTACACACGGATATATTTCTCTGTATGCGCTTATGAAATCGGTAAGATGCTCGGTGATATATTTGGGAGTAGGGCAGTTTCCCTCCGCGGATATAATAAGAAGTGAGGTTCTGTCCACCTTTGCTACAGCATACGCAACCTCTCGCTCGCATTTGCCGTTACCGCTGACACCGAAGTTTATAACCTCTTGATTCAGACGTCTTGAAAGTATATTCGTCATTGTCATTCCGGGTCGGGATGCGCAGTATCCTTGCATTATCGAACCGCCGTACACCACGATCCTCCCGTCCGTTCTGTAAGCAGGAGGAGAGAGTGGCAGAGCACCCTTGTCAAGACCGACGTAGATACTTTCCACCCTATCGCGCAAGGGAAAATTGAGTATAAAATCGAGTTTTTTCGGTGAATTTAATTCAAGCAGCGTTGACTCGTAATCTGCCCTTGAGGTATCAAAGTCCGTCGCACCGCACATCACGTATTTTCCGTCGCCCTCCGATGCGTACAGATCAAAGCCCGACGCGCACAAGGTGCTGGTATTGCAGCCGTTGCAGGGCGGCGCGGACAGCTTAACTCGGATAGATACTCTCGCAGTTAATGCGGAAAAGCGTATTTGCGCTCCGCTGGGTCCCATACCTCTTTTGATGACCTCTATAGGTAGAGCGGCGTCGGTATTCTTTGGAAAACGGTAAAAGTCTTCGTTTTCGGAGAGGAACGCAAGTCCGGAGATCACAAAAGGCGATTTTCTCGGATCAAACCAATCAACAGCGGTTGTATCCGAGCCGGTGCTGTGAAAATCAGCCCAAATATTAGCCGGTGGTATGATTTTTGAGTAATCCATAGTTTTCCTCCCAATATACAGACCTTCCGCCTGCGATGAAAAATTACGATAGTAAGGATATACAGACATTCTGTCTGCGATGAAAAATTACGATAGTAAGGATATACAGACATTCTGTCTGCGATAAAAAATTACGATAGTATTATACCTTTATTTTCGCGAGTTGTCAATAGTAAAACCGCTCTCTGTCGGACAAGCGGAGGAATAGGGTCGCAGGGACAATAAACGACCGTTTTGCGTATACTCTAAATAGCGGCATAACCGCAAAAAGATAAGGACATTTAGAGAAATGAACGAAAACGGATATCCCGTGCGAGAGGTTACAGAAGCGCCGGAAAAAAGCGCCGACACACCAAGGAGCACGGTCAACACTCGAAATCTGACGGAAGGTGTGGATTACGAAGCAGATGGGTGCAACGGTGATTGCCCGAAGAACTGCCTTCTCGCCTACGTCTATGCGCCTACTCAGAAATTCAGGATGCTTTATTCAGCCCAGGATGCCCTGACTCACGGCACTCTTTTTGAGGAGCTTTATAAGCCTATGGGGGTGTACGGCAATGAATAAGGACAGAACTCAAAAAAGAATTACAGGCGGTCAGACTCCAAACACTAGCGGTGGTGAAAACCGTATAAGCGGGCAAGATATACGTACCCGTGTCACGAATTTTGACAATTTAGATAAGGAAACCCTCTTAAAAAAAATACAGGAGCTTCGCTTTGTAAAGGTGGAGCTTGAACTGTATTTGGATACTCATCCGAATTGCAGGGTAGCTCTCGATTACTACTATCAGACGTTAGATGCGCTCCGTGATCTTTACGAGAGGTATTCCGCATTTGGCGCGCCTCTCTTTGCATCGGAGGTTCAGGGAGATACTTGGAGCTGGGTCGATAAGCCTTGGCCCTGGCACAGACCTGACAGCATAAAAGGGAGAGGAGAGGAGTAGAGGTATGTGGATATATGAGAAAAGCCTGCAACACCCCGTCAAGATCGCGAACCCCAATCCCAGACTTGCCGGTATAATTATCACGGCTCTCGGTGGACCCGACGGCGAGCTTGGCGCGGCAATGCGCTATCTTAACCAGAGATATACTATGCCGGACGGAAGAGTAATAGGTATACTCACTGACGTAGGCAGTGAGGAGCTGGGCCATATGGAGATGGTGGCTAGCATAGTCTACCAGCTGACCAGAAATCTGACTCCCGACGAAATTCGCGCCGGAGGATTCGACAAATATTACGTTGATCACGGTGCTGCGATCTTTCCGGCATCTGCCTCCGGCGTGCCTTTTAACGCAATGGCGATAGCATCTAAGGAAGATAATCTTGCCAGCATTACGGAGGACCTCGCAGCAGAGCAAAAGGCGAGAGCAATGTACGATAACATTCTTCGCCTGTCTGATGATCCGGACGTAAACGATGCGATAAAATTCCTCCGTCAGCGTGAGATCGTCCATTTCCAGCGTTTCGGCGAAGCTATGGAAATGTTGAAAAATAAGAAATTCTAACTAAATAAAGATAAGGGCGGTTTGAGAAATCAAGCCGTCCTCTTTACATTTTCGTGAGGGTGTGATATAATGAAACTAATCAATAAACTTGAATTAGACGAGGTAGAATTATGGAATATCAAACCAAGTTGAATGAACATCTTCAAATAATCGTTGGAAAACGATTAGACGGCTTGCGTCTTATATGTGAAATGATGGATTTTAGTTTCGGAGATTACGTACTTCACGCACTATGCCATACTCGTATTATTAGTGATAATGATATTCTTGTAACAACTTTAGATTACCAGAGTTGGGATCGCCAGGAAGATACAAATAATGACGAATGGTATTTTGTTGAGCAATATAGAGATAAAATAGAGGGTGGCATTGTAACGTCTGTGAATGTCAACTCTTTTCACGACGTTCTAATTATTTTGGATAACGGTATAAGAATTGAAATGTATATTAAAAACGGCTTTCATCATTTTGACGATGAATGCGAACAGTGGGTTTTCTTTAAGGTTGATGACCACTCTTTCCCTTTTGTTACCGTATATAACAAAACAGTTGACATTGCAGAAAACTGGTAAAAATACTTCATATTGACTGTATTGGCTAAGCAATGAGAATTTTGCAGGATAAAAATTCTCGATGAAATCTGCCCTTGGCAGATGAAATCCACATCCGTGGATGAAATCCGATAGGTCGGATGAAATGCTTGCTCCGCAAACGTTAATAACAGGGCGATTTGAGATGATCAAACCGCCCTGTTATTTTGTATTTTACTCACAGTTATCAGTACATTTACTCACAATAATCAGAGCCCATAAGTCCGACCTTAGTAAAATCGGTAGGATTTCTTCTGATTATGTAGTCGATATAGCTTACGATCATACGCGCGGTCAAAAGATAACCTAATGGATTCATATGACCGTTTAAGAAGAACTTTTCTCTGAACTCCTCGTCGTAGCGAGGTCCGTATTCGTAGAGGTTTATAAGATACGTGTTATCGAACAGCTCGCACATCTTGTTGAAAATATCGTTGCCGATCTGTGTGCTTTTTGCCTTCTCCTCGGTCCTGCCCGTCATATTAGGGAAGTTCACCAGGAAAAATTTCGCATCCGGCTGAATTGTCTTCATACGCTGTATTATCGCCGCATAGCTGCCGATGAAGGTGTGTCCGTTCTTCGTGTAGTCATCCATGCATATATCGTCAAATGAGCCGCACTCAGAGCGTCCGTTTATCAGGTCGTTTACTCCAAGCGCAATGATATACGCGTTAGCCGCGTTCTCCGGCTTGAAGGCGGCAACCTTATTGCCGAACACCTCGATAAATTCCTTCGCGGTCATACCTCCTCTTGCAAATACGTGTACACGGGTACCGGTTATTCTGCTTATTTGCGCTCCCCATGAGTACTCATAGTAATCGAGGTATCGCTTTTCTCCCTCCTCGTTCAGCACTTCAAATTCACCTGATGACAGACTGTCGCCGATCACGGCAATGGTGGGGAATATCGATACCGAGCCGCCTCCCTCTAAAAGCTTGTCGAGGGGCTTTTCATTTTCGTTTCCGAGAAAGCTTCTTATATCCATTGTTATCTCCTTACTCGTGCTTTTTACTGAATTTCAGAGGTGATACGCCGTATGCGCGTCTGAACTTGTCAGAGAAATAGTTTGAGTCGTTAAAGCCGCAACTGTATGCGATCTCGGATATACTTTTTCCCCCTCTGTTTCTCAAAAGATTTTCCGCTTGCTTGAGTCTGACGACGGTGAGAAATTCGTTAAAGCCAAACCCCGTGTCGCGTTTAAAGGTTCTGGAGAGATGCTCCGGACTGATAAAATAGTTCTTTGCCACACGAGAAAGCTTGATATCCTGCTGGTAATTTTCCTTTATATAATCTATTACTTCGTCAACCATTTGATTTTTCGATGTAATTGCGCTGGTAGTGTTCGCGTTTCTCGCAATCAGTATGAAGAGCGAATTCATTCTCGCCATCAGTGACTCGGCAGAATACTCATCGGGAGATTTAAATTCGTCATCTATACGCTTAAGCGTAAGGTAAACGTCCTTCGATATCGCGTGGGAGCGAAGCAGATAGGGCAGAGTATTTATCTTATCTAGCACCGGAGCGGGAATAAAATGATCCGAGCATTCAACCACAATTCTGACGTGATCGTTTCCTACGTAGTTTGTCCTATGTATCACACCCGGGGGCAAAATTACCAGATCGCCCGCAATCACGTCGTAGGATTTGTTATCTATAAAGTAACTGCAGCTGCCGTTCACCATATAGTAAAGCTCCATTTTATCGTGATAGTGGTGGGAATGCATCGGTTCTACCGTTTTTTTGACACGGCAATTCAGAATCATCCCATCCGGAAAGATCACTTCCTGCATATAAAAACCTCGCTTTTCACCTTTTAATTACATTTTACCATATGATATCAAAAAAATCAAGATTATTTTTCTTTTTTTGAATACAAAAGGTCAAAAATATTAAGGCGGATAACGCGTGCGTGGGATATAATTAGTTATAATGGGAAAAATTGATTTTTCAAAAGAAAGGAAATTTGAGATGAATTTTGAAAAAAAACTAAGAAAAGAGCGTGTAATTCAGTTTGGCGAGGGAGGATTTCTCCGTGGCTTCGTTGACTGGATGCTGCAAAAAGTAAACGAATCCTCTGATTTTGACGGAAGCGTAGTTGTCGTTCAGCCGATCGAAAACGGAATGTGCGATATGCTCACAGCTCAGAATTGCGTGTATACTCACGTCATTCGCGGCTTGGAGGGAGTTGACAAGACCGTGGTTGACGTTATCTCACGCTGCGTTAAGCCTTACGACGATTTTGACGCGTATCTTGCTCTCGCGGAGAATCCCGATTTCCGCTTCGTAGTTTCCAACACTACCGAGTCCGGTATAGTTTTCTCTGCAGAGGACAAAATAACCGATACACCTCCGAAAACCTTCCCCGCGAAGCTTACTCTCCTTCTCAAGCGCCGCTATGAGCTTGGCCTTGGCGGATTTATCTTCCTGCCCTGCGAGCTTATTGACAGAAACGGCGATAACCTGAAGAAGTGCGTACTCAAGTACGCAGAGCTTTGGAATCTCAGCGAGGGCTTCAAGGAATGGGTGGAGAATGAGAACGTGTTTACCAACACTCTCGTTGACCGTATTAATACGGGCTATCCTAAGGGCGAGGATCTCTCCCTCGGCTACGAGGACAATATGCTCAACGCATCCGAGTTCTTCCACCTTTGGGTTATCGAAACCGATTACGATATCGAGAGCGAGCTGCCATTCTCATCTGCTGGACTTAACGTTATTGTTACTCCTGACAAGCTTGCAATGTACCGTACCAGAAAGGTAAGAATACTCAACGGCGCCCATACCTCTCTCGTTGCCTATGCTCTTCTCTCCGGTCTTGATACGGTGAAGAGCTGTATCGACGACCCCACCATGCGCGAGCATATCAGAAAGTGCGTATTTGACGAGATCATTCCCACTCTCGATCTTCCCGCAGACGAGCTGCAGAGCTATGCCGAGAGCGTTCTTGAGCGCTTCGGTAACCCCTACATAAAGCATTACCTTTCCTCAATCGCTCTTAATTCTGTATCTAAGTTTAAGGTTCGCGTTCTTCCATCGATTCTTGAGTATATCAAGAGATATGGCAAGATGCCCGAAACTCTTCTCTTTGCCTTCGCTAAGCTTATCGAGTTCTACAAGACGGATATGACGAGCGACGATCCTGCAGTGATCGAGTATATGAAGAACCATACCGCTGCGGAGATCCTTGCAAATAAAGAGCTGTGGGATGAGGACCTCTCCGCTCTTACCGCAGAGGTAGAGAAATACTTAGGATAATTCCGAAAGGACGAAAATATGATAATTAACAGGCTTGACAACGTTGATATCAATTTGGAGGACGGACATAAGTACGCGCTCCGAGATATCAAGGAGGGCGAGAATATAATAAAGTACGGCAATCCGATAGGCCACGCGACCTGTGATATTAAGGCGGGAGAGCACGTACATACCCACAACGTAAAGACTAATCTCTCAGGAAATCTGGAGTACAAGTACGAGCCGGTGTTCTACGATATCCCCGCGGAAAACGGCAATAGGACCTTTATGGGCTACGTCCGCGAGAACGGTGACGTGGGTATCAGAAACGAAATTTGGATCGTAAATACCGTAGGATGCGTAAACAAGATAGCCCAGCGCCTCGCAGAGCTGACCGGCGCCAGATATTTCCCCCATCCCTTCGGTTGCTCTCAGCTTGGCGATGACCAGACCATAACACAGAAGATCCTTCGCGGTATGGTAAATCATCCTAATGCCGCAGGCGTTCTTGTGCTTGGACTTGGCTGCGAGAACAACAATATCGAGGTGTTTAAGCAGGTTCTCGGTGAGTATAACCCTGATAGAGTAAAGTTCCTTAATACTCAGGATCATGACGATGACATTGCGGCGGGTGTTGAGCTTATCAACCAGCTTAAGGCATATGCGGCAAAATTTGAGCGCACCCCTGTGCATGTTTCAAAGCTTCGCATTGGTCTTAAGTGCGGCGGTAGTGACGGATATAGCGGAATTACAGCTAACCCTCTTGTAGGTAGACTTTCGGATAAGGTGATTTCTCACGGCGGCAGCTGTGTTCTTACCGAGGTTCCCGAGATGTTCGGTGCAGAGCATCTTCTTATGCAGCGCTGCGAGAGCCGCGAGGTGTTTGATAAGACTGTAAAGCTTATCAATGACTTTAAGGACTATTACACAAGACACAATCAGGTTATATATGAGAATCCCTCGCCCGGAAATAAGAAGGGCCGCATTACCACACTTGAGGAGAAGTCTCTCGGATGTGTTCAGTAGGGCGGTCTTTCCAAGGTTGTCGACGTTCTTGATTACGGTGACAGACTTACCAAGAACGGTCTTTCACTGCTCAACGGCCCCGGAAACGACATCGTTGCAATAACTAACCTTATGGCGGCGGGAGTACACATT
>JAZOTE010000070.1:0-1684 GCA_045657485.1 Eubacteriales bacterium
CGCGGTGAATACGTTCCCGGGCCTTGTACACACCGCCCGTCACACCATGAGAGTCGATAACACCCGAAGCCTGTGAGCTAACCGTAAGGAGGCAGCAGTCGAAGGTGGGATTGATAATTAGGGTGAAGTCGTAACAAGGTAGCCGTATCGGAAGGTGCGGCTGGATCACCTCCTTTCTAAGGAGAAACGCTAAGAAGACAAAGAAGTACCAAAGGGAGTTACTGGAAGAAGTAACGAAAGTGAATGACAGAGTTCTGCCGAAGAGGGAAAGTCGAAGATAGCAAATCCTATTGGTCGGTACAGCATAAAAGCTGTCAAAAAGACTTTTTTACTGTGAACTTTTCAGGCATCAAGCCTGACCTCGAACCGTGCGAAAAAGCAAGAGGTAATCCAAAAAATCTGTGATTTTTTGGAAAGAGGAGAAAATACTTTTTAAGACGAGGCTGATTTATGAAAGTAAATCAGGCGATAACCAAAAAGTATTTTCGACGTTGTTTAAAAACTGAATAGGAGAAAGAGTAAGAAAAGAAAAGGTTTTTTCAAATAGAAAAGGGTAACTAATAAAGCTGCGAAAAGCGGCTGAGGTATCGAATAACACTGAAAAAATGAAAGACTTACTCACATAATGGAACTCAAGGAGAACGAGAAAGTTCTTTAAAAGTTTTGACACTCTAAAACTCAAAAAGAGTTAATCCAAAAAATCTATGATTTTTTGGAAAGAGGAGGAACCGTCCGAAAGACGAACTTTGCGAGAAGCAAAGTGAGAGAAAAGGACGAGTTCCGACGAAAAGGTCAAGCGAAGAAGAGCATACGACGAATGCCTTGGCATCAGGAGCCGAAGAAGGACGTGACAAGCTGCGAAAAGCTGCGGGGAGGAGCAAATATCCATAGATCCGCAGATATCCGAATGGGGGAACCCGGTACAGCAATACTGTATCATCGTATGGTGAATAAAATAGTCATACGAAGGAAGACCCGCTGAACTGAAACATCTAAGTAGGCGGAGGAAGAGAAATCAAAAGAGATTCCCAAAGTAGCGGCGAGCGAAATGGGAAGAGGCCAAACCAGAGGTAGTAATACCTTTGGGGTTGAGGACTGCATTTAGCATTCATGAATTGTAGTAGAATTATCTGGGAAGATAAGCCAAAGAGGGTAAAAGCCCCGTAAACGAAACGAGGAAAGAGCGAGCAGAATCCAGAGTACCGCCGGACACGTGGAACCCGGTGGGAAGCAGGGGGGACCACCCTCCAAGCCTAAATACTACCTGATGACCGATAGTGGAGAAGTACCGTGAGGGAAAGGTGAAAAGAACCCCGGGAGGGGAGTGAAAAAGAACCTGAAATCGTATGTTTACAAGCAGTCAAAGCACGTTAAGGTGCGATGGCGTACTTTTTGTAGAACGGTCCGGCGAGTATATGTATGTAGCAAGGATAAGTGGTTAAGCCACGAACCCGAAGTGAAAACGAGTCTGAAAAGGGCGAAGTGTTGCATATATATGACCCGAAACCGAGTGACCTACCCATGGACAGGTTGAAGCGAGAGTAAAATCTCGTGGAGGACCGAACCCACGTATGTTGAAAAATGCGGGGATGAGCTGTGGGTAGCGGAGAAATTCCAATCGAACTCGGATATAGCTGGTTCTCCCCGAAATAGCTTTAGGGCTAGCCTCGGATTAGTTTAGCGG
>JAZOTE010000071.1:0-2741 GCA_045657485.1 Eubacteriales bacterium
AGACCCCGTTAGAAGTCTTAAAAAAAACCCGGCGATACCTACTTTCGCGGTTTCACAACTATCATCGGCTCCAAGCGCTTAGCTTCCGTATTCGGGATGGGAACGGGCGTTTCCACTTGGATATGGTCGCCGGAAGATTACTTCCAAAATTCTCACCTCGGAAGCAATTTCCATTTTACAAGTCTGCAAGAGTAGCAAGCAATAGCAGGAATAATCGATCGACGCGATCAAACGTTCGTCCGTTAGTACCGGTTAGCTCAACGCATTACTGCGCTTACACGTCCGGCCTATCAACCGCCTAGTCTCGACGGGGACTTCCAACTTGCGTTTACGAAATCTAATCTCGGAGATGACTTCACGCTTATATGCTTTCAGCGTTTATCCGATCCGCGGTTAGTTACCCAGCCGTGCCAAAGGCTTGACAACTGGAACGCCAGAGCCGCGTACCTCTAAGTCCTTTCGTACTAAAGAGATACCTCCTCAAATTTCGAACGCCCGCAGCAGATAGGGACCGACCTGTCTCACGACGGTCTGAACCCAGCTCACGTACCGCTTTAATTGGCGAACAGCCAAACCCTTGGGAGCTCCTCCACCCCCAGGATGCGATGAGCCGACATCGAGGTGCCAAACCGCTCCGCCGCTGTGGACGCTCGGGAGCGATAAGCCTGTTATCCCCGGAGTACCGTTTATCTGATGTGCCATGGCCCTGCCATACGGAACCACCGGATCACTATGCCCAACTTTCGTTTCTGCTCGACTTATAGGTCTCGCAGTCAAGCCGCCTTCTACCATTACGCTCTATGCCTGATTGCCAAACAGGCTGAGGCGACCTTTGGACTCCTCCGTTACTCTTTGGGAGGAGACCGCCCCAGTCAAACTGCCCGACTGAAAATGTCCGACGCCCTGATTCAAGGGAATCGTCGTTAGAGCTAAAACATGTTCAGGGCGGTATTTCAAGGTTGGCTCCACGAAAGCTGACGCTCTCGCTTCAACGCCTCCCGCCTATCCTACACAAAACAGGTCTCAGACCAATTTCAGCCTACAGTAAAGGTTCACGGGGTCTTTCCGTCTTACTGCGGGTACGTGGCATCTTCACCACGACTACAATTTCACCGGGTCGCTGGTTGAGACAGTGCAACAGTCATTACGCCTTTCATGCAGGTCGGAACTTGCCCGACAAGGAACTTCGCTACCTTAGGACTCTCAAGGTTAGAGCCGCCGTTTACCGGAGCTTCGGTCGGAAGCTTCTCTTGCGATAACCTCCTTCCTTAACTTACCGGCACCGGGCAGGCGTCAGACCGTATACTTCCACTTGCGTGTTTGCACGGTCCTGTGTTTTTGATAAACAGTTGCTGTTGCCGATTTACTGTGGCCGCCAGCCCCTATTCAAGGCCAACGGCGCCCCTTATCGCGAACTTACGGGGCCATTTTGCAGAGTTCCTTAACCAGCGTTCTCCCGAGCGCCTTAGTATACTCTACTCGCCTACCTGTGTCAGTTTTAGTACGGTTTCTTTAAACGTAACCCTTAGAAGCTTTTCTTGGACGTTTGGCGGACAACTTCCAAATCAAGTTGTCGAGTCGCCGTTCCCCCGTAAATCGCGCGCATTTCACTACGCGAAAGGGTACTAGGAAACAACGGTCTAATCCAACAGACCGCTTGCCGTTCAAACGCCGTCCCTCCGTCGGTATTTTAAAGAAGCTAAGGAATATTAACCTTATACCCATCGTCTACGCTTTTCAGCCTCGACTAAGGAACCGGCTTACCCTGGGCGGAATTGCCTTCCCCAGGAAACCTTAGGCTTTCGGCGGACAGGATTCTCACCTGTCTTATCGTTACTCATTCCGGCATAATCGCTCGTATGGACCGCTAAGACTCCTTACGGTATCCCTTGTGTCTTCCATACGACGCTCTCCTACCAATCTTGCGATTCCGCGGCTTCGGCTAAATTCTTACTCCCGTTCATTATCGGCGCCCTATTGCTCGACCAGTAAGCTATTACGCACTTTTTAAATGATGGCTGCTTCTAAGCCAACATCCTGGCTGTCTCGGCAATAAAACTTCCTTAGTGACTAAGAATCTATTAGGGGCCTTAGCCGGCGATCTGGGTTGTTTCCCTCTCGACCGCGAAGCTTATCCCTCGCGGACTGACTCCTGAGATAGTTCAACCGGTATTCGGAGTTTGGTTAGGGAGGGTACCCCGGGAAGGGCCCCTCGCCAATTCAGTGTCTCTACCCCCGGCTGATAGTGGCTCAAGGCTAGCCCTAAAGCTATTTCGGAGAGAACGAGCTATCTCCCAGTTTGATTAGACTTTCACTCCTCCCCACAAGTCATCCCCTCGGTTTTCAACCCAAGTGGGTTCGGTCCTCCACGCAGTATAACCCGCGCTTCAACCTGCTCATGGGTAGTTCACTGGGTTTCGCGTCTATCGCCCGCAACTTAACGCCCTATTCAGACTCGGTTTCCCTATGGCTGCGTCCCGGAAGGACTTAACCGCGCTGCAAACGATAACTCGCCGGATCATTATCCAAAAGGCACGCCGTCGCTCGTTAAATCGAGCTTCGACCGCTTGTAAACGCATGGTTTCGGGTTCTTTCCCTCCCCTAAAAGGGGTTCTTTTCATCTTTCGATCGCTCTACTGTGCGCTATCGGTCGTCGGAGAGTATTTAGCCTTGCGGGATGGGCCCCGCGGATTCAGTCAAGGTTTCACGTGACTCGACCTACTCAGGATACTTTCGGAGAC
>JAZOTE010000072.1:0-2238 GCA_045657485.1 Eubacteriales bacterium
AGAGGATGAACGATGCTGTAATCTCCCTTTTCGCCACCAAGAAGCTCGATGGCACGGTTGGCTATAACCTCGTTGGCATTCATGTTCAAGGAGGTTCCTGCACCGCCTTGAATAGCATCCACAATAAAGCTATCCTTATAACCGCCTGCGATTATCTCGTCACACGCCCGACATATCGCATTCGAAAGCTCTCGGTTCAGCGCTCCTGTTTTATAGTTGGTAATTGCGGCAGCCTTTTTTATTTGTGCTAATGAAATAATGATCTCCGGATGTGCTCGTCTTCCGCTTATTCTGAAATTCTCTTTTGCTCTTATTGAATGGATTCCGTAATATGCTTCCTTGGGAATCTCTTTAATTCCAATAAGATCGTGTTCTATTCTATTGGCATTCATTGTGTTTTCTTTTTAGCTTATACAGCTATTTGATGATTTTACCTTTATATGCTATGATACCTCCGATATCATATGCATCCGTTTATCCGTTTCCCCTCAAATATGCAACCGCTCTTGCACTTCTTTTTCCGCTACGGCAATACACGTAAAGCGGAGTGGATTTATCGGGGATCAGTGTTGCAGCTCTGTCTATCTCACCAATAGGCAAATTGAGGCTTTCTTCAATATGACCCTCGGAAAATTCCTCCTTGGTTCTGACATCAAGCAACACGGCTTTATCTGCTTTGCGATATTGCTCCACACCGTCATTGATGTCTTTGCGTGCAAATATATTAAAAATACTCATTTTCCTTCACTTTCAATTCCCGGGAGCGATATAGCCACGCTTATCAAGGGCTTCTCCGATCTGATCCAAGATCTCCTCGGAGCTGGCTCTTACGGTGTGATAGTGGAATCCGCCTGTAATGTGCATAAGCTCTACGGACTTTCCCGTTCTGACGCTTTCAATAAATTGAGAAATTTGAGAGCGAGATGAAATATTCAGCTTTGCCTCCATCTTGCCGTATGCCTTATGCCATACGTAAACGTCGGCAACAGTACCGCCAAGGTCAACGATCGTTTGCAATTCATCCTCTGTCTGATTGGTTGTATGAAGCACCTTGAAAACTCTTTCCTTAAAAGGAGAAGAACGAATCATGTATCCCGCATTTGTTGCAAAAATATCGTTACCTTGCTCCTTCAAAATCGAAATATCACGTACAATGATCTGTCGGGAAACTCCGTATTTGTCTGAAAGCTCATTGCCTGAGATTGGCTTTTTTTCAGACAAAAGCAAATTGACTATGCTTTTCCTTCTCTCATCTGATTTCATAGGTTCACCCCTTCCGTTTATTATATTGCGTGAAGATTCTTGAGTGAGAGGTCCAAAATGGGAGAAGAGTGCGTCAGCGCACCGCTGGAGATATAGTCCACGCCGATGTCAACAAGACGAGCAACATTCTCTCTCGTTACGTTTCCGCTACATTCGGTTTCTGCCTTGCCACGGCAAAGCTCAACTGCCTTCTTCATATCCTCAACGCTCATATTATCAAGCATAATGATGTCTGCGCCTGCTTCAAGAGCTTCCTTCAGCATATCAAGGTTCTCGACCTCAATCTCAATCTTACGGACGAAGGGTGCGTATTCCTTTGCCATTCTGACGGCTTCCTTGACACCGCCTGCGGCTCCGATGTGGTTGTCCTTGAGCAGAATACCGTCGCTTAAGTTGTATCTGTGGTTGTATCCACCGCCAACCTTAACCGAGTATTTTTCAAAGATGCGCATATTGGGAGTGGTTTTTCTGGTATCGAGAAGCTTTGTTTTCGTGCCTTTGAGCAGATCCGCGATCTCTCTTGTGTAGGTTGCGATACCGCTCATTCTCTGCAAGTAGTTGAGCGCGGTTCTCTCACCGGAAAGAAGCACACGGATGTCTCCGCGAACAAGACCGATCTTCTCGCCCTTCTTAACGGCATCGCCGTCCTTGCAATAGAAGACAACCTCGGTATTTGCATCAAGAAGCTCGAATACTCTCTTGAATACCTCAAGACCTGCGATCACGCCGTCCTGCTTGCAGATGAGGTCAACCTCGCCTGCCTGATAATGAGGCATAACAGAGTTGGTTGTAATGTCCTCGCTTGTGATATCCTCGCGCAGAGCCTGCAAAATCAGCTCGTCTGCGTTCATTTTCATTGTGATATTATTCATGGCTTAATCTCTCCTTTTCGATTGCCGAAAGAACGGCTGTTTTATATTTTTCTTGATAGTTTTCGTATTTCGTCTCGTCAACGGTAATTTCCGTATCTGTCGC
>JAZOTE010000073.1:0-19546 GCA_045657485.1 Eubacteriales bacterium
TCGGACCTAATACCTTCTTTAGAGCTAATTAATCTTAGCTTTATTTACTCGTTCGAGTTTCTCAATGTGTTTCTTTCATTAACGAGATTTGCACAATTTGTGCTTTTATTTCGTGTTGTTCAATTTTCAATGATCAAGTGCTCACGAGATGCGAGCCTATATATTCTAACACAGCGGTTCTGAAAAGTCAAGCCTTTTTTTGAATTTTTTTCAGATTTTTGAATTATTGTGCAAAATTGATAAATAACTAATAATAAAGGGGGATATTTATGGTATCTATTCTGATAAGAACACTGATAATATATTTTCTGCTTACTTTTTCACTACGCATTATGGGTAAAAGACAGCTCGGAGAGCTGGACGTTGGAGATCTGGTATCAACGCTTCTGATGTCTGAGCTTGCAGCAATACCTATTGATGACCCGGATATTCCTCTGCTCAATGCGGTTGTGCCGATACTCTTCATCCTATCCGTTGAAATAATATCCTCAACACTGAAAAACAAATCGGAAAAGCTGAAGCACGTAATGGACGGCGGAAACGTATTTATTATATATAAAGGAAGACTTTCGCAAAAAGCGCTCAGAGATACGAGAATATCCGTAAACGAGCTGATGGCATCGGCAAGATCGCAAGGAATCGGCGATATTGCCGAAATAGAATATGCTATACTGGAACAAAACGGAAGCTTATCGGTGCTGGAAAAGGATAAAAGCAATATGGCGCACGCCGTTATAATAGACGGAACGGTTATAGACGAGGTGCTGAAGCGGCTGGGTCTGAACGACAGATGGCTCAACGCCGCCCTAAAAAAAGAGGGAAAACAAATTGGAGAGATATTTCTGATGACCGTAGATGACAGAGGCGCGGTACAGATCGTAACAAAAGAAAAAAAGGAGAGGATATGAAATCAAAAATCGCAGCTGCCGTCATACTTATAGGACTTCTTTTAGGCGTTACGGCTAACGCGCTGTTTCTTGATAAAACGATTTCGGATATAACTGACAATGTGAACAGCTTTCACATAGGTGACGATTCCGAGGATAATATTCTGAGAGCTCGCGAGCTGTTTGATAATTTCAAAAAGAAAGAAACTTACATCAGCACTACAGTAAATCATAACGATTTGACTGAAATCGAGGAGCTGATGAGCGAGATGGTTGCCTGTCTGAGCGTAGATATGACGGACGAGGCGCAGGTAGCAAAAAGCCGCCTGATAGATGCGTTAAAGCATCTCAGACGGCTTTCGGGAGTAAATATTGATTCGATAATATAAATCCGCCGGAATAATAATTGATTTTTACGCTGTATTAACCAAAAAGCGTGTAAAACCGTATGATCTCAGCAAAAAGTTATCTGAACTCGGTCATATCGGCATTATGCGCGGAAAGACGCATAATAGAATAATATTCCTCCGTTAAATCGTAACCGGAAAGCACTCCTGCCTTGTCACGAAGCACTTTGATAATAAGCTCAGGGTTAAGAAAAGTCGATTGATCTGCCGAGAGAACCGCGCGGAAAAGCATATACTCTCCGTCATAATCGGAGGTTACCGATTTAATGAGCGGTCGTATATCAACGTTCTTCTCGCCGCTTTTGGTATTCTTCAAAACCTCAACAACGTCGGAAAGCAGGATATCCTCGCACCTTTTAGCATATTCGAGATTCGCTCCCGAAGTTTTAATACTGATAGAATAGGTCATCCACTTAAGGTCTGTGAACTTCGAGTCGGGATAATACGCCTCAGTGATCTGCATTTCCTCAGTCATATTTGAATTAAGCCTTTTCATAACAAGCTCCGGATCGACGTACTCGGAAAGTCGAAGATCCATATATTCCGCAAGGCTTTCAGTGCCTATGGACAGTGGGGCTGCAAAAACCATCTTAGGCTTAGGATTAAAGCCCTCGGAGTAGTAAAGTGGAAGCTTGGCTCTGACGATGATCTTATTCATCGTACGAACGAGGTCCAAATGCGAAACGTACTGAAGGCTGCCGGTTTTTCGGAATTTCAGCCGCACGGTGAGTCTGTCGCTGTTTACTTGCACCATCTGTTTTTACCTCCCAGCTTATTTGCTCCGCAGCCACTGCACTGTTCTGCGCAAGAGGGAGTAGTTATTCCGTTATAGGCGCGCTCACGCTCTCTGAGAAGGAACGCCTTAGTCACTCCGATATCAATGATATCCCAGGGCAGAACCTCATCAAGTCCAAAACCGCGGGTAGTATAGAAGTCCGGATCAACACCCGTGCGCTCCATTACGCTGACCCAGCGATCGTAATCAAAAAATTCGTCCCAGGCGTCAAGCATCGCGCCCTCCTCTACCGCAAGGGCAATAGCCGGAGCTAGTCTGCGGTCGCCTCTGGCGAGCACCGCTTCTATTCGGGAAACTCTGGAATCGTGGTAATTATACTTTATTCTTCGATCGGTAATGACATCCTTGAGATGCTTCTGCTTCTCCTCCAAGGATTCAAGGCTATCCTGCTTCTCCCATTGGAACGGCGTAAACGGCTTAGGAACGAAGCAGGCAACGCTGATTGTAACGCCGATACCTCTCGGACGTTGCGGCTTTGGGAGCTTGAAGTACTCGCCCACCACCTTGCTCGCAAGCTCGGAAATTCCCTCGATATCCTCAAGGGTTTCCGTAGGAAGACCGTTCATAAAATAGAGCTTTACGTTGCTTTTTCCGCCTCTGAATGCGATACCCACGGAACGCATAAGATCCTCCTCGGACACGTTCTTGTTAATAACGTCACGCAGTCGCTGAGTTCCCGCCTCCGGAGCGAACGTAATACCTCCTGTTCTGACGGAAGAAACCTTACGCATCAGCTCCTCTGAAAAGCTGTCTATACGAAGCGAGGGCAGCGAAAGGCTGACTCTGGCCGGATCGGTCCAGGAGAGGAGATCGTCCGTCAGCTTCGGAAGTTGAGAATAATCGCTGATAGAAAGAGATATAAGGGATATTTCATCATACCCCGTGTTATCGAAAAGGCACTTTGCCTGTCGGCAGAGGGTTTCGGGAGATTTCTCGCGTATCGGTCTGTATACCATACCCGCCTGACAGAATCGGCAGCCTCTGATACAGCCTCTGTAGACCTCAAGCACTATTCGGTCGTGGACCGTTTCAATATACGGCATGACCAGTTTCTCAGGATATGGAGCCTTATCAAGATCTGCCACTATACGCTTTCTGACCTTTTTAGGTACGTCGTCATACAGCGGTCTGTACTCACGTATGGTTCCGTCAGAATTATAGCTGACCTCATACAGCGACGGAATATATACGCCCTCAATGTGTGACGCCTCGCGGAGAAAGGCAGCTCTGGTGTATCTGCCGGAGTCACGCATCTCGTTATAAAGATGACATATCTCAAGCAACACCTCCTCGCCCTCGCCAACGTTAATTAGATCGAAGAAATCAGCGATGGGCTCGGCGTTATATACGCAAGGACCGCCCCCGATCACTATCGGTGAGCTTTCCTCTCTATCACGGGAGTAAAGCGGTATCCCTGCCATTTTAAGCATTGCGAGTGCCGTAGTATAGCACAGCTCGTACTGAAGGGAAAACGCAACCATATCAAAGTCCGATATAGGATCTCCACTCTCTGTAGCTGTGAGAGGAATTGAATACTGCTCCATTTTTTCCTTCATATCTGTCCAAGGAGCGTATACTCGCTCGCACCAGATATCCGGATCGCGGTTGATCACGTCGTAAAGGATCCGCACTCCGAGATTCGACATACCTATCTCGTAGGTATCCGGGAAGCAAAAGGCAAACCTGCACTTTACCTCTTCCCTATTTTTTATAACACTGTTATATTCGCCGCCTATGTATCTGCCGGGCTTCTGCACCGACTTTAGCACGGAGGAAATATTTCTGTTCTGCATTATTAATCCTTCCTTATCAGGTGTCACTCCGACACCTTTACGTCACCTCCGCAGCTTGTGCGGCGGTACAAATCAATTGCGTGCCCCTACCCAAGCGGTCGGGGCACGTAAGTTTAACTTTATTCAGGCTTTACTGTGCTTAAAGGACAGATAGGACGCTATTCGCAGACCGACGGTCCATCCGAGCTGCCACAGAACGCAAGCCAATACCGCCGGCGCGCCGAGTCCGGCAAGTGACAGAACTGCCGCAAGTGCTATGCCTCCGCCCATCGAGTAAAGCTCAACGCGATTCATGGTTTCTATGAATTTTCTGAACTTTTTGGTAAGAAGAATAACGTCTATGGCGTTAATCTTATCACCGTAGGTCACTACTCCCGCGCTGACGTGACTGTAAAGAACGTCCTCATCAGTTCCGGGGCGCAACCGCTTCATAACTCTCATACAGTCGCTTCCCGCAGAAAGAGTTCGGAGAAGCTCGTTTGAAACGTTAGGATCACGGGTGTAAATCAGAGGAACGACCTTCTGCTCCTTAAGCATTGGTAGTACCATAGTAAACTCCTCTGAGAACGAATACCTTACGTAGAACTTCGCATAGACCTCTCCGTTCTCTGAGGCGTACATGATTTTGGTGGTATCAATACCGCTCTCGGCACGCAAAGCTCCCTCCGGGATCGCAACGCCGTGACGGCGCATATAATCCTCCGTACCGGCAGAAATGCACGCTCCGGAAATGTTGCCGGAAAGTCCGTCCTCCTCTACCACTACGTCGGTAGCCGGACTGTAGCGGACTCTCTTGTCAAGAGAGTTTGTGAATATGAAGTGAAGCGGACCGCCGATAACTGAGAACAAAGAGCACATCTGGCGCATTGCCCGCTCCATATT
This sequence comes from Eubacteriales bacterium, assembly GCA_045657485.1. Taxonomy (GTDB): domain Bacteria; phylum Bacillota; class Clostridia; order Oscillospirales; family CAG-272; genus UBA1740. The sequence continues at coordinate 4,766 of JAZOTE010000073.1, forward strand.
ATCTCTGTCACCGTAAAGCATAAATCTTTTAAGATTTACGTCGTCAGGACCGAATATTTCCGTATCCTCAAACGCGATAACATCTATGTCAGAGAAATCAAGATAAGACTGCTCGCCGATAACCGTGGTATTCTCATCCTGCGCGCACTTTTGCGCATCATAATATGCAATCTTATGAGTAAGAACGGCAAACGCGGGTATTCCGAGCAGGAACACGAGCGTGATAGAAGAAATCGCGGAAATCAAGCCGTCAACCAGGAAGAAAGCAACGCCGCCAACCACCAGCGCAACACCGAAGCTGACGCCCAGAACCAGAAGCGTATGCTCCGTCTTCTCTGCCGTTCGTGATGAACGCTTAAAGAAATCTGTTATAAAGCCGACTCTGAAAAGTCTGGCGGTTCTGGATTTATACTCGTCTACAAGTCCGTCAAGAGCTATATTCTCCTCAGGAAGCGTACGGGTCATTTTCTTATCCAAGATGCGTTTCTCCTTATTTTGCGACACGAGCTTGAACGCCGTGAAATCGCCGTCCGTGCGACAATAGGAGGAAACTATGGAAAGAATTGCCTGCACTCCGAAGAGTCCGCCGAAAAGCGAATAATCAGTCATCTCGCAGAAAACAACCGTGAGTGAATATCCGACGACTACGATAAGAGATGCCGTAAGCGAGATATCAGATATCACTCTGCCCGTGAAGAGTGCTTTGAAGGCTCTGACGGTTTCGGGAAAAGCAAAGACGAACATACATAATACGAACAAAAGATCGTACGTGGCGTACGCTCCGGCAAAGGAGGAGGTTAATATTGGCGTGCTCGGCAAAGCGGAAAACGCGACGAGCGTTTCGTAAATTACAAGCACGAGAAGGAATACTGCCGATGCCGCAAGACGTATCTTGTGCGACATTACAGTGTCAAGAAATCTGTCCTTGAAACCGTCTCGCTGAATCTGATGAGTAAATTCCGCAGACATTTTTTTCGGAATTTCAGAAGAATTAGCCTCCACTCCCTCCGGAGAGTGTACGGTGTTTTTCTTAACACGGGTGCTGCCGTTGTAATCAACCACCGACATATCGTCCACGTCGGGATCGGGTATGGTATACAGTTTCGGAGGCTCAGGCTCAATCGCTTCCTCCTCACATTCTTCTATCTGCTCGGTAAGCTCCTCTGCCGGAACGTTCTTCACGGGAGGAGAAATAAGATTATCAATATCTCTGAGCTCGTCCTCTACAGTTCTCTCACGAACCGGCTCAGCCTCGTCGTTCTTCTCTCCGTCGCTGAATTTGAACACGCTGAGCTTGCTGGAATCTTCGTCATCGGTGGGACGGTGCATATTAACGACAATGCCGTCGGATTGCTCGTCAAGCTCCGCCGTCGGATCAATTTCGGGAAGAGCCTCGGCAGAAGCCGCCTCGCTATCCCTCTCCTCTACCTTCACCACGGTCTTATCCCTCGGCTCCGCCTCTGCGGGACGGGGACGCGGATCGTCGTTCATACGGTATTTCTCGCTGGCTTCGGTAAACCGCGGAACGTACGTAGTCCATATGCGCGAGGGCGTATCGGGTGTAGCGGGAGTATCGTATTTCTCGTCAACGGAAAAGACGTCGGGAATATGAAATTCATCGGACTGAGGCTCCTCCGCACGCTTTTTCGGTGCGGGTCTTTTCGGTTTGGGCTTCGCCTCTGCAGTATCCTTCTTCTCGGTTGCGGAATCTGCCGAGTAATAGGCCGTCACAGTCGCCTCACTCGCATCCGTTTCGGCAGATTTCTCCGGAGCTTCGAGAGAAGTACCGTACTCAAATATCAGACCACCCCCAACATTCTCGTTAATAAATTCATACTCGTGAGTTCTGTCGTTTTTACTAACGAGAGTGGCGTCGGGAATTTCGTTCATCGTTTCGATGATCTTCTCGATTTTCTTGTCGCTTTCCAAGCTCGCTGCCTCCTTTACGAATTTCTCTGCCTTGCCGCCTCGGCAAGAATGACCGACGCCGCGCAGGACACGTTCATAGAATTAACGCTTCCATACATTGGAATGGAAACGGTGAAGTCACATTTTTCCTTCACAAGACGGGACGCTCCGAAGCCTTCGCTGCCGAGCACTATTACCGCAGGTCCACGCATATCAGCCGAGGCGTAGCTTTCCCCTCCCATATCGGCAAGATAGAACCAAAGTCCGCGCTCCTTTAGCTGATCTATAGTCACAGAAAGGTTCGTCACCTTAGCGACACGCATATGCTCGATAGCTCCTGCGGATGCCTTAGCTACCGTTACCGTCAATCCGACGGCGCGGCGCTTGGGAATAATAACGCCGTGAGCTCCGCAGCACTCCGCGGATCTTATAATCGCACCAAGATTGTGAGGATCCTCCACACCGTCAAGCATTACTATAAGAGGCTTCTCACCACGCTCCTCCGCATAAGCGAGAATATCCTCTACGGAGTAGTAATTTCGCTCCGCGGCTATGGCAACTATGCCCTGGTGGCGAGCACCGCCCGACAGCTCGTCGAGTCTTCTGCGGTCCGCCTCTTCTATTCTTATTCTGCGTTCGGACGCCATACCGATCAATAAGTTGATCGAGCCCTCACGGTCGCCGGACTGAACGTAAATTTTTTCTATATCTCTGCCGCCTGCCAACAGCTCTCTGACAGCATTTCTGCCGCTGACTACGGTTTCGTCAACCTCGGCAGGAACAGATCGGCGCTCGTCCGGTATTCTCCTACCACCGGGCGCGTGTCTATCCTTTTTTCTGTAGGTCTGATTCATTATTCGTTTTTCCTTCAGATTTGATTAAAACGTTTAGCTCGTTTATGTGCTTGCGCGGAGAAGTAAACAGTCTTTTTACAGCGCGCGCAATCACGTACAGGGGTATCAAAACCTTGTGTTTATAATAAAACGGCGCGTTGACCTTATACCATTCCATCGGCGGAAATATTCTGCGCAAGAGGTATATGAGCTTAGAAAATCTGCCGCCGTTATTCGATATGGCGTTCGCTACCTTATTTTTCATATTTCCGTAGAGTCCGGATCCTAAATAGTACGAGAGCAATCTCTCCTCTTCGTCGGTCAGATGCGCGTTATCGAAATACAGCTCTCGCGCATAATCGATGCTAAACAGCTTACGGGAAAGAGCGAGAGTAAGATCGCAAAAATCGCTTATATTCAGCTTCGAAAGCTCACCGCGGATATACTCCCAATCGAGCTTATCTCCGACAGCTTCCGCGTAGACATAGGTGTCAAGCAGAGAGCGGATTCCGGTACCGCTTATAGAATAATGCTTGTATTCGTGCGCCTTGAGATAAACGTACTGATCCTCCGGAGAAAAGGCGCACTGAAGTGTCCCCTCCTGAGTTAACGTACGGTCCATCGCCCCCTCAAAGTAGCCGGAGAGGGTTTCACTTTCAATAGAACTAAATAGGGCTACGTGCATCTCAAAATTGTATAGCGGCTGCTTTATATATACGTCGTGACATCCCGTACCGTAACTCGCAACCGTGTAGCCGAGAGATAGCATAACCTCCCTGACAGACGGACGGTGGGACGGGTCGAAGAGAACGTCGCAATCAGTCATCTCCCGAAGACCGACCGAACGGTACATATCCTTAAGCACCGAGCCCTTAAGAAAAGCATGGCGTATACCGGCAGACGTGAGAGCAAGAGAAACGCTTTTTCTCTCGTTATCCATCAAAATAGCCCGTCTTACAGACGCGTTAAGCGCCGTGCGCGCGCTGTCGGAGCCAAGTCCCGCCCGTAAGAGCGCGGAAGCTACCATAGCTCCCACTCCGAACTCCGAGCCTACTCTGAAAACGTCCTCTGCCGACGTATCGGAGGACAACTCGGGAGCGACGCCCGCAAGCTCGCAAGCTAAGCAGTATATCATAGCCTTGCGCGCAGGAGTAAAGGCAGTATTTAGGGACATCTGAGGATCACCTCCGGAAAGCCTTACCAATCAGGCGGACTAAGGCTTTGAATTTAAAGAATATCCATCGGATAAAGAAAAGATCGCAAACGTAAAAGCAATAAAGTTTATAACGAAAAGTGTCAAGGGATATTTCCCTGCCCTCTCTCACAACGCTGTGAAGGACTCCCAGGATCATATCGTCAGTAACTCCCCGCTCAAGACTAATGCGGTTATCTCCGCAAAGAACGTATCCGTCGCGAGCAACTCTGTGTACCCGATGAAGAACGTACTGACCTGTGCTTCGCTTATAAAGCGGTACGTCATACTTGCGAAGCTTGCCGCCGTAGCGGCGGATGACCAGCATATCTCTGCCCTGCACTATGAATGGATTCATACTGTCGCCGGAGTTCCTGTACACTATCTCGCCGTGCAGTGCAAGCTGCTCCTCAAACGTGGAATAGCTACTCATCTATAGCACCGATGCTGCGCAGGGTATCGAGAATCTTGTCCACGTCACGCTCGATCACGTCGCGAGGAGCGTCATATTTATCAAGCATAGCGGATACAATACCGTCACGGGTAGTACCGTTTACCAAAAGATCAATAACGAAAGCGGCAGTTCTGTTACTGCGGACCATTCCGTTGAAATCGCCGTCACCGGATACCATTATCTGCTCGGAATCGGTGTTATACGTAATAAAATTCGCCTTGAGTTTCACAGAGTATCTCCTTTCATTGCGCCGTACGCTACAAGCGCCGCGTCATCATCCATATTACAGCCTAAGCTGTAAAAAGGTACTGTACGAGTCAGCCGTTCTGCCAGCTGAAGCGTCACTCTGAGCTTATCCGCTTCGTTGGGTCTGTATATCTGTCCGAGAACCGTCGGAAGCGCTTGGGCAGGCTTGACGGGAGCGATCACGTTAGTCTGCGACCTGTGGATTGAGCAAATCGCGGCAACAGGCGCGGAAACGTTGCTGCCGAGTCCGTGCTTACCGTTCCAGGGAGTGCCGTAAACCGTAACGCCACTGTCGGTAATACGGAGAAGCGGCTTATCGTCGTTTATCATAACGACACGGTCGCCAAAAACTCTGCGCCATATGGCAGAATGAGTGGATTTCCCCGTTCCGCTCTTAGCGGTAAAGACGTAAGCCACACCGTCCATCATCAGAGCCGAGCCGTGAAACAGCGCAACGCCATAGCTCACGAGGGACGATGAGATTTTACGGTACAGAGCGAGGGTTTCCAGGTAATTATCTGAAAAACGTGCCTTGGGAAGTCCCTCGTACTCGCGCTCACGGTCGGAGCGTATGCTCTCGGCCTCTATATCCTCCCGTGTTACTTCCACTGAAAAATCGGGGGAGGCGTCCGTCGCGTAGTCACGGCAAAACCACGCCGTGCTCTCATACACCGCGTGGACGTCTATAACTATGTCGGCTATCCTAACGCGAAAGTTAACCATAACGCCTCCAAAATAAACACGCATAATTTAACAATATATATTATAAAATAAAAAGACGCATTTGTCAATCATTTTCGACAAACTAAATTATATTTATAAAAACGCTCACGCCGGCGCGAGGTGCTCCATCGGTACATCCCGAAGTTCAGAAGAAAAAGAGATAACGCTTCGGCTTCCGACCGATTTGTTATCTCTATCTCGTTATGTGAATTTCAGCTTAGCCTATGAGGCGTTTGCGCTGCAAAACGCTCCGATTTCCATAAAAAGAGCGAAAAATCCGAGCTAAAACACCCCGTCAAAAACCATGCAGACGTGAAAAACCAGGGGAAAATCAAGCCTCAGGCTTCTTCTCAAGCTTAAGAGGATAGTCGCCGAGATGCTCCATCTTAAAGCCATTCTTCTTATATTCGTCATAATTGAACGCCTCAAGCTCGTCGATCGCAAGCTTGTGGAACTCATAGAAATTGTACCACCATTCGTAACCGGTTCCAAGGTCTGCGTTAAGGTAAGCATCGGCAATATCGCAGCCCATTGCCGGAGCGACGTAAAACGCGCCCATAGCAAGAACGTTTACTCCGTTACCGGTAATAGCGCGAAGGGCGGCGGGAACGCTCTCAACTACGCCTGCGTGAACGTGAGGGCACTTGCTGGCAGCAATGTGAATGCCCATACCGGTGCCGCAGAAAAGAAGAGCGCGCTCAAAATTACCCTCGGAGATCTGTGCGCCAACACGCAGTCCGACTCTGTGGAACATATTCTCCGTATCGTTAGGGTCACTTTCGGCAGTAACGCCAAGATCTGTGATCTTCCAGCCCTTCTCCTTGAGGTGAGCTACAACCGCTTCCTTAAGAGGATATCCGGCAAAGTCAGCTCCAACAACCAAGTATTTATCCTTGATAGTTTTCATAAATTACTCCTTTTTTAAAAGTTAAATTTACATTTTTGCTATTTTTGAATCAGAAACAAGGGATAAACAATCATTTGAAATCAAAAGACTCTGAACATATTTGATTTGTTTTACTCACGTTTACAAGAGCACTATTATCCCTTTACAAGAGTATTATATCATTATCAGCCAACTTTGTCAATACAAAATAAGGCTGATTCAGTGTCTGTTTTTTCTCTTTCATTCCACTGTGTATTTAAAAATACTGTTCGCTGTTTTCTTTAAATGAACCTAAAAATTATTAAAATTTCAAGATGAGTATTTACTTTTTGTAAAAGCTGTGCTAGAATGAGAAAAAAGTTACTTAATCGAAAGGAGTACGACGTGGCTATAAGAAACAAACCTCTGGCTGTAATAGATTTTATTGAAGCCGGAATGGGTCATATCGTTACAGCGCAAGCAATATCGGACGCGCTGCGCGAAAAGTACGGTAACGTTTTCCAAATCGTTGACAAATACACTCTTCGCGACAGCAAAAATCCTTGCTTGTTAAAGTATGAAAAATTTCTCGTTAATCAGGTCAAAATGCATTCCGCTATCCCCGGATACTGCAAGCTGCAAATGACAGCAATGCACCTAGGAGGCGTAAAAAACTCTCTGAGAATCGTGCACAGCGGTGTTTTCCGCAAGCAAACGGCTGCGGTTATAGACGAGTTCAGAGCAATGGATCCCGACCTTATCGTATTTACTCACTATTTCACTCTTTACGCAGGTATAGAATACCGTAATAAATACAAGCCATCCTGCAAGATCGTGCTCTACTGCCCTGACAATAATGTTCACGGATGGTGGGACAACAGAGTAGACCGTCTATACACCAACAATCCCCTAGCCACAGCAGATGCTCTGCATTACAAATTTCCAAAAGAAAAAATCTGTGAGGTATTTTACCCTACACGTAAGGCAGTGTCCGAATCAAACGAATCAAAGGAATTTTACCGCGAGAAGTTCGGTATCCCCCAGGATAAGTTTGCAGTCGTAATCGCAGACGGAGTATATGCTAAAGCAAAAACGAAAAAGGTAACATACGAGCTGCTGAAATCGGATATTCCACTTACGGTTTGTCCCATAGCGGGAAAGAACGATAAGCTTTACCGTGAGTTGTGCGAGATGAAGGATAAGACGAAAGCTAACGTCACTCTTCTGCCCTTTGGATTTGTAAAGGATGCGCCACAGCTATACGGCGCGTGTGATCTGTTTATCACGAAAGCAGGTCCAAACGCAATTCTCGACAGCGTAATGATGGGTACACCGATAATAGCGGATTATTACGGCTCGCCTATCGAAAGAGCTACTAAGCGGCTCTTCATAGACACCAAGAAATGCGGTTACTACATAACTGATATAAAGGATATCAGGCACAAGGTTGAGGAGCTGACGAGCGACGGAGAGAAGATGGCTTCGCTCCGTGAAAACGTCAAATTCTTCGATAAGAGAATAAACGGCGCGGAGCAGATCGCAGACGATCTCGCGAAGTTGATGGGTCTTGATGCCGAGGTTTCGGTATAATTTAAAAAGCGGCTGAACCGTTCATCCCTTAGGATAGGTTCAGCCGCTTTCGTTTTTTGTTTTTCACCTTTTCCCCGCTTTTCTCATCAAAAAAGAACAAAGCAGGACGTTTGAGGCGGATAATTTGAAATCCAAAAGAACAGAAAAAGCCTAATTAAAAAGTATCAAAGAATTTAAGCAAAAGGGGTCAAAGAGCTTAAGCAAAAACGTCAAAAAGCGTAATCAAAAAGCTACAAAGAGCGTAATCAAAAAAGCGCCAAAAAGACGAATACGGCTACCCGTGTCAAATTTTCGGTGCTTTTTTATTCAAAAATCACGAATGGAACAGCTTCTTGGTTTGGTACTTAGGCTCGCAGGTAAGATTCATACCAAGCTTTCGGAAGGTGGATGAATCCACCTGAGAAAGAATGACGGTGGAATGAACCTCCGCATATCTCAGCGCAGGAATAGCCTCCATTGCTCTTCTGGAATTCGGGTCGTTTACCGCGGAAACAGCCAGGGCGATAAGCACCTCGTCGGTATGAAGTCTGGGATTATGATTGCCCAAATGATCAACCTTAAGACGCTGTATAGGCTCAAGTATTTCGGGAGAGATTACGTCAATCGATTTATCAATACCCGCAAGAGTTTTCAGTGCGTTAAGCAAGGCGGCACTGGATGCACCGAGCACCGACGAGGTCTTACCTGTAACTATTTTTCCGTCGTTCAGCTCTATTGCCACCGCGGGAGCTGCCGTTTCATCAGCGCGATCGAGCGCAGGTTGTACGGAAAGGCGGTCCTTACAGGAGCAGGAGAGCTTCTGCATAAGCAGCTCAATCTTACTCTGCTCTATTTCGTTGCCGCCTCCCTTACGGATATTGCAGAGCGAATTGTAGTATCGGCGTATAATCTCGTGCTTTGCCGCATAGCTTACAGCATCGTTGTCAAAAATACAGTAGCCTGCCATATTAACTCCCATATCCGTGGGAGATTTATACGGGCACTCGCCGAGTATGCCCTCTAACATCGATTTAAGAACGGGAAATACCTCGACGTCTCTGTTGTAATTTACAACGGGCACTCCGTACGCATCGAGATGGAACGGGTCTATCATATTCATATCGTTAAGGTCGGCAGTCGCCGCCTCGTACGCGAGATTGACAGGATGATTTAACGGAATATTCCAAATTGGGAATGTTTCAAACTTCGCGTAACCGGATTTTCTGCCCATTTTACTCTCGTGATACATCTGAGATAGGCAGGTTGCCATCTTACCGGAGCCGGGGCCGGGACCTGTAACTATAACGATGGAACGGGTGGTTTCCGCATACTCGTTCTTACCGTATCCGTTATCGGAAACGATAAGAGGCACGTTATGGGGATAACCGTCTATGTCATAGTGCTTGTACACCTTAATTCCGAGATTTTCAAGCTTTTGCTTGAAGGCATCTGCTGCGGGGCTGGACTTATAACGCGTCATTACTACGGAGCCGACGTAGAGTCCCCATCCGCGAAAGGCGTCTATAAGGCGCAATACGTCAAGATCATAGGTGATACCTATATCTCCTCTGACCTTGTTCTTCTCAATATCCGATGCGTTTATAGCTATAATGATCTCCGCCTCATCCTTAAGCTCAGCGAGCATACGTATCTTACTATCCGGAGCAAAACCGGGAAGAACTCTCGCCGCGTGGAAATCGTCAAACAACTTTCCGCCAAATTCAATATAAAGGCGCTCTCCGAAGAGGGATATCCTCTCCTTGATCTTGCCTGATTGTAGTTTGAGATACTTATCGTTATCAAAGCCAACTCTGAACACTTGATCACACCCCTTCCTATCAACCGATTTTAAATAATATCGCTCAGTTTTAAAACAACAATGATATTTTATCACACAAGACAAAGCTTTTCAAGTGTTTTAGCGTGTTTTTATGGTAGAAAAAAACATATATTTTTTGTTCACAATACATAAATTTTTAAAATAAAATAATTATTTACGAAAATGTGTTGTAATAGGGATATAAAAATGGTAAAATATAAGAACCTATACTAAAAAAGGAGACAATCATGGAAAATACGGTATACGGATTGGACGGTTCTCCGTCCAGAAAAGCCTCAAAAAGACACAGAAGAAACGCTATTAAAGCAGGCTCACGCATACATTTTGCGCTGTTCCTTTACATATCTTTAGCTTCTTTCATCATTTCGGTAATAGCCGCAGCTCTGTATTTGACGTACACCCCTGAGCAAGCGGACGAAATTCTGAACAACCCTTACGTTCTTTGGGGACTTCAGGTGCTCTGTATGTACGTTATCTCTTTCCCGATATATTTACTCTGCACGAGAGGACTTCCCCGTCCGACATACAGGAAGAAAAAGCTGAACCCCGGTGAGTTCACCGCTACCTTCTTCATATCGACGGCGGTTATGATATTCGGTTCTCTCATCGCCTCTCTTATCAGCTTTATTATCAGCATCGCGACCGGATACGTACCGGAAAGCACGCTGGACGTGGCAATCACCGGTACTCCTCTGTGGATAATCATACTCGTTGTGGTAATCATCGGTCCAATTTTCGAGGAGCTGATATTCAGAAAAATACTTCTCGACCGTCTTAGCATCTATGGGGACAGGCTCGCCATTATGGTTTCTGCGATAAGCTTCGGTCTTTTCCACGGTAACATAGAGCAGTTCATCTATGCGACGGGTCTAGGAATAGTTTTGGGTTACCTTTACACACGCACACGCAACGTAAAGTACCCGATACTTATGCACATGATCCTCAACTTCTTCGGCACTGTTCCCTCAGCGATACTTATGCAGAGGATGGAGCGGCTGAACGAGATATATGAAAATCTCGGAGAAGAAGAAATGTTAAGCGGAGCGGATGCGATCTTCGAAATGCAGGTAGGACTTGAGTCGTTGTCTGTAACAGCGATACAGTACGGATTCGCAATTGCGGGTCTTGTCCTGTTTATCGTTCTGACCGCAAAGCGAGCATATAAATTCCCGAACGAACGTTCGGTTGATCTCCCCGCATATACCAAATTCAGAACGGTATTTTTCAATATCGGATATATCTTTTTCTTAGCATACAGCTTATTCACTATCGCGCTGAATACTTTCCCCGCTCTCTCAGAATTTCTGAAAAATTATCTCACGGGTTTGGTATAACCTCATACCCGTGTATTATTTAAGCAATATATTCCGAGGTCTAAGTAATGAAATACACTAAGTTCGAAACGCTGACTACCCCCTACGCCGATAAGCTGGGGGACGGTACTCCCTGGCAGGATTATCCCCGTCCGAGTATGAAGCGTGACTCCTATATTTCGCTCAACGGCGAGTGGGATTTCTCCGTAACGCAAGACGGAGAGGCACCCATCTTTGACGAAAAAATACTCATACCGTTTCCGCCCGAAAGCTTGCTGTCGGGTATAGAGCGGTCAATACCAAAAGGTTCGATCATTCATTACAGACGCACCTTCACACTGCCTGACGGCTTCCGACTTGACCGTGTACTTCTGCATTTTGGCGCTGTCGATACTCTGTGCCGGGTTTACGTAAACGGCAAGGAAGCCGCCTATCACGAGGGCGGTTATCTTCCATTTTTCGCTGATATAACAGACCTTCTTGAGTCCGGTAAAAATCTGCTGGAGGTCAAGGTACGCGACGATCTGGACAAAAAGTATCCTTACGGAAAGCAAAAACGCAACAGAGGCGGTATGTGGTATACGCCCATCAGCGGCATATGGCAAAGCGTGTGGCTTGAATCGGTGTGCGAAAATTATATAAGGAAAATCCGCGCAACGCCTACGCTCAAAAGCATAAAGCTGCAGGTGCTCGGCGGTAACGGAAGATACAAGCTGACTCTCGATGGTGGGATGAGCTATGAGTGGCAGGGCGACAGTGTTGAAATAGCAATCGACGAGCCAAAGCTCTGGACTCCCGATACCCCACATCTCTATCGCTACACCCTGGAGTCCGGTAGAGATACCGTACGCTCCTATTTTGCTCTGCGCGAGATTGGAGTGGCGACTGTAGATAACGTACCCAGACTTACGCTTAACGGCAAGCCGTATTTGTTCGTAGGTCCGCTGGATCAGGGTTATTTTTCTGACGGAATATATTTGCCTGCTACGAGTGAGGGTTATGCTGACGATATAATTAATATGAAGGCTATGGGATTCAATATGCTGAGAAAGCATATTAAAATAGAGCCTGAGGTATTCTATTATTTATGCGATACTCTCGGAATTGCCGTATTTCAGGATATGGTCAACAATTCCGGTTACTCATTCTTCTTCGATACCGCTCTGCCAACGATAGGAATGCAGAAGGTGTGCGACAGGCACTTACACGGTAACAAGGAATCAAGGAGGATATTCCTTGAGCACGCAAAGGATACCGTAGAGCATCTCTATTCATTCCCATCCATCGTATATTATACTATTTTCAACGAGGGTTGGGGACAGTTCTGCGCTGACGATGCCTACACAAAATTCAAGGAATGGGATAATACCCGAATTATCGATTCAACGTCAGGCTGGTTCAGGACAAAAAAGAGTGACGTAGACTCACGTCACGTATATTTCAAGAAGATAAAACCGTGCAGAAAATTAAAGAAGCCTCTTGTAATCAGCGAATTTGGCGGATACGCATACAGAGTCGCCGGACATCTTTACGGTGACAGAAACTACGGATATAAGCTCTTTAAATCCGCAGAGGAGCTGCAGGATGCCATTATTTCACTATTTGGCGACGAGGTATTACCCCTTGTTCCTCTCTGTATCAGCGGTCTGGTATATACTCAGCTGTCTGACGTGGAGGATGAAACGAACGGTCTGATAACCTATGACAGAAGGCATATAAAGGTGGACTCCGATAAAATCGCAAATACGGTTATGCGCCTTCGAAAGCTGATATAAAAGAAAGGAGCACGCAATGAAAAGTATTTTTTTAATATCCACCAAAGCCGCGATGTATCTTACCGAATTGCCGATCATATTTCTTATGGCGGTTGCGATATATTTCAACGACGGTGCTGAGGGATGGGCTAAGCTATATCCGTTGATTATCGCTTGTGGCGCGATCATCGTATTTATTTTCATTTTTCTTTTACGCGCTGTTATTATCAGTTTCGAGGAGGTGCGCTCGTACGGTCCATTTTCCTCAAAGGACAGAGCGGTGATAAGCAAGGGTAAGGTGCTCACTCTGACTCTTAAAAAAAGAAGAAAAATCAAGGTTGAGCTTTTCGGTTATGACGATGCTCCGATGCTGGACTGGGCGAAAAATCAGGGGGCAAGATACGCCAATCTGTACCGCGACGTTGCAATAGGATCAACCGGAAGCATACGCAAAATACTAAGCTTTTTTGGATTTGACAAGGAGCAAATAAACGCTCTTACCAAAGGTGAAAATACAAGCGTACAAATATACGGAATTATCGCAAAGTCTGCCACCGACAACGGTGAGCGAGTTTATTCCCTTGAATTTACGGAAACGCTCTAAGACTTCAGACAAGAAAGTCACAGATAAGGCTTATATAGCCTATCACTCATACATTCCGAATAATATCACTCATACATTCCGAATAAGCGTTATATAATAAGCACTGAATATATCGCCCGGTAATAAAAAACGAGCCGATGCTTGCCCAACTTCTCATAAGGAAGTTGGACAGTTTTATTCGCCTGCGGCGAGTTCTATTGCTTCGCAGTGATATTCGGCTTACGCCGAGTGGTATTTGCTTCGCAAGTTTTATGGCGAATAAAATATCACTGAAGCCGTAAGGCTTCAATATCACTTCCGCCATGCGACAATATCACTCCGACGCAAGTCGGAATATAACTCTTGATTTCTCTGCCGATTTATGATATAATATAATCGGTATTATAGGGGTATGGGCTAAGCCCTGTGCCTTTGTAATACAAAGGCGAAACTGGCGATAAAAGGGAGATTATTCTATGTTCCCAATCAAATTGGATGGAGCAATTGTTCTTTACTATACTTCGCAAGATGATTATGGTTACAGCATTTTCCCAAACGGAGAAATTGCCGATCATTATCGTTATCTTGCAATTTGCAAATACACCCAAGATGACACATATTATTTGTTCTGTTGTGATGAGAATTATGAAGTGGTAAGTGATACGCTGCATAATAGCATAGAAGAATGTCTGGAGACCGCTTCACAATACAAAGATAACATCGTTTGGAATAAAGCGTAGTGTCCTACCAAATCAAATAAAATTACCCCGACAGATCTTGAAAAATCTGTCGGGGTTTATCTTTGTCTTCTGCATTGCAATTATGCCTTTGCGGACTTAACTTTTTTTAAACTTCCTTATGAGAAGTCGCCTTTTCATCGACTCGTTTTCTTTATTATCTCCGTCCGTCACCCTTTCGGGTGGCGGGCGGATTTTTTGTAATTACTTCTGCTGTTCTGTACGACCGCCTGCAAGGGTGATCATCTTTACAGCGGAAAGTGAGAACTTATCAGCCTTGACAGTAAGATCATTCTTGGTCATAATTCCGCGAGCAAGAATCTTAAGTCTTCCTGCATTTGCGGGAACAAGCCTCATCTTCTTCAGTACTGCAAGATCTACAGTGTCACCGTCCTCGAAGTTTTCGCAGATGGTATCGAGGTTAATCTCACACATCTTACCGCCCTTCTTATCGGTGGACTTAACGATCTCTATTCTCGTTTCTGCCTCTTCGTCGGATACAAGCTCGTCGGCGTGGGTCGCATCAACGTGTACTCGTCCCTCCTCATCAGCAACTATTGCATCTACAGGAGCTTCTTCGACGACCTCAGGTTCAGCCTCTTCGACGACCTCAGGTTCAGCCTCTTCGACGACCTCAGGTTCAGCCTCTTCGACTACCTCAGGTTCAGCCTCTTCGACTGCTTCCTCGATAACCTCTTCGACTACCTCAGGCTCAGCCTCTGCGACTGCTTCCTCGATAACCTCTTCGACTACCTCAGGCTCAG
>JAZOTE010000074.1:0-30546 GCA_045657485.1 Eubacteriales bacterium
CCTGAGGCGCGATATGTATGCCAAGGTACAGCAGTATTCCTTTGCAAATATAGATAAGTTTTCTGCCAGCTCCTTGGTAACGAGAATGACCAATGACGTAACCCAGATGCAGAACTTCGTTAATATGCTTCTCCGTATGGCGCTACGTTCTCCCGGTATGCTTATCGGTGGAATTATCATGGCTGTCAGCCTTAAGCCCAGCCTCTCGGTGGTTCTTGCTGTTACAATGCCTCTGATGCTAGTTGTTCTCGGTCTGCTGATCAAAATGGGATTCCCCAAATTCCAGATGTTGCAGAAGAAGGTGGATAAGCTTAATTCTACGGTTCGTGAGAACGTAACTAACGTCAGAGTAGTAAAATCCTTCGTAAGAGAAGATTTTGAAAACGAAAAGTTTGCATCTGATAACAAGGACCTGAAGGATACTGCAATGCACGCGATCAAAATGGTTATACTGATGGGACCGATAATGAGCGCGTTTATGTATGCAACCGTTATTGCTGTCATATGGATAGGTCACGGAATAGTCCTTGACGAGCAGACTCTCGTAGGCGGTATGCAGGTCGGCGACCTATCCGCATTTATTACTTATACTACCCAGATATTATCGTCACTTATGATGGTTACGATGCTTCTTATGAATTTCTCAAGGGCTCTGGCGTCGGGTAGGAGAATATGCGAGGTGCTTGACGAAGAGATTGATATTACCAACACTGCGGATTGCGATTTTGACAGGCGCATCGAGCAGGGAAGCATAAGCTTCAGAAACGTCAGCTACAGATATTATAAGAACAGCGAGGAGCCGGTTCTTGATAATATAAACGTTGATATTCAAGCAGGTTCAACCGTCGGTATAATCGGTTCTACCGGTTGCGGTAAGACAACTCTCGTTTCAATGATACCCAGACTTTACGACGTGGATTGCGGTGAGGTTCTGATAGACGGAATCAACGTAAGAAATTACTCTCTTGAAAATCTTCGACTTGGAATTGGAATGGTTCTTCAGAAGAATCTTCTCTTTTCAGGTTCTATTTCAGACAATTTGCGCTGGGGCGACAGCGAAGCAACTGATAGCGAAATGCAGCTTGCAGCAGAGCATTCGGCTGCGCATAAGTTTGTATCGAACTTTAACGATGGGTATGAAACTATACTCGATAAGGGCGGTATGAATCTCTCCGGCGGACAGAAGCAGAGGCTTTGTATAGCTAGGGCTTTGCTTAAAAAACCGAAGATTCTTATTCTTGACGACTCTACCAGCGCGGTTGATACAGCAACTGAGGCGCAGATTAGAAATGCTCTGAAAAATGATCTTCCTGACTGTACCAAGATAATCATCGCGCAGAGAATATCATCTGTCAAGGATGCTGATATGATAATAGTTATGAATGACGGAAAAATAACCGGCATTGGAAAGCACGATACTCTGCTCGAAAATAACTCTGAATATAGTGAAATTTATTATTCTCAGATGGATAAAAAGGAGGCGTAACAATGGCTGCAAGATCACTTGAAAAATTAAGAGCGCAGTACAATAGCGTCTCCCACGGAGAATCTCTCAGAGGAGGCGGACCGGGCAGAGGCGGACCTCGCGTACGCGCTAAGGGAAAGCCTAAAAATGTAAAAAAGACAGTGCTCCGGCTCTTGTCCTACGTAAACAAATATTGGTTACGTCTTGTTTTCGTTCTCGTTTGTATGATTCTTACTACAGTATCTACCCTTGTTGGCGGATATATGATAGTACCCATAATTAACCGCATAACTCTTGCGGTAAATCCTAACGCCGTTCTTGAACCGTCACGTATTGCCGAGATTGCCGACGGGGCTATTGAGATGTTTGCCTCAACCCCATTCGTTCAGAGCCTGATGCAGAATACCGTCGCTGAGGTGACCGTTTATGTTTTTGCGGCTCTTATAATTCTCGGTTCGGTATATGCTATCGCAGCCTTTGGTAATTATCTTCAGGGTAGGCTTATGCTTACCGTTACGATGAACGCAATTCAAAATATACGTAACGATCTTTTTACTAAGCTTCAGAAACTTCCCGTAAGATATTTTGACGGTAGACCTACAGGTGAGCTGATGAGCAGGTTTACAAATGACGTCGATAATATAGACGTGATGCTCAGCAACTCTCTTACGTCTATAGTCAGCGGTATGATCAGCCTTACCGGTACGTTTATCTTTATGCTCACCACTAACGTTTGGCTGACCGTTGTTACGGTAGTGTTCGTTCCATTGTTGATTTACGCGGTTGGCGTAATCGGTAAAAATTCTGCTAAATATTACGGTGCAGGTCAGGCGGCGCTTGGAGCTGTCAACGGATATATTGAGGAAACCATTAGCGGTCAGAAGGTTATCAAGGTATTCAATCACGAGGATGAATGCGTTGAGGAAATGGAGCTTATAAACGAGGATCTGAGGTATAAACACGAAAAAGCTCAGTTCTGGGGGGGTGTTACCGGTCCGATAATGCACAATATAAGTCTTATTTCCTATGCGGTCACCCTGGGTGTTGGCGGTATACTCATAGTAACAACCGCATTTACACCGGGAGAGTTATCCGCGTTTGCAAACTACTCAAAACAGTTTTCTATGCCGATAAATCAGCTCTCAATGCAGGTATCCACCCTCTTCGCCGCTCTCGCTGGAGCAGAGAGAGTATTTAATGTTATCGACGAAACTCCTGAGGCTGCCGATGCTCCGGATGCGATCACATGTGAGATACAGGGTCACGTTATAATGAAGGACGTAACATTTGGTTATAATCCGGATAAAACGGTTCTGAAAAATATCTCACTCTATGCTAAGCCGGGGCAGAAGATCGCTTTCGTCGGCTCAACCGGTGCCGGAAAAACCACAATTACTAATCTTCTTAACCGTTTCTACGATATAGAAGAAGGTGAGATCACAGTTGACGGGAAACCGCTAAAATCCTATAATCGCGATTATTTGCGTAGCAATATAGCTATGGTGCTTCAGGATACTCACTTGTTTACCGGAACGGTGATGGAAAATATTCGTTACGGAAGGCTCGACGCTACCGATGAGGAGGTAATCGCGGCTGCCAAAACTGCCAGCGCGCATAGCTTTATCACCAGACTTGAGAACGGTTACGATACCGTAATCGAGGGCGACGGCGCAAACTTGTCCCAAGGACAACGTCAGCTTCTGAACATTGCCCGTGCCGCGCTGTCAAAAGCTCCCATATTGGTGCTTGACGAGGCAACCTCATCCGTAGATACAAGAACCGAGCGCCATATAGAGCACGGTATGGACAGACTGATGAAGGATAGAACGACATTTGTTATAGCTCACAGACTTTCCACTGTACGTAATGCAAACGCTATTATGGTACTTGAGCGAGGCGAGATCATTGAGCGCGGTACTCACGACGATCTGGTAGCTATGAAGGGCAGATACTACGAGCTTTACACGGGCAAAAAGGAGCTTGACTGATCTACGTTAAGTCAGACTTAAAAAAAGAAGCTTGACCGATCTACGTGAAGTTAGACCAAAAAAAGAAGCGTGACTGATCTACTACCGTCGAACGAGAAGCATTGGAACTTTGGTCGTCACGGTTTAAAGTCCTATCCCGTACAAATTATTTCTTTAGTAAATCATTTAATAATAAGAAATCCCAAGGTTAGCAATGCTATCCTTGGGATTCCTTTAATAATCGGTAATATTTGATGCCTCTATAGTGAAGCTTGCGGTTTTCGTTTCTCCGTTTCTTATATACTCTATGATTACCGTATGTCCTTCGCGTGCATAGAGCATAAGATCTATAATGTGGTGCAGTCTTGTAACTGTTCGGGATTTATCTCCAACGGTGATTTTTGCTATTTCATCACCTACGGCAAGCACTCCGGTTGCGGCGTAGCCGTCAGATATCTGAGTGACGGATATGGTTTCTGCTTTCCTGATTATTCCTGCCTCACTGTCGTAATAGGTGGAATAGCCGGTCGCTGATAAAGTAATGCCAAGCAGTGCGCGCTTAACGGACTTTGTTTCCTTGCCGTAACAGTTGTCTATGATATTATCAGCTACGGCTTGCGCAACGCTGGAAGGAATGGCATAACCGATATTTTCTATTGAAGAGCTGGTGATTTTGGCATTGACAATTCCAACAAGCTCGCCGTCCAGATTGTACATACCTCCGCCTGAGTTGCCGGAGTTTATAGCCGTATCGGTACGTATTACCCTGAACGTAGCATCTCCGTTACCGTCAGACGACGTCATGGTAATATATTCTGAGTCGACACTGACGATACCCTCTGTCACAGATATTCCGCCAAGGTTTGTACTAGACGGATTACCGATAGCTAATGTGTGCTGTCCGGGAACGAGATCATCGGAATTTCCAACTGTAACCGCCGCGGCAGCACCGGATGCAATCGCGTTTTGCAGAACCTCGGAGTTGTTTACACGCAGTACAGCAATATCGTATGCACTCGATCCCCCCACGAAATATGCGCTTATAGCATATTGTTGATTTTCCATACCGTAGAGGTATAGGAAGATACTGTCGCTGATTCCGTCACCGGTCAAAGACATATTATTGTAGACAACGTGATAATTTGTAATAATGAATGCGCTTCCGTTATCCTCAAGTTTGTAGATAACCCCTGATCCTGTTGTATAGTATGTCTGTACAGTAGGAGTAGGATTCCAGAACGAATTCCCCCCGGTCTGAACTTCAAAGGAGCAGTACACACTTACAGCGCTTCTCAGTCCCGCTGCGGAAGCGTACGCAGTGTTGCCCTTATCACCGTTTATTGTTATCTCGTTATTGGTAACGTCATAATAATTATCTCCGGAAATACCCGGTAATGATAAATAACCGCAGGATGTCATAGAGAAAAGCAAAACGGTAATGCAAATGAAAGATATTAGCTTTGTACCCGTTTTTTTCATAAAAATAGTCCTTTCTGGATTTATGTAGTGAATTATAACACCAAAACATTAAATGACATCAAAAAATCGGTTAACTTACTGTTATAAAAATGTAAATAAAGTGAAAATCGGAAAAAATTACAGGGTAGCAGCCATTACAGCTTTAATAGTGTGCATTCTGTTTTCAGCTTCTTCGAAAACAATGGACTGTTCCGATTCAAACACCTCGTCGGTAACTTCCATTTCGTTAATGCCGAATTTGGCATTGATTTCTGCTCCGATCTTTGTTTTAAGATCGTGGAAAGCGGGAAGACAGTGCATAAAAACAGCGTTTTTATCTGCGAGCTTCATTGCTGCCGAGTTTACCTGATAAGGTGAAAGCTCACGAATGCGCTCCTCCCATACCTCGTCCGGCTCTCCCATAGAAACCCAAACGTCTGTATACACCACGTTAGCACCCTCAAGCGCCTTTTCGACGTTGCTTTCAAGATTGACGGTTGCTCCGGTTCCTTTTGCAATTTTCCTGCACTCATCAACCAGTGACTTATCAGGGAAGTATTTATTCGGAGCGCAGGCAACGAAGTCCATTCCCATTTTAGCGCAACCAACCATCAGCGAGTTGCCCATATTATATCTTGCGTCACCCATATATACGAGCTTGATTCCACGAAGCTTACCGAAACGTTCTTTTATCGTAAGAAAATCTGCAAGTATCTGAGTTGGGTGAAATTCGTTCGTCAGACCGTTCCATACAGGAACGTCAGAGTACTTTGCTAACTCCTCAACGATTGTCTGACCGAATCCTCGGTATTCTATTCCGTCGTAAATAGAGGAAAGCACGCGTGCGGTATCAGCAATACTTTCTTTTTTTCCAATCTGAGATGCGGTTGGATCGAGATAAGTTACGTTCATACCGAGATCGTAAGCTGCAACTTCAAAGCTGCATCTGGTTCTCGTACTTGTTTTTTCGAAAATCAAGGCAACGTTCTTACCCTCACAAATCCTATGGCTTAGTCCTGCTTTTTTCTTAGCCTTGAATTCTGCGGCAAGATTTATGAGAGAGCTTATTTCTTCAGAAGATAGATCGAGAAGCTTTAAAAAATCCCGACCCTTTAAAAAGTTTACGTTATTCATTGGTGTAGAACTCCTTAACTGCCTGTATGGCATAGCGACGTTTATCGCTCATAAAAAATCGAATATTTTGATTGGTTTATGTATTAAAAACAGTTTATAGCTATTTAAGATGGGAGTACTGTATATTTTTATCTTTTCTAGGGTTAATATACCTGTCGCTTGATGTAAAATGTAATATAGTTAATTACACTCCGCTATTGATTTTTACGTAGTCGTACGAAAGATCACAACCAAGAGCAACAGCACTTCCGTTGCCGTCGCCAAGCTTGATGGCGATAGTAACCTCTTCCTCGGATAAGATCTCTTTAGCGAAATCCTCAGAGAAGTTTATTCCAACGCCACCGTAGCAAACAGGAATTTCTCCCTTGCCCGAAACGAAGGAAATATCTACTTTTGACACGTCAACCTCTGCGCCACATCCTCCGATGGCAGCTATAATACGTCCCCAGTCCGGTAATGCACCGAACATTGCGGTTTTGACGAGAGAAGATGAAATTACGCTCTTCGCTATAGTCTTGGCACAGGCATCATTTTTCGCGCCAACTACCGAGCATTCTATAAGCTTGGTAGCGCCATCGCTGTCTGCCACGATTTTTCTACTTAAATTTGTGATCAATACGTTGAGAGCACTTGTAAACTTTGCATAATCTCTGCCTTTTTTTATAATAGGAGAGTTTTTAGCTATACCGTTGGCCATAATAGCGATCAAATCGTTAGTTGAAACGTCACTGTTGATGCTGATAAGACTAAAGGCATTTTTAGTTTCGCCTGATAACGCAAGCGAAAGCATCTCAGTGCTGATATCGCAGTCAGTGGTAATGAAGACCAGCATGGTAGCCATATTGGAATGTGCAGCACCGGAGCTTACAGCTACACCTCCGATGTAACACGGCTTTCCGCCAATCTCAAAGCTGACAGCTACCTCCTTAATGCGTTCGTCCGCAGTCATAATATCTGTACTGCCTGAGCTTCCTTCATTACTGAGGGATTCGATAAGCGAGGGTATGGATTTTGAGATCGTATCCATAGGCATAGGTTGGCCGATCGCACCGGCTGAAGCAACTATAATATTGCTCTTTGCTATCTTTAGTTCTTTCGCAAGCAGAGAACAGGTTCCCTTAGCGACCTCTATTCCGTCAGAGTTGCAGGCGTTTGCATTTCCGATGTTACAGATTATAGCTTGAGCACGACCGTTGGCAAGGTTATCCTTTGTAACCAGCAACGGAGCGCCTTTAATTTTATTATCAGTGTATACAGCCGCAGAGTTCGCCGGCTTTTTTGAATAAATAAGGAAAAGATCACGCGCGTTGCTGTTTTTTAGAATACCGGCATTAACACCTCCCACAAGGAATCCTTTTGGAGTGTATGCTCCGCCTTCAATAAGATTGACAGCCATATAATATGAAACCTCCGATCTATTTGTTGCATCCGAACGTCTTAATCATAAAACACTACGTAAAATACTAATTGTTTGAATTGTAATTTATTTAAAATGCAGTATTCTTAAAATCTATTCAAGGTTTTGGAGGAGAGCGGGGAAATTAAATCTGCTCTTCAACGTATGCTATTTGCTCGGCTACAGAGTCATAACCCGTGCTGCCGCGTGAAATTCTTTTTTTGATACAGGTTTCAAGTGAGATCTCATTGTAAAGATCCTCCTCGAATATCTCCGAATATTCCTTGTACTCATTTAGAGGAACCTCGTCAAGAGTAATACCCGCCTTTACACATTTGCCTACAACAGTACCAACGATTTTGTATGCGGTGCGGAACGGAACTCCGCGCTTCGTCAAATAGTCAGCAAGGTCAGTTGCGTTGATAAAACCTTTTTTGGAAGCGGCATACATATTTTCTGGTATTGTTTTCATGGTTTCAATCATCGGTATGAAGATTTCAAGACATTTTTTGACGGTTTCTACACTGTCAAATATAGCCTCCTTGTCTTCCTGCATATCCTTGTTATATGCAAGTGGCAGTCCTTTCAGCATAGTAAGCGTTGCCATAAGATCGCCGTAAACACGACCGCATTTGCCGCGTACCAGCTCTGCCATATCGGGATTTTTCTTCTGAGGCATAATCGACGATCCGGTAGTATAAGCATCATCGAGTTCTATGAATTTGAACTCCCAGCTTGACCAGAGGATTATTTCCTCCGAGAAGCGAGAGAGGTGCATCATAACAGTAGCAAATGCCGCCTCCAGCTCAATACAGTAATCTCTGTCTGATACTCCGTCTATTGAATTCATAGTAATTCCGTCGAATCCAAGAGCCTCGGCAACGGAATCTCTGTCAGTCGGGTAGGTTGTACCTGCCAGAGCACAAGAACCGAGAGGTGAGTAGTTCATACGAAGCACTGCGTCTACGATTCTGGACGAATCACGGAGAAACATCATACAGTAAGCAAGCATATGATGGGCGAAAGTTATAGGTTGAGCTCGCTGAAGGTGAGTGTATCCGGGCATAATTGTATTTACGTTTGCTTTTGCTTGTTTCAGAACTGTTTTGGTAAGCTCCTTCAGCAAATTAACGACTCCGAAGGCTTCCTCGCGCATATAGAGTCTCATATCCAAAGCAACCTGATCGTTTCTGGATCTTGCCGTATGGAGCTTCTTGCCGGTGTCGCCGATCCTTTTCGTCAGCTCGGCTTCAACGAACATATGTATATCCTCGGCGTTCATATCAAAGTCAAGCTCGCCGCTTTCCAGATCGTGTAATATCGATGCGAGCCCTGACGTAATAGAACCAAGCTCATCGGGAGTTAGTATTCCAACTCGGCAGAGCATAGCGGCGTGCTCCATAGAGCCGTGAATGTCGTGTTTATATAGCTTTTTGTCGAAGTGAATTGAGGAGTTGAAATCGTCAGCCCTTTTGTCAGAAGCTTTTTCAAATCTTCCTGCCCACATTTTATCCATATTGATTAAGTCCTCTAAAACATTTTTTAAATCAGACAGAGACGGCGGAACCGTCTCTGACTTTGTTTTTTACTTCTTTGCGTTCTTTGCGTTAACCTGAGCCTGAACCTTGATGGGAAGACCGTAAAGGTTGATGAATCCGGCACTGTCTGCCTGATTATAAACGTTATCCTCGCCAAACGTAGCGATCTCCTCAGAATAGAGTGAATAATCGCTCCAAGCTCCGGCTTTGATCATATTACCCTTGTACAGCTTGATCTTTACCTTACCGGTAACGTTCTCCTGTGTCTTATCAACGAATGCAGAAAGCGCCTCGCGAAGAGGAGTATACCACTGACCGTTGTAAACAAGCTCCGCAAATGTGATGGAGAGCTTCTGCTTTTCGTGCATAGTCATCTTGTCAAGACAGAGAGTTTCGAGATAGTTATGAGCAAAGTAGAGAATAGCTCCGCCTGGAGTTTCGTACACACCGCGGCACTTCATACCTACAAGACGGTTTTCGACGATATCGAGCAGACCGATACCGTTTTCTCCGCCAACCTTGTTAAGGGCAAGAATGATATTTTTAGCGCTCATCTTTTTGCCATCGAGAGCAACGGGAACGCCCTTTTCAAAATCAAGAGTAATGTAGGTAGGCTTATCAGGAGCTTGAATGGGAGAAACACCCATTTCAAGGAAGCCTTTCTTTTCATACAGAGGCTCGTTTCCTGCATCCTCAAGGTCCATACCCTCGTGAGAGAGGTGCCAGAGGTTTTTATCCTTAGAATAGTTGGTTTCACGGTTGATCTTAAGAGGTATATTGTGAGCTTCCGCGTACTCGATCTCTTCTTCACGGGACTTGATGGTCCACTCACGCCAGGGCGCGATAATAGGCATATTGGGCGCGAACGCCTTGATAGCAAGCTCAAATCTTACCTGGTCGTTACCTTTACCGGTGCAGCCGTGACAGATGGCATCTGCGCCTTCCGCAAGGGCAATTTCGACGATTCTCTTAGCAATAACGGGGCGTGCAAAGGATGTACCGAGCATATATTCCTCGTAGAGAGCTCCTGCCTTGACGGTAGGAATAACGTATTCGTCAACAAACTCGTCCGTAAGATCCTCGATATAAAGCTTTGATGCTCCGGTCTTTAGAGCCTTTTCTTCCAAGCCTTCAAGCTCGTCAGCCTGTCCTACGTTGCCCGAAACGGCTATAACTTCGCAGTTGTTGTAGTTTTCTTTAAGCCACGGAATAATGATAGAAGTATCCAAACCGCCGGAATACGCAAGCACAACTTTTTTGATAGATTTCTTATCCATTATAGTATCCTCCAAGAGTTAGAAAAAATATTACTTCTATATTCTAATACTATATTTGCGTTTTGTCAAGTGCTTTTTGAATATTTTTTCAGAAAAAATGCATTAGGTATCATAAAATAAAACATTTTTGAGAATGATAAATAGAAATATGCACAAAACATTGCATAAATATGCACGATTTTGCAAAAAAAAGTTCTGTGAAATTGAAAAAGAAACAAACGTTCCTTGGTAATCAAAAACAATAAACGAAAGATAAAAGGGACTGCCAAACGGCAGTCCCTTGGATTTTAATTAGATATTGTACTTTTTACGACCTACGTAGGAGGTGTGGAGCAGGTGATGAGCCTTGTGACAACCGTAACCGCCCTTGAAGTAATTATCGTATACTTCCTTGATGATAGGGTTAAGGTGAGACTTTCTCATATCCATAGCTTTATCCTGATCGTAGAGAGCCTTAGCTCTTACAGCCTTAAGATCTACGGTATCTCTTACGTGCTGAGGCTGAATAGGCTGACCGCCGCCGTTTACACAGCCGCCGGGACAACCCATAATCTCAACGAAGGTCCAGTCAGCTTCGCCCTTAGCGATCTTGTCCATAACCTTCTTTGCGTTTGCTGCTCCGGAAGCAACACAAACCTTAATTTCCATACCTGCGATTTTATAGGTAGCTTCCTTGATACCCTCAGTACCGCGCACCTCGGTGAAATCGAGCTTCTTGTTATTCTTACCGGTGAGAACGTCGTTAGCGGTACGGAGAGCAGCCTCCATAACACCGCCGGTAGCACCGAAAATAACAGCTGCGCCTGTATCGATACCGAGAGCTGAGTCAAATTCCTCGTCGGGAAGAGCGGTGAACTTGATTCCGGCTCTGCCTATCATTCTGGCAAGCTCACGGGTAGTGAGAGCTACGTCAACGTCAACGATGCCTTCGCCGGCGCCGCACATATCATCTCTGCCAACCTCGAACTTTTTAGCAGTACAGGGCATGATAGAAACAACGAATACGTCCTTAGGATCATAGCCCATCTTATCTGCCCAATAGGACTTTATAAGAGCGCCGCCCATCTGCTGAGGCGATTTGCAAGAGGAGAGATGATCTACCATTTCGGGATAATAGTACTCGCAGAACTTGACCCAACCGGGAGAACATGAGGTGATCATAGGGAGGGTTCCTCCATTCTTCACACGCTCAAGAAGCTCGGTAGCTTCCTCTACGATTGTAAAGTCTGCCGCAGTATTTGTATCGAAAACCTTCTCAAATCCAAGTCTGCGAAGTGCTGCAACCATCTTGCCCTCAACGTTAGTTCCGATGGGCATATCGAAGCACTCACCAAGAGTAGCTCTGATGGAAGGTGCAGTCTGAACAACTACGTGCTTCGTGGGATCAGCGAGAGCTGCCCATACCTTATCGGTGTCATCTCGCTCCATGAGAGCTCCGGTAGGACATACTGCAGTACACTGACCGCAGGAGATGCAGGGAGTATCGCCGAGAGGCATATCGAATGCCTGTCCGATGCAGGTGTCGATACCTCTGTTGTTTGCGCCGATAACTGCAACGTGCTGCTCCTGGCAAACCGCAACGCATCGACGGCAAAGAATACATTTGTTGTTATCTCTTACGAGATGAGGAGTGGAGTAATCCAACTCGTATACGGGCTTAAAGCCATCGAAAGCCTGGGAGTCTACACCGTACTCAAGGCAGAGCTTCTGAAGCTCGCAGTTGGTAGAACGGGAGCAGGAAAGGCAGTTTTTATCGTGAGTTGAAAGAATCAACTCAAGAGTTGTCTTTCTCGCTTCTCTAACCTTAGGAGTATTGGTGTTGATAACCATTCCGTCGGTAACGGGATAAACGCAGGCGGTTACAAGACCTCTTGCACCGGTTGCCTCAACAACGCAGATACGGCATGCGCCGATCTCGTTCTTTTCTTTCATATAACAGAGAGTGGGGATCTCCACACCTGCAGCACGGGCAGCCTCGAGAATAGTGGAGCCCTTAGGCACGCTTACAGCAATGCCGTTAACTGTAACATTTAACATTTCCATATCAGTCATATGCTCCTTTCATTACTTTTTGTTTATTGCGCCGAACTTACATCCGCTCATACAAGCGCCGCACTTTATGCACTTAGCCTGCTCGATTTTGTAAGAGGGAAGCTTATGTCCGGGAGCAACATAATCAGTCTTAACGATGGTATCGACAGGGCAGTTCTTAGCACACTTGCCGCATCCGATACACTTGTCCGCATCAATAGTAAAGGAAAGAAGATTTTTACATACACCTGCAGGACACTTCTTGTCTACAACGTGAGCGATGTACTCGTCACGGAAGAACTTAAGCGTTGCAAGCACGGGGTTTGGAGCTGTCTGACCAAGACCGCAAAGTGAATTCTGCTTAATATAATTGCAGAGATTTTCGAGTTTATCGATATCTTCGAGAGTTCCCTTGCCGTCGGTGATCTTTTCGAGGAGTTCGAGAAGTCTTCTTGTACCTACGCGGCAGGGTGTGCACTTACCACAGGACTCGTCAACTGTGAACTCAAGGAAGAACTTAGCCATATCAACCATACAGGTGTCCTCGTCCATAACGATAAGACCGCCGGAGCCCATCATACAGCCGATAGCAGTGAGGTTATCGTAGTCAACCTCTGTGTCGATAAGACTTGCGGGAATACAACCGCCGGAAGGACCGCCAGTCTGCGCAGCCTTAAACTTCTTTCCACCGGGAATACCGCCGCCGATATCGTATATGATCTCGCGAAGGGTAGTACCCATAGGAATCTCAACAAGACCGGTATGCTCGATCTTACCGCCAAGAGCGAATACCTTGGTACCCTTGGACTTTTCTGTACCCATAGAGGTGAACCATTCTACACCGTTGAGAATGATCTGAGGAATATTTGCGAAGGTCTCAACGTTGTTCTCGACTGTGGGAGAGTTGTAAAGACCCTTAACGGCAGGATAAGGAGGACGGGGTCTGGGCTCACCGCGATTACCCTCAATAGAGGTCATAAGAGCAGTTTCTTCGCCGCAAACGAACGCACCTGCGCCAAGTCTGATCTCAAGATCGAAATCAAAGCCGGAGTCAAATATATTTTTACCGAGCAGACCGTATTCATTTGCCTGGTCGATAGCGTGCTGAAGTCTTTTAACTGCTATGGGATATTCAGCTCTTACGTAAACGTAACCCTTTGTAGCGCCGATAGCGTATCCGCATATCGTCATAGCCTCTATGATGGAGTGGGGGTCGCCCTCAAGGATAGAACGGTCCATGAATGCGCCTGGGTCACCCTCATCGGCATTACATACAACGTACTTCTGAGGCGCCTTATTGGGAGCGCAGAGAGCCCACTTACGACCGGTGGGGAATCCGCCGCCGCCTCTGCCGCGAAGACCGGAGTCGGTAACGGTTTTGATAACGTCCTCAGGAGTCATTTCGGTGAGAACCTTACCGAGCGCCTGATAACCGTCCATAGCTATGTACTCGTCAATGCTGTCGGGATCGATAACACCGCAGTTGCGAAGTACTATACGCTTCTGTGTCTTATAGAACGCGGTATCTCCGAGAGATACGTTTGCCTTTTCAACTATCTCGTTCGAACCGGTGTCTGCGTAAACAAGACGCTCAACAACACGACCCTTAAGAAGATGCTCCTCAACTATCTCAGTTACGTCATCCGGAGTAACACGGCTATAGAACGTGCCGTCGGGATAAACGATAACAACAGGACCGAGAGCGCAAAGACCGAAGCAACCCGTCTGAACAACCTTAACCTCTTCGGCGAGACCAAAGTTCTCAATGTTTTCACAGAACGCTTTTTGAACAGCCTGACTGTTGGAGGAGGTACAGCCTGTACCGCCGCAAATCAATACATGAGCACGAATCATCTGTCTTACCTCCAATTACTTGATGCTGGCAACGGTGAACTCAGTCACAACGTTACCGCCCTTGAGATGCTTTTCGACAACCGTCTTAACCTTTTCAGCGGTCATTTTAACGTAGGTAACTTTTTCCTTTCCTGCCTCGTATACCTCAACGAGAGGTTCGAGCTGGCAAAGACCTACGCAACCTGTCTGAGTGACGGTCACCTTGTCCATAAGTCCGCTTTCCTTGATCTCCTCAACGAAAGCGTTGAGCACGGGTCTTGCGCCTGCCGCAATACCGCAGGTAGCCATACCTACGACAACGCGAACGTCGTTAGAACCCTCACGAAGAACAACCTTGTCCTTCATTCTGTCTTTGATTGCTTTAAGTTCAGCCAAAGATTTCATAGTGGTTTCCTTTCTGGATAATTCTTATTTAATTTTGAGTTAAAAACTTCCGTACTGTTCCTTCAGGTTTTCGCTGATCCAACAGAGCACCTCAAAGGAATTAAGTGGCACATCTTCAAGAACTTCACGTAACTCTCGTGTGTCAAGCTCAACTCTGCTTGAATTTTTCTCGTGAATAAACACGAAATCTACGTCAGGATCTCCTTGCACCAAAAGTTGCACCGTCGATACGATATCTCCTAAGGGAGTAAAATCGATGTGCTTTTTATTGAACGTAGCAGTAACCTCGGTTCCGTGGTTTTCGGGATCTCGGTCATCTGTTACTGACTTTATATTTACATAACCGCCGGTTTGTTCAGCCGCCAGCTTTAATAGGGGGATTCCCATGCCAACTCTGCGAGTTGTTCTTGTAGTGTAGAAGGGATCTGTCACTTCTCTTACGGTTTCCTCATCCATACCGCAGCCGTTATCTTTAATCAAAATAACCAGCTCGTCCTCGGTTTCCGTAATGTGAATTGTAATCAGAGTAGCTCCCGCCTTTGTCGAATTTTTAGTTATATCGAGTACGTTCAGCGATAGCTCCTTCATTATTTCCCCCTGAGATAATCGAGTAGCGCGCGGCGCACCGCGGATGGCTCTTCACGATTGACTT
This sequence comes from Eubacteriales bacterium, assembly GCA_045657485.1. Classification (GTDB taxonomy): domain Bacteria; phylum Bacillota; class Clostridia; order Oscillospirales; family CAG-272; genus UBA1740. Next base: position 15,157 of record JAZOTE010000074.1, read on the forward strand.
CAAGCATTAGGCTGTTTCGTCGATCATCAAGATCTGTAAGACAGTGAGCATCCGAGGATATTATCACTCGTTTATCTTTTAAATCGTATTTTCTTGAATATTCCTCGGTATTATCTTCCGAATGAAATTCCACAGAAGTGAAGGGAAGAGATTCGGGAATTGTACCGAGAATGGCTATCATACCGTTGCTCATACGGTCGATATGAGCAGGATAACAAACTCCGCCGTATTGTTCCACGAGAGGAATGACCTCCTCGACGGAAACTGTCGTGGCATTTGAGAGTAAATATTCATCGGTGCCGACGACCTGATCCTCATTGCCGATCAATAATTGATCGCCGAAAATATGAGGTTTATTTTTTATTAGAATACGCCTCGAGTTTATTTCTCCGTCAAACTTCATCGCAGACTCAAGCTCAACGAACAGACACACTATATGTATATCTTCTGACGTTGTAAGCTCCATACCTGCGACGGGTATAATATCGTATTTTTTTGCTGCCTCAAAAAAGGAAGGGCAGTTTTTGCAAGTGTTATGGTCCGTGAGAGCAACTATGTCCAATTCGCATAAAGATGCCATACCCGCGATGTTGAACGGTGTGTTGTCGTTGTCAGCGCAGGGGGATAGACAGGAATGAACGTGTAGATCGTAATAAAAACGCTCCATTATATCAGATCCTTAAGTGTTATTGCAACCTCGTACGTGGAAAGAGATGAGGAAATGATATTTACACCCTTTTCGGCAGCGATATTAAGAATATCACTGTCAGGGACAACTCCCTCCGCCAAAATAACGCAGGATACGTCCGCCAAAATGGCGACGGCGACAACGTTCACGTTGGACATAATAGTTATCCAAGCATTACCGCTTTCGGCGCGTCCCATTACCCAACTTAACAGATCTCCGATGTAAACGCCTTCAATCGTTCTGGAGGGATTCGGTAGAGCTAAGGCGGAAAAGCCTTGGTGATTGATAAGATCATTTACTGTCATCGTCCGTACCTCCGTTTTTACGAAGCTCAGAGATGAGTTTGATCGGACAACCGTTTATACACGCGTTTCCTTTGACGATATCCTCGGCAAAAGCTCTGCACGTAGGCGCACCGCAAGCACCGCAGTCAGTTCCTGGCAAGTCGTCGCGCAACTTATGAATCTCGCTCATCATACGCATAGATTCAGACAAGCTGTCGCTCAGTCTGGATATGGGATTGTATTCAGGCATGTCGTCAAACAGATATGCAGCGGGAACCGATACTTCGCCACGCTCGATTTGGTTGTGCGATACGGGAAGATATCTTCTCAGCGACTGCAGTCTTGCTTTGGCGATAAAGGGATTCTGTATAGTAAGTACTCCACCGACGCAACCGCCCGTACATGCGTTTAACTCGATAAATTCAAGAGGGGGGATATTGTCGTTCTCAATTTGATCTAAAACGTGAATAACGTTCACTATTCCATCAGCTGCAAGATAATCTCCGTTCAGAATAGCCGTAGCCTCACCGCCGCTTCTTGCCCAGCCGAGTCCGATTCTTCCGGATTCGGAGAGCGGACGTATATCTTTGCCCTTTTTCATCTTTGAAATAAGAAGAAAATAAACGTCATTTATGGAAACGACCTCGTCAACATAGCTTTTATATGAGGCAAATCCGTTCTTTACGTAGCTGGATTTTGCAGGACACGGGGAAATAAAGCATACGCCGATATCATCAGCCGAAAACTCAGGATGCTCAGCCATTGCTCTTTCCTTAGCTAATCTAGCGGCAACCTCCATTGGAGGCAACATATGAATTATGTGGTCTTGCAGCGACGGAAATCTTAGGCTTATCAGACGAAGCACAACCGGACAGGCTGAACTGATAGCAGGCTTTTTTACGTTTTCATCTTTTAGATGAAGCCTTGTGTAAGCCGATACAAGCTCAGCAGCCTTGGATACCTCGTAAACATCATCAAAGCCGATCTGTAAAAGACCGTCAAGCACGTAATCTACATCGTCGAGATTGTCAAATTGACCATACAGAGTAGGGGCGGGAAGGGCAATTTTCCACTTGAATCTGTCCATATTACCAAGCTTTGAGCAAACAGCCTTCTTGGCTTTATGAGGACATACTCTTATGCACTCACCGCAGTCAATACACCTGTCTGAGTTAATAACTGCGTGTCCATCTCTTATCCTAATTGCTTCTGTTGGGCAATGCTTCAGACACGTTGTACATCCGGTACACTTGCTCTCATCCAAAAGAACTGAGTGTTCGTAAGTATACATTGCACATCCACCTAACAATTTACTCTCATTACTATTGTGGTTCCCACACCAACCTCGGATTTTATATCCATATAGTCGGTGTATTTACGCATATTAGGCAGACCCATTCCCGCACCGAATCCGAGAGAACGGATAGTGTCGGTAGCCGTGGAATAGCCCTCCTGCATAGCAAGATCAATATCCTTGATGCCGGGACCCTTATCATCAAGAATTATTTCAATATAAGATTCACACACACGAACCTCGGCGACACCGCCGCCGGCGTGAATTACCATATTGATTTCGCCCTCGTACATAGCAACGGAAACCCGTTTGATAACCTCAGCCGAAAGACCCAATTGACGAAGGTTCTTTTTCATTTGTACGGAGGCGTGACCGGCAGACGTAAAATCGTCGCCGTCAACTTGAAAACGGAAAACCAATTCTTCACTCATTATTCAACCCGCATATCGTGAACCAGACCGTTACTGTAGAGCTTACCGCATGCGGTAAACATAGTCATATCGGTACCCAGCACGACAATGCCGCTTTCATTTGCAAGCTTGAGCATTTCGTCACTCGGGGTCTTCGAGCGCACGAATACGATACACAGCATATCCATCATTACAGCAGTACGAATGACCTGGGGATTAACGAGACCTGTGAGAAGGACGGATTGATCCTTGGTATAGGCGAGAACGTCGCTCATAAGATCGCATCCGCATACTGACTTTACATCTCTTTCGAGAAAGTCCTCACCACAGTACAGCTCTGCGTCGAGCAATTTTTGAATTTGATTGATTTTCATTTTTATTTCCTCTGCTCGATTGGAGAAATTATTTATTGTATTTTGCTACGATGCCGGGAACGTCATCTACACCAAGGCGTCCGTAAACTTCTTCGTTTACAGTAAGTACGGGTGCCAGACCACAAGCACCGATGCAACGGCAGGCGGTAAGAGAGAAACGTCTGTCGGGCGTGCATTCATCACTGCCAATACCGAGTATCTCCTGCAGCTTGTTGTAAATGTCGCCGGTGCCCTTTACGTAGCAGGCTGTTCCAAGACAAACCGAGATGTTGTATTCACCCTTGGGAGAAAGAGAGAACTGGGCGTAGAAAGTAGATACGCCATAAACCTTTTCCAGAGGAATATCCATACCCTCTGCGATCATATTCTGTACCTCGATAGGAAGGTACCCGTAAATTTCCTGTGCTTCCTGCATTACGGACATAAGACGGCTCTTGTCACTCTTATACTTGTCGATAACCGCAGTAAGCTTTGCCTCCTGTTCAGGCGTACCGCTGAAGGGGAGAGTCGAAAACTTTTTCAGCATATTTAATCCTCCTTAATTTTAGAATGTTAAAAAATTAACACTCACTATCCAATATTATATCACGCACGCGATGGATTTTCAAGTCTTTACACAATTTTTTTCTCAAAAATAAGAAATAAAATAAAGAAAAAACAGCTAATTTTCCATTTTTTTACAAAAATCTTGGTAAACGTATCGACAAAGCTGATTGAGAAGATCGTTTTCCTTTCCGCCCACCGAAACGCCGTCGAGGGTTTGTACTCCTCTCGCAAATTTTGTAGTGCTGGTTATTATCGCCTCGTCGCAGCAGTATACGTCACGTAGTGTAACGGGACGCCGAACTGTCTTAATGTTCAATTCATCGGCTGCGCGTATGAGATTTTCAACTGTAATTCCGGGAAGTATAAGCTCGCAGTTGGGATGGGTAAAAAGTATTCCGTTTTTGATTATCGCAAAGTTGGAATGAGAGCATTCCGTGACTATGCTTCCTCGATGAAAAAGTGCTTCATCACAATGTGCATCATAGGCGGCGGAGGAAGCTAAAACGGATGGAAGAAGATTTACCGTTTTGATATTACAGTATAGGTATCTTTTGTCCTCGAAGCTGATAAGATTAACCTTTTGCTCCGGAATTTGAATCTTATATTCGTCAACGATTATAAGAATGCTGGAATTCGTATTATGTGATGAATGAACACGCTCAGCTGAAGTTTTGGATAATTGAAAGTATACAGTATATTCCTCGTAGCCCGATCGATTGACACATTCGTGTAAAAGCTCGGAAAGGCTGTCGTGGGTCAATCGGTGATTTATGCCCAAAAGAGAAGCGTTGTTCAGAATCCTGGATACATGACTTTCGTATTGGTAAATCCTTCCGTTTTTACCTATAGCCATATCGTAAACCGCATCACCGAAAAATATAGAGCGGTCACTCAGGGGAATATTGATTTGTTCTTTGTAATCGTATTTACCGTTATAGTACGCAAGTCCTGACATAAATTCTCCATTCTGCCTCAATATAATATTCTAATATAGCAAATTACTATTTTTTTAAAGATATTTCATTGCGTGTTCATTTACTCCTGCGTGTACAAGAAAACGAATATGACACGATCGAAATGTGTTTCATTTATATATTATATGGACGACTGCTGTATAAATGATATGAAAGGTAAATTCTGGTAAATTACAAATTGATCGGAAAGCAAAAAAAATATACGGTAAATTAGGAAAAAATTTTAAAAACCTCTTGATTTTTAAGGAAAAGTGTGCTAAAATATATCGGAATAAAAAGTAATCAGGTTGCGAAGTAACATTTTACAGACCCTCTCAGCTGTACTTTAGCGCGGAGCATGGATTACAGAAATTTTAAGGAGAACAAAAATGGCTAATATCAAGTCCGCTAAGAAGCGTATACTTGTCAACCAGGCAAAGGCACTTCAGAATCAGATGGTTAAGAGCCAGCTCAAGACTGTAATCAAGAAGTACAACGCCGCTGTTGAAGCAGGTGACAAGGCTGCAGCTTCCGAACTTTATAAGCTCGCTGTTAAGAAGGTTGACCAGGCAGTTGCTCACGGTATTCTTCACAAGAACAACGCAGCTCACAAGAAGTCTGAATTTACCAAGAAATTCAACGCAATGGCATAATATAAAAGTCCGCCGACTAACCCACGGCGGACTTTTTATTTTGCAGAAATATAAAATAGATATGGATGGCCGCATTATTTAGTTTCGCGTAAATAAATACTGTAAAGATCCATCTGTTGAATCTATGAATATTGAATACGCATTATCGGTCAATTAAAGGATCGTTCGAGCAGTACTGAACCGTCGAATGCCTTTACTGTGAATACACCGTTTTCATATAGTGCATAGCTTTTCTTCTGTCCTTCTTTTGGCAAAGCAGCAGAGCCTGGATTGATATAGCAGGTGCCGTTTTCCAGTTCTTTCGCAATATGAACGTGTGTGTGCCCGTGTAAAAGTACGTTGATTCCTGCAAGAGTCGGAGGCGTTGAGGTGTTATATATATGACCGTGAGTTGCAAAAACAGTGATCTTACCATCATATATCAAAAGATAATCGGCAAGAATAGGGAACTCCAGAACCATTTGGTCAACCTCTGTGTCACAGTTTCCCCTGACAGCTAAAATTTTGTCCTTTATTCCGTTTAAAAGACTGATGACTTCCTTGGGAGCATAATTCTTTGGCAGATCGTTGCGCGGACCGTGGTATAATATATCACCCAGTAAAAGTATCTTGTCGCATTTCTCTTTTTCAAATGCGTGCTTTACAGCTTCTGCAGCCGAAATATCTCCATGAATATCTGATGCAATAAGTAATTTCATATAAACCTCTGTTCAGTTTTTGCAATAATTTTGGGCATAAAATGCTATTGTGTTACGTTGCTTCTTTTAATATAATAAAAATTAGGATAGCTTAACTAAATTATACCATGTTTTTTCTGTTTTGTAAAGGCTTTAGTAAACATTCGGAATCAGAGATTGTATTTAGGAGAGGATAACGTGCAGAATACCGGCAAGTTTAGAATATCATCAAGCTTTAATCTTCATACGGAAAATCACGTAAGTATATTAGATAATGTTGTATGCGGAATCGAAATGATGGAGAGCGTTGGATTTGATGCTGCGGATTTTACTGCAAAAATGCTTAATAGAATTGATGACAATTATAGCATCTTAATGAATCAAATAGTCGATTTCACATCATCACGTAAAATTCACTTTGAGCTTTGTCATCTTCCGTTTGACCCTAAAATTGCTACGGACCACGACCGTATACCCGAATTCAACGCTCGTATGCACAGAGCCATAGATGCAGCGAAAATACTTGGGGTTTCTTATGCGGTTATGCATCCAAATACGACAACTGTTTTGGGTGAACTATTCAACCGCACGGAAAGCTATGATAGTGTTATGCGTCATATCTCACCGTTTGTAGAACATGCAAATAAAATCGGCTTAAATACTGTTATTGAGAATCTTCCGGTCGTACGCTCAAATTATTCTACTCACAGGTATTCACAGGATCCGGATGAGATATGCGAGATTGCCGATTCGCTCGGAATAGGTATTTGCTATGATCTCGGTCATGGAAATATAGCAGGCTATAAGCAATCGGATTATATGCGATATCTTGGAGCGCGGATAAAGGTGATACACGTAAATGATAATCTTGGGTCCAACGATACCCATCTGCCACCGTATTCCGGTAATATAGATTGGATCGATGCTGTTAATGGACTTTCGGAGATAGGCTTTGAGGGGCTTTTTAATTACGAAATTGCAACTGCCGGCGTGCCGGACGACAAAAGAGCCGATTTCGCCGGTGAACTGGTTAATATAGCACATAGATTGTTGAAATAATCAGAGGATAAAAGAATGGAAATCAGAATATTGCATCTTATAGAAGGCGCAAAGGCGGCAGAGGGTGTTACGGTTATCATTGATGTTTTTCGAGCTTTTTCGCTTGAAGCATATTTGTTTGACATGGGAGCGGATAAAATAATACCGTTATCAAATGTAGATAGCGCATACGCTCTTAAGGCTGAAAACAGTGAAATGATATTAGCGGGAGAACGTCATGGCAGGATTCTGCCGGGATTTGATACCGGCAACGCCCCTTCGTTATTACATGATCTGGATGTATCAGGTAAAACGATAATACATACTACGAGCGCCGGTACGCAGGGTATTGCTAACGCGAAATGCTCTACCAGAATACTTGTTGCATCTCTTGTTAACGCGCGAGCAACTGCAGAATACATTAAAAAAATCGGAGCAGAAATTGTTTCTCTGGTTTGTATGGGACTTGAATCGATAGCGCCAACCGAAGAAGATACTCTTTGCGCAGAGTATATTAAATCAATTCTGTTAGATGAGAGTTTTGATATAAAAAAAGAGGTACAGTCGTTGAAGTATACGTCCGGCGCTAAATTTTTTGACCCCGCTCAAAGTGACGTGTTTCCAACCGATGATTTTTATATGTGTACAGATGTCGACCGCTTTGACTTCGTTATGAGCTTTGAAAAATCCAATGACGGAATCGGTTATGTGAGAAGAATTAACATTCACGAAAAATGAATAATGAATAATTATTTGGATATACTGCTCCATAATCTTCGTACCTTGGGCGTAGGGAGTGTGGCAGTATAATAATACACAATTCTTATAAATCAATAGGCGGACTTTCCGGTGGATTGAAACTTTTTTATGCGGTAAGAAAAACTATAGGCGATAATGGAACATTACTTGTTCCTACGCTTCCATATAAGTATTTAACACCGTAGCAATCTTTTCTCATTGCAAATAAAAATCTCTTAATTTCTATACACGTTCGGTGTAAAAATCTACCGGAGTGGTTAATTTTTTAAATACAAAAACGGATGCGATATACTTTTTGTATAACGCATCCGTTTTATACATTAAATGTGTTCAGGCTTTATTAGAGCATCTCTATTGCTTTATTGATTCTTGACAAACTTTCTTTTTTACCGATGACTTCCATGATTTCCGTTGCTCCACCCGGAGTTGCGGACATACCGGAAACAGCAATTCTAATGCACCACATAAGCGTACCGGTTTTGATAGCCAGCTTTTCGGCAATAGGCATCAGTGCTGCAAAGAGCGTATCATTATCAAAGCTTTCTACGCCGGATAGAATGTTTTTTGCTTCGTTAAGAACTGATTTTACTATATCGTAATCAGCAATTTTATTCTTTTTATTGAGGAAAAGCTCTTTATCGTACTCCGGAAGAGAGATGAAAAATGCCATTTTTTCATTTATCTCTCCGAGAGTGGATATTCTTGTCTTGAGAAGAGAAAGCATCTTGGCCTTGTTGATATTGGAAGGTATCTCAAGCTTAATGAATTTCTCGACTTTATAGGTAAAATCAGCGTCACTAAGATTGTGTATATACTCGCCGTTAAACCACAGCAGCTTATCGTAATCGAATACCGCAGGGGACTTCGAAACGCCGTCAATGGTAAAGGCCGCCTTGAGTCCATCTAAATCAAAGAATTCGCTCTCGCTATTCTTAGGGCACCATCCAAGCAGAGCAATGTAGTTGATAACAGCTTCTGGCAAGTATCCGTTATTAAGAAGATCCTGGAATGATACAGCACCGTGGCGTTTAGATAGCTTTGATACACTGCCGTCTTCATTTTTACCCATCATAAGTGGGAGATGTACATAGATAGGTCTTTCCCAGCCGTAGGCATCATACAGAAGTACGTATTTTGGCGTGCTGGTCAAATATTCAGAACCGCGTACAACGTGAGTTACACCCATCAGGTGATCGTCTATAACGTGACAGAAGTTATAGGTTGGATATCCGTCTGCCTTGATTAGTATTTGATCCTGAAGCTCGGAATTGTTCATAGATATCTCGCCAAATACAGAATCTACGTACGAGGTTACACCCTCAGTAGGCATCTTCTGTCTGATTACGAAAGGAATACCTGCATCCAGATTGCGCTGTACCTCTTCGGGAGAAAGATCACGGCAGTGTCTGTCGTATCCGCCGGTTGCGTCCTCCTCGTGAAGCTTCTCCAGTCGCTCCTTAGTGCAGAAGCAGTAGTAAGCGTAGCCGAGTTCGATCAGCTTTTTCGCATATTCCATATAGATATCCTTACGCTCACTCTGAACGTAAGGACCGTGGTCGCCACCAACGTCCGGGCCTTCGTCGTAGGTTAATCCCGTTATATTCAGCGTGGATTTTATAATATCCGTAGCGCCCTCCACGAATCTCTCTCTGTCAGTGTCCTCAATACGAAGTATGAATTTACCGTTATCGTGCTTTGAAATAAGATATGAGTAAAGCGCGGTGCGGAGATTGCCTATATGCATATATCCGGTAGGGCTCGGAGCGAATCTTGTAACAGTCATAATAGTCCTTTCATTTTGGTATATAAATGTTTTCTTACATCTTTTCGAATTATTTTACCATAAATTTAAAATTTAGTCAATCCAAATGTATAAAAAAAATTGACAGAACGTGCTAAAATATGTTAAAATAAAACTCAGAAGCAAAAAAAGGAGGGATGATTTACGTTTAAAACTACGTTTTCTAAGTATATTACAGCATTCGTAATAATCATTCTCGTCAGCTTCCTCACTCTGTCGGGTATTATCAGCTCAATTATACAGAACTACGTAACGGAGGACAAGGAGGATAAGCTTGCGCTTTCTGCAAGTCTTATCGTTAATCATATAGTAGAGGAGGGCACCGAGGATATAAGCATATATATTAACTCGGATCAGCTTTCTATGGTCATAACTCCGATAGTTAATTTCGATACGCAGTTTGACGTAATGGTAACCGATGATACCGGAAAGATACTTTTGTCAACGGTAGATTCGTATAATGACAGCGGCTCTAAAATACCGCAGGTTGACCTGAGAGATGGTCTGGGTATGATAGACAAAAATCAATTCAGATCATCCGAAACAGCCGTCGGTAAAGTACAGTATGTACACAACGGTACTCTTGACGGACTTTTATCGGAGCATTCTGTGGCTTATCTCGACGAGATCGTCACAGACGGTATATTGCGTGGATACGTCGTAACTCTATCGTCTACCTCTCAGGAGGATAAGCTGGTTGAGGTATCGCACCGCGCAATTTTCAACAGCTCAATATGGGTTATGCTTGCAGCGGTTATAGCGGCGTATTTCATAACCGAGCGTATCGTACGACCTCTCAGAACCATGACGGTAGCTGCGAAAAGCTTTGGACGCGGCGATTTTTCGGCACGGGTCGTTGTATACGGCAAGGATGAGGTTTCAGAGCTTGGAATGGCGTTTAATAATATGGCGGAGTCGCTGGGAAGTCTTGAGAAGATGCGTAACTCATTCCTGGCAAACGTATCTCACGATCTGCGTACTCCGATGACCACGATATCCGGCTTTATATCCGGTATTACGTCGGGCGCTATTCCACCGGAAAAGCACGAGTATTATCTTAACATTATTCAGGCAGAGGTTCACAGATTGTCACGGCTTGTATCTGAGATACTTGACGTATCCAGGCTGGAGTCAGGAGAACGTAAATTCAGTTATACAGATTTCGATATAGCCGAGATGGCGAGGATTATTCTTATATCGTTTGAACAGAAGATAGAGGAAAAGCATCTCGACGTATACTTTGAGGCGGAGGATGAAGAATATACTGTCAACGCAGACAAGGACGCTATATATCAGGTAATGTATAATCTTTGCCATAACGCCATTAAATTTGCCGTTGACGGCGGAAAATTTGCAATATCAATAGTTAGAACTCAGAATAAGAAGATACAGGTGTCTGTATTTGACGAGGGACAGGGTATTTCGGAGGGTGATATAAAGATGGTCTTTGATCGTTTCTATAAAACCGATGAAAGCCGCGGACTTGATAAAAACGGCGTTGGCTTGGGACTCTATATATCAAAAACTATAGTCGAGGCGCACGGTGAGCACATTTGGGCGGAATCAAATAATGAAAACAATGCGCGCTTCATCTTCACCTTAAAGGAAGGAACACCGGTACACAAGCGTAAATCAAATTACGACTACAACTAATCAAAGAGCCCTCGCCTATACGGTAGAGGGCTCTTGACAAATACTGAGTAAAACGAGCTGTTTTATTGTTTTTACGAACGCCGTATTACTTGAGATTGATTATCGCGATAGAAATACGGCTGATGATTCCAAATACTTCCTATTGCAATAACGGAATGGTTGAAATATGAAAAGAATTATCCTTCACTGTGACTGTAATAACTTTTTCGCTTCTGTTGAGACGGTTTTTCATCCGGAATACCGCACCGTACCTATGGCTGTTTGCGGCAACGAGGAGGACAGGCACGGTATCGTACTTGCGAAAAATGAAATAGCCAAAAAATACGGAATCAGGACGGCGGAAACTGTCTATTCAGCGCGAAAAAAATGTCCTCATTTAGTTATCGCAAAACCGCACCATAAGCTTTATTATGAATATTCGCGTAAGGTTAATGAAATATACTCAAGATATACAGACAGAATAGAGCCGTTTGGTATAGATGAAAGCTGGCTGGACGTTACAGGCTCCAGAATACTGGGTGGTGACGGAGTCGCAATCGCCAACAGAATACGCGAGGAGGTCAAGTGTGAGCTTGGTATCACGATATCCGTCGGTGTATCCTTCAATAAGGTTTTTGCGAAGCTTGGCAGTGACTACAAAAAGCCGGATGCCGTAACCTTGATAAGCGAAAAAAATTATAAGGAAATCGTGTTTCCGCTTCCTGCGGCAGACCTGCTGTTTGTCGGGGCGAAGACAGCGAAGTCGCTTGAACTCATAGGAATAAAAACAATAGGAGCACTTGCGGTAACAAGTCCTGATATTCTAACGGTAAGATTCGGGAAGCTCGGAACAATGCTCTATAGATACGCAAACGGACTCGATGACGATCCTGTGGCGCACTTTGGTGAGCGGGATGACGTGAAGAGCGTCGGTAGCGGACACACGTTTCGCAGAAATATTATTGGAATAGATGAATGGCGTCAGGGAATTAAATTCCTTTCGGATGACGTAGCGCGCAGACTCAGACGTCACGGTATGAAATGTATGACGGTTCAGGTAACTGTGAAGGATGAGTTTCTCGTAACAATCCAAAGACAGCGTAAAATTGATCCGCCAACTGATATTTCAGCGGAGATATCATCAGCGGCACTTTCTATACTTCGCGATGCGTGGAGAACAGATGCTCCGATACGTGCCTTGACAGTAACCGCTTCAAATTTCGTTAAGACAGAGCAGCTTGCAGAGCAAATAGATATGTTTGCGGAAAACAGCGGCAAAGAACGCAAGAAAAAGAAAGAAAAAGAGATTGTCGTGGATAAAATAAGGCAGAAATACGGAAACAAAGCAATTACAGTGGGAACAGCACTGAATGACGAGCTCGGAATATACTCATCGGATGAGGACGATGAGCTTATACCGTTCTTGATTTAAAATAAACATCCCCGACAACTCGGCGTATGAATACGGGTTATCGGGGATCATTTTATTTCATATATTTTTTGCGGTTCTCCATAAGAAGCCTGTCACGCTCCAAATTTTTGATTCGTTTGAAGCCCTCTACAGTCAAAGCCCAGCTTCTTTCGGGATTAGCGGAGCGATAATTGTTTGATTCGCTTGCATGGAAGCCCCATGCCAGAATCGTTCTCGCACCTGCATCGTAGATCGCCTCAGCCGCCGTGATGATTTCGTCCTCTCTGCCGCGCGGCGCGCGATATGCCTGAAGCCAAATGTTGTGCTTTTTACCGTATTTATTTGCGGCATCTACGCACAACTTGGTATCGTGATATACGACTCCGTATGGATTGCCCGTTTTTTCTATTTCGCTGTTACCAAACCAATATGGATCTGTACCTATATCTTCTACTGTATCTATAGAGCAAAGACGGTCGATATCGAGAGCCATCATTCTTTGCTGCTTTGTTTGGTTGCTCACTTGGGTTGCCGCTATCTGATAGGGCATAAGGCAAATCGAGCTTTCGATGCCTACGCTTTTTGCGTATTCTGAAACGTATCTGTGATATTCCACAAGAGTATCGTTTCTGAATTGAGCGACGTCCTCGTCCATAACCGTGGGCATAGGCTTATTAAATTTCTCCTCGAAGAGCTTGCGACACGTAGGGCAGGTGCAGGCGGAATAATAATTCTCCGAGTTTTCTATACGCTTACCTGGTATATTGGGTTCGTCCCAAAATACCTTTTTTCCACCAATCTCTGCTACTTTATCAATCCAATCCTTTACGAACTGACGGTATGAGGGAGCGTTTAGACATACCTGGTAAGGATGCATTATTCCGTCCCCGATATAGCTGTGCGCTTCGGGATGATAGGCGAGAAAGTGAGATTTATCGCCGGGTGCACCGCCGATCCCCCAGTTATCTACCCATACCTCAAGGCCAAAATCCTCGGAAGCCTTGAAAATATCCGCCATAACCTGATCGTGTCTTTCCCAGTCCGTGTGAGAGAGCATATGTACAACAACGTCCATATCGGCACGCACCATTTCCTGCATATCAGCTATTGCGTGAGAGAGCATTCTGTTGCCGTGATAGGCCGCGCCTGTTTTAAGCTTTTGCATAATATTTCTCCTTTTTATCGTCTATAAAATTCAAAGCTGCCAAATCTAAGGTAAGTATATCATAACGCTTTATCTATGTCAATATCGTGATTTCACTATTTGTTACTATTATACGTTTTTTTTCAAAAATTCCAAAAATATTTGGGTTGCACGGAAAAATTACGCCTTTCATTTGCCTTGGTACCTATTAAACAGACCGGATGATGCCGTTTTCTTTAAAGAAATAGAAAAAAATCAAAAATATTTTTTCCTAAAATAACGCAAACAAAAAGCCGCTTATCGCAGCGTGTCAATCACGCTTTGATAGCGGTTCAATTTATTTTTATAATGAAAAATAAAGCGGTGAGCCGAAGCCCACCGCTAATTTTTATAAGCAGTTTAGAGTTGCGTTTATTAGGTAATTCCATAAAAATTAATTGCTATTTCCAATATAGACATTGTACCTTTCTTTGATGCTATTAGTTAATGCTTTCTCGATATTGTTGCTGAGTATATTTTGCAAAGAAGCTGTGAGTTTGCTTGAAGTTCTAACCACGCAAGTTCCAATTACTTTGTGAGAGCCCAAAGAAAGAATAGTACCATCAAAGTTAGCAAGGTATTCGTTGCGTTTCTTTGCATCTTCTACATTGTTATAGATTTCAATACTACCACCTGCATCTGTGCCTTTCTCAACAAGCGTGATACCTGCAATCGAATTTTGGTTTATTACGTCTACAGAGAAGAAAATATCAGCTATATAACCGCCTTGCTTATTTAATTGCCCGTTAGGGTCGTTATATTCGGTTGCGGCGTCTATATTGATAATATTGGGAATTTTCTTTATCACATCAATGACGAAAATTTGTGTTAGTGGTGTTGTGTTTTCACTATTCGAGTTGCTATTGTTGTTAGAGTTATCGCCTGAAGTCGAGCTATTACTCCCATTACTCGTATTATCCCCCGGTGTTACAGTATTATTGCTTGAATTATTTTGACAGCTTGCTAAAATAGTAAGTGAAATTGACAATAATAGGATAAGTAAAACTTTTTTCATACTTTTAAATCTCCCTTTCACTATTGCTATAGTTGTGAATAGATTATAACACAAAATGAAAAAATATTCAAGTTAATTACAAGGAAAAAAGCGCAAGTTAAAACCTCTTGGTTCAACTTACGCTTATAGTGAATACTGATTATAATTTGGATACAACCGCCAAGGCGGTGCAAAAAGAGGTGCATACTATGGCACTTATCATTTAAAAGTGTGACTGATTGTACAAATTTGTATAAATATATTGGCAACAATTATTATTTGCTTGAAAAATTTACAAATTTATGATATAATAAAAATAATTATGGATGTTTATCCCAAAAATTATATTTGGAGGAAATTTTTCATGAAGAGAATAGCGATTGCATTAGTTTTGCTTTTATCTTTGTTTATAACCTCTTGTTCTTCTGTTGACCTCTATATAGGGGAAAACGGAAACTGGTGGAATGGCGATGAGGATTTAGGAATCACTGCACAAGGCCACCAGGGCGAGCAAGGCATTCAGGGCGAGCAAGGCATCCAGGGCGAGCAAGGCCACCAGGGCGAGCAAGGTCCTCAGGGCGAGCAGGGCCCTCAGGGCGAGCAAGGTCCTCAGGGTGAAACTGGTTCTACCGGTCCTCAAGGTCCTTCCGGTTTTACACCGCAACTTAAGGTTGGCGAAGATAACTATTGGTA
>JAZOTE010000075.1:0-1703 GCA_045657485.1 Eubacteriales bacterium
TGTCCCTATTGCGGATCACACCGCACCCAAACGGTTGGTGGCGAAAACGGCAATCCATTTGATCGACGCCCCGAAAAAACGGTGTGCCTCGATTGCGGCAGAACCGTTAGCGTGGAAGTTGGAGTCGAAGATCTGCTGAAACACGCTGATTTATCAAACAGGAGAAGAATTATGGATAAACCTTGTATAACAATTATTCGTATGTACGAAACTTTTGGCGGCTCGGGCAAATCCGCCTACCGCACCGATATCAGAAAAGGCAAGATTCCCTATGCCGAGATGGAAAAGCTGTATGCGGAAGCCCCCTCGGATAGTAGCTTTGAAATCGTTGACGTAACCGACGATACGGTTTCCTTCGTTGTTGACGGCTCTTATCTTGACAGCGGAAAGGATGAAGTCCATACTCTGCCGCTACGAAACGGTGTTGCCATCTTCAAGATAGTCGAAGAACGCAGAGACGAAATTGAGGGAGATTCCTTTACCTATGAGGTCAGCCATATCATGAAGGTATGCACCTCCAAACGAATATTGAACGTCTACGCCAAGGTTACAAAGCAAACCGAAAACGGTGAGAAAAGCGAGATGGTGTATAAAATGCTGCCCTATGCTCCCGGTGGCTATGATCTCGGAGACGAATATCCCTTCTCCAAAAACGTATATACCGGTCCCGACACGGGATACTCCTTCAGATGGTTATACGTTGACGATGATATGCGTATTCGCTATCTTGATGAGGACTACCGTCCTGCCATAAATACCGAAAAAGGACTTGGGTTTGTTCGTAAGTTCGGAAACGAAACCATCACGATCAACGTAAAGGAAGAGCCTTGGTCACCGGTTCTTGGTGATTTTATTTGAGGAGGATTTTATAATGGATATTATTTGGGCAATCAGAGAGCTTTGCCGTGGAGAGCATGGATTTGAGGATATGTTTGATAAAGCAAAAAGTCAGGGTAAGTTGGGAATACTTACGGGCGGCGACCGCGATGCCGAGCTTTTTGAAGCGCTGTTGTACGGCGGCGCAAGGGAGACGCTTGTTGAAATGATAAACGATGCCTACAATTTTAAGCAGTACGCGGTAGAGGCGCACGGACTTCTTGTAAAGGATGGATTGAGCGTGTTTGATGCAAAGAGAGCACTTGAAATATTCTTCATAGCCTTTGGATTTCCCGGTTATAGAAATATTGAAGCATCAAAAACCATAACCGACGAGCAGCCCTCCTACAAGACGATATATGAGGGAGAAGTAAAAGACGGCAAGCCCCACGGTGTCGGTGTTCGAAATTTCTATTATGAGGGCAAGTGGACAAACCTTGACGAGTGCGTTTGGATCGACGGCGTGATGTGCGGATATGACTACGCCAAAGAGCTTGAGTTCGGCGCATTTGAAGACCAAAAAATTGGTTTTGTCGTAAACGATAACTTTGTGGGCAATATAAGAGTCATTCCTGCGGGAGATTACGAGCCCTTTGACGATACGGTAAAAAAGTTTAGTGTTAAAAGTGTTAAATAAAAAAGTAAAATGCCCGAAATGCGGAAGTGAAAACGTTGTTTGTTTGGATGGCAGAGGCGCTGTTTCAAAGTATGGTAACAACGTAATGATCGATATTGCCCCCGATATGTGGCAATGCACGGACTGCAAGGAAAGCTTTAGAATAAATTACACGGAGGAATTACTATGGATACCATAAAAAACGATCGAT
>JAZOTE010000076.1:0-1568 GCA_045657485.1 Eubacteriales bacterium
AGAATGATCAGGCTTGGACGAGCCTTTTCAAAGCAACGGAAAAAGTCCTTACCATTCTCAAACATTTTGGTAAGGTATACTCCTTCAAAGGCTCCTTCGTATAATTCTCTTATGCCCTCATCGTCTTCAACTATATAGATAATTTCATCCATTAAAACTTTTGATGTACCCCCGTTTCGTTATATTTCGTCCACTCGGCAACGTTTACAGCGTGGTCGCCGATTCTTTCAAGATATTTTGCAACCATCATAAGCTCAATGGCTTGGTCGCCGTTATTGCCGTCCTTTTTGATCAGCTCAATGAGATCGTTCTTGACCGTAATGAACATATCGTCCATTTTGTCGTCAAGCGCAATTACCTTGTCTGCCAGCGCCTCATCATTGTTTATAAAGGATTCAACGCTTTCGCGAACCATCTTAACGGCAAGCTCGCCCATAGCGGTAATATGCGTCAGCTTTTTGATATAAGCATCTCCCGGCATCGTATAAACGAGATCCCCGATATCTGCGGCTTGGTCGCCAAAGCGCTCAATATCGGTAATCATTTTGAGTGCGGTGGATACCTCTCGGAAGTCCTTGGCAACAGGCTGCTGCTTGAGTAGAATACGCATACACTTCTTCTCAATAGCCATCTCGTACTCGTCCACACGCTTATCCATAACGCCGATGCTTTTACCAAGCTCACGGTCGCGGTTTACAAGAGCTGTAATCGCATCCCCGATCATCTGCTCGGTGAGTCTGCACATCTCGACGAGCTGCTTCTTAAGATCGGCAAGCTCTTCTTCAAATATTTTTCTGATAGACATTTTATTGTTCTCCGATTATTATATCATAAATTTGTTAAGAAATCAACCGAATCTTCCGGTAATATATCGTTCCGTTCTCTCATCTCCGGGAGAAGTGAAAATATCGTCGGTGTTACCGTATTCAACAAGCTCTCCGAGAAGGAAGAATGCAGTCTTGTCTGCAATTCTCGTCGCCTGCTGCATATTGTGGGTTACGATAACGATGGTCAGATCCTTTTTGAGTTCGTCCATCAGCTCCTCAATCTTGCCCGTGGAAATAGGGTCAAGCGCCGAGGTGGGTTCATCCATCAAAAGAACCTTGGGGCTTGCGGCAAGCGAACGCGCAATACAAAGTCTTTGCTGCTGACCGCCACTCATACCGAGCGCATTCTTGCGAAGTCTGTCCTTGACCTCATCCCAGATGCTCGCACGACGCAAGGACTGCTCTACGATCTCATCAAGCTCGCTCTTTTTCGTAATGCCAAAGGTTCTCGGAGCAAAAGCAATATTGTCGTAAATGCTCATCGGGAAGGGATTAGGCTTTTGGAAGACCATGCCCACGTTCTTGCGCAGAACGTTAATATCGGTTTCCCTGTCGAAGATATCCACACCGCCGATACGGTATTCGCCTTCAATGCGGCATCCTTCTACAAGGTCGTTCATTCTGTTGAAAATTTTGAGGAAAGTAGACTTTCCGCATCCCGAGGGTCCGATCAGTGCAGTAACCTGCTTTTCGGGAATCTCTATATCTATATTTTTCAAAGCGTGAAAATCACCGTAATAA
>JAZOTE010000077.1:0-1328 GCA_045657485.1 Eubacteriales bacterium
AGATATTAAGAAAAGAATGCCGAAGGCAAAGACCGTATTTATCGGCCCTTGCGTTGCAAAAAAGGATGAGGCTGAACACTATGAGGGGCTTGTTGATGCCGTTCTCACTTTCGAGGAGCTCACCAATTGGCTGAAAGCCGAGCATATTGAGCTTGAACAGGAAATGGACAGCACTCCCGAGAGCCGCGCACGCTTCTTCCCAACAACGGGAGGCATACTTAAGACAATGGCACAGAATGCTCCCGGATATACCTATATCGCGCTTGACGGTGTTGAAAATTGCATTTCCGCGCTCAAGGATATTGAAAGCGGAAAGATCCATAAATGTTTTATTGAAATGTCTGCCTGTGTCGGCAGCTGTATCGGCGGTCCCGTTATGGAAAAATACCATAATTCCTCTCCTATTAAGGATTTTATTACCGTTGCGGATTATGCCGGTGAGCGCGACTTTGACGTTGCGCAGCCTGCTCCTATGGAGCTCAAGAAGCATTTCACGATGATTGAGCACAAGCTCTTACAGCCGTCCGAGAATGAAATTATGACCGTTCTTCGTCAGATGGGTAAGTTCAAGCCTGCAGATGAGCTGAACTGTGGATCTTGCGGATACAATTCCTGCCGTGAGAAAGCGATAGCTATCATTCAGGGTAAGGCTGAAAGCTCTATGTGTCTTCCGTTCCTTAAGGATAAGGCAGAAAGCTTCTCGGATACCATCGTTAAGAATACTCCCAACGGACTTATTGTTCTTAATGAGAATCTTGAGGTTCAGCAGATCAACAATGCAGCTCGAAAGATTATGAATATTCGTGCGGCATCCGACGTGCTTGGCGAGCCTGTTGTTCGTATTCTTGATCCTACCGTATTTATGCAGGTAAAAGGTAGCGGCAGAACAGTTCGTGATCAGCGTACGTATCTCGCAGAATACAAAAAGTACGTTGAGCAGACCGTTGTTTACGATCCCGACTCCCGTATGCTGATTGGTATTATGCGTGACATTACCGATGAGGAAGCTGAGAGAGAAAAGAACGCAAGAATCAACAAGCAGGCGGCTGAGGTTGCCGATACCGTTGTTGAAAAGCAGATGAGAATCGTTCAGGAGATCGCATCCTTGCTCGGTGAAACCGCAGCAGAGACTAAGATTGCTTTGACTAAACTAAAGGAGTCTATCGGCGATGAATGATTTGTGTGCAGATATCGGATATAAAAGCATCAATCATGTCGGCGAAGAGCTTTGGGGCGACCACGTAGACGTCGTAGAGGAAAATGAGAATTCTACCGTAATCGTGCTTGCAGACGGTCTTGGATCGGGTGTTAAGGCAAGTATCCTTTCC
>JAZOTE010000078.1:0-1027 GCA_045657485.1 Eubacteriales bacterium
TAAAGAGCGAACCGACAAGGTCAATATGTGGCTCTACACCAAGAACGAGATATCCGAGGTTATCTTCGATCACCTTTACGAAACCTTCAACGTGAGGCTTATCAACGAGGAAGGCCTGATCGCAAGAACCCTTGCAACGAATTATCCCGTTTTCGATGCGGTCAAGGACGGACGTCTTTCAATATTGATCGTCGGTGGCGGCCATATCGGTCTTGAGATCCTTCGTACTATGACGATGTGCTCCTGTCTTGGAGAGGAAATAACGGTTGATATTAACGTGATTGATCTGAACGGAGAGAAAGCGAGAGATATATTTGAGAAGGCTTCTCCCGATCTTGCAAAAAAATGGAATATTAATTTCCACAGCGCAGACGTGAAATCCGCTTCTCTCTCAAAGGCTCTTAACGGCATAGATCCCACCTATATCGTAATTTGTCTTGGAAACGAAACGCTCAATATGGAAACGGCACTTTATATCCGACGTAAATACGGCATCTCGGACGGTTTCCCTCGTATTCACGCACTTATCGATTATAAGAGAATTGAGGAAGAGATCACCCCAAACCTTTGCGTTTCGGATTGGAAATACAACAGTGATAATCGTAGATTTGAAAGCACGCCGATTTGCTCATTCGAAATTAAGACCTTCGGCAGCTACGAGGATACGTACAAGGGACTCCGTATCGGTGCATCTTACAGAGATTGCCTTGCCGTTGCAGTCAATGCCGCCAACCGTGGCATTGCGGCGGTAGACAGTCAAAACAACGCCGAATGGCTCACCGATCTTTATAATCAGGTTGGGTTCTACAAGGATTATTCCGATGCCTTCGCGGTATCTGTTCCTTATAAGCTATGGATGCTCGGACTTGAGCTTGTCGAGGACGGTGCGGGTGACGTTTCCGCTCTTGAAAATGTGCTTGAAGCCAACATGGATATGCTTCGCAAAAATGAAAACAAGCGTTATGAAGCGTTCATGCGCTCTAAGGGTTGGACACAGCTTTTGCCTCGCGAGGTTCAGAACGGCAGA
>JAZOTE010000079.1:0-1100 GCA_045657485.1 Eubacteriales bacterium
GGCAGGCGTGCCAGAAGAATAGGTGACTATATGGAATTATACGACACAGTCGCAGGCTTGAGTTTAAGCAAAAAAATGTTTATATCTGCATCAGAAAAAGGGGCGGCTAACGGAGTTGCTACGCTTAACGCTAACGGGAAAATCCCAGAAACGCAGTTGCCGTCTTATGTTGATGATATCGTAGAGGGTTACTTGTACGAGGGTAGCTTTTATGAGGATCCAGAGCATACAACCGAGATCCAGGGCGAGACCGGCAAAATCTATGTTGATATCTTAACTAACCGTAGCTATAGATGGAGCGGTAGCGCTTATGTAGAAATTGGAGACAATGAAGAGTATACGGCAGGACGTGCCCTTGTTTCTGACGCAAACGGTAAAATAGCAGCTTCTGATATTACAACAGAGGAACTTTCAACGCTTGACGATATAAGCGGTAATATCCAGGAACAGATCAACGGCAAAATAAGTAGCACCGAAAAGGGAGAAGCTAACGGCCTTGCTACACTTGACGCAAACGGAAAGGTAACAGACACACAGCTTCCGACAGTTACGGCTAATAAAGCACTTGTATCAGATGAAAACGGTATAACGAGCGCTTCAATCGTTACAAGCACCGAGTTAGGCTATGTTTCGGGAGTAACAAGCGCAATTCAGACGCAGATAAGCGGAAAGCAAGACGCTATAACCGGCGCTGCTTCAAGTATTACTTCTACAGATCTAACCGCAAGCCGCGCTTTGATATCAAACGCAAGCGGAAAAGTAGACGATTCCGCAGTAACCGCAACCGAGCTTGGTTATGTTTCGGGCGTAACAAGTGCAATTCAGACACAGATAGACGGCAAGCAGGCAACTATAACGGGTGCTGCATCTACTATTGCAACGTCAGACCTTACCGCAAGTCGTGCTTTGGTTAGTAATTCAAGCGGAAAGGTGGCTGCGTCTTCGATCACTTCAACAAAGCTTGGCTATCTTACGGACGTAACAAGCAATATTCAAAACCAAATAGACGGAAAACAAGCGAGCATAACGGGTGCTGCTTCAAGTATCGTTTCGTCAGACCTTACGGCAAGCCGTGCTTTAGTAAGTGATACAAGCGGCAA
>JAZOTE010000080.1:0-6255 GCA_045657485.1 Eubacteriales bacterium
AACGCCGTCTATTTATTGCAACAGGACGCTTTTCTGGGACAGAGCGATTTCACCGTTCAAATTATCTAATTTCTTTCTTGTGGAAAAGTATGGTAAAATAAGAATAAGAATAAAAGGAATTTAACAATGGCAATATTCAACTTTTGGAAACGAGCCGGCGAAGACGAGACGCCGACAGAAACAACGGCGGAAACAACGCCAAGTGAACAAAAACCGGTCGAAGCGGACGACCTTCTTTTGAAAGCGCTTATCGCGGGCGACGAAATAACGCGCGAGCAAGCCATGACTATTCCAGCGGTAAGTCAGTCGGTCAATTTTATCGCTGACACAATCGCTTCTATGCCAGTCAAACTTTACCGGTATGTTGAAAGCACCGGAACAGTCAAGAGCCAAGATCACGACGCAAGAGTCGAACTTTTGAATGGCGACACTGGGGACACGCTAGACGCGTTTCAAATGAAAAAAGCAATGGTTATGGATTATTTAATGGGAATGGGAGGCTATGCTTATATAAGACGCTACCGAAACGAAGTCACGGGCCTTTTCCATGTAAGAGACGGATATGTTTCGCCGCAAATGCTTAACGCTGATCCGATTCATAAACGCTGGGCGCTTTTCGTGTATGACAGGCAATATGATCTTTGGGACTTTATTAAACTGTTAAGAAATACAACCAACGGCGCAACCGGTGTCGGATTGACCGCAGAAGTCGCCAGAGCGCTTGAAACGGCTTATAAGACGCTTATTTATCAGCTCAATGGAGTGAAGAACGGCGGGAATAAAAAAGGCTTCCTAAAAAGCCAACGCAAGCTCACTCAAGAAGCGATCGACAAGCTTAAACGAGCATGGCGGCAATTATATAATGACAATACTGAGAATGTGGTCGTGCTTAATGACGGCCTTGAGTTCCAAGAGGCTTCAAACTCTAGCGTGGAAATGCAGCTTAATCAGAACAAGCAGACGCTTTCGAATGAGATTAAGGGTATATTCCATATATACGACAACGATTATTACAGAACATTCAAGGAAGCCATTTATCCAGTCATTCGAGCTTTTGAGACGGCACTTAACCGCGATCTATTGCTTGAAAAAGAAAAAAGAAACTATTTCTTCGAGTTTGACGTTAAAGAAACGCTTCGCGTCAATATCAAAGAGCGATACGAGTCTTATAAGCTGGCAAAGGAAACTGGATTCCTCACGATCAACGAAATACGCCGTGCCGAGAACTTGCCGCGCATTGACGGCATGGACGTTATTAACGTCGGTCTTGCGGCCGTGCTATATGATACAAACACTCATACTTATTACACGCCGAACACTGACGCTTTATCCAGCCCAAGCGACAGCGTGACAGGGCCAGACGAAGGTGAACAAGCCGAGGAAGAAGAAAAGCTTCTGGAAAAAGACATTGCTCACGAAGAATATACACAAGAAACCGAAGACGGTAATGTTATATAAAAAAGGAGGTAACAACCATGAAAATTAAAATTAGAGCGGACAGTGTAGAAATAGAAGGCTACGTCAACGCCGTTGAGAGGCTTTCTAAGCCACTTATGAGCCGAGTTGGTAAGTTTATCGAGAGAATATGCGCGGGAGCGTTTAGAAAGGCTCTGAAGCGCGCAGAAGACGTGCATATCCTACTCAACCACGACTGGACTCGCGATCTTGGTTCAATCAAGCGCGGGAATCTGGAACTTGAAGAAGACAATATCGGCCTACACGCTCGCGCCACTATCACTGACCCAGAAGTTGTTGAAGCAGCTCGGAGCGGCGATCTTGTCGGCTGGTCGTTCGGATTCAAAGATAGGGACGTTGAAAACGCCATGGAGGACGGTTTGCCACTTCGCCGAGTTCGTGACCTCGATCTTTACGAAGTTTCGCTTCTTGATCGCCGTATGCGACCGGCTTATGCTGGAACACTTATCTCGACTCGCGCTATTGACGGCAAGGAAGAAATGCACTTCCGCGGCGAAGATTTTATTGACGAAGACGTTGAAATAGAAAAATCGGAAGAAATCGAAGAAAAAAGAGCAGAAGAAGAAGAAAATAGCGAAAAAACAACCGAAATTGAAGAAAATCCCGAAGAAAACGCAAATCAGGGTGAGGACAAGCCTGTGGAAAACCCTGTGGAAAAAAATGCTAATGTAAACTATAATGTTTACCGAGACATAATAAACGAACTAAAAAAGGAGGTCTAAAATTATGTCAAATATCAAAAAATTAACGGAGGATAAGAACTCGCTTATCACTCGCGCGGAGGAGATTATCAACGCCGCCGAGAACGAAAAGCGCGACATTTCCGTTTCCGAGCTTACGGAAATGAATCAAATCCGTTCTAAGGTCGACGGCATTAACGAACAGATTAAAGCTATTCGCACTGCCGAAGAACTAGGCAAAGACGGCGCCGAAGAAAAAGCCGCCGAAGAAATAAAAGAAGAAACGAAAGAGGAAACTGACATGGATAAAGCAACCGAAGCTGCTGAAGCCCGTGCTTTTGAAGCACACATTCGCGGTATTCTCAACGAACGTGACGACAACACGCCACTTTCAAAGACCGCAAACGGCGCAATCGTTCCAGTAACTATTGCTAACCGCATTATTCGCAAGCTCTACGAAATCTGTCCTATTGCTGAAAGAGCAACCAAATATGACGTTCGTGGAACTCTATCAATCCCTTACTATGGTGAGGACGCAACTGACAAAATTAACGTTGCCTTCCAAGGCGCAGAGTTCACCAAACTTTCCGCCAACTCTGGCAAGTTTACTTCAATCACACTTTCCGACTATGTCGCTGGTGCGCTCGCTCTAGTTTCTCGCCAACTTATCAATAACACTGAGTTCGATCTTGTCGGCTATGTTGTCGATCAAATGGCCTACTCGATTCGCCGCTTCCTTGAGAACACCCTTCTCAATGGTTCTGGCCCAATCACCGGTCAAACTGGAACTGTCGCTGGTCTTACTGGCGTAACCCAGACCGTCAACGCAGCTGCTTCAAACGTCATTACTGGCGACGAGCTTATCAAGCTCCAAGATTCCGTCAAAGACTTGTTCCAAGACGGCGCAATCTGGATTATGTCCCCAGCAACCCGCACTGCGATTCGCCAACTCAAATCCAACACTGGTTATTACCTGTTACAGCAAGATATTAACGCTCCATTCGGAAATACCTTGCTCGGCAAACCAGTCTATGTCAGCGACAATATGCCAGACATGGAAGCCGGCAAAGCCGCTATCTTCTACGGCAACATGAACGGCCTTGCACTCAAGTTCTCTCAGAACCTTGAAATCCAAGTTCTTCGTGAGAAATATGCTGATCAGAACGCCGACGGTGTGATCGGTTGGTTCAGCTTCGACGCTAAGGTCCAAGACGCACAACAGATTTCTAAGCTCGTTATGGGCGGAAGTCCTGCGCCAGAATCCCCAGAATCTTAATTGAGGGAGGCTAGGAAATGAAGATCAAAGCTTTAACAAGTTTTGCTGGTAAAGTTTCAATGATCGAGAACGAGGTTCGAGAGGTCGCCGACGAACTCGGGCGCGACCTCGTCCGAGCCGGCCACGCGCTAGAAATTAAGATTAAGAAAGAGACACCGGTCGAGCCTGTGGAAAAGCCTGTGGAAAAACCAAAGGCAACAAGGGTGAAACCTGTGGCAAAAAGAAAAAGATAAGAGGGGAGGCCATAAGATATGAAAGAAATTACGAAAGTCAGCGAAATTGAGGTCAGCGACGTCGCGGATTATATTCGCCTTGTCGAACCGACCTCAAGCGACAACAATACGCTCCAGACGCTTATAAACGTCGCCAAAAGCTTTATTTCTGACTATACTGGAAGAACTGAAGCCGAGCTTGATAATTATCCGGATTTCGTGATCGTTGTTCTAATCTTATGCCAAGATATGTTCGACAACAGAACTCTATATGTCGACAAGTTAAACCTTAACAATGTGGTTGAAACTATCCTCGGTATGCACTCAGTGAACTTGCTACCACAAGCGGAGGCGTGACAATGCTAAACGCTGGGAAATACAACAAACGTATTCAAATATACAGAGTGCAGAAGGTCAAAGGCGCGGCGGGTATCCAGACAGACGCGGAAACGCTCATTCTGGAAACCTATGCCGCCGTCAAGACGACTAAAGGATTTTCGATTATCGTCAACAATAGCGATTTTGAGAAAGCTTATACAAATTTCACGATTCGCTATTCAGACACGGTCATGGGAGCATACTATGACAGCGACGTGTCAAATCGTGATATGTTCGTCAGATATAATGGAAAAGAGTTTTCTGTCCAGTATTTACGAAACGTTGACGAAGATAACGTCGAAATCGAGATTCAAGCCAAGGAGGTTCTACACTAATGGGAAAAGCGAGCCAAAGTTTTGAACTAGAGCTTCCGACTGACGTGATCGAAGAAGTCGAGAAAGTCATTGACGGATTCGACCGTATATTCGGAGGAATGACGAAAGCTGGAGCTGAAGAAGTTTATAACCGAATCGTTTCAAATGTGCCGCCGTCATTTAAGGACAGTCGTATCATGGATTGTCTGAAAATAACTCGAACCTATAATACGCCAAGCGACGACGGGATTAACACTAAAGTCGCCTTCTACGGCTATTTCGTGAACAGAAACGGGCAATGGACGCCAGCGCCGCTCGTATGCAATATGTTCGAATTCGGCTCAAGCAAAGCTGGATATGAAAGTTATCCCAAGCAACCGTTTCTTCGTCGCTCGTTCAACAAAAGTGCGATCGAGAAAGTCATGCTCGCCAAACAGAAAGAATTAAGCGGAGGAATACTAGATGATTAACGAAATAATCGAAGACGCTTTCGCAAACTTCACTGTCGGCGGAAAGTCTATCCCTGTCGCATTTCTACAATATACCGGAAAGAGCAATTCCTATGTTACCTATATGCAGACAGATGTCGATCAAGTGCTATCCAGCGACGACGATATAGAAAATTACATTGACTTCTATGATTTCGATATATATACCAAGAGCGACAACTATTTCGCAATTATAGAAGCGGTTAAAATTAAATTAAAAGCAAATGGCTTTTCGTGGCAGCCGACAAGGGATTCGGGCGATCTGTTTGAACCCGACACCGGCTTCTATCATAAGACATTATGCTTCGCCATAGAAAGGAGTAACTAACTTATGGCAAAAATCGGATTAAAGGATTTCCGTTACGGTATCGCAACCGAAGCCGCGGACGGAACCATTACCTACGGCGGAGCTAAGACGCCGGGAAAAGCTATCAGCTATTCCGAAGACGTTAGCAACAACGACGCCGTTCTCTATGCAGACGACGCACCAGCCGAAAGCGATACAAGCTTCGCGGGTGGAACTGCAACTGTTGGTATTGACAAAGAGGACATTGACGTCTATGCCGAACTTCTCGGCCACACTGTTACCGACGGCGAGCTTGTCAAAAACACTGAAGACACCGCGCCTTATGTTGGCTTCGGCCGCGTGGTAACGCTCATGGTAGGTGGAAACCGCAAATATCGCGTTAAATTCACCGCTAAGATCAAATTCGCTGAACCTTCTGCTGACGAGGCCACGAAGGGCGAATCTACCGAGTTCGGAACTTACGAGCTTGAAGGAACGATCCTCGCACCAGTGGACGGTGACTGGCAAAGAGTCAAAGACTTCGACGAAGAAGCTGACGCTATCTCATATCTTGAAGGACTTCTCGGTGGCGCCGAGAGCTAAAGCTTGGCGGGGAAACCCGCCTTCTTTAGCATATTCACCTAGAAATTAACGCTAAAAGGAGCAAAATGAAATGAAAGACTATTATGAAACGCTCAAATATGAGGATAAAGAATACAAGCTTGTCTTTAATATAAACGTCATGCAAGACCTACAAGAGAAATATGGGACTTTCGACAAATGGACAAGCCAAGTCGTTCCTGAACAACCAGACGCCGAGCCAAGTGTCCGAGCCGTTGTTGACGTATATACTGCTATGCTTAATGAGGGGATTGACATAGAAAACGAAGCGAATGGGACTAAGATCAAACCATTCACCACTAGACAAGTCGGCCGCATGATTACCGCGGTCGGATTAGAAAAAGCCGTTGAGGTGATGTCTAGCGTCGTCAGCGGAAGCACTGAAGGCGGGCGCGATTCAAAAAACGAATAATCCACGAGAGCGAAGAAGACGAGCCGATTGACTTCTCGTGGTTCTACTACGTCGGGCGCAATAAACTGGGCTTGACATTCAACGAAGTCGGCAGAATTACCATAACGCTATT
>JAZOTE010000081.1:0-25615 GCA_045657485.1 Eubacteriales bacterium
TACTCTTACTCAGAACGGCGCTAACATCGCCAGCGAGCAGGTAGTAACCGTTAACGGCGCATCCGTTACCTTTAGCGTTGGCAATACCGGCTCTGCAACCAACGGTCAGGCTCGTATTACCGCTATAGAGATCATCTTCGGTTGATCTTAAGCTAATATAATCGAAGCCATAAGGCTTCAATAACACTCTTTGCTTTGGCAAAGACAATACCTGAAAATCACTTTAAAAAGTGACAAAAGAGATAACGTTTCGGCGAATAACCGATTCGTTATCTCTTTTTATTATTTATTATATATAGTTTCTCCGCTACGGTAAGCCACGCCACACTTTGTGTAAGCGAGGCTTTCCGTTTCACTTTCATCGCCTTGGAGTTACCGTTTGTGCGAGCGAGGCTTTCCGTTTCACTTCCATCGCCTTGGAGCCACCGTTTGTGCGAGCGAGGCTCACGGAGAGGTGTGTTTTTTTGTGCAGGGAAGTGTTATGAAAGTAGGGTCGGCTGATGTGCAAGCCAAGCTCATGGGAAGTCGGCTGATGTGCAAGCCAAGCTCATGGGAAGTGGGCTGATGCGCAAGCGTAGCTCATGGGAAGTCAGCTGATGCGCAAATGGAGCTCATTGAAAAAAATTTACGTATACGTGAGCGATTCAAATAAAATGGAAGTCTTCAGCTGTGAAAATCAAAAAGCGCACAGAAATGAATATAAATGAATAATTATGCAGCATCGCGCTGCTCGTGCTACGGCGGCTTTTACTGATCGCACTGTATGTAAAAAGGCAAAAAAGTGACACGCGTTCGATGTATCGAGCATATTGTGATGAGTGGAAAGCTTTACGCTCCGTAAATTCTGACAAAATAATATACTGATATTCATTCCGCTTGATTTACTTCTCTGCTAGCCTGCAAAAAATTCAACTAACAAAGTGCACAAAAAAAATGTTAAAAATTTGTAAATATAGACAATTGACTAAAAATTCATAGAGTGATATAATTGTTTTATCCCAAAAAAATTATTTTAGCGCGGTCGCAAGGGGTGTCGGCTATCTGCTTATGACTAGGTTAAGCCTTTTGTGCGGATGGTGACTTTAATGTGACGGCGTAATTATTAAGGAGGAAATCATGAAAAAGTTAGCAATTCTCACACTAATCTTTTGCATCGTGATGATGTTTGCTACTTCCTGTTTCGTACCTTCGGGTAGCCAGGGCGGCGAGTCCGGCGGCGAAGAAGGCGGCGAGTCCGGCGGTGAATCCGGCGGCGAACAGGGTGGCGAGTCCGGCGGTGAATCCGGCGGCGAACAGGGCGGCGAATCCGGCGGTGAATCCGGCGGTGAGTCTGGTGGCGAATCCGGCGGTGAGTCCGGTGGCGAATCCGGTGGTGAGTCCGGTGGCGAATCCGGTGGCGAATCCGGTGGCGAATCCGGTGGCGAATCCGGTGGCGAATCCGGTGGCGAATCCGGCGGTGAGTCCGGCGGCGAATCCGGTGGCGAGTCCGGTGGTGAATCCGGCGGCGATGAGCCTGTAGAGGTTCTTAAGCCCGAAGCTCCCGGCGCAGACGTATTCGCATCTGTTCCCAGCATTGATGCAGGCTTCGACTACGGCGCAGACGATCTCAACGAGGAATCTTACGATGACGCTATCTCCGCAAAGGGTTGGGTAGCTCACAACGTAAAGGTAGTCGTAGGCGGTGAAGACTACGCTATGATCGGCGATAGCAACACCTACGCACTCGTTCTCAGCGGTACTCCCGCAACCGCAGGTTCTGTTACCTCTGCTCTTATAGGTAACGGTCTTTCTGCTTTCAGCTTCGACTACGGTTTCATTAATGCTGATACTCAGTTCTCCATTACCATTACCGTTTACCAGCTCGTAGACGGTGAGGTTACGGCAGTTGCTACTCACGTAGTAGAGAAGACCGAGCTTGAGTCCGAAACCAAGTATTCTTACACTTGGACTCTTGACGATGCTCTTGAAGGCAACTTCGTAATTCAGATTGCGAACAACTGTCTCTCCGGTGAGAAGGACAGAGTAACTATCTGGAATCTTGCTCACGAGGGTACAGTATCCAACGTTCTTAACTTCGACAGCATGCCTATAGCTGATGCTCTCGAAATAGATTCTCAGAACAAGGATTACAACACTGCTACCGTCGTTGATAAGGACGGCAACGGTAACAGAGCTCTTAAGCTTGAAAAGACCAACTACGATCCCAATACCGGCGCTATGGCTACCGGCGGCGATTACAAGAAGAATATGAGACTCTTCCAGTACGTTAACGTTAAGGAAGAGGGCGCAAACAAGGCTGTATTCTCTACTAAGTTCTTCATTGAATCGATAAACGGCGACTTTGAGTTCTTCCTCAGAGGCGGAGATGGCTTCGGCGAGACCGAAACACAGCTTCAGGAATCTCCCGTTATGCTTGAGTGCAGTACCAGATATGCGACAGTAAAGGACGAAGAGGGTAATTTAGTAGAAGGTTACGTAGGCATGAAGCACAACAACAGTGACGCTGCCTTCAACATCAAGATCGGCGAGTGGGTTGACTTCAGAATCGAGTACGTGGTTACTAACGTATCCGCTGACGGAAAGGTCACCAACCTTAAGGTTGATTACTACGTAAACAACGAGCTTGTACATACCGGCACCGGTGTCTACGGCAGCATGCTTGAGGCTAACGGCGGCGCAACTGCTGTTCCCTTCGCAGATGAGATCACTCATTTCTGTCTTATCCTTTACACCGCAAACGTTGGTGTATACTACTTCGATGATATGTCGCTTTGCCTTGTTAAGGACGACAGCGTAGAAGCTCCCGGCGAGGACGTTCCCAGCGATCCCGTATATGGCGAAGACTTCAACGATAGCGACTACACGGGTATTACTATTAGCGCTGCTACTAACACTACTGCTCCTACTTTCGTAGACAGAGCAGAAGACGACAAGGCTCTCAAGGTAGTTAAGGACGGTTCTACCAACTCCTTCGTTCCCTCTAAGGTTTATTGCACCGAAGAGAACGCAAACGCAGTTATCCTTGGCTTCGATCTCTTCATTGAAGAGGTTACCGCTAACGGTCACATCGAGATGTGGCTGAAGGGTTCAGGAAACAACAAGATTCCTTACGTTACTCTGAACGCAGACGGCACGACTAAGGTAAAAGAGCTCCGTAAGGGCACCGACGTTGACGCAGGTATCAAGTACGGCGAGTGGAACACCATTCTCGTCAGATACTACCTCGAAACCAGCACTTACGATTTTATCGTAAACGGTAAGATCGTTCTCACTTCCACAGCTGAGCAGACCAATACAGGTGCACCTCTCGGCGCTATCACTGGCGTACAGGTAAGCTTTGACAGCAGTTTCAAGGGTACCTTCCAGCTTGATAACTTTACTTATGCTAATATCAACTACGTAGATACCTCTGTTGAGAAGTTCAACGGCGAGACTCTTCCCGAGGGTTACGTCGCAGGCATATCTAACTCAGAAAAGGGTTCTGTTACCATAGTAGACGCAGGCAATGGCAATAAAGCACTTCTTCTCAACAAGGAAAACGGTGATAAAACCACAACTTCCGTTACGATTAAGACTATAAACGTAGCAGAAGAAAACGCAAATATCTCTGTAATCGCATTTGATATTCTTTATACCGACGTTATTGCAGCAGGTAATATAGAGTTCTGGGTTTACAATGCTTCAGGCGGTGAAATAGCACTTCCTTACTTCACAGTTGCAGGCAAGGATGCAGGCTCCGCTATTAAGATTAAGGACCTCAGAAACGGTTCTCTCGGTCAGGTTGAGTCCGGCATCGTGGTTGGTACTTGGGCATCTGTAGAGATCAAATTTGACTCTGCTGACGGTTCTTGGGACTTCTACGTAAACGGTGATCTTAAGTTCTCCGGCGCGATCAAGTCCGGCGCAACTCCCGCTATGGTCGGCAGCTTCAGACTTTCTATGGATAACGCTTCCGGCGCAAAGTGCTACATCGATAACGTTAAGTTCCATCACGTATACGAAGAGCCCGCTCCCGTAGTTAGCGATTATGCAAAGAAGTTCGACGGCGAGTTCGCAGTTCTTACTCCCGACAATTCTGCTATAGCTTACAAATTTACCTTTACTCCCGATGAGAAGAACGGCAACAACGGTACTATGGTTGTAGTTGATAACATCAACGGCGATTACTCCGGCACCTTCACTTATGCTATTGACGAGAACAACGCAGTAGTAGTTAAGGCTGCAGATGGTACTGACGTAAGCAACAGATTTATGTTCGGTATGAATATGGGCGGTGGCATTACCTTTATGAACGGTATGGTCATCAGAAATCATACCGACCTCATTCCCGCAGACCAGGTTGTTCTCCCTGAGAATCCCGGTGAAGGCGGCGAAGGTGGCGAAACTCCTTCCGAACCCGGCGAAGGTGGCGAGGATGAAGTTGTTTCCGACGCTTTCACAGCTCCCGCTGAGGGCTTCCCCGGCTCTACCTTCGATGACGGTATTCTTCCTTCGTTCGTTGTTTTCACTACCAGCGATGCAGAAAACAATTCTATCGCTATAGTTGATAAGGGCGAGGGCAACAAGGCTATTTACGTTTCGAAGCAGGGTCCCGCTGCTACTGTAGACTACAAAAATGTAGATGATACAGAAGAAGATGCAGACGCTACCGTTATTATGTTTGACTTCAGCTGGGAAAACAATGCCGGCGGCAACGGCGTTGAGATTTATCCCAAGGTTGGAGACTCTAAGCCTTTCCTTCTTTACCTCTCTGTTGTTGACAACAAGCTTCAGCTTCAGGTAAACGCAGGTAACAAGTACATTCTTGGCGATGCTACTATTGCTTACAGATTCACCATTATCTACATAGCATCTTCTCAGACGTTGATGTTTGCTGCTAACGGCGATTTCGTATGCTCCGAGAATACCACTTGGAAGGGCGCAACAGCTCCTGCTAACGGCGCTATAGACAGCATTCAGATCTTCTTCGGCGGCAGCACTAAGGCTGACTTCTACCTCGACAACATTACTCTTGCTAACGTTTACATGGGTATAGCTGAAGAGACCCCTGATGCTCCTGCTGTAGATCCTGCAGAATAATAAAATATTCGGTTTAATTTAGTTGAACAATATTTTCACCCGTGCGTTTCGGCGCACGGGTGTTTTTTGCGTTTTTGTAATGATAGCTTTACAATTTCTTCGTCACGGCACGCCGTGCCACCTCCATTTACGCAAGCGGATGTCTTTACGCAAGCGGACGTCTTTACGCAAGCGGGCATCTTTGTGCAAGCGGACGTCTTTACGCAAGTGGGCATCTTTGTGCAAGCAGGCATCTTTGTGCAAGCGGACGTCTTAACTTAAGTGGGCATCTTAACGCAAAAAAGGCTGAAGAACCCCAAAACTTTAAAAGAGGAAAGCAAAAAATCGGTAAAAATTACACTAATCTGTGTCGGACGAGTTGACAAATTCCCAAAAATATAGTAAAATAATATGTTGTATAATTATGAGCGATAAAAAGCTCGTTATGTTTTATAGCCGTGTATGCGGCGGAGAAAGGAAGAAATAATGAAAGCGAGAATCGAAGAACTCAGAAAAAGCTTCGCCTCTGCGTTGGCGGCGGCGACGGACGATGCGGCTCTGGAGAGCTTGCGCGTAGAGTATCTTGGCAAGAAGGGTCACGTTGCGGCTCTGATGCAGGGTTTGCGTGACGTCAGTGACAAGCGTGAGGCCGGTCAGCTGATCAATACTCTGAAGACCGAGGTGGAGAAGGCTGTTTCCGAGGCGAACGAGGCGCTTCGCGCGGCTGCTATTGCGGCGCGTGTCAGAGCGGCAAAGAAGTACAATCCCACACTTAAGAGAGCGGAGGAGATTGGCTCTTATCATCCCATCACTCTTGCTACCCGTGAGGTAGAGGACGTGTTTATCAGTATGGGCTTTACCATCGAGAATTATGACGAGATAGTAGACGATTATAAATGCTTTGAGGCTCTGAATATACCCAAGCATCATCCTGCCAGAGATATGCAGGATACCTATTATCTTGATAACGGTCAGCTTCTCAAGACGCATACTTCGGCGGCGCAGAATTATATTATGAAAAAGTACGGCGCGCCTCTGCGAGCTATCTTCCCCGGAAGATGCTTCAGAAACGAGTCTACAGACGCCTGCCACGAGAACACCTTCTTCCAGATGGAAGGTATGATGATAGATGAGAATATATCTATCTCCAACCTTATCTACTTTATGAAGACTATGCTTTCCGAGGTGTTTAATCGCGACGTTAAGGTAAGACTTCGCCCCGGATTTTTCCCATTCGTCGAGCCGGGCTTTGAGCTTGATATCAACTGCGAGATCTGCGGCGGCGAGGGTTGCCCCTCTTGCAAAAACTCCGGTTGGCTGGAGCTTTGTCCCTGCGGAATGATCCATCCCAACGTGCTCCGCGAGGGCGGTATAGATACCGAGAAGTATTCGGGATTTGCCTTTGGTCTGGGTCTTACCCGTCTGGCTATGATGAAGTACGGTGTTAAGGATATCCGTGATTTCAACAGCGGAAATCTGAAGGCGCTGTCACAGTTTAAGTCTATATAAGGAGGTCGGAGTATGTTTTTATCTATGAATTGGATAGGAGATTTCGTTGACCTTTCGGGACTTGACAGAAAATCTCTGATACGCAATTTCACACTTTCTACCGCAGAGGTAGAGGATATAATCGAAAAGGGCGCTGATATCAGCGGCGTCGTGGTAGCTAAGATTCTCTCCGTGGCAGAGCATCCTGAGTCGAAGAAGCTTCATTTATTGAAGGTTGACAAGGGTGATGAGGTTATTGACATCGTTTGCGGCGCGCCTAACGTTCGCGAGGGAATGAAGGTTGCGCTGGCAACCGTTGGCGGCAGGATCGGAGAGATGGAGATATCTCCCCGTAAGCTCGCAGGCTATACCTCCTACGGTATGTGCTGCTCCGAGGCGGAGCTGGGTATCAGCGACGATCATTCAGGTATCGTAGAGGTAACCGAGGACGCCCCTCTGGGTACGGATATTAAGGCTATATGGAATATAGACGACATAATTTTCGAGGTTGATAACAAGTCGCTCACTAATCGCCCTGACCTTTGGAGCCACTACGGTATGGCGCGCGAGTTCTCCACTCTTACGGGCAGAAAGCTGCTGGCGCCTGAGCTTTATGACACCTCTAAATTTGACACGCTCCCCCCTGTAGCAGTTGACGTTAAGGCTACGGAGCTGGTTTACCGTTACACCGCTATAAAGGTTAAAAACGTGACACGCAAGGTCAGCCCGATGAATATGCGTATCAGACTCTTCTACTGCGGTTCCAGAGCGATAAACTTCCTCGCGGATCTTACGAACTACGTTATGCTGGAGCTCGGTCAGCCTATGCACGCCTTTGATAACGCTAAGGTTGACAAGATCGAGGTGCAGACCTTCCCCAGCGGATTGAAGTTTGCTACTTTGGACGGCGTGGAGAGAAATATTGACGAGAATATGCTGATGATAACCTCAGGTGACGAGCCCGTGGCTATCGCAGGCGTTATGGGCGGTGATGCGTCAAAGATCGACGATGATACCACCTCTCTCCTGCTCGAATCGGCTACATTTGACGGTATTTCGGTCAGAAAGACTACTACCAGACTCGGTCTTCGTACCGACGCGTCACAGAGATACGAGAAGATGCTCGATCCTGAGCTTTGCCGTGTCGCAACTGAGCGCCTTCTGAAGCTTCTGACAGATTATGACTGCGGCGCAGAGGTGATATCTTCATTCTCCGACGCTTACGTAAAGCGCTATCCCACCATAACGCTGAAGTTTGATAAAAAGTATGTAGATCGCTACACGGGTATAGATATCTCTGAGGATAGAATAGTAACCACTCTGACTTCTCTCGGCTTTAAGGTAGAGAAGAAGGGCGATGAGTTTACTGTCGTAGTGCCCTCGTTCAGAGCTACGAAGGACGTTACTATCAAGGCGGATATCATCGAGGAGATAACCCGTATTTACGGCTACGATAATTTTGAGATATTTACCGCAGAGAGTCCTCTGCTTCCCGTTCGTAAGGAAGTGCTCAAATCCGACGAGGACAGAATGAAGGATCTTCTGGTGAAGAGCTACCGTATGCACGAGGTTCATTCTTACATCTGGTCTGACGCGGCGAAGAACCGGGAGCTCGGCATAGAAACGCCGGACAACGTGCGTATTATTAACGCTCAGACTCCCGACCACGCGATACTTCGCGTATCTATGATGCCTACTCTGCTCTCTTTCCTTAAGGATAACAGAGCATACGCGGATACGTTCGGTATCTTTGAGATAGGTCATACTGTATGTGGCAAGCGCGATAATGGCGAATGCGACGAGCAGAATAAGCTTGGCGCGGCGTTCTTCTCTAAGTCAGTCTGCGAGGAGGAGCTGTTCCTCAGAGCGAGAGATGCTGTAACGGAGCTTTGTACTGATATTCTCCACAGATCTCCTGATTTTGTGAGCGCAGAGCCTGATTTTGACTTCGAGCATCCTGTAAACTCCTTTGACGTCGTTATTGACGGCGTGAAAATAGGATATCTTTCCGTGCCTCATCCCACCGTGCTTGAGAATATTGATAAAAAGTGTGCGGTAAGCTTCTTTGAGCTTTATACCGAGAAATTCGCGGCTGTGAAAGCGGCGTCTGTCAAATATGCCGAGCCCTCTAAGTTCCCGGCTATCGAGATAGATATCACATTTGCGGCTGACATCGGAGCTATTGTATTCTCAGACGTTCTCAGCGCATCCAGAGAGGCGGCGGGCGAGCTGCTCTCCGACGTAGTGCTGAAGGATACCTATACTGAGGACGGAGCGTCTACCGTGACCTTCAGATTTGCGTTCGTATCACGGGAGAGAACCCTCACGAAGCAGGAGCTTGCTCCCGCTACCGAAGCTATTGCCACCGCGCTCGCGAAGCTGGGTATGACGGTCAGATAAGGCGTTCGCGTATTTTAGGCGCTCATATCCCTCAGCTTTGGAAAAGGATAGGGGCGATGATTTGACGCGTTACTAATAATCAATAAGAGCAAAAACGCAAGGATAAAAAGCCTTTCGATTTTGCTCTTTTTTGATAAAAGCACAATACAAATTTTGGTTTTGTAATTTTTTTATATTTGGATATGCTGAAGATAAAGCCAATTTTGTAAAGTATGGTAGGGAAATTCTGCGTTTATTCTTTGTTTTTATCTAAAGTGTATAAATAGTATGCAGTGTTTTTCTCTCCGTTGGATTACAAAACAGGCTCGTTTAAAAGACGTGCGATGCGCATTGACATTTTAAAAAGCTTCTGATATAATAAGTTCGGAGGTGCCTATGAACATTATAAATAAGGAAATTTTCAAAAGATACGAAATAAGGAAGACTAAAAAGCAGAAGTATGCTTTTCGCAGATTTATCTCGGACAGAATGGAGTCCATCGGCTATAAAACCAAGGTTGAGAAGGGCACTTTTGGATCGAAAAACCTGATAGTCGGCAATCCTGAGAGCGCCAAGGTGATCTTCACCGCGCATTACGATACCTGCCCGATTTTGCCTTTCCCAAACTTTATAACGCCTAAATCTATATTTTTGTATATCCTTTACCAGCTGATTCTGACCGGCTTTATTCTGATTCCGTCGATACTCCTGGGTGTTCTGATGATCATCGTTGGCGCCGTTATATCTGTCGCAGGCGGTGACGGGGCAACTTTGGATATTATAGCGTCGTTCGTGCCGACGGTTATGTATTTTGGACTGATCGGTACTTTGGCGCTTATGCTTTTCGGCCCTGCCAACAAGCACACAGCAAACGATAATACCAGCGGCGTGACCACTCTCGTTGATATTATGGTCAATATGCCGACGGAGCTTCGTGATACTGCCGCGTTTATATTCTTCGATAATGAGGAGCTTGGACTTCTCGGCTCATCCTCGTACGCCAAAGCACATCCCGATATTATGCGTGAGAAGCTGCTCATTAACTTCGACTGCGTATCGGACGGTGAAAATATGCTGTTTGCGCTCCGCCGCGGAGCGAAGGAGTATATGGAGCTTATAAAAGAGGCGTATCCGTCCACCGAATCCTTAAGCGTGGAGGTATTAACGGAGGGGGTATTTTATCCCTCGGATCAGTATTGCTTCAAGAAGGGCGTGGGTGTTGCCGCCCTTAACCGCTCTAATATGCTGGGAACGCTCTATCTTTCTCGCATACATACGCGCCGCGATACAATATATAAAGAAGAAAACGTTTCATATCTTTCCTCCGCTTCCGTTTCCCTCGTCCGTATGCTTGGCGGTTCTGAGAACGACGAGTCCACCGTGGAGCAGTCCTAACCGAATAGATTTGAATATTGCGTATCATTTTATCAAACGATTTGTAATCAATAAAACTAAGAAAATACGCATAATCTTCAGAAAATTGATAACTATTTAGAATCATTATAAAAAATTCTTGACAAATCAATAGCCTCCGAATATAATATATTTAGAATCATTCTAAATCGAGGAGGAGCTATGACAAAGCAAAAGGCAATAGTGCTTGACATCGTTCGCTCCGCGAAATGTCATTATACCGCTGAGGAAGTTTTTGAGCGGGCAAAGCTTGTCTTGCCGGGGATTTCGCGAGCAACGGTGTATAACAATCTTCACGCGCTGGAAAGGGAAGAAATGATAAGGCGTATCAGAGGCGAGGATTCCTCTGACAGATACGACAGCTCTTTTCTGCCTCACGGTCATCTATACTGTACCGTGTGTCACGGTATAAAGGATTTCAATCCGAAAACTTTTCCCGGCGAGCTGATACAGCTTACGGATGGAACGTTCGATTCCTACGAGCTTAGAGTCAGATACGTGTGTCCTCAATGCAGGGATTTGACAGAGCAGGAAGCCATCCCCGGACCAGTGTAGAAAAAACACCAATACTGAATATCTTTAAACAAAAAATACAAAAATAAAAACAAACTTTTAAGGAGAAAAAACTATGAATCTCAAGGGAACCAAAACAGAACAGAATCTTATGACTGCTTTTGCAGGCGAATCTCAGGCAAGAAACAAGTACACCTACTTTGCATCCGTAGCAAAAAAGGAAGGCTATGAGCAGATAGCGGCTATTTTTGAGGAAACCGCAAACAACGAAAAAGAGCACGCAAAGCTCTGGTTCAAGGCTCTCGGCGGACTTGGTGATACCGCAGCTAACCTTCTCGCAGCTGCAGAGGGTGAAAACTACGAGTGGACCGATATGTACGACACCTTTGCAAAGGAAGCTGAAGAGGAGGGCTTTACCGCTCTTGCAAGACAGTTCAGAGCTGTTGCTGCTATTGAGAAGGCGCACGAGGAAAGATATAGAAAGCTTCTTCAGAACGTTGAGATGCAGCAGGTATTTGAGAAGAGCGAGGAAACTATGTGGGAGTGCCGTAATTGCGGACATCTCGTAATAGGTAAGAAGGCTCCTGCAGCTTGCCCCGTATGCGCTCATCCCCAGAGCTTCTTTGAGGTAAGAAAGGCTAACTATTGATTTTAGCTTTGCAATATATAATTATTCGGACTGCCGAAAGGCAGTCCGTTTTTTTGCTTTGCGCTAAGGTCGCAGTCCGTTTTTTTGCATTTTAACCGCTGTGCTTGACGCAACCGCGTTTGCCCTTGTTTGTGCGTTGCTTTGACACGGTATGCCTCTTCCGTCCGTTACGCACCCGTGTTTGCCCTCTGTTGTGCGTTGCTTTGAACCAAGGTCGCATCCGCTTTTTTTGCATTTTAACTGTTGTGCTTGACGCACCCGTGTTTGCTCTCGGCTGTTCGTTGCTTTGACACGGTATGACCTATTTGTGATCGTGAATCGCTCGGCGGGCCTGGAATTTTTGACACGGTGGGTAGGAAATTGTAAAATATTATGATTTTGCGCGCGTGAGTTGAAAATTAAAAATATTTATGATATACTATATATTGGTGCTTTATAGGCACCTGAAGCAATTGAATTTTACGGGAGGGTTAGCTGTATGAGAATTTTAGTGGTTGACGACGAGCCGGATATCAGAAATATATTAAGGCTTTTGCTTGTAAACGCGGGCCACGAGGTCAAGGAAGCAGCCGATGGATTTGAGGCTGTGGAAATCGTTAAAGCCGATCAGGGCATAGATCTCTGCATTATGGACGTAATGATGCCGAGGCTCTCAGGCATAGAGGCTACCACGAGAATACGCGCCTTCTCGACGGTACCGATACTGTTTCTTACGGCGAAATCTCTGGATAGCGACAAGGAGGCGGCGTACTCCGGCGGCGGAGATGATTATCTGGTTAAGCCGTTTTCCTCAAAAGAGCTGATTATGAAGGTGGACGCTCTCACCCGAAGATACAATAGCTACAGAGCGAAGGGCGACGGCTCTGACGAGCTGATCAGACTTTTCGGAGGAGTGCTTATATCCCCGGAAATGCGCGAGGTGACGAAGAACGGCTCGTACGTTGACGTCAGAGATAAGGAATACGAGATGCTTCTGTATTTGGCTAAGCACAGGGGCAGAGTGGTAAGTCCGTCGGAGCTGTACGAGGGTGTATGGAACGAGATGCCCCTGCCATCCTCGAACAATACGATTACCGTCCATATATTGAACCTCAGGCGTAAGCTTGAGGATAATCCCTCTTCGCCTAAGGTTATACGGACGATCTGGGGCAGGGGGTATCAGGTTGATTAAAAGATTTATTGCGACTTTTCGTGAGAAGGTACATTCGCTGTAC
The DNA here is from genome assembly GCA_045657485.1 of Eubacteriales bacterium. GTDB lineage: Bacteria > Bacillota > Clostridia > Oscillospirales > CAG-272 > UBA1740. Next base: position 12,715 of record JAZOTE010000081.1, read on the forward strand.
GTTGGGTTATTTCTTGCTATACTTATGGGAGCGTTGCTCGGAGTAGTTACGTATACGCTGGTCAGACTGTCAGCAAACTCAGCTATCAACGATCATTATCTATCGGAAACCGAAAAGCAGAAGCGCGAGCAGGCGCACATTGACGCCCTGCAGGAGTATATTACCGCGAACGGTTTGACCAGTGCGGATATGAAGCAGATATCCAAATGGGCGCAGAATAATAAATACGTTTATCTTATACTTTATAAGGACGACCAGCTGTTCTTTACTTCAGATATGATAATTCCGGACGACGATGAGTCGGAGGAGGATGAAGTGTCTGACAACGGTAGCTCGGAGGACGGAAATAGCGGTTCGTCAGAATCGGGCGACGGTGGTGAATCGGGCGACGGTGGTGAATCGGGCGACAGTGGTGAATCGGGCGACGGTGGTGAATCGGGCGACAGTGGTGAATCGGGCGACGGTGGTGAATCGGGCGACGGTGGTGAATCGGGCGACGGTGACGAATCCGGCGATGGTGATCAAAACGGCGACGAAGACAATCGCGAAGACGTCCCCGGCGATACCGACGGAGATCAGAGTGGGTCGGGTAATACTCCCAGTGAATCTGATGAAAATCAAGGAAGCACGGGCGAAAATCAAGGAAACACCGGCGAAAACCAGGGAAGCACGGGCGGAAACCAGGGAGGCACCGGCGGAAATCAGGGAGGCTCAGGTATTACGGTCGATTATCCTACGCGTGAGGAGCTTAAGGAATACGCGCAAAATAATGACCAATACGTAATTGAGCTTCAGGACGGTATGGTTCTTGCGTCTATTGCTGAGTTCTCAGAGTATCTATATTACGATCTTTCAAACATTTTAAGTCTTGTTCTTGCGATGATCGTACTCGCGTTCGTTATAGTTAACTATTTCAGACGAATAGCTGTTCGTATCAAAAGGCTGGAAACGGACGTTACCATCGTCACTCACGGAGATATGACTCATAAGATCCATTCCAAAGGATATGACGAGATATCTATTCTTTCGGCTAACGTGGACAATATGAGAAACTCGATACTGGAGAATTTGCGCAAGGAACGTGAGGCGAGGGATGCGAATACCGAGCTTATTACGGCGATGTCACACGACATAAGAACTCCTCTTACGGTTCTGCTCGGATATATAGAGATAATGAAGAGCGAGGCTGACGGCGACGGCGTTATGGTTGAATATCTTAACGCTACCGAGAGGACAGCGATGCGCCTGAAGCAGCTCTCTGACGATATGTTCAAGTATTCTCTTGCCTTCGGCGATGCCGCGGAGCGAGTGGTGCTTGAGGAATACGACGGAAAAATGCTGATGGAGCAGATGCTTTCGGAGCATATCCTATTGCTTCGCGAGAAGGGATACGAGGTCGTCAGCGGCGACAAGGGCGATATTCCGTCCGGAGTCAGAGTATATACCGACGCGCAGAATATGATGCGCATTATTGATAACGTATTTTCTAATCTTCAGAAATACGCCGATGAGTCACATCCTATCAGCATTGATCTGTATTTTGACGGCAAAGATAAGATAGTGCTCGAAAGCCGTAACGTTTCGAAAAAGAGCGTGGGCAAGGTGGAGAGCAACGGCATAGGTATGAAAACCTGTAAGCGACTTGCAAACTTCATTGCCGAGAGCTTTGAATACGGTGAGAGAGGGGGCGAGTATTTCACACGCCTCGCGCTTAAAGCTGCTATTTCCAATGAAAATGAAGAGGAAGCTTTCTAATTATGATTTCTTTTAAGGTCCTCACCGACGATAATATTTATGAGCTGTCCGCAGAGCTTTTTCCCGATATCAGCGAGAAAGAAGAGGCTGTCGAGGTGCTGTCGTCATTCCTGCCCTTTACCGAGGAGGATATCGAGGTAGGGGTGTCACGCGCATCCGGATGTATACTTGTACGCATATGCGATATGGGAAGATACTCCTTCGTATATCCGATAATGATGAGTGACGACTCCGATCCAACAGATGCGGTGGACGAAATACGCGCCTACGCGGTCAGGGAGGAAATACCACTTTTGCTGACCGACGTGCCGCGAGAGGATATTGGCGTGATTTCGCTTTTCAGGCACGCCAGGGTGGATGCCGAGGATGCGGAACGTGAAAGCTATAGGATAAAGATAGAAAACGAGTGCTCGCTGCTTGACGGAATACCGGAGTATCAGGGCGAGAGAATAACACTGTCAGCGCTTAGGGAGGAGGATTCCTCTCTGATGGCAGCGCTGGCAAAGGACGGAGAAGTAAATAAATATTGGGGATACGACTATTTATCTGACGTCGGAGAGGTGGATGACGGATATTTCTACCGTAACGCATTATACGAGTTATCGCGCGGTCAAGCTTTGAGTATCGCGATAAGAACGGACGGAAAATTTATAGGCGAAGCTATTATGTGGGGATTCGATTATCTTGGCGGCGCCGAGGTAGCAATCCGACTTTTCTCCGATTGGCACGGTATGGGATACGGCAGCGAGTCGCTCTCGTGTCTTATGAATATGGCAAAGAAAATAGGACTTATTCGTCTTCGCGGACGCGCGGACGAGAGGAACGCTCCATCAATCAAAATGATGAAGAAGTTCTTTGAAATATCCGACGTTTCTGACGGAGTGATATTCTTTGAAACAGAGCTATAAGCTCAGTTAAATACAACTATTGTTTACAAATATAACAAAATAACGGGAAAGGAGAGCAAAGTGAAAAAGATCGTTGTTGGAATTTTGGCGCACGTTGATGCAGGAAAAACGACGTTGACCGAGGCTATGCTCTTCTCAACAGGCACAATAGATAAGCTCGGCAGAGTGGATAAGAGAGATGCGTATCTCGATACTCATAAAATAGAGCGTGACCGAGGAATTACTGTTTTTTCAAAGCAAGCGATACTTGAATTTGGCGACGTTTATATGACGCTGATAGATACTCCCGGCCACATAGATTTTTCCTGCGACGCGGAGCGCGCTCTTGCGGTGCAGGATTACGCCGTTCTCGTTATCAGCGCTCCCGACGGAGTGACCGCTCACACCAAGACTCTGTGGGGACTGTTGGCTTCCAGAGGTATTCCCACCTTTATTTTCGTTAACAAGACGGATATCTCAGATCGGCGCAGAATTGAGCTTATGGAGGAGTTAAGATGTAATCTTTCCCCCTTTGCGGTTGATTTTATGAACGAGGGCACGCCTCAGTTTTATGAGAGCGTTGCCTCAGCGGACGAGGATATGATCGGTGAATTTTTTGACAGCGGACGGGTATCTCGCGAGGCTATCGCCGACGCTATCTCCAAAAGGAAGGTTTTTCCCTGCCTTTTCGGCTCTGCTCTTAAGCTTGAGGGTGTAAGCGAGCTTCTCTCCGTGATCGACCGCTATACTTTGCCCCAACCCTATCCCGCGGATATGTTCGGAGCCGTCGTTTATAAGATCTCAAGAGATAAGGATGAGAAACGGCTGACCTATCTCAAGGTAACGGGCGGCACTCTGAAAAACAAGGATATCCTAACCTTAAAAAACAGATACGGAGAGATAATTCAGGAGAAGGTTGAGGAGATCAGAATATACTCCGCAGACAAGTATAGGAGCGTAAGCTCCGTTTCGGCAGGACAGGTTTGCGCGGTGCTCGGACCCAGATCTACAGCGGTATCTATGGGCATTGGATTTGAGCCGTCCGTGGAGCCTACCCTCGTACCCGTGTTAGATTATCGGCTGATTTTACCTTCCGGGGTCAGTCCTTACGAAACTTATATGAAGCTGACGGCGCTGGGTGAAGAGGAGCCTTCTCTTGCGATGAGCTATGACAGCGCTACCTCCGAGATAAGAGTGCGGATAATGGGCGAGATACAGCTGGAGGTCATTACCGGTATTATAAAAGACAGGTTTTCCATAGATGTGCGCTTTGACGAGGGAAAGATACTTTATAAGGAAACGGTCGCTGACACATCCTACGGAGCGGGACATTTTGAGCCGCTTCGTCATTATGCAGAGGTCCATCTCCGTATAGATCCGATGCCGGAGGGGACGGGAGTCATCGCCGCAACCGAATGTCCGACTGACAGCCTTGCGCTCAATTGGCAGCGGCTCGTAATGACTCATATTGAGGAAAGGATTCACAGAGGCGTGCTTACGGCTTCGCCGCTTACGGACGTTAAAATAACTCTCACCGCCGGACGTGCTCATTTAAAGCATACGGAGGGCGGAGATTTCAGACAAGCAACGTATCGGGCGATCAGGCAGGGACTTATGAAGGCTTCGAGCATTTTGCTGGAGCCGACCTTCGATTTTAGGCTTGAGCTGCCGAGCGAATATCTGGGTCGGGCGATGAACGATATTACTTCTATGCACGGCACCTGTCTTTCGCCAACGTTCGTGGGGAGCATCGCCGTGCTGGAGGGCAACTGTCCGGTGTCTACTATGCGATCCTACGCAAAGGACGTTCGCGCGTACACGCGAGGCGAGGGCAGATTAAACCTTACGGTAGGAGCTTACGCGCCCTGTCATAACACGGATGAGATTATGGCAGAGATCGGATACGACCCCGATCTTGATGAGAGAAATACCGCCGGCTCGGTATTTTGTAAAGGTGGAGCCGGGTACTTCGTTCCCTGGCAGGAGGCAGATGCGCTGATGCACCTGAACCCTCAGGGGAATTTCCGTGAAAAAACGGAAACACCCACCCCCGTGTTAAATAAAAAGTCGGAAAAAGATTATCGTGGAACCGCAGACGAGGATAAGGAGCTTATGCGCATTTTCGAGGCAACGTATGGCAAAATCAAGCCGAGATACGTGCAAGAGAGGGTGGTCAATGCCGCCCCTGCGGAGCAGAAGAGCAGACCGCAGCGCAAGCTCAAGCCAAAGGGAGAGGATTACGTAATCATAGACGGCTACAATTTTCTCTTCGGCGTTCCCGATCTCAGAGCTATTGCTGAGAGCGACATCGGTCGGGCGAGGGACGTTATCGTCAGGCTTATGTGCAATTACTCGTCATTTAAAAAATGTAAATCGGTAATTGTGTTTGATGCCTATAAGCGAGTAGGCGGAGAGGGTGCCACGGAAAAGTACGGTAACGTGACCGTTGTGTATACCAAGGAAAAGCAAACTGCCGATTCATACATCGAGTGCCTTACCCACGGAATTGCGGGAACTAATACCGTGCGCGTGGTGACCTCTGATATGCAGGAGCAGCTTATCGTGCTTGGCGTTGGGGGATTGAGGGTATCCTCGGTAGAGTTTTACCGTGAGATATGCTCCGTGCTGGAGCTTATTCGAGAAACTATAGACAGTTATATTAAGTAAATTGCGGCGGAAATCAAATAATACTTTTTTTGAAATTGTATATGAGGTGGAGAAGTGAATTTTATTAAGGAAAAGCTTTTGGAGTCAACGAAATCGGTTATTCCCATCGCGCTTATAGTAGTTGCTTTAAGTGTGACGGTAGTTCCGCTTCCCGCGGGAGATATGCTGTTGTTTATCCTCGGCGTTCTGTGCCTGATAATCGGTATGTCCCTTTTTACTGCCGGCTCGGAGATGTCTATGCAGCAGCTGGGTAGCACCATAGGAAGTACGGTAGGATCCTGCGGTAAAGTATGGTTAACGGCATTCGTGTCGTTCATCATAGGTGTTTTGGTTACTATATCCGAGCCTGATCTGCAGATATTGGCAAATCAGGTGGCTGATATACAGAATCTCGTGCTTATACTTACCGTGTCGCTTGGAGTAGGTATATTTCTGATGATAGCCGTTCTTCGTATAGTGTTCGAATGGAATTTGAGATATATGATGATAGGCTTCTACGTTGCGACGTTCGCGCTGTCGTTCTTCTTGCCTGAGGGCTTTAAGACACTTTCGTTTGATTCCGGAGGCGTAACTACGGGTCCTATGACCGTACCGTTTATAATGTCTATAGGCGCCGGTGTTTCCGCATCGAAGATAAGCTCCGATAACCGCGACGATTCCTTCGGCATTACGGGCCTTTGCAGTATCGGTCCTATTATCGCGGTGCTCGTTCTGGGCATCGTGCTCGGCGTGGAGGGCGGTACGTATACTCCGTCCGTTATGACTCCGATAACCGACACTCGCGACAGCGTTGTGCTCTATGCAGAGGGATTTGCCCACTATGCCGGAGAGGTTGCTATGGCACTTTTGCCCATAGCGGTGTTTGCCGTTATATTCCAGCTGATAACCAGAGCCTTCAGTAAGGGTCAGATGATCCGTATAGTGATAGGCTTGATTTACGTATTCGTAGGTCTAGCCATATTCCTTGCCGGAGCGAACGTAGGCTTCGTTCCTACAGGTACTGCGATCGGTATCAGTCTGGCGGAATATATGAACGGATTGCTTTTGATTCCTATCAGTATGCTTCTCGGCTATTTCATCGTAAAGGCAGAGCCGTCGGTGTACGTGCTGAATAAGCTGGTAGAGAATATGTCCGCCGGCTCCATCTCCGGCAAAACTACAGGCTTCGGTCTTTCTGTCGGTGTATCCGCCGCTCTCGGACTTGCGGCGCTCAGAATAATTACCGGCATTGATATAATGTGGATACTTATTCCCGGATATATTTTGGCGTTGACTCTCGCGTTCTTCGTTCCGCCTATATTCGTCGGTATCGCATTCGACTCAGGCGGAGTTGCCAGCGGTACGATGATGAGCGCTTTCGTTCTGCCTCTTTGCACTGGAGCGTGCAATCAATTGGGAGGCAACGTAATGACCGACGCGTTCGGTTGCGTGGCGTTGGTCGCTATGGCGCCTATCATTTCTATTCAGATATGCGGATTTGCGTATAAGCTTAAATCTATGCACAGAGCTCGCAGCTTCGTATCCGCAAACGAGAGCTTTATTGATTACGGATATAGGGAATCAAGAGGACGTATACAGCCGTCTGCGGTCAGAGAGGAGGGCGCAAATGAAAAAAAGTGAAAACAAAAAGCAGGTCAAGCTGCTGGTCGGTATCATAAATAAAGAGGATGAAAATCGTTTCTCCGAAATAGTAAACGAGTGCGCCACCGCTCTTCATTTTTCCGGAATAGGTCACGGAACGGCAAGATCAAATTATATGTCGTATTTCGGATTTAACGAGATAGAGAAAAGAGTGACTATGTCTCTCATTCCGAGTCACGCGGAGCACAGTATTTTGAGCCATATAGGTCACGGCCTTAAGCTGTATCTCGTAGGACGCGGACTCGCGTTTACTATACCCATCTCCACGATATCCAACATAATAAACGATGCGGTACTGTCCGGAGAAGCAAAGACCGACTTAGCAAAGCACCGCGCCCCCATATCAAAAAAGAAGGAGAAAAGAAGTATGCACGAGCTTGTTATCGCCGTAGTAAACCGGAAGTATACCGACACCGCCATCGAGGCAGCGCGTACTGCGGGAGCTACGGGCGCTACCGTATTCCATACTAAGAGCGTAAATAATAAGAAGGCTGAGGTTGCCATAGGTACAGGTATCAGTCAGGAAACAGACAGTATATTCTTCCTCACGAGCATTGAGTATAAAGGTAAGATCATGGAGGCTATCAGAGATAGCGCCGGACTTAAGACGGAGGGGGGAGCCGTGCTGTTCTCACTTCCCGTAGATGATCTTGTAGGTATAGGCAGATTTGAGGATTATATCGACGGAGAAGAGTACGATAAATAGGCTATTTGAAAACTTTAGTTTACAAATATAAGGATTTTGCGAAAGAATGAAGAAATTTCTGAAGAGATTATACAGGACTTTTTGTTCCAGATATGCAATATCTGCTATACTGCTTTGTCTGGAGCTTGTATTGCTTGGATATATACTGTTTGGTAATTTCCCCTCCGTAATCTATCTGATTTTCGCTGCGGTCGCCGTGGCTGTTCTGACACTGTTGAATATTATAAACAAGAACACTGATCCTGAGTATAAGATCCCCTGGGTCATAGTAATACTCGTATTGCCGCTTGCCGGTCCGCTTATCTACTGTTGCTTTTATAATCGCAGAATGTCCAGAGGCGAGTCAAGGTTTCTTAGCAACGTATTCATGCTTTTGCACAAATACGACGGTAACAGAGATGCGAACCTAAAGGAGCTTTCTGAGGATAACGCGAGCGCATCCGGTAAGGCTCACGCAATTATGAATGACGATCCTATAGCGTCGCTTTATCGCGGTACCTCTTCAACGTTTTTTAAGTCAGGCGAGAAGTATTTTCTCTCCCTGCTCGATGATCTTCGACTTGCAGAGAAATACATTTATCTGGAATATTTCATCATCGACGAAGGAGAGCTTTGGAATGAGATCCACGGTATACTGGTGGATAAGGTTCGCGCAGGTCTTGACGTGCGTTTGATATACGACGATATCGGTTGTATGAAGACCTTGCCGTCATATTACGAGAGGCAGCTTCGTCGCGAGGGCATCAGAACATATCGCTTTAACCGCGTCAATCCGAGGATATCCCCGGTTCATCAGAACAGAGATCATCGTAAAATATGCGTTATCGACGGTAGAGTAGGATACACCGGCGGTGTAAATATTGCCGACGAATATAACAACACTGTATCAAGATTCGGATATTGGAAGGATGGCGGCATCAGGCTGGAAGGATCGGCTGTGGCAGGACTTCTAAAGCTGTTCTATTCGAGCTGGGATTATATTTCACGTACCGTAAGCGACTGCGGAGAACAGATCGTCGAAATTGCGCCTGCGGAAAATACAGACGGAGGGTACTATTTGCCATTCGGCTCCGGACCGGCGCCTATTTATAAACGCTCGGTTGGCAAAAACGCCTTCCTCAATCTTATCAATCAAGCCTCGCGCTACGTGTATATCACAACACCGTATCTTGTGGTGGATTACGATTTGACCGGCGCGCTTTGCAACGCGGCGCTCAGGGGAGTGGACGTCCGTATAATCACTCCCGGTGTGGCGGATAAGAAGATAGTCAAGCTTATGACAAAGAGCTCATATCCTTATCTCATTGACGCGGGTGTGAAGATATACGAATTTCGCCCCGGCTTTATCCACGAGAAAACCTTTGTTTGCGATGACGAATACGCAGTTATAGGTACGATCAATTTCGATTACCGAAGCCTGATGCACAATTTTGAAAATGCCGTGTGGATATACGGCTCGCCCACCGTTTTGGATGTGCGCGATGGATTTTCGGCAACCTTAAACGACTGCGAGAGGATGGACAAGAGAAAATCCAGACTTACCCCAAATGAATGGCTGTTTAAAACCTTGGTAAGAATATTCGCGCCGTTGCTTTAACTCTCATGGCTTGCAAAAATGGAATAAAACAAAGAAAAATATAATAAATTAAAGGAGATTGTTGTATGTCAATAGGTTCGCTTTTAGGTTTTTTGCTCTTTGTGATAGTAGTCGTTGGAGTGCTTATTGTTGGATATTCCGTATGGAAAAGGCGTAAGCGACTGTCCGTAGTGGGCGCTGTGGTGGCAGCTATTGGAGCGTTGCTTATATTTACCGTTCCCGGAAGCTTCCACACGGTCGAATCTGGTCAGATAGCGGTCGTTAAGCATTTGGGTGAGGCGAAAATCGTCAGAACTCCGGGCACCTACTTTGATTTTTGGCTAACTGAAAAATACGAAATTTACGACTCAAAGGTTCAGAATATGGATATTGCTACTCAGGCGTATTCCAAGGATGCGCAGACTATGTCCATAGCTATGACCGTTCAGTATAAGATAAGTCCGGAGAAAGCGATAGACATTGCCAACCAGTACGGTTCTATTGAAATACTCGGAAACCGTATAGAGAGTATAGCAACAGAAAAGGCAAAGGCTACACTTTCCTCTTACTCTGCAATGGAGATAATAGAAACCAGGTCAAATATCTCGCCAACCGTTGAGAATACTATTAAATCCGCGGTAAGCGACGATTACTGCGTAGATATAGTTGCGGTAGTGCTGACAAATATTGATTTCTCCGCCGCGTTTGAAAAGACGGTAGAGGATAAGATGATAGCCGAGCAGGAGAAGCTGAAGGCGGAGTATGAGAAGGAAACCGCCATAGTAAACGCGGAGAAGGAGCTTGAGGTCGCGAAGCTTGACGCTCAGGCGAAAATAGAGAAAGCAAAGGCTGAGGCACAGGCAGTAATAGAGGTTGCGAGAGCAGAAGCTCGCTCTATTCAGCTTAAATCCATAGAGGTCGCCAGAGCAATGGGCTTCACCATTTCCGAGCGCGCTGTAACCGATGAGGACGGCGTGGAGATTGTTGAGTATTACATAGACTTTACAGACAAGGCTCCCGAAGAAGCCGCTCTTATAACCGAGTATCTCAAATACGCGGATTATCTGGCTAAATGGGATGGCAAGCTGCCGTCTGTAGTAACGGGAGATTCCGCTACGGTTATGATACCCACCACCCCCGGAGAATGATTTCTCGTTGAATCTGCGCAACGCATAATTCTTATTTTTATTGAATCCGCGCAACGCATAATTCCTATTTTTGTAGAATTTGCGTAATGCTTTATTCTGATTTTTACATATAAAATAAAAGCAACGGATGACAGTCAATGCGCTGTTATCCGTTGCTTTTTATTCTAAAATGTTAATAACTATTTACAAAAACAATTATTTGAGCATCAATTTAGAGATAAGCTCGCAGAACTCGCCCGGATTTTCAAGACCTATTCCGCTGATAAGTCTTGCCTCGGAGTAGAGTATTTTCGCATAGCTCTTCAGCTCGTCCTTGTCATTTGCGTAAAGGCTTATGAGCTTCTCTCTGATCGGATGATTGAGATTGATCTCCAGCACTACGTTTGCCTTGGGAGAAGCATCGTCTGCGCCCGGCATTTTCCGTAGAATTTTTTCCATCTCAACGGAGAGATCTCCCTCTGACGAAAGGCATACGGCGTGGCTCGCAAGAGCGGAAGTAAATCGTACCGCGCTGACGGAGCCGATTGCCTCTTTCATAAGGGTCAGTATCTCCTCAGAGGATTTATTTGCTTCCTCAAGCTTTTTCTTTTCTTCCTCGTCCGCAAGCTCTGCTATCTCCGCGGTAATGCTCTTAAATTCCTTATCGTTGTAGCTTCCAAGCATTTTGAGGGCAAACTCATCCACGTCATCCGTCAAATACAGTACCTCTATGCCACGCGACTTAATGCTCTCAAGCTGCGGCAGCATCTCGATCTTCTCAATGCTTTCTCCCGCTGCGTAGTATATAGCCTTCTGATCCTCAGGCATACCATCCGAATACTCTTTCAGGGATACGTATTTTTTCTCTTTTGACGACTTGAAAAGTATCAGATCCTGCAGAACGTCTTTGTGCATTCCGTAGTCTGAGTAAAGACCGTATTTCAGCTGAATGCCAAAGGCGTCAAAAAATTTCTCGTATGCTTCACGGTCGCTTTCCATCATTTTCGCCAGCTCTGACTTGATTTTCTTTTCTATAGTCTTTGCGATGATCTTCAGCTGTCTGTCGTGCTGGAGCATTTCACGGGAAATGTTAAGTGACAAATCTGAGGAATCAACCAAGCCCTTCACAAAGCCAAAGTAATCAGGAAGCAGATCAGCGCACTTTTCCATTATCATTACGCCGCTGGAATAAAGCTCAAGCCCCTTTTCATAATCCTTGGTATAATAATTAAAAGGAGCGTGAGAAGGCACGAAGAGCAGAGCGGTAAAGGTAGCCGTGCCCTCGGACTTCTGATTTATTACTCTGCAGGGAGGCTGATAATCGTAATACTTCTCTCTGTAGAAGCTGTCGTACTCCTCCTTCGTTACCTCGCTTTGTGAGCGCTTCCATAAGGGAACCATACTGTTGAGGGTCTGAATCTCGGTTACGCTTTCGTATTCGTTTTCGCTGCCCTCCTTTTTCTTGGATACGGTAACAGCCATCTTTATGGGATAACGAATGTAGTCGGAATATTTTTTTACTAGACCGCGGAGCCTGTATTCATCCAGGAAATCTGAGTATTTTTCCTCATCGCTGTCTTCCTTTATATTAAGTATTATCTCAGTTCCGAAGCTTTCCTTTTCGGTTTCACCCAGAGTATAGCCGTCAGCGCCCTCCGATTCCCAGACGTACGCGGTATCGGCGCCGTACACTCTGGAGCGCACGGTGATCTTGTCCGCCACCATAAACGCGGAGTAGAAACCAACGCCAAATTGTCCGATGACGTCTACGTCTTCTCCCTGCTCGTTGTCGCGCTTGAAGTCAAACGAACCGCTTTTTGCAATAGTTCCCAGATTGTTCTCAAGCTCCTCCGCGCTCATTCCGCAGCCGTTGTCGCTGATAGTCAGTGTGCGGCCATCCTTATCCGCGGAGAGAGTAATACTGTAGTCTGATCGGCTGAGTGTTACGTCCGAATCGGTAAGCGAGCGGAAATACAGCTTGTCAAGCGCGTCGCTGGCGTTTGATATAAGCTCTCTGAGGAAAATCTCCTTGTGGGTGTATATGGAGTTTATCATCATATCGAGCAGCTTTTTCGACTCTGTTTTGAATTGCTTTTTCTTCATTATTATTATATAACCTCCGTTTGCGCTGAAATAGAGCGCTAAAAATATCGAATATTGGCACTCGCGCCTTTTGAGTGCTAATGGTATTATAGCACCGAAACCTACCTTTGTCAAGCATCAAATGTTTATTTAACAATTGATTTACAGATTTATAATAAAATTTGGGTTTTTCTGTTTAGATATTTGATTAAGCGGTTAGAATTACAGTAAAACTCTTTAAAAAGTGTACGATTTGCACAAAAAAATTGGCTGTATTTTTGCAAAAGAAAGAAAAATTCGTCAAATTGCAAAAAAATAAAAAAATTTTTCAAAAAGGGTATTGACAATTGAGAAAAGTTATAGTATAATAGGAAAGCCGACTTGCGAGGAAGCAGTTTGGCACTTGATCATTGAAAATTGAACAACACGAAATAAAAGCACAAATTGTGCAAATCTCGTT
>JAZOTE010000082.1:0-1542 GCA_045657485.1 Eubacteriales bacterium
CTTCCCACGAAGTCCTTGATATTTTGGGTAATAACGATCTGCATACCGTTGTATTTTCTGATACGCTTCGCGAGCTGGAACATAAAATCAAGCGCAATCGGGTACTTGGTATCAATAAACACGTGTGCCTCGTCGATAACGACAATGATCTTTCTGTTCGTTCCGTACTTTGCGTTAAATTCCTTGTTCTTGATAATCTCGTTATCCAGCCATTTCAAGACCAAAAGCATCTGGGCATTTGCGATAGTATTATTCTTATTTGCAAGCAAGCTTTGAAAATTAAACACGGTGAAGTTTTCCTTGACTGTCAGGCTGTTTTCTCCGTTCCAAAGATTTGCGTTTCTGCCTTTCCCCGCAAATTTCGCGATATAGTTATTCAACACGCGAAGGTTAGCGCTATCGTATTCAAGCGTAGCCTTCTTTTCCTCTTCAAGTATCAGTGCGTAGAGGTCATCAAAGGTAGGATAATCATTTGCCGAGAGCTTGGCAAAGCTCGTTGTGTCGTTGATGCCTTTATTTTCGTACAGCTTTAGGATCAGGTTATTGAGGTATTCCAACGCATCTGCCGAGATACCCGGAAGTATCTGCTTGAAGAACTCCTCAAGGAACTGCAAATGCACGGAGAAGTTGGTAACGCCGCTATCCGCATCTGTTTCGTCAGCTTCGAGAGTGGTAATTATGTGGAAGGGATTTAGGCGTCCTTCCTTTGCCGTTCCCACGTCGATAAGCTTTCCGCCCAGATTGTGCGCAAGCTCCTGATATTCGTTTTCGGGGTCGAGAATAAATATTTTACTGTTCTCAGCCGCAAAATTAGCGAGGATCGTCTTGGTAGCAAAGGATTTTCCGCTTCCCGACTTACCCATTATAACCATATTGGAATTGACTCTCTCGTGATCTCGCTTGAAGAAGTCAACGATAACGGGAAATCCGCCCGAATGACCAAGCAGGACTCCGCGGTCATCCATAATGTAATTAAGAACAAACGGGAAGGAAGCGGCAATGCTTGACGCGTGAATGGAACGATTATATTCCTTCATTCCGTCAAACGCCGACACGCCCGATGCTACAAACGCTCCTATTTGCTTGGAAGCGTTGTCACTGATCTTAAAGCCGTCCTCCGCAAGCATACTTCTTACTCGCTTTTTCAGGCTTTCCCTTGATTTTGCGGAATCCTCGTAGATCGTAATATGGATAGTTACGTCAAAAAGTGTTTCGTTATCGTTTTGAAGCATCGCAAGCAGAGATACCAGCGAATCCACGTGTGTCTGCTGGTCGATGATATCCGATGCCTTGAAGGAGTTCTTTGTTAAAAGCTCTTGCAGAGAGTGGTCTATCATTCGTATCGCTTTCGACTTTTCGATCGGCTTTATGTTCATAACGACCTTGGTGCCTTCTACGTTAAAGATCTTATAGCCCCAGGCGTTCTTTACAGCCAAAGGATAGTCTCTGACCGTGTAGGTGACCGACTCCTTACCGTCAACGATCGTTTGCATCAATTTAAACTCTACCTTTTCGGGAGTTGCGTAATTTACGTACTCGTCG
>JAZOTE010000083.1:0-59953 GCA_045657485.1 Eubacteriales bacterium
AACTATTCATTGGCTTTCTTCTAAATTTGCCAAGGATACTACAGTCATGCTTTATGATTTCCTCTTTGATATCGAGAATACTGCCGATATCCCAGAGGACAAGACCTATGACGATTACCTTAATACCGAAAGTGTCATTGAAATCAAGGGATGCAAGATTGAGGAAATTCTCGCTGATGCAGTTCCGGGAGATAAGTTCCAGTTTGTAAGAACCGGTTATTTCGTTAAGGATACCAAGCACGAAAATACGTTTAACAGAATAGTTGGTCTGAAGGATAGCTTTGCAAAGGCACAAAAATAATGAATTGGCGTGATTTTGTAGATAAAGTATTATTCTACGTTTCCGTTCCAAAATGCGTAGCTTGCAAAAATCGTCTTAACGTAACAGATAATGTTTTCTGCCCCGAATGTTCTCTCGAATTTCAAGAAAATATCTTTAGGAATTGTTCGAGATGTGCAAAAGTTTTATCGGAATGTATTTGTACCAACGAGTATCTCAGACGTCATAAAATTAAGAGTGTTATCAAGGTTTACAGGTATATAAGACGTCCCGGCAGTGAGCCGCAGAATAAATTGATTTACAGTCTTAAGCGCGATGGTAGGCGAGATGTTGTTAATTTTTCGGCTGACTTACTATCCCGATCTGTTGCGCACGGAGTACCAAACGTATCTGAGTGTGTCATAACATCTATACCGCGCAGACGCAGTGCGATTTTACGTTTCGGTTACGACCACGCACAGCTTCTCGCCAAAGCGGTAGCAAAGCGCTTGGGGGCTGAGTATATTCCGACACTTATATCTCTTTCTAAAAGAGCGCAGAAATCGCTTCATCGCGATTTGAGAATGACAAACATTAAGTTTGTGTCAAAAGGAAACGTTGATATCAAAGATCGCCGTATTATTGTGATAGATGATGTTATTACTTCGGGAGCTTCGATGGGTGCCGCGGCAGACATTATTTCTAAAATGAAACCCAAGTGCATCACAGCCGCCGCACTTTCGGTAGCCTATAACGATGAGTTTGCACCACCATATTCCAAGGTTTTGGTAAAATAATTTAATAAAAGCGATTGCTAATCTTTTATGAGGATAGCAATCGCTTTTGATTTTATTATTGAAAACTTTTGATTTTAATATATTTTTTTTACAACTGTTATTACGCATTTTTTGCTGAATGCTGTAAATTGGGATATGTACGGTTAAAATACTTCTATGATCAGAAGATGATAGCGGTGAGATAAGTTGCTGCTTCGACGATAGATTATACTATAATCTTTCGGCTTCTTTCCTTATATAAAATTGGTGTAAGAATAAGTTAATATATCGAAAACGCATACAAAAGCAGAAATTATAAAATATAACACAAGTATCGTCAAAAAATTAAACAATGAATGTCGAGGCACAGTGACGATCGATCCAATTGTATTTTTGAAAATAAAATGTTGAGATATAATTTTGGATAATCAAATGACAACTCTGTACTTGCTCAGCTTCTTTTGCAGGATTTTTTATACTGTGACGGTGTCATTCCTGTGTATTTTTTAAACACGGTAGAGAAGTAGTGAGAGTTTGAAAACATCAGCATTTCCGAAATCTCGAAAAAGTTGTATTTCGTAGTCCTTATAAGCTTTTTTGCCTCGCTTATTTTCATTTTCGTGAAATAGTCTATAATCGAATAGCCGCAAGCACGGACAAAGTACTTTGAAATATAGGTTTTACCGAATGATAGTTCATGGCTTAACTCGTCCATTGTAAATTTTCCGTACAGGCGTTTTTCCATAAATTCGATGATTTTGAGCACGAATTCGTCCTCTATAATTTCCTTTGGAACGAACATTTTGCTTCCGGTGAGATAATACTGGTTTTCGCGCACAAGCTCAATAAGCATAAGCTCAAGTCGTAGCTGTACGCTTTGCTCACCGCCCCATAGAGCGCCTTCCGATTTTGGCGTAAGCTTATCCATAACAGGATTATTGAAAGGGAGGACGAAGGTGTTGGAAGCCTCGTGAATTATTGCAGATATATGCTGCTTCGTAGCCATAGACGCAGAGAGCTTTTTATTTTCGAAGTATTGCATTGCGGGAGATGAAGAAATAAATGTTATGATAAAAATATTTGGTGCTACACCTTTTATTGTTTTGAGCATATGCTCCTCGCCAGGCTTGTGAAAATACATTTCGCCTTGCGAAAGCTTGAATACCTCACTGTCCGCTACAATGTTGCACTCACCTCTGTCAACATAGACAAGCTCCCACGCCGCGTGCGATTCCAGCTTGTCGCAGAAAGTGTCGTCAAACTCAAAGTAGTGAATAGAGGTTAGGTTATCTATCTCAATTGATTTTACAGCCTTATAATCCGATATGTGTGATTTGCTCATATGTGTACCTCAGTACAGTATTTTATACAATTATACAATAAAAGTATAAAAAAATCAACAAGAATATAAAAAATAATTTAAAATAAGCGCTGCAGTGTAGAAACTACTGCGTTTCGCAGCATTATAAATTATTTAGCAATATACCTCTGTTAACAACAGAAAAAATTAAAAGACTCAGAACTCTAATCGGTTCTGAGTCTTTCTGTGGCGCGCCCTGGAGGATTCGAACCTTCGACCTACCGGTGCGTAGCCGGGCACTCTATCCACTGAGCTAAGGGCGCAATTGGAGCGAGTGATGGGAATCGAACCCACGCGACCAGCTTGGAAGGCTGGAATTCTACCATTGAACTACACTCGCATTTCATGTTCAAGCCTATATATATTAGCATATTTTTATTGGTTTGTCAATACTTTTTTAAGAAAAAAGTAAGAAAAATTTAAACATACATATTCGTAGCCGGACTTGACATATATCGTCAAAATCTGTATAATATAAATATAAAAATAAGGAAAGATAATAATATGCTAGAAAAGTTTGCTCCGGACTACCAGTTCGACTCCGTTTTTGACATTAGCATTTCATTTCTCCGATCCATCGGAGTTAAAGGAATGATATTTGACATAGATAATACCCTTGAACCGTATGAAAACTCGATGCCGAGTGAAAATACATTGAAATGGCTCTCGGAGCTTGAGAAATCTGGTATTCGAATTGCGTTTGTTTCGAACAACAACAAACGTCGAGTTGAAAAATTTAACAGTGAGCTCTCTTTTCCTGCGTATTATACAGCGCTAAAACCGTTTAAGAAAAACGTTATACGCGCTATGGCTGATATTGGCTCGGATACATATGATACCTTACTTGTAGGCGATCAAATTCTTACGGATATTTTGGCAGCACACAACGCGGGTATTAAGGGTATCCTGGTTAAGCCTATACGTGATAAAACCGATTTGTTCACCAAAGCTAAAAGGTGGATCGAAAATCGAATTGTTAATAGATTGAGGAAAAAAGGGATTTTATAATGAGTGCGTTATTTGGTCCGGGCGGAAACAGCCGTACGTTTTTCGAAGCAGGGCACAGCTTAACGGTAGAAGCACCGGAGTATACAAAAAATATTGGCCTAGATCTTTATGAATACGAGGCTGGAAATGGAATTGCATCTTCTCAGACTATGCTTAAAGCGATAGGAGAAGAGGCTATAAAGCATAACGTTAAGCTAACGTTTCACGCGCCGTATTTTATATCACTCTCCGGAGTGGATCCCGAAAAAAGATTAAACAGCATTCGATATATCAAGGAAAGCCTGGATGCTGCTCAAACTTTGGGCTCCGATATTATTGTCGTACATACGGGCTCGTGCGCAAAAATATCAAGAGATGAAGCGATGAGGCTTGCCGCAGATACTCTGATCAGAACATTATCCACTGTCGATACACACGGCATACGCATCGGACTGGAAACTATGGGCAAGTTAAATCAGCTTGGAACTCTTGATGAGGTCATAGAGCTTTGCCGAATTGATAAATCACTTGTGCCGGTAATTGATTTTGGTCATTTAAATGCCAGAAACTTGGGCGGATTCTTTAATACTGCCGATGATTATCTTCGCGTATTTGATAAAATAGACCACTGTTTAGGTTTTGACGTAGTAGACAGACTTCACTGTCACTTCTCAAAAATTGAGTGGACGTCCAGCGGAGAGAAAAAGCATCTAACGTTCGAGGACAGGGAGTTTGGCCCTGACTTCGTCCCTCTTATTGAGGTTGTTTACAAAAACAAAATATCACCGACTATTATTTGTGAATCTGCAGGAACACAAGACGTTGATGCTTTAGATATGAAGAGATATTACGAGGAGTTAATGAAAAATGACAAGAGTTGAAAAACTTCGTGCTAGAATGCGTGAAATACAGATTGATGCCGTGTTTGTTCTTGATGAGATCAATCAGCGCTATCTTTCTGATTTCTCTTTCAGTGACGGTGCTGTTTTTGTGACTATGAATAAAGCGCACTTGCTTACCGACTTCAGATATTACGAGATGGCTATCGGTCAGGTGTCAGAGGAATTTACAGTTTCTATGACTAAAAATCGCACAGAATATATAAAATCCAGCATCGCAGAAGAAAATATTAAGCGCGTTGGTTTCATAGGTGATTCTGTATCTTATGAGCGCTACGTAGAAATCACAAGTAAATACGATTCTGTGGAATTCGTTGATATAGGGAACACCCTTGACGTTATCCGTCAGATAAAATCCGCTGACGAAATTGAAAATATGCAAAAAGCTCAGGATATCGCAGACGCAGCTTTTGCACATTTGATGAAGATGATTAAGACGGATATGACAGAGCTTGACGTAGCTGTTGAGCTTGAATACGCTATGAGGAAAAACGGTGCGGAAGGTGTGTCCTTTGATACTATTGCGGTTTCCGGTGACGCGTCTTCGCTTCCTCACGGAAAACCGAGAAACGTAAAGTTGCGTTCCGGATTTCTGACTATGGATTTTGGCGCTAAATATAATGGATATTGTTCAGATATGACACGTACCGTTGTTGTGGGTCGAGCTGATAGTGATATGAAAAAGCTTTATAATACGGTTTTGCGAGCTCATCTTGAAGCCATGGCTTATCTGAAAGATGGGGCAGATGCAGGCGAAGCTGATAAAATAGCCAGAACTATAATAGATTCATATCCGGAATATCAGGGTACCTTCGGACATTCTCTCGGTCATTCCGTCGGACTTCTCGTTCATGAAACTCCGGGCCTTTCTCCGAAAGCGTTTGGCGTAAAGCTTGTAAAGGATCAGGTAGTAACGGTTGAGCCGGGCATTTATTTGTTTGGAAAATACGGTTGCAGAATAGAAGATATGGTCAGAATTTCTGAGAATGGAATAGTCAGTTTTGCCCATTCTCCTAAGGATATGATAGAAATTTAATGAATTTTAAAGATTTTTCGATAATTTTAAAAAAATATTGAAAAAAACTATTGAAAATTTTTGCATTTTATAGTAAAATATTCTAGTAAACAAGAAGTGTGCCATGCGCTCGCTTGCGTAGTAGGTTGTGGCGGACCAGGGGTGCTCTTACAAAAATAAATTCGCCAAGAAAAGGAAAACATTATATGTTAACAGCAGGTGATTTTAAGAATGGTGTTACCTTTGAGATGGACGGTAAGGTTTATCAGGTAATCGAATTCCAGCACGGTAAGCCCGGCAAAGGCGCAGCTTACGTAAGAACCAAGTACAGAGACGTTGTTACCGGCGCGATCCGTGAGGCTTCCTTCAACCCCACTGCAAAGTTTGAGAATGCCGTTATCGAGCGTAAGGATCTGGAGTATCTTTACACCGATGGTGAGCTCTACTACTTTATGGATCCCGAATCCTATGAGCAGATTCCTCTCAATGCTGACAAGCTTGGTGATAACTTTAAGTTTGTTAAGGAAAACACTGTTTGCCGTATTTCTTCCTGGAAGGGCAGTGTATTTTCAGTAGAACCTCCCACGTTTGTTGAGCTTGCAGTAACCGAAACCGAACCCGGTGTTCGCGGTGATACAGCTACTAACGTTACTAAGGAAGCAGTTCTTGAGACCGGCGCGGTAGTTAAGGTTCCGATCTTCATCAACGAGGGTGACGTTCTCAGAATAGACACCAGAACCGGTGAATATCTCGAAAGAGCATAAAATTAAATACGAAATGCTCTCCTTTTTATCGGAGAGCATTTTAAATAAATAAAAGTGAAAGGGAATTATTATGGGAATTACAGAGAATGCAGCATACCTCAAGGGCCTTTTTGACGGTTATGAGATCGACAAGGGAACAAAAGAGGGTAAAATTATAGGTTCTATGCTTGATTTGATTGCTGATATGGCAGATAAGATCAGCGCGCTTGAGGCAGATAACAAAGAGCTTCACGAGTATGTTGAGGAGCTCGATCACGATCTCGGAGAGGTAGAGGAAGAGGTTTACTTCTGCGATGAGGATGATGAATACGATACAGAGTATGACGAGGATTACGAGGGAGGAGATGACGGCGAGTATTACGAGCTGGAATGTCCGTCCTGCGGTGAGATCGTTTGCTTCGACGATTCACTTGATCCCGATGAAATAGTTTGCCCGGCTTGCGGCGAAAAAATCAGCGACATCGAGCTTTGCGATGGCGATTGCGATGCTTGCGATGATAGCGACTGTAAAGAAAAACAGTGATTTTTGGAAAGGACGGATATCCGTCCTTTCCTTTTTCATAATTTAATTACAAAAGATGAAGTAATCGCTTTTTAAAACTATATTTGATAAACAAAAGTTTTCTCTTTGTTGCAAAGAAACGCACAAACGGTGCGTAAGTGTAGGTAAAAACGCAAAAAAGGTGCGTGATTTCTCGCCATTATATGATCGACAAGAGTTAATCGTTCTCGGTAATCCATTTCTTTGACCAAGCAAATAATGCTTCAGACATCAAATAAAAATCAACATTTCCGCCACTCTTTAAACTCAAGAATGTTTCAATAATGCCACATTCATCGGAAGATACAACTCTTAGTAATTCCTTTTGCTGTTTGAGGTATTTTCCTGTCTGCCGAAAGGCAATTGCCTGTACAACGAAAGAGGCAGATTTGTACAGTCCTTTCAAAATATCCTCACTTTTTTCGTGGAGCATATTGTGAACGCATCCGTGGTAGATGTTGCATACTCCGATTTTGATAGCTCTACCCACAGATGCTTCATCAATCACCGCAAGCAACTCATCAAGATCTCCTTTTATCGGAGTTGTATCATAATAAAACTGAAAAAGGTCGGAAGGCTCCCAATTCAAAAGCTCATCCTTGCCCGAAAAAAATCCGCAAATTAGTTCTCTATTGGGTAGGAGATCTAACATTGTATTGTATTTTTGAATGTCTGTTACGGACAGTTGATTGAGTATTACTATAACATCAATATCGCTTTTTTCGGTTGCTTCACCGCGACCATAACTGCCTTGTAATCCAGCAAACCATACGCGCTCTCCAAAAGTATCGTTCAAAACCTCAAGAAACCTATTTTTCCAGTCGATGATATCGATCATTTTGTGTTCTCCTTTTCCGTGTTAATCGAGGCGATCAATATCCCCGAATAGTGCCGCATTGATTATACAATTCTTTTGCTAACTCTCGGTCAAGCAATTCGGATTTTACGAATAATTCAAGCCAATATTCCGTTTCACAGCACTCTTTCAGTGCAACTTGAAATTTGGCAACAGAGTCGGCTTTGCTGTGAGCATAGTTTGCCTCGTGTATATTTGCATCTTGCTTCGTTCGATGTGAAATTAAATTTGCCCACATTCGCGTCAGCGAATATTTCACATTTGCGGAGCAAATATTTCACAGCGTAGATATTTCACTTGTCCGCATGGCAAATTTCGTTAAAAAAAGCACGCATCGTCTTGGTAGACAAATGTGTGCTTTTTTCTGGCGGAGAGAAAGGGATTCGAACCCTTGATACCGGTTAGGGTATACACGATTTCCAGTCGTGCGCCTTAGACCAACTCGGCCATCTCTCCACAAGACTTCTCTATTATAACAAATATTTTTACGAAAGTCAATAGATTTTTTTAATATTTTTAGTACAATTACATTGTTTTTATGTAATTATATATATTTTATAGTATTTACGTCTTGACAAATGCAACTTTTTTTCATATAATATTAGTATCATTTTGACAGGAGTTTCAAATTAAATGAGCCTCAAGGTATTAAAATTCGGCGGTAGCTCCCTTGCCGATTCCGAGCATTTTCGCTCGGTTGCTAAAATAATACAGAGCGATCCTACTCGCAGGTACGTTGTAGCCAGTGCCCCCGGTAAGCGTTTCAGCGGTGACGAAAAGATTACAGATCTACTCTATAAGTGTCACGCTCTTGCAACGGAAGAGGAGGATATCACGGAAGTATTTGATCAGATAAGAGATAGATATAACTCTATTATTTCAGATCTCGGTCTTGATCTTGATCTGACCGAAACTTTTGAGAAAATTCGCGTGTCCGTTATTCATAATTCAGGCAGAGATTACGTTGCATCTCGCGGAGAATATCTTAACGCGAAAATTTTAGCTAAATTTATAGGATATGATTTCATTGATGCGAAGAAGGTTATATTCTTTAACGAGGACGGTACCTTTAATTCAGAGCATACGAATGACGTCATGAGGGAAGTGCTATCCAAGCACGAACGGGCAGTTATTCCCGGCTTCTACGGTTCTATGCCCAACGGAACGATCAAGACGTTCTCGCGCGGTGGATCTGATATAACCGGTTCTATTGTTGCAAGGGCAGCCTCCGCATCTCTTTATGAGAACTGGACAGACGTTTCCGGTTTCCTTATGGCAGATCCGAGGATAATAGATAACCCCAAGCCTATTAAAACAATAACCTACAAGGAGCTTCGTGAGCTTTCTTATATGGGTGCTACCGTACTTCACGAGGATGCTATTTTCCCCGTAAGATATTCAAAAATTCCGATCAATATCAGAAACACAAACAGACCCGATGATAGCGGTACTTTCATCGTATCTGAGACTGACGAGATCGGTGAGAATATTATCACCGGTATTGCGGGTAGAACAGGCTTCTCCAGCGTTACGATAGAGAAGGCCATGATGAACTCTGAGCTTGGTCTCGGCAGACGTGTGCTTCAGGTGCTTGAGGAGAACGGTATTTCATTCGAGCATTTCCCCTCGGGCATTGATACAATGACCGTTATAGTATCAACCAAGGCTTTGCAGGATAAGCGCGGAGACGTTATGGCGGGTATCTGCAAGAACGTAAATCCAGAAAATATCTTCGTTGAGGAGAATCTTGCGCTTATCGCGGTAGTTGGTCGCGGAATGGTAAAGGCGAAGGGAACTGCTGCAAGAGTATTTGTGGCTCTGGCAAATGCAGGTGTTAACATTAGAATGATAGATCAGGGCTCCAGCGAGCTTAATATTATCGTCGGTGTTGACTCGAACGATTATACTGTTGCGCTAAATGCTATTTATTCCGAGTTTGTAAAGTAATAAAGCATAGAAAACAAAATAAATATAGGACAGATCTGTTTCCGATTTAATTTACGGAGCTGATCTGTCCTGTTTATTTATGTTATATCAAGAGACAAGGATGTGAAATCTGCGTAAATCACACTGATTTTGCCTTCAGAATAGGATATAGAGCTTATCTTACCGTGATTGCTCTTGGGTACGAATGCGGTAAGTAGAGTCATACTATTACCTCTTAGAGAATAGTGAAGGCAGGGAATAGGTCTGAAGTCACCAGATATCATCTTGTTTGCGCACCAGCCATCATAGGGATCGACAGAGCCGCACAGTATTTCCACCTCACCTCTATCAGCGGAGAAGTGAACGTCAAGATCGTCTGTTTCGTAACCGTAGCTTGTGGGATTTAGATTCTCGGTATCAAAGTGCCAAACCACCTCGAGCTTGCTCTCATTTGTTGCTTTTATACGATCTAGAATTATAAAATAGGGCAGAATATCTGATTTGTTATTTATAAAATACACTCTTCTATTATGTATACCGAGTTTCTCTGCATTATCTCCGTATCCCTCATCGTACGTTGCCTCGACGTAATCTATTCCGTCCTTACGGTAGGTAAGTATTGGCTCTCTCCGGCAAAGCTCTGAGTCATCCCACGAGAAATCCTTATAACGATTTTGTCCCATTCCGTTTATCAGGGCTGTGTTGTGACCCTTAGATTCTAGAGAATAGTAGCGCATCGGTGAATTTTCGTAGGCGTAGCCGCCGGCTTCTCTTACAACGTTTTTTTCACCTAGGAACATTATAAAGTTCAGCTTGTCCTCGTGCTGATGACATCTGATTATGTTGTCACAGTGGCGTTTGCCGAATTTTCCGCAGTCAAACAAGCCGTATACGGCGTCGCTATGGTAGCTGCTTCTGAATATAGCGTATCCGGCATACGGAAAAATAAAGTTTATATTCTCGGGACCCAGCCCCTCCTTACCGTCCGTGAGATACCATTTAATAAATTGATCGTCCGCGCATAGATCGGAGTTACTTTCTATAAAGCTACGGCAATTATCTATAATAGCGTCGTTTGGATTTGGCGTTTCGTCAGAGGGTGTTACTACTTTGATGAGAGTGTGAAGATATCCCTTCAAAATTGAGGAAAATTCATCACCGAAGGAGTCATTATATATAATACTGAAGCGGTAAGCATTTGCAAAGCATGTGAATGAAACCGCGTGGTAGCCAAAGGTAAGCTCACATTGAACGTGGTCAGCAAAGGTCTGGGCTTTGATCTGGTGCAGAAAGGTTGATTTTGCAAGAGAAATCAACCTTTCCGTACAGTCAAAGTAGGGAAATGCAAGAGAATTAATATACAGACCGGACATTTCTATAAGTAACCAGTTTGCGTCTGTGTGTTGTCTATCAATTCTATCGTAATGCTCGAGTAGAGATCGGAGAAGATCAATAAGAAAGCTGTCAGTTACTGCAGGGCTGTTAATAATTAGCGCCATTATCAGCGTCCAGCTTTCAAGCCTTGTACCGCATTCGATAGTTCTCCAGCAGTCAGTTTTGTGACCGTCGGTATCCTTTGGTGGAGCAATTGCGTTTTTGATCCAGCTGGATAATATTTTAACTGCCTGTGCAGCGTATTTTTCTTCTTTAGTTAGATAATACATTCTGGAGAGTAAAACTACCTGCTGGTGTCTGGATAACTGCCATGTCCATTCCTCGTATTTGTTTTCCGTAGGATTGAAATGCCAATCAATGTCTCCATCAAACTTATGGTAGACTTCCACACTGACCATATTAAGTTCAAGCGCGTCGTTCGCTTTCTTTATGTCTTTTTCATAGAGCGGAGAAGTAGGGTCAAGCTTGAACCCGCGATAAATCTTTTTAATATCAAGGTTTTCTCTTACGTAATTGCATAGCTCGGATATGGCGAAGGCCATATCTCCGCCAAAATATATTTCGCGTATAGCCGATAGGGCAGGATTATCGGTACGTATAGAATAAAACAATTCCTTTTCTGTTAGTAAAGGTCCGTTCATATAAACTCCCATATATTTTGATTAATTAAACTATAGATAAATGACTTTGAGTAAATTATAGCATATGCAAAAATTAAATACAAGAGATAAAAATAATTTTTGATTATAATTTCAAAATAGATTATTAAAATTCAATATTTACCTTTAAAGAAATCAAAAATAGGGAATATACTGCTAGGCAGAAAATATAAAATGATTAAAGAGTAGGGGGGAGCGTTGAAATTCCCTTGTAAAAAACATTAAAATAACGTTAGTGTAGCTAAAATCAACGTAATGCCGCTTTTATTCCATAAATTTTTGATATAATCCATTATACAAAAGATAAATTTTGTATAATAGAGGGAACTAAAAATGGCCTTTTTGGCATAAAATAGCTATATTATATATGTTTTTATATATTTGACGTATATCTTATTTAGATGTATATTTTATTTAGATGTATCTTTTATAGATGTATCTTTTATACGTATAGCTTATTC
Organism: Eubacteriales bacterium; assembly: GCA_045657485.1. Classification (GTDB taxonomy): domain Bacteria; phylum Bacillota; class Clostridia; order Oscillospirales; family CAG-272; genus UBA1740. Next base: position 11,899 of record JAZOTE010000083.1, read on the forward strand.
AACTAATATAATTCGTAATCGTTTTTCATTATTATAAAATACGCTTTTGCAAACGATTCTACGTATACAAAACTTATGTACGTATTATATATGCAATACAGTATTAATCCATAACATACGTTCGTTTAAATCATATTATGTGTTATACGCGCCATTTTAGAATATTTAAAAATCTGAGATAGTTCTATTATTTTATAATAATAATCAGTTTTAAATTTTATCGTAATATCAAATCTTTTAATTTATTTCGCTTTAAAAGTTATATAGTAAACGCATATAGCGTGACCGATAAAATCAAATAATGCAATGAATATACGCTTGAAAAAAAATGAATTTTATGATATAATAAAACGGAGCAGGGCGCTTCCCTATCTTTTTTGTTTTTTGCTTCGAGCATTCATATATTTTTTACGAGTCGCTTCCCCTCCCCTGAGGTGTCTTTCTGACTTGTTTAACTCCAAAATTTTCTTTACCTCGTGATACATATTTTTATTATATACTTTCAGCTTCACGGTCAGATCCTTATGTACAGTGCTCTTACTTATTCCAAAGTGTGAGGCTGTGCTTCGAACCGTAGCGCCGGTATTTATAACATGCTCTGCTAATATCTCGCATCTTTCTTTTACAAATGTATTCATATAATTCTCCGCAATATTAAAATCTTTTGTTTAATTTTATGAAAGGACAATCATAAAAATGCAAAAAGAAGATATAAGATTCATAGATTCTACTGTTTTCGAAGGTATGACGTCTATAAGACAGATACTGCGCGGTATTGACAGTGGAATAAATAATAGAAAAATAGAAAGCATACTATACGATAAGGCTAAGATCAAGAAGATTGGTAAAGACGTTGGATATTTAAAGGCTGTTTCTGAAAAATACGGATTTAATGTAAATGAGTCTGATGAACAGACACTTTCTCGTATTACTTTAGGTTCATCACATGGAGGAATAGTTGCTGTAGCAGCAGATAGAGCGCTTCCCTACCTCTCCCCTGACATTATCAAAAAAGGCGGTTTTTACGCCATGATAGACGGTATTGAGGATCCTTATAATTTCGGATATTCCATAAGATCTCTATATGCTATGGGATGTGACGGGATTATTCTTTCTGAACGAAATTGGATGAGCGCGGCAGGAGTAGTCGCAAGAAGCTCCGCTGGAGCATCTGAACGGATGCAGATTATGATTTCTGATTTTTCAGAAGCAGCTGACGTTTTTAAGAAAAATGGATATAAAATTCTGTGCGCTGATGAGCGGACAGATAACATATTGGGAGAGTGCGAGCTGAAGCTTCCTATTTTGCTCATCGTTGGAGGCGAAAAACGAGGAATATCAAAAAAGGTTCTCGATAAAGCGGATATTCTTATTAAAATTGATTACGGCAGAGAATTTAACGCATCCCTGTCAGCCGCATCCGCAACAACAATGTTTGCTTATGAAATAAGTCGACAAAACAAAAAAACTGCCCGTTAAATTCGGGCAGCTTTTTTGTTTGTATTTAAATTCTGTATTGATTACTTGCAGCCGCAACCGTTGCCTCTGGTGGTTTTGGCTTCAACGCTGCAGTCATATCCGCCAAACTGTGATGCCGGGAAAGGCATAGTTCTGAATAGCGCGCAGGGGTTATCGTTGTTAGAGGACGGTGTGCACTCCTTATCCGGTACGCTGTAGTCTGTAGCGTTTACAAGCAGCTGCACAGGTCGAACCATTCTGATAACCGAGAATATACCGAAGGATACGTAAACGGACGGCACTGTGTTAGCTATAACTACGTCATCGCCAAAAAGCTCAAGTACAGATTCCGGGAAGTCAACGTAGTCCGTGCAAGTACATCCGCAATTGCAGGAGCAATCGTTAACTTTCGTTCCAAGAACTACAGGTTCTACCGTTTCGGTTATAGCAACAGGATCGTTTGTTGATCCGTGACCGATACAGCATCCGCCGCAGAACGACCCTTCACCTGAAGCAAAGCTCAGCGCCCTGCCCTCTCCACCGTAAAGGATGACGTCCTTCTCTACCACGGAAAGTCCGCATACAGTCTGACTTCTACCTCCGACACATACTTCAAATTCTACCTTAATATAGTATCTGATTGATACCTGATAGAAACCGTTGTTAAACGGGATCTCTTCTACGCCAACGTAAGCGCAAAGAATGTTTGCTGTTTTAGTGCGAAGATTTGTAGAGTTTTGTAATACGGAATTACCTACAGCAGTAAGATATACTCTGGTATCCTCGAAACAATCTCTGTCTCTGCAGCTGTCAAGCACACGAAGCGTATCTATACACACCGTTCCGTTATTCGATGCTTGAGCGCAACCAAACGATGTATTTTTGTTGTCTTGCATTATAATGACCATTCCTTATGCATAATTACGATGCAATTGTGCATCTGATACTATTGTATGCAAGTTTTAATATTTTGACAGCGGTGAGAAAGAATAAAATAGCTAAATTCGAAACGTTATAAAGGGATCGCTCTCTGATTTCATTTATTATCCGAGGAACATTTTAGTAAAAAGTAAAAACGGGATCAGTGTGTTACTATCTAACAACACACCAAACCCGTTTTAAAGCTATATCAAATATAATTAAACGTACGCCTTGATAGATGCAGGACAATCCTCAACAGCGATAGAAACAGTCATAACCAAATTTACGTCGCTTATAACGTTATCGAGATTCTTGAGCATTGCAGCAAACGCATCGGTATCATCGCCAACTATCTTGAGTGCTGAATCAACGAAAATATCGGTAATATCAGAGTTGGATGCAAGAATACCTGCAATAAAACCAAATAACGATGCACTATCTACGATACCGTAATCATCAGTGTCAATAAGTCTAGCCTTATATGTAATGCTGTGAGTAAGTTTATCACCCTTTTCGATACATACAACGTTACCCTTAGAGGCCTGAGTTGCATTGTTTACCATCTCGATAAGAGTTTTAGTTTTACCTGAGCCTTTGCTACCGATAAATAATTTGATCATTTTAAAATCCTCCTTGATTTTAGAGTAAATCTCTCCTATGTATATATTACACTAAAACGAATAAAAATGCAATAGTTTTGATCGATTTTTTCGTTTTAAATGTAATATTTGTAAAAGTTTAACAATAAACCGCTGGATTATTTATTACTAATTCTGGCCTCAAGATCGTTTTTCATGCTTTCATAACCGGGTTTGCCGAGGAGAGCAAACATATTTTTCTTATATGCCTCTACACCGGGTTGGTCAAACGGATTGACGCCGAGAAGATAACCTGACATCGCGCAAGCAAATTCAAAGAAGTATATGAGGTAACCGAGCGAATACTCAGATTTGTCGTCTACGCTTAAGACTATATTAGGAACGCCTCCGTCATTATGCGCGAGAAGTGTTGCGGTCATTGCGGTCTTGTTTACGTAATCAAGGGACTTTTCAGATATGAAATTCAAACCGTCAACGTTTGCTTCATCGTAAGGTATGATATATTCTGCCCCGGATTTTTCTACACTAATAACTGTTTCAAAGAGATTTCTCTGCCCTTGTTGGATATACTGTCCGAGAGAGTGAAGGTCTGTGGAAAATACCACCGACGAGGGAAACAGTCCTTTACTGTCCTTTCCGGAGCTTTCACCGTAAAGCTGCTTCCACCATTCGTTAAACATAACCATATAAGGCTCGTAACCTACAAGGATTTCGGTAGTTTTACCTTTCCGCTTCATTATATTACGAATGACAGCGTATCTGAGCGCCGGATTTGACTCTATATCAGGAGTTGAATACGCCTCTCTAGCTGCTGCCGCGCCGCTCATCAATTCATCAATATCGATTCCTGCGCAGGCGATGGGTAAAAGACCGACAGCGGTAAGAACCGAATATCTTCCGCCTACGTCATCAGGCACAACGAAAGTTTCGTATCCTGCTTCGTCAGAGAACTTTTTTAACGTACCGCGTGCTTTGTCGGTGGTTACGAATATGCGCTTTTTGGCACCTTCCTCTCCATACTTTGAATACAGAAGTGACTTGAATGCTCTAAAAGCGATTGCGGGCTCTGTGGTTGTTCCTGATTTTGATATTACGTTAATGGAAATATCCTTTCCATCGCAGATGGAGAGCAACTCGCAGAGAGCTGTTGAAGATATATTATTACCTGCAAAATAAATATCCGGAGTATCCTTTTTTAAATTGTTATAAAGCGGGCTCTTTACGAACTCGATAGCTGCTCTTGCACCAAGATAAGATCCACCTATTCCTATAACGATCAGAATATCTGAGTTTGATTTGATCCTCTCTGACGCTTCCTTGATCCTTGCAAATTCTGCCTTGTCGTAATTAACGGGAAGATCGACCCAACCGTGAAAATCATTGCCTTGCCCTTTATGCGACATAAGAAGCTCGTATGCAACGTTAGCGAATGGCTGCATATATTTTTCCTCGTGCTCCGATACGAAGTCACGGTAGTACCTATCAAGTAATTTAATGCTCATATTCAAATATCTCCTTTTTTATTCCCTTATATTTTATCACAGTAAATAGTATTTTTCAAGTGTTTTTCACGATCCGGATATTATTATTTTAAATATTTTTATAAACAGTTCGCTGAAACTTATTTTATCAATACTTTCACCGGCGTATATCCGGCATTCTCCAATTTCCGCTCCGTTAAGATAATATTTTACAGCTCCGATTTTATCACCCTCTAATATAGGTGCGGTTAGGGTTTCCGGTATATCAAAACGCTCCTCGACCTTTTTGCTTTCGGCTCGATTTAATACAGTGTAAAAGCCGCTCGTATATGCAGAAACGCTATCTGCTTTTCCTGATAAAACAGGTATGTTTTCAAGATACTTTTCGGGGAATTCCGCAAGAGCATAATTGGCAAAGCCGAAGTCAAGCATCATTCTGGCCGCTTCATTGCGCTGATCCCTCGTTTTCGCTCCCATAACTACAGCTACAAGCTGCATATTGCCGCGCTTTGCAGTTGCGCTCACGCAATAGCCTGCTTTATCGGTTGAACCTGTTTTCAGTCCGTTACAGCCGTCATAATAACGTACGAGTCTGTTTGTATTAGTTAAAGTGAATTCGCCATCTCTGATGGTATCCTGCCATATAGAGCTGTATTTTAATATTACGTCGTGTTTTATAAGGGCTACAGACATTTTACCTATATCAGAAGCACAGCTATAGTGATTTTCCGTAGTATCGTCAAGTCCGGTGGTGTTTTCAAAATTTGTGTTTGAAAGGCCAAGTTCCTTTGCTTTATCGTTCATTTTTTTGACAAATTCAGATTCGCTTCCGGATACCAGCTCCGCAAGAGCTACAGCTGCATCATTTGCGCTGGCTATTACAGTGCACTTTATAAGCTCTTCTACGCTGAAGCGTTCACCTTCCTCAAGGAATACTTGACTTCCTCCCATAGATGCTGCATAACTGCTAACAGTCACCATATCATCCAAACTTATCGCGTTTGCTTCAAGCGCCTCGCAAACAAGTAGCAAAGTCATAATTTTGGTAACAGATGCAGGCGATTGAGCGTACAACTCGTTTTTTGCAAAAAGCACTGTTCCGGTTGTCGTTTCAATCAAATATCCGCTGGCAATATCCGGCATACTTTCAAGAACAGTGCTGATACTTTCGTTTACTTCATTACCCTCGTCAGCACAAGCGAATACCAAGAATATATTGCAAACAAGACTCAGGCTAAGAAGTATCGTGATTATTTTTTTCATATCTTACCTCCATATGCTTTTTCATTCATAATATATTTTCCCGATGATACAGATATGTAGGTAATTATCGGGATTTTTAAATTTTTTGCAAAAGTTTTCGTTTAATTATTGTAATTGTATCTAACTTATGCTATCATATAAAGTAATAATAGGAGGGGTTGGCCTTGAAAAAAAATAATAATAAAAAAAAGCTTCAGCTTTTTGATCTTCAGCGCGAAGGCAGGGGAATCAGCAAAAACGAAAAGCTCAGCGAATCCTGTTTGAAAAGATTCTTCATAACCTTTAAGAATAATTTTGGAAAATTACTTTACGTAAATATATATATGGTGCTGGGAAACTTCCCCGCTCTGTTTCTTATAGCTGTATTATCAGGAGCTACAAAGACGTCGTCGTTTATACCCTCAAGCGATATCTTCCAAAATTTCAGTGGAATATTTGCTATAGAAGGAACATCGCCGCATCTTATGTCCTTGTACGCTATGGAGGGACTGCAAAGCAACATTCTCCTCAATACCCCTCTTTCGTATCTCTTCTACGGAATTGGAGCTTTGACTCTTTTTACTTTTGGACCCGTAAACGTTGGTACGGCATATATACTAAGAAATATCGCTAAGGGCGAACCTGTTTTTATTTGGGCTGATTTCTGGTATGCTATACGAAGAAACTGGAAGCAGGCGCTTCTTTTAGGTTTCATTGATGGATTGATCAATGCAGTTTTGATATTTAATATTTATATCACTATACAAACAACCGTCGATGTCCTTACTTCAATGATGTTCTGGGCTAATGTAATTCTCATTATTCTTTATTTCTTTATGAGATGTTATTTTTACGTTCAGCTTGTCACCTTTGATCTTACGATATTTAAAATCCTGAAAAATTCTCTAATATTTTCTCTTATCGGACTCAAGAGAAACATTATGGCGTTTCTTGGAGTTGCACTGTGCGTTCTGCTTGAGATTATGTTCATATTTTCCGTTGGAGGAGCGCTCGTACCCTTTGCTGTTGCTGCACCGCTCGCATTGTTATTCGCCGCGATGGCATATATGAAGGTTTACGCGGCTTATTTCAAAATAAAAGAAATTATGATAGATCCGTATCTTGCCGAGCATCCTGAGCTACAGCAACGTGAGTATGATGACGAGGTTATTATGAGGGATGACGTTACGGAGCGTGAACGCCTTGCTGAGATAAAGCGAAGAAACAACATTACGACCGAATAGGTTTTTCGTCACTTGTTTCAAAAATATTTTAGGTATTAGCGTAAAATTCAACCTATATATAAAACCTGAATTAGTAAAAGAGAGGACATTTTGATATGCACCCCAAAAGTTAGACACTTTTGGAGGTGCATATCATTTGTTCTCTCTTTTTATTGTTTTAACAATTTCACTATATTATAACAACGTTCTATAAAGTGTTTCTTTCCTTTAACTCTTTCAGAGTTCCGAATCTATATCCCATCTCTTTCCACTTATCAATAAGCGCTGGTAGTATTTTTGCATTAGTTTCAGAGGTTGGATGAAGCAGTAATATCTCTCCGGGGTGAGTGTTAGATAATATTTTGTTTATGGCGTAGTTCTCTGCGGGTTGACGTTCGTTATTCCAGTCCTCATAACCGAAGCTCCAGAAAACAGTAGAATAGCCTAGTTCTTTTACTGCTTCTATTCCCTGCTCGGTATAACATCCTTCCGGAAACCTGAAAAATTTATCCATTTCATTTCCGCTTTTTTCAAGATATAATTTTTCAAGCGCCATAAGATCCGCCTGTATTTCAGCTTTTGAAGAATTTGAGTGGTTTTTGTGCTTGCAGGTGTGATTACAAACCTCATGCCCATCTTCTATAATTTTAGCGATAAGCGTAGAATTTTTATATATAAGATTATCTAAGATGAAAAAGGCTGCCGGCACATTTTTTTCTTCAAGTGTATTTAAAATTTTTGCAATATTTCCGTTCTCATATCCTGCGTCAAAGGTAAGATATATTATTTTTTCACCTTCTGCTGCCGCTTTTTTATCAATATAATAAACGTCAAGCTTATTCAAAGCTTCTGAGTCGGGCGGAAAGATAGGCGTATTGTTCCCCTGCCTTTTTATATACCAGAACGAACCGTTATTTTCAGCGCCTGCATTTAAACTAAAAAAAGTGAAAGTGAGTAAAACAGTAACAATTTTTATAAAAAGCTTTTTCATTTTTCACCTCATTTATAGTTTGTACCAACAGAAAAAAAAACAAACGAGTAAATATTTACTAAACATTGTTTTAATGTATTTACGAAAATGCTTTCTTTACCATTATCATAAGAAATTTTGAAATTAAAAAGAAAAGGATGAGTTTAAAAACTCATCCTTTTCTCTATAGCGTAAACATATAAACAACAGTATTACTTATACTTACGCTTTCTAGCAGCCTCAGCCTTCTTCTTACGCTTAACGCTGGGCTTTTCATAATGCTCTCTCTTACGAAGTTCGGTCAGAATGCCGGACTTGACGCACTGTCTTTTGAAACGACGGAGCGCATTATCAAGTGTTTCATTTTCTTTAACTCTGATTTCAGCCATCTTTATATCCCTCCCTTCGCTTTGCAAAGAGATCTTATCTCATAAATTTTACCTAATTATTATAGTATATTATAACTAATTTGTCAAGGTTTTTTAAAAGATTTTTCAAATTTTTCTAATTTTTTCACGAGAGCTGACTTTAATTTTAAATTTGTTTTTTCGCTGCTGTTAGAGTGTTCTTAAGCAACATGGTTATAGTCATAGGACCTACGCCGCCCGGAACGGGAGTGATCTTTGATGCGACAGGCTCGACCTCGTCAAATTTAACGTCACCTGCAAGCTTGCCGTTATCAAGTCTGTTGATACCAACGTCGATGACTACAGCGCCCTGTTTAACCATATCCGCGGTTAAAAATTCCGCCTTGCCAATTGCAACAACCAGAATGTCGGCGTCTTTCGTATAAGAAGCCAGATCCTTAGTTCTTGAGTGACATACAGTTACAGTTCCGTGACGCTCGTTAAGAAGTAATGCCATTGGCTTTCCTACGATGTTACTTCTTCCAACAACTACGCATTTCTTTCCGCTGATCTCAACGTTATAATGATTAAGAAGCTCTACGATGCCGGCTGGTGTGCAAGGAAGAAAATCGTAGTTGCCTATAACAATCCTTCCAACGTTCTCCGGGTGAAAGGCATCCACGTCTTTGTTTGGAGATATTCTGTTGATCACCTTATCCTCTGAGATATGTTTGGGCAAAGGAAGCTGAACGAGAATTCCATTAACCATAGGATCCGCATTTAGTTCATCAATTTTAGCAAGGAGCTCATCCTCTGAGGTTTCTGCGCCAAACTCAATTTGATAAGAGGTCATACCAACCTCAAGGCAAGCCTTGTGCTTATTTCTTACGTAGACGGCTGAAGCAGGGTTATCTCCTACCATAATGACTGCAAGTCCCGGAGCTCTGCCGTGCTCATTCTTGAAAGCGATAACCTCATCGGCTATCTCTTGACGAACTTTTTGTGATACAATTTTACCGCTAATAATTTCTGCCATATTTTATTTCTTCTTTTCTGATTTATTTTGAATTGCTTTTTTTGTTGCCGGTTGTTTGAAATACAGTGGCTTAGATGGACGCTTAATCGCAAAATATACAAGACACGCGGTTGCAATAGTAAATATGACCGCGGCGAGAACCTGGGAGGTTCTGAATTCAATACCAAATAAAGTCGAATATAAGCTGTCGGTTCGCAGACCTTCAATAAACATTCTGCCAAGACCGTACCAGCCGAATATAATAAGGAATATCTGACCGTCATATTTCTTCTTGCCGGTTAAAAGCGCCGCAAGAGCAAAACCTGACAAATTCCAAATCGACTCATATAAGAAGGTCGGATGTACGTATACCATCTCAGTCGTTCCAAAGGTTAATGTAGAGATGTTATTCTGTATACCCATACGGCAGAAAATATCAGTTTGAGAGCCAAAAGCTTCGCCGTTCATAAAGTTTCCCCATCTGCCAATGCCCTGAGCGAGAAGTACACCGGGAGCTACGCAGTCAGCGAGAGCAAAGAAGTTTATCTTCTTGATAATAGAACAAGCAAGTACCGTTATTCCGCCCGCTATTATTCCACCGTAGATAGCAAGTCCGCCGTCACGAATATTTATCACGTCTATAAATGTGTCAAAATCCTCAAGCTTTGTCATAACATAATATAAACGGGCGCCGATTATTCCTATCGGAATGGTAAACAGTGCTATATCAAGAATATCCTCCGATGTTACTCCGATTTTTTTTGATCGGGAAACGGTATACAATATAGCGCAGATCATACCGCAGGTAATAATTACCGCATACCACGCGATCTCATATCCGAATATAGAGAAGCAAACGCTGTTTACATCGAAATTTCCAATACCAAAACCGGGGAATGATAATTTTGAAATTTTGAGCATTATTTTATCTCCTTTTTATTGAGATCCAAAATTACGTCAGCTATAGATATCTTGTCCAACTGATTTGCAATTGATAAACTGATACTATCAAAAATGTGATGATAAACGCAGGCAGTTTTATCACAGTTGAGCGAACATTCCTCGCCGTGATCCAAACAACTTGCAATAGCTATCGGTCCGTCGATCAGCTCAATTACTTGCCTTAGAGTTATAGCGACTGTGTCCTTGGAAAGTGTATATCCGCCCTTTGCCCCCTTGTAGGATTTAACAAGTCCGCCCTTAACAAGCTTGTTAAGTATCTTAAGGGCGAATCTGGGTGTGACAGACGTAATTTCTGATATTGTTCTCGCATCTACAAGACCGCCCTGCAGAGCTATAGTGGTTATTATACGTAATGCGTAATCCGATTCGTGTGTGATTCGCATAATACCTCCGTTAGTAAGACGGCACTCCGATATATGAAAGCAGGAGCGACTCCAATATCACCGGAGCTAATTTCCATATTTTATCAGAGAGTTCCCTTGTTGTATTTTTCGAGAATGTTATGTATTTTCTTGGACTGATCGAGAAGATGGCTTATAGTTCTGTCGTGATTCAGCGTGTCGATAATGTATGCTACGTACTTGCACATATTTACTTCTGTGTACCATTCTCTGGAGAGAAGCTCAGGGGTTCTGTAGATGAGGTTAGTTGTAAATATCTGGTTGATAACTCCATCCTCATAAGCTCTGTCTATATTCTCAAGTCCGTTGTTGAAAAGTCCGAAGGTCGCAAAGGTGAAAATGCGATTCGCACCCTTGTCCTTAAGCTGACGGGCAACGTCGAGTACTGATTCACCTGAGGAAATCATATCGTCAACGATAATAACGTCCTTGCCACTTACATCTCTGCCCAGATACTCGTGTGCGACGATGGGATTCTTTCCGTTTACGATGATCGAATAGTCACGTCTTTTGTAAAACATACCGAGATCTATACCCATAACGGATGAGTAATACATACACTTACCCATGCCGCCCTCATCGGGCGAAATGATCATGGTTTTATCCGGATCGATATGAATATCGGAATACTTTCTAAGCATAGCTTTGATCATCTGGTAAGCGCTTCTTACGTCCTCAAAGCCGTGAAGAGGAATGGCATTCTGCACTCTGGGGTCGTGAGCATCAAACGTAATAAGATTGGTGATACCCATAGATACCAGCTCCTGAAGAGCAAGCGCACAGTCCAGCGATTCCCTGCCCGTTCTCTTATGCTGTCTACCCTCGTAAAGCATGGGCATAATAACGTTGATCCTACGGGCTTTACCGCCGATTGCACCTATAATGCGCTTCAAATCCTGGAAATGATCATCCGGACTCATCGGTACAGTCTTGCCGTACATATTATACGTCACGCCGTGATTAAAAACGTCGCAAAGAATATAGACGTCATTACCTCGGAGAGAATGATGTATAGAACCCTTTGCCTCGCCACTGCCGAATCTGGGGCAGGAAGCGTTTACGAGAAACGTACCGTCGTTATCGTGATGACGCCATTCTTTAAGATAGAAGTCAACCTGATCAGCAAAATCCTCACATCCGCGCATACCAATAACACTAAGCTCACCGTACAAACTGTCCTTCATCGTCAAATCTCCAATCATTATTTTTAAAAATAAAAAACACCCGCAGGTGAATTATTTCGCATTTACATTATATAATATAAAAAGATTAAAGTCAAGACCAAATACAGAAATTATTTAAATATCGGGAGGTTATTTATGCTAAACGATTTCGGTACGTTGACGGTAAGAGCTGTTACGGGCGGTGCGTATCCTGTAAAAAATGCTCTTGTCAGGATAATAGGCGCTGAAGAAGAAAATTTGGGCGTTTCATATACGCTGTTGACTAATATTGATGGATTAACGCAGACGGTTTCTCTTCCTGCTCCAAGCGCTGCATATTCGCAGACCTCATCGGCTGTTGAATCTCCATACTCAATATACAATTTGGAGATAGATGCAGATGGATATTATTCAAAGAGGATATACGGACTTATGGTTTTCGCAGGAATTGATTCCTTGCAGCAGATCGATATGATACCAATATCTAAAAACACAAGCGATGGATACCCCGACGGAAATATCAATGCCGTGATACCGGGTAATGATTTAAATTGAAGCATGGTAAGCTCCAAAATCTTCAAAAATCATATAAATTAAGAAACGAGGCCTAAATTATATGCCCGATCAACCCCAAATACCAGAAAATATTGTCGTGCATCTCGGTGCGCCGGATTCAAATGCTCAGAACGTTACGGAAACGTTTGATTCTTACATAAAGAACGTGGCTTCAAGCGAGGTTTACCCCACCTGGCCTGAAGAAGCGCTAAAAGCAAACATACTCGCGCAGATTTCGGTAGCTTTGAACAGAGTTTATACAGGTTACTACCGCTCAAGAGGATACGATTTTGATATAACCAACTCGCCGGCTTACGATCAGACCTATGTTTATCAGCGTGACATATACGCGAATATTTCCGATCTTGTAGATCAACTGTATAACAGCTATATACGCAGAAGAGGGAACGTCGAACCTTTATTTGCAGAGTTTTGCGACGGAGTGGAGGTGAGCTGCAACGGACTTACACAATGGGGGAGCGTTGAAGCCGCTAAACGGGGTGACGATTACCTTACAATACTTAAGAACTTCTACGGTGACGATATAGAGATAGTTAAAGCTTTTCAGACGGGAAATGTTTCCGGTTTTGCGCCAACGGTAACACTGCGGCAAGGTGACACCGGCGCCGACGTGGAGCTTTTACAAAGGCGTCTGAACAGAATATCAACAAACTTTCCGGGTATTCCTAAAATTCCATCTCCGGACGGTTATTTTGGCCCCGCGACAACGGATGCTGTGACTGAGTTTCAGCGAGTGTTTGGTTTAACAGCCGATGGATTGGTTGGAACTGCCACGTGGAATCAAATACAATTTATCTATACGGCGGTCAAAAAGCTTTCCGAGATTACGTCTGAGGGACTGAGTATTGCAGAATTAAACACCGTATACGACAGAGAGTTGTCTGTTGGCGACTCCGGCGACGGTGTGAGAAATATTCAATATTATCTTTCTTACATTTCTCTGTTTGTCCCTACTGTTCAGAGCGTTACTCTGGATGGGAGCTTTGGAACGGCTACAGAAAATGCCGTTAAATCATTTCAAAAAACATACGGTCTTGAGGAGAGCGGCGTAGTCGACAGAGAAACCTTCGACAGAATGGAAAGCGTATATCAGAGCTTTATTTCTTCAATAAATCTTAACTTTAATCCGGGCAGAATTGTTCCTTATCCCGGTAGAATAATTGGCGAGGGAGTCGATGGAAGTGATGTGAGGATACTTCAGGAATATCTAAACTATATAGCCAAAACCTATCCTGAGATACCTACAGTAACGGTAGACGGCGCATACGGACCTGCAACCGCAGATCAGATCCGCGCCTTCAAAAGCACGTTTGGAATACCGGGAAACAGTCTTCGTGTTAATGCAACACTATGGGACGCTATCGCTAATATTTACGATGATCTGTACACCGGCGGGACGGTTAATTCCGGTCAGTATCCGGGCTATGAAATTTCGTGAGGTTATGATATGTATTTTATTAACGATAAGGAATCGTCTATCAGGGATATTCAATATATGCTTTCCGTAATATATACCGATATGGTTATAATTTTCAACGGAATATACGAGGAGCGTACCAGAAATGCCGTATTGAAATTACAGCGAGAATCAGGTATTGAAGATAACGGCCGGGTAGATTACAATACTTTCACTAAAATGAGAGAAGCTTACGAGGACGCAACGATAAAAATTAAGACGGCAAGATCTACCGGTGCTCTTCCCTTCCCGCTAGGTATCGGTTTCTTTTCTGACGTAATGTCCGGCATCAATATGATGCTTGGCACAGTGCTTGAATATTATGGAGAAATTAACAGAGTAAGATATAACCGACTGTATTCAAAATCAACCGCTGATGCGGTAAGAATCTTGCGTGTTATATACAGACTAGCTTCGGGTGATGAAATCGAAGAACAATTTTTGTATATGCTGAAGAACGATTACGATTATATTAAAAGCTATTCTCAAAATTATCGGATATGATCAATGAAAAATACGATTATCTTTTATGAAACCTATTCAATACGTCATACTGTCGGCTACATCTGAAATTATACCGTTAAAAGAGTAAGACTTGGGTTATAATTTCTAAAAAAGGAGATGAAAATGGATAGATTTACTGATAAAGCAGAGAAAGCGCTAAATCGTTCCGCGAAAATCGCGGAGGAGTACGGACATACTTATATTGGCACGGAGCACTTACTGTTGGCAATTGCCGAAGATGATACCTGTTCGGCCTCCGTTCTTTTGAAGAGAGGGAAAATAACAGGAGAAGGCGTAGACAACGGAATAAAAGAATATTCAGGTGTCGGCATAAAAAGCAATTTATCCAGCAAGCACACGACACCGAGATTTAAGAAAATCATAGAAAATGCTTACAGGATCACAAGACGTTATCTATCCGAAAGGATTGGAACCGAGCATATACTTTCTGCTATTCTTGACGAGAGGGATTCTATCGCATACAGAATACTTCTCGAAATTGGTGCGGATATTTCCTCACTGCGCGAAATAACGTTGTCCTTTATCAAAAGCTCCGCCACGGCATTTTCACCTAAAAGTCCGGAAACAAAAAATCAAGGTGTACAAAGCCTGCAAAAATACGGAAAAAATCTCACTGCTATGGCTGCAAGAGGCGAATTCGATCCAATAATAGGGAGAGGAAAGGAAACAGAAAGACTGATTCGAGTTCTATCCAGGAAGAACAAGAATAACCCGTGCTTAATAGGGAAAGCCGGGGTCGGTAAAACAGCAATAATTGAAGGATTAGCGCAAAGAATTGCCGACGGTAACGTTCCTGATTCAATCAAAGACAAGATAATTTATTCTATCGATCTCGGTCAAATGGTTGCCGGTTCCAAATACAGAGGCGACTTTGAAGAAAGGATTAAGGGTATCCTGGATGAAGCTTCAAAAAATAAATCGGTAATTCTTTTTATCGACGAAATACACTCTATAGTAGGCGCAGGGGCTGCCGAAGGCGCGATAGATGCGTCTAACATTATGAAGCCTGAGCTCTCAAGAGGAGAAATAAGCGTTATAGGAGCAACAACGTTTGAAGAGTATACAAAATATATCGAAAAAGACGGAGCGCTTGAACGAAGATTTCAACCAATATTAGTAGAGGAACCATCATTTGAGGATTCGGTTGAAATATTAACAGGACTTCGCGAAAGCTATGAAAAATATCACAAGGTAAAGATAACGGATGAAGCAATCAGAAGCGCTGTAAGAATATCCGATAAATACGTTCAAGACAGATTTCAACCCGATAAAGCCTTGGACCTTTTGGATGAGGCTTGCGCAAAAGTTGCTGCTTCTTTTGATACAAAATATGAAATACTTGATGAAAAGTCAGAGCAGTATTATAATTTGTTGTATACGAGTATTCAATCCTCTAAACTGCAGGAGCTTGATAAATCCGAGTTGTCGGGAGGAACGGTTGATGCAAAATGTATAAATGAAATTGCCAAAGAACTGTACGGAATCGATGAATATGAGCAGGACTCCGATCCGTCTAAAATGATAGAATTTCTCTCCTCTAAGGTCATAGGTCAGAACGAAGCGATCGTCACACTTGTGGATGCTTTCACCAGAACCTCTGTTGATATCTTCAAAAAAGACAGACCTAAAGGTGTATTTCTCTTTGTTGGGGAGAGCGGAGTTGGAAAAACGGAACTTGCGAAAAATTTTTCACGTATGATTTTTGGAACAGATAACTCTATGCTCAGGCTTGATATGTCGGAGTATTCAGAATCTTATTCGGTATCCAAGCTAATAGGATCAGCCCCCGGTTACGTCGGATATGATGAAGGATCAAATCCTTTTGAACAAGTGAGGAGGCATCCCTACACCGTTATACTTTTGGACGAGATAGAAAAGGCTCATGCTGATGTATTAGCGCTGTTCTTGCAAATTTTCGACTCAGGATACCTAACGGATTCAAAAGGTAGAAAAATCAATTTCAAAAGCTGTTACTTCATAATGACGTCTAATAGGATCGCGAAAAGATCCGGTGAGCATATGGGCTTTATTAACGAAGGATACAAGATTGAGCTTAGAGATAAACTTTGTCAAAGCTTTAAATCTGAATTTGTGAATAGAATTGACAATGTGATTTACTTCCCTCCTCTTTCTATCGCTGCTCTTGAACAAATTGCGGTAAAGGAGCTCAAAAGAATCCAAGATGTTCTCTGCCCTTTAAATATTGGATTTGAATACTCGGAGGATATCCCTTCAAAAATTGCTGAGGAAGGACGTTTTATCGGTATGGGAGCGAGAGAAGTGTTGCGTACTGTATCAAAAAAAATAGAAAATCCAATTTCAAAGCTGCTTTCATCAGGAGAATTAAAGGCCGGAGAATCCATTTATTTTACAACGACGTACTCTGAAATTGAGTACAAAATTGTTAGCGCTACGCAGCTGATTAATGCAAGGTAGATATATAATATTTTCCACTCGTTAACCGTTCGCAAAAATATCAAGCCGTGATTTTGCAAGATTTCGCGGCTTTTTTTATTTAATTCCTGCATTTTATGGGTGTTTTTTGAATAAAAGACTTGTAAAGTTTCTCAGCATATGTTAAAATATCTTAATAATAAAATAGGACGGTGATAGTCATGGCTGCTGATATCGCACACAGAATCAGAAATATTTATTCAACGCTGTCCAAAGGACATAAGAAAATAGCTAACGTTATTCTAAACGATTACGATAAGGCTGCATATCTTACAGCGGCAAAGCTAGGAAAGTTGGTAGGTGTATCAGAATCTACCGTGGTACGATTCGCCGGCGAGCTCGGATTCGAGGGATATTCTGAATTTCAGCACGCAGTACAGGAGCTCGTACGCATAAAGCTTACTCCAAACCAGCGTATAGAAGTTACAAAACAACGTATTGGTAGAGCTGATATTCTTGAAAGCGTAATAGAATCAGATATTAATAAAATCAGATACACCCTCGATAATCTGGATAGAGATGTTTTCAACAAATCGGTTGATGCTATACTTGAAGCGAGGACTATTTACGTTACCGGCGCGAGAAGCACAGAGTCACTTGCCAGACTTCTTTCTTATAATTTATCATTGATTTTCGATAACGTAAAATTTATAAATCCCACATCATCGGCTGAGGTTTTTGAACAGATGTACTCTATCGGTGAGGAGGATACAGTTGTGGCGTTCTCCTTTCCGAGATACTCCTCCAAGATAGTCAATGCCGTGAAATTTGCTCGACAGAATTCAGCCAAGGTGGTTGCTTTTACAGATTCTGATATTTCACCGTTGGCAGAATATGCAAATTACCTTATTGCCGCCCAATCTGATATGGCATCTTTTATGGATTCGCTCGTTGCTCCTCTCAGCATAATTGACGCTATTATCGTAGAAATAACCCGACGCAAGGAAAAGGAAATAAGGGCGCGTTTTGATACGCTCGAAAAAATTTGGGATGAATATGAAGTATATACAAAGCACTGACGCTCCGATCCGTATATGCGTCGTCGGAGGAGGCGCCGCAGGTATGATGGCCGCCGGCACAGCTTTAAAGCTCGGAGCATCAGTCACTGTTTTTGAGTCCACTAGCAGACTCGGCAAAAAGCTGGCAATTACCGGTAAAGGAAGATGTAACGTTACCAACAACACATCGCCTTCCGAATTTCTCGAAAACGTTATAAAAAATCCGCGATTTCTATATTCGGCGCTCAATACGCTTACTCCGTCAGACACTATGGAGCTTTTTGAATCTCTCGGAGTAAAGCTTAAAACAGAGAGAGGAAAAAGAGTTTATCCTGAGAGCGATAAAGCGCATGATATAGTTAATGCTATGTGCAGATATTCTAAGGATGCAAACTTTGTTTATACAAAAGTAAAGTCAATTACCAAAACGGATGAAGTATTTACCGTTAACGCCGGAGATAAAAGCTTTGATTTTGACAGAGTAATTATAGCAACGGGGGGTAAATCTTATCCACTAACCGGATCTGACGGCTCAGGCTACCGCCTTGCCGAGGAGTTTGGGCATACCGTCACTACTCTTAAACCGTCTTTGATTCCGATGGAATCCGACTCTCCGCTTTGTAAAAGAATGCAAGGGTTATCTCTTAAAAATGTTGCAATTAAGATATTGGACGGAAATGGCAAGACCTTATATTCCGATTTTGGAGAGATGATGTTTGCTCACTTCGGAGTAACCGGTCCCATGATTCTTTCAGGATCGGCGCACGTAAGAGATATGGATATATCTACGCTCACTCTCTCCATTGATTTAAAGCCGGCTCTGGATGAAAAAGCCCTTGATTCAAGGCTTCTCAGCGATTTTGAGAAGAAATCCAACAGAGATCTTATAAATTCACTCGGAGATCTTCTTCCAAGCAAGATGATCGAACCCTTTGTTGACACAACAGGTATTGATCCTAGAAAGAAGGTAAACGTCTTAACTCGTGCGGAAAGACGTATTATACTTGAAAGATTAAAGTCATTCGAAATTCCTCTGAAAAAATTCAGGCCTATTGAGGAAGCAATAATTACATCCGGCGGAATTGACGTGAAGGAGATCAAACCGGGCTCTATGGAATCTAAGCTTGTAGAGGGCCTTTACTTTGCGGGGGAAATAATCGATACAGATGCTTATACGGGTGGGTTCAATTTGCAAATTGCATTCTCAACAGGATATTTAGCAGGAAAATGTGCGGCAGAATAACCTTATGAAAGGATTAAGATATGATTAGAATAGCTATAGACGGACCTGGCGGTGCGGGCAAATCCAGCGTTGCGAAGGCAGTTGCGTCAAAGCTCGGCATTATTTACGTTGATACCGGTGCACTCTACCGAAACATAGGACTTTATATGCTTGAGAGAGGAATAGATACGAAGGACGGCAATGCCGTTTCCGCTGCACTGCCCGATATCAGCCTCGAACTCAAATTTGAAAACGGAAAACAAACAATTCTTTTGAATGGCGTTGACAGAGGTGATGAAATACGTACTCCCGCCGCTTCTATGGCAGCATCAAACGTCAGCGCTATTAAAGAGGTCAGAGAGTATCTTCTGAATACGCAAAGAGATACGGCTCGTAAAAACAGCGTCATAATGGACGGAAGAGATATAGGTACGGTAATTCTTCCGGATGCAGAATTGAAAATATTTCTTACCGCATCACCCGAAGCAAGAGCAAAAAGAAGATACAACGAGCTTTGCGCAAGGGGAGTTGCTACAACCTATGAGTCTGTTTACAACGAAATGATGGAGAGGGATAAAAACGATTCGACCAGAGATATCGCTCCCTGTGTGCAAGCTAAGGATGCTATTCTCCTCGATAATTCCGATATGACGCCGGAGCAAACAACAGATGCGGTTCTTAAAATGGCAAAAAAGCTTTTGAAGAAAAAAAGCGGATATATGAAGCTGCACGTTTTTCTTGCTCCCTTCTTCCGTTTCCTTATGCGTTTAAAACCGCACGGACTCGAAAATATAAGCTCTGAGGGAGGTTTGATTGTTTGCGCAAACCACATCCACGCACTTGACGTTTTATCGATCGCCGCTACATCGCCTCGCCAAATTTCCTTTATTGCAAAGAAAGAGCTATTCTCTATTCCATTTCTTGGCTGGATCGTTAAAAAGCTTGGCGCTGTTAAGATTGATAGAGGCGGCAATGACGTAAAGGCTATTAAAGCTTCGGTCGAACTTGCTGAAAGTGGCAAGGTTGTATCTATCTTCCCCCAGGGACACCGATACCCCGGCGTTGATCCCGCTTCTACTCCTATCAAACACGGTGCGGCTATGATCGCATATCACGCAAAATGCGACGTGCTTCCCGTTTATATTTCGTCGAAGGATGCTAAGTACCGCATTTTCCGCAAGATCAACGTATATTACGGAAAGCCCATAAGATACAGTGAGCTTGGATTTGTAAATGGCGGACGGGCTGAGTATGAGGCAGTTTCTCGTCTGATCTTTGATAGAATACTTGAACTAAGTGACCAGCCCGAATTGCCCAAATATAGTAAAGCAGAAAAGAAGGACTAATCTTGACTGTAAATTTATCAAAATACGCAGGCTTCTGCCCCGGAGTCAGACGGGCGGCATCTTACGTTGAAGAACTATTGCTATCCAAAACCAAGGATAAGGCCGTAATCACTCTAGGCAATCTTATTCATAATCAAATATATAATTCTTCGCTTCTTGAGCGCGGGGCTTTGTGCTGCGATCTTGACGAGGTGGAAAATCTTCTTCGGTCAGGCAAATTTACGTCTGTTACAGTAGTTATAAGAGCACACGGTATACCTCTTTCAGATGAGCAAAAGCTAGAAGAGCTTAAGACTAGATATCCATCGCTTAATACTGTGGATGCTACCTGTCCTTACGTCAAAAGACTGCACAAAATCGCTATATCAGCGGATCCTAAGAGTGAATTCTTTGTTATATACGGGGATATATTTCACCCTGAGGTTCGGGGTATTATCAGTCGAGTTAAGGGGAACTTTTGCGTTGTAAAAACATTAGACGAAGCAAAGGCGCTGGACCTGACTGGCAAAATACCCATTTTGTGTGCGCAAACTACTCAAAATTTGTACGAATTTGTAAAAATTAAAAAATTTTTCAAAAAGGTATGTACAAACGCTAAAATATTTGATACAATATGTAGTGTCACTGAAAATCGACAGATTGAAGCAATCGAAATTTCTAGAAAGTCTGATGCGATGATAGTAATCGGCGGTAAAGACAGCTCAAACACACGTAAGCTTTACGAGCTGTGCCGCGAGAATTGTCCTCGTACCCTATGGATTGAATCGGCGGCAGAATTAACTGATTTTTCTGACAACGTGCATAGCACAGGAATAACCGCAGGTGCTTCCACACCTGACGGCATAATTTTGGAGGTTTTAAAAACAATGCAGAACGAAAATTTTGTTGAAATGCTGGAAGGCTCACTTAAAACTTTACATACAGGAGAAACAGTTATCGGTACGATATTCACCATCGGTGAAAACGAGATCAAGCTTGACCTCGGTGCAAAGTTCACCGGCGTACTTGCCAAAGAGCAGATCACTGATGATCCCACGGCTAAGCTTTCCGATATGTTTAAGGTTGGTGATCAGGTAGAAGTATTCGTCATCAGAGTCGAAGACGGTAAAGGTATTGCTACTGTTTCCAAGAAGAGAGTTGATGCTGATAACAGCTGGGTAATTCTCAAGGATGCTTTTGACAACAACATTGTACTTGAGGGCAAAGTTGTCGCAGTGGTTAAGGGCGGCGTAATAGTTTCTACGTCCGGTAATTCCGTTTTTGTTCCCGCTTCTCAGAGCGGTGTTGCAAAGGGGGGCGATCTTTCTGTACTTGTTGGTACCACACAGAAAATCAAGCTTCTTGAATTTGACGTAGCAAAGAAAAAGGCTCTCGGTTCTATCAAAGCTATTCTTAACGAAGAAAAGAAAGCACGCGAGGCTGCTATCTGGAATAGCCTTGAAATTGGTCAGAACTATGTCGGTATCGTTAAGAACCTTACAAATTACGGCGCTTTCGTTGATATCGGCGGTGTTGACGGTATGGTTCACAACTCTGAACTTTCCTGGAAGAGAATCAAGCACCCCTCACAGGTTGTTTCCGTTGGTCAGGAGATCAACGTATATATCAAGGAGCTTGATGTTGATAAGAAGAGAATTTCTCTTGGTTATAAGACTCAGGATATGGATTCCTGGTACAAGTTCACTCAGGCTTGCAAGGAAGGTGACATTGTTTCCGCGAAGATCGTTTCTCTTATGCCATTCGGTGCATTTGCTGAGGTATATGAGGACGTTGACGGTTTGATACATATTTCCAGAATCTCCACTCAGAGAATCAACTCCCCTGCTGACGTGCTTGCTGTTGGCGACGTTGTTGATGTTATGATTACCGAGATCGATAATGAAAATCGCAAGGTTGCTCTTTCCATACGCGCTATCACTGAGGCTGCTGAAAAGGCTGCTGCAGCAGAAGCTCGTGCTGCTGAAGAAGCAGAACGCGCAGCTGAGGAAGCAGCAGAAGCTGAAAGACTTGCTCAGGAAAGAGCGGATATGGCTCCTTACATTGTTGGTTCAATTTAATTGAATACTAATGGCGTACCGATTAAAAAGGTACGCCATTTAAAAATATTTTGAGAGGAATTTTATGCTTCAAACGTTTAACGCAACATTAACTCCGATGGTAACGCTTTTTTTATGTATTGCTATCGGATTCGTTCTTAATAAACTTCATATTCTTCCAAAAGAATCCGGCAAGGCAATATCAAAGCTCATATTATGGGTATTCTCCCCTGCTCTGTGCTTTATAACTATGGCAAAACATTGTACCATAGATACTCTGGTTGCGCATAGCAGCAATATTTTTTTCTCGTTTATAAGCATAATTATCTCCATAATTCTATCAGGACTTTTGGTGAACGTTTTTGCAAAGCGCGATACATATGAACGTCAAGTTTACCGGTATGCTTTAACGTTTTCAAACGGTGGATATATGGGTGATCCTCTCGTATTAGCTATATTTGGAGATTTAATACTTTCGTACTATAAATTTTATTACTTGCCTATAAGCATTTTTATATACACGTGGGGATTAAGCCAACTTGTTCCGTCGCAAGATACGAGTTTAGGAGGAAAGATAAAAAAATTGTTGAATCCACCTACGGTTGCAATGCTACTTGGTATCATAGTGGGACTAACAGGACTAAACAACTATTTCCCTTCTTTTTTAACCGATACACTTGAATCTCTAAAATCCTGTATGGGACCTATGGCTATGTTGCTTGCTGGCTTTACGGTTGGAAATTACAGTTTAGCAAAGATGCTGAAGAATAAAAAAATTTATCTTGCATCAGTGCTTCGTCTTATATTTTTGCCAATAGTTATAGTATCATCATTATTTTTCATAAAAGAATTTTTCTCGGCTATCAGCGGAGTGAAGATTGATAACTCGTTCCTGATTTTGGCATTTTTCGCATCAGCAACTCCTCTGGGTTTAAACACGGTTGTATTTCCCGAATCCTATGGACAGGATCCTGAGCCCGGAGCAGGAATGACACTCATATCTCATACTATGTGCGTTATAACCATACCACTAATGTTTACTCTTTTTTCACTTATTTTTGAAATACCCGCCTTTTAAAACGGTACGCTTTAAATATGGCTGATTCGTTTTTTTGACATATATTGTAAGACATCCCGACCATTTGCTTGATGGTCGGGATGTTATTTTACATATTCTGAGCTTTTTTATCTTCAAGATATTCTTCGTACGTTCCACGGTAATCTACGAAAGAACCATCAGGAAGTATTTCTATAATTCTGTTTGCTACAGTATTTATAATCTCAAAATCATGAGATGAGAAGAGAATATTTCCTTTAAATGATTTCATTCCGTTATTCACCGCGGTTATAGACTCCAAATCAAGATGGTCTGTAGGTTGATCGATGATGAGCATATTAGAGCCAAACATCATCATACGGGATAGCATACACCTTACTTTTTCACCACCGGACAAAACATTCACTGCCTTGAATACTGATTCGTTCGAGAATAGCATTTTGCCAAGAAAGCCGCGCAAATAGGTTTCAGTCTGATCTTTGGAATACTGACGCATCCAATCAAGTATAGATTCATTATGACCGTCAAAATAGGAACTGTTATCGTGAGGAAAATAAGAGGTCGTTATGGATATGCCGAATTTGAATTCACCATTGTCTGCCGCAATCTCTTCGTTCAGAATTTTGAATAGCGAGGTTATTGCAAGCTCATTGCCGATAAATGCTATTTTATCTTCTTTAAAAAGATGGAAGGAGAGATCCTTAAAGAGCACCGTTCCGTTCTGACTCTTGGAGAGTCCTTCAACGTGCAAGATCTCCTTACCCGGTTCGCGATCCATCTCAAAAGATACAAACGGATATCTTCTGCTGGATGCAGGAAGTTCTTCGACAGACAGTTTATCTATAAGCTTTCGTCTCGAAGTTGCTTGCCTGGATTTAGATTTATTTGCTGAAAAACGGGAGATAAAGTTTTGCAGTTCTGCAATTTTCTCCTCATTTCTCTTGTTCTGCATCTTTATCATTCGCTGTATAAGCTGGCTTGATTCATACCAGAACTCGTAGTTTCCCACATACATTTTTATTCCGCTATAATCAATATCGACAATATTAGTACATACATCATTCAAGAAATGTCTATCGTGTGATACTACAAGTACTGTACCAAAATAGTCAGCAAGAAAATTCTCAAGCCATAAAACAGCATCGATATCCAAACCGTTTGTCGGTTCGTCAAGAAGTATAATATCGGGATTTCCAAACAGAGCCTGAGCTAAAAGCACTTTTACTTTTTCACTCTCTTTAAGGTCGGACATATACATATAAAGATATTCGTCTTTCAGTCCCAGTCCTTGAATAAGCTTTGAAGCATCTGATTCTGCTTCCCAACCGTTTAGCTCTGCAAACTCGCCTTCCAGCTCCGATGCTCTTACACCGTCCTCGTCAGAAAAATTTTCCTTGGCGTATAGCTCTTCCTTCTCCTTCATAATGTCGTAGAGTCTTTGATTTCCCATTATGACTGTATCCAGAACTGTATATTCCTCATATTCATAGTGATTCTGCTTGAGTACAGACATTCTTACGGTAGAAGGTATAATTACCTCACCTTTGGTAGGTTCCAGCTCTCCACATAAAATACGTAAAAATGTGGATTTTCCTGCGCCGTTTGCTCCGATTATTCCATAGCAATTACCGGGAGTAAACTTCAAATCAACATCCTTGAAAAGAAGCTGTCCTCCAAACTGAAATGCTACATTGCTAACTGTTATCATATTTAATGTCCCTTTAACTATTCATTTTGTAATGTATAATATAAACTGTATCAATTGTTCAAAAAATTATGCGTTCTATCTTAATATAATATAAGTAGCTGTTTTTACTGTAATTTTCGGTTAAGTTTTATTGTTTCGTATACTTCCCTAATATTCTTCATTATATAAGTTGGTTTGGTGTCAGAATCCTCAGCATCCTTAATAGTACCCTCGCCTGATAGAACGAAAATTGTATCAATACCGGCATTGTAACCTGAAGCGATATCGGTATAGATTCTATCGCCTATCATTACGGACTCCTCTTTAGAATATCCGAATTTATTCATAGACAGAGTAAGCATTTCAGGTCTTGGTTTGCCAATGAAGAATGGAGATTTTCCCGTTGCTTTTTCAATCATCCAAGCAAAAGAGCCGCAATCCGGAACATAACCGTAGGCTGTGGGGCAAACCCAATCCGGATTTGTAGCTATATATGGAATATCATTTTTTAGAAGTCTGCAAACATCGTCAAGCTTCTTAAAGCTAAGTTCCTGATCGTTACTGATTACTACTCCCTCAATATCATCGCTGTATTCCGTACGGACACGTATTCCGGCAGCTCTAAGCTGTTGTACAAAGGATTGCGTACCCATGGAATAGAAGATTCTGCCATGATAATTCTCCTGGATATACAAAATAGTTGCTTCTGTAGATGTGAAAAAATCTTCTTCTGTAGCTTCAATGCCTAACCGTTTAAGTTTATCAACGTAAGCATCGACACTCTTTGATGAGTTGTTTGTAACAAACAGATATTTTCCTCCTTGACATCGTACTTCAGAAAGAAAATCTAGCGTTCCGTCAAAAAGGTCATTATCAAGATATAATGTACCGTCCATATCCAAAAGGAATAATTTTTTTTGAAGCTTTTTCATAAAACCCTCTCTAATTTAACAAATTCCTTTATTAACTTAGTTATTCTATCACAAATCGGAATATTTTTCAACTCAAAATACAAAATTAATCAGGGCATTTTGTGCCCTGATCAATTGTATTGAAAATAATTCAGTCCGGATAGCCATCCGGATTATTTTTCTGCCATCTCGCTGCATCCTCGCACATTTTATTCAGATCGAACTTTGCGCTCCATCCCAGCTTCTCATAAGCTTTAGTAGGATCTGCATAGCACTCGGCGATATCACCGGGACGTCTGGGAGCTATCTTATATTTTACCGGAGAACCCCAAACATTACCGAACGCTTCGACCATCTCAAGTACTGAGTATCCATTACCCGTTCCTACGTTAAAATAATCTATTCCAACATTTTTAGCTGTGTAGTCGAGGGCATAAACGTGAGCGAGAGAAAGATCGACAACGTGAATGTAATCTCTAACTCCCGTGCCGTCCTTGGTATCGTAATCGTTTCCAAACACACTAAGACACTCAAGCTTGCCTGCAGCAACCTTGGAAATATAAGGAAGCAGGTTGTTGGGAATACCGCGCGGATCCTCGCCGATAAGACCGGATTCGTGAGCTCCTATGGGGTTGAAGTATCTGAGCACACAGACGGAGAGGGTTGGATGTGCAACCGTAGCATCCTTTAAAATGCGCTCTATCATAAGCTTTGTTTCACCGTAAGGATTGGTAGTAGACAATGGAAAATCTTCTTTGATCGGAACAGACTTCGGCAGTCCGTAAACAGTTGCCGACGAACTGAATACAATACGGTTTACATTATGTGAAACCATAGAATTAAGCAAATTTAATGTTCCTGTAAGATTATTATGATAATAGTATATAGGCTTAGATACAGATTCGCCAACTGCCTTAAGTCCTGCAAAATGAATGACTGAGTCTATATCTTTGTGATCATCAAAAACCTTATTGAGATTTTCACTATCAAGCAGGTCGCACTTAATAAATTCCGGACGGCGACCAACGATCTTCTCTATTCTGTCAAGCACACAAATTTTGCTGTTTGAGAGATTGTCAACAATAACTACATTCTCACCCTTCTTCATAAGCTCAACAACCGTATGAGAGCCAATATAACCTGTTCCACCGGTTACAAGTATCGACATTTATTTTTCCCCGTTTCGTTTTATCAGTTAATATGATCAGCTTTGTCCGTTAAAGGCAAGCATCGCATATCATATATATTGTATATTTTTTTCTTGATTTTTTCTATAGAAAATAGAATAATAATTTGTAAATTAGTATTATATATATTTTGTTTTACAAAAAAGCATAAAAAGAGCAGCCGAGATAGCTGCTCATTTTTATATTAGTCAGCGTAAACACTAACCTTCTTCTTGCCACCGGTAACGTGCTCAAACTTAACAGTACCGTCAACAAGAGCGAAGAGAGTATCGTCAGAACCGATACCTACGTTCGTACCGGGATGGATCTTTGTGCCGCGCTGTCTAACAATGATGTTACCAGCGAGAACAGCCTGACCGTCAGCCTTCTTAACACCAAGTCTCTTGGACTCGGAATCACGGCCGTTTTTAGTAGAACCAACGCCCTTCTTGTGAGCGAAGAATTGTAAACTGATTCTTAACATTTCGTGTACCTCCGTATTATTTTTGGCTTGTAGCCTAGCAGATTGCTATATTTCCCTTTCCATCTCTCTAACATCGAGGTAATCGTAATACTCCTCGATCAGATCCATAAGCTGTAGGAAATATGCTTGTATAAGACCTGATATGGCATACTGCTTTTTTTCGTCCTTCTCATACTTGGGGAGTGCGGACTTAGCTATGAGCTTAATGTCGGTCGTCTTCTCATCAATTGAGTAATCCACCGATGAAGCATACGAAACCTCTATCGTGTTGATAATAAGCATCGTCATAGCGGATAATGCTGAGCAAAGAATATCCTCGCCCGAATCGCCGAAGCCTGTATGCCCCTGCTCCTCGAATCCATAATAGTAGCCGTCAGTCTTATAAAACGTGATTGTTGTCATCTTGAAAATCAGCCCTCGATTTTCTCAATTACGATCTTGGAATAGTCCTGACGATGACCGATCTTCTTCTTTTCGTTCTTCTTGGACTTGTACTTGATTACGTCGATCTTCTTGGACTTACCGTTCTTGACAACGCTCGCAACAACAGTTGCACCTGCTACATAGGGAGCACCTACAGACAGAGTTTCGCCGTTTACGCAGAGAACCTTGTCGAATGTAACCTTCTCGCCTTCGTTAACGCCAAGCTTTTCAACAAAGATAACGTCACCCTCGGCAACCTTGTACTGCTTTCCACCTGTTACAAAAATAGCGAACATGAAAAAGCACCTCACTTTCGTGTATAATCGCTATCATAGGCGTTGACTGACGTCAAACTTATATGCCCATCAATATGCGTCGTAATATTATACCATTGATATATATAAAAGTCAAGGGTTTTATAAAATTTTTTGAGATTTTGGGGAATATTTTTTATCCTGCAAAATATTACTCCGAATAATATTTGAAATTCACGGCAGCATGTATCCCAAAAAAGATTTAAGTCGGATTTTTAAAGCAAATTATCTAGGTTATATTCTCGTGAAAATTACTTGTCAGAGGAACGTATCTCCAAATATTTTTTGACCTCGGTCAAAATTTCACTTCTGTACTTTGAGTAAGCTTCGCCATCGCAATCAACGGTAATATCCGCGTATTTTTCAAATAAGGGGGCTCTCTCGTTATAAAGATCCTGAATGGTATATCCGTCTTTCAAAACGATTCCCCGCTTTGAAAAATCTCCAATACGGGCAACTATTGTTTCGGGTGAGCAATAAAGGTAAACAATAACGCCCCGTGATTTGCATTTTTTCATAAAATCATCGTAATAAACAGCGCTGCCGCCGGGAGAAATAATAACATTATCCTCGTCGATAGACATAAGCGTCTTGTTTTCGATCTCTTTAAATTCGTCGAGTCCAACGTCCGCTATTATCTCGTGGAGCTTTTTATCATATATGCTCTCGATCAGCTTGTCCCCGTCTATCATCTTCATATGTAGCTTGCTGGACAGAGTTCTGCCCATACAAGATTTGCCGGATCCCGGCATACCAATCATTGTAATAATCATGTTAATTTATCCTCTTTTGTTTTAGCCGTCCGTTTTACCGTACGGAATACGTCGGTAGACATCGGTTGGAGCTCAAAGTCCCGTCCCTTTTTGCCGGATATAAGTGATTTGCAATCATTCATAAATTCAATCACATAGGTTTTGTCGGAATTGTTGAACACCGTTATATATTCTCTCGATTTATTATACCGCATAAAGACAAGCAGATCATCGTCGAGATAAAGCAGTTTGAAAGCCCCATCCTTGTATATAGATGAAGATCTTCTAAGTGTTCCGATTTTCCGGTAATGCTCAAGCAGTGAGCGGTTCTCCCTACCCCACGGATAAGGCATTCTGTTGAATGGGTCCGAAAATCCCTCGACTCCAGCTTCATCACCGTAAAACACGGTTGGTATTCCGGGTAGCGTGGCAATAACCGTATACGCAGCTTTCAGTCGTTCTATGGCCGCCGTATACACTTCCTCAGATAGACGTTTACGCTGAAGTTCGGAATTGCTTAACCCGGAAAAATCCTCTCCGGAGAGGGATGTTAATATACGTTCCGTATCGTGAGTACCGAGAATATTCATCTGATAGTTGGAGATTCTATCCGGAGCATTGATAAACACGTCGGTTAAAGCATAACGGAGATCAGCGCACTCTTTTTTTGCAATATATTCTATAAGCCCGCGTCTAAGCGGGTAATTCATAACACCGTCAAGTTCATCGCCTTGATAATACTTTTTGCGAACGCCATACGCGATCTTATTCGATCCGTCCTCCCAAACCTCGCCGTACAGTACAGCTTCACCGTATTTATCCAGCCTTGCTCTGATTTTAGATACGAAGCTGTCGGAAAGCTCGTCAACCACGTCAAGTCTGAAACCGTATATTCCGAGAGAACGGTACTTATCTACCACTCCTTCATCACCTGTAAAATAATCGGACAAAGATGCTATATCCGGATTTATTCGCGGTAGAATATCAATACTCCACCAGCACTCATAATCCGTAGGAAAATGTCTGAAATTGTACCAGCTGTAATATTGAGAGTCTTTTGACTGGAATGCGCCGAGAGAATCGTATCTCGAATATTTATTAAAATAAATACTATCTGCTCCGGTATGATTAAATACACCGTCAAGAATAATACGGATATTACGCTTTTCTACTTCTTTTATAAGCGATATAAGCGCATCTTCGCCGCCAAGCATACCGTCAATCTTCATATAGTCTGCAGTATCGTATCGGTGATTGGATGCGGATTCGAATATGGGGCTAAGATATATAGCGTTTACTCCGAGCGAACTGATATAGTCAAGCTTATCTATTATTCCCCAAAGTGTACCGCCGTAAAAAGTATTGTTTTTCATCGGAGCGCCGGGATACTCAGGGTATTCCGGAATCATCTCCCATTCACCCGGAATCAAAACATCCGTCTTGTCTGCAACTGACGGTCCGCCCCGATTGAATCTATCCACAAAAACGTGATAGATTATACCGCCTGAAAGCTTTGAGGGCTTAGAGTATTTGCATGAGTAAACCGTAAGTTGAACAGAAGGCTGGGCTAGATCTTTAATTTTGATATTACCGCACGAGGAATACTCCCCGAAATATACGCTCTCGCCAATGATAAAAACCGGTCTGCAGAAATAAAGTCCACATCTCAGACTATTGACTGATGCGGTATATCTAAAACGGTCAAAACCGTTAGAGCAATCAATCCATACCCCATCGCACCTGATAATCAAAGAGGAATCTGTATCGCTGAAAATTTCT
Source organism: Eubacteriales bacterium (assembly GCA_045657485.1). Classification (GTDB taxonomy): domain Bacteria; phylum Bacillota; class Clostridia; order Oscillospirales; family CAG-272; genus UBA1740. The sequence continues at coordinate 42,868 of JAZOTE010000083.1, forward strand.
AAAAAAGAAGAAATCACGGCTATTTTTCGCGGCAGAACAATATCAACGGTTATAACTTCGTTAATATCAAACGCTCCGGAGGAGCTGTTTTTTGAATGAATGAACTCAACTCTTCCGCTGATCGACGGAGAGCCGTCCTGAAATTTAAAAATAGAATTCACGTAAACCTCGGTCAGCTTTTGTTGATCGGTTTTGCATTCCAGATGTTTTCCGCATAATTTTCAATGCTGTTATCGGATGAGAATATACCGGAGGTAGCCGTATTTATAAATGACATCTTCGACCATTTATCTTTATTTCCGTAATCCGATATAGCAAGACCGTGAACGTAGTTATATGATTCAAAGTCCGCAAGACACATAAACGGATCTGCAACGCCGCCGTGAGAATTTATGAGATAATCAGCTATATGTGAGAAATCCTGTCCGCCTATAGGGCTGTAAAGCCTGTCTACAACATTTCTCAGCTTTTCTGACGAGTGATAAAAGCTTCTTGAATTATATCCGTTTCGCCAAAGCTCGTCAACCTCGTGTGTGTTCAACCCAAATATATAAATATTCTCTCTGCCGCACGCATCTGCTATTTCCACGTTAGCGCCATCCAGAGTGCCGAGTGTCAATGCGCCGTTCATCATAAGCTTCATACATCCCGTGCCGCTCGCTTCCTTTCCTGCAAGAGATATCTGCTCGGAAATATCTGCCGAAGGTATGAGAACTTCAGCAACAGAAACGTTATATTCCTCAATAAATACTATCTTCAATCTATCTCTTGTAAGAGGATTACGCTCAAGCTCGTCAGCGAGAAACCATATAAGCTTTATAATCTTCTTTGCCATGGCATAACCTGGAGCGGCCTTACATCCGAAAATAAAGGTCTGCGGAGGGATATCTGCGTTTGGATTATCAAGAATCTCGTTATACAGCGATATAATTTTCAGTACGTTCAGAAGTTGACGCTTATACTCGTGCATTCTCTTTATCTGAACGTCGAATATCGAATCGGTATCGATTCTTTTTCCGTTTTTAGAATATGCGTAATATGCAAAGCGCTCTTTATTATGATGCTTGATCTCTCTGAATTTGTCAAGCACAGCGCTGTCATCCTTGAAATTAAGAAGCTGAGACAATTCCACGCTATGCTCTCTGTACCCCGTACCTATCAGTTCATCTATTAACTGAGAAAGCGCAGGGTTTGAGTAATTAAGCCAGCGTCTATGAACAACACCGTTCGTAACATTTTTAAATTTCCAAGGTGTATCCTTATAGAAGTCGTGGAAAATAGTCTGCTTCAGTATATCGCTGTGCAGCTTTGAAACTCCATTGACAGTATGAGAACCCACAATGGAAAGGTTTGCCATTCGAACTTGATTATAGGCAACAACCGACATTCTTGAAATTCTGTCCCAATCGCCTGGATAAAGTTTCCAAAGATCCGCGGTAAATCTTCGGTTGATTTCATTCACTATCATAAATATTCTGGGAAGCTTCAAGCTGAAAAGATCTACTCTCCAGCACTCCAGCGCCTCAGGCAATACAGTATGGTTGGTGTATGATACGGTTTTAATAACAATATTCCACGCATCATCCCAAGAGTACGAGTACACGTCCATAAGTATACGCATCAGCTCAGGAATACACAGCGCGGGATGAGTATCGTTTATGTGAATCGCAATCTTGTTTTCAAAATCATTCAGCGAGCCATTTTCCGCAAAATAGTCTGATATAATGTTCTGCAATGATGCGGAAACAAGAAAATACTGCTGTGTCAGACGAAGAAGCTTACCCTCATCGTAGTTGTCCGGAGGATATAGCTGCTTAGTTATAGATTCCGCACTACCACTCTCGGAAAGATTTTGTATATATTTCGAATGGGTAGATATATCGCCGGAAGAAGACTGAGATGGTCTGGCTCGCCACAAGCATATCTTGTTTACTGCATTGGTGGTTGTTCCCGGTATAAGGAGATCGTAAGGGACAGCCTTAACCTCGTCATATTCGTAGTTTTGTATACGAAGTTCTCCGTTCTCCCACTTCTCTTCTATCTTTCCGCCGAATCTGATGCTTAAACTTCTTTCGGGATGAGGAACAAGCCACGCACCGCCGCTGACAAGCCACTCGTCAGGAAGCTCAACCTGCTCTCCGTCAATGATCTTTTGCTTAAAAAGACCGTTTTCATAAAGCAATGAATATCCGGTTGCCGCATAATCCTTTGCAGTAAGTGAATCCATAAAGCAGGCAGCAAGTCTGCCAAGTCCGCCGTTACCAAGTCCCGGATCCACTTCACAAGAATATACCTTCTCAAATGATGATCCCATATCCGAGAGTATCTCACAAAGCTCTTCGTAAATTCCGAGATTCATAGCGTCATTTTTTAACTGACGTCCGACGAGAAACTCCATGCAAAGATATATAATTTTCTTTCCGCCGGTTGCTTTTATCCGCTTTTTGAAAGAGTTGCGATACTCAAGCATTATATCCTTGATTGCGGTTACGGTTGCGTAGTACAGCTGTTCTGTGGTTGCATCCGAAGAATTATATACTCCTCTGGTAACAAGCTTGGCTTCTATTTTTTCTTTAAGCTCCAGTTTGGTTATTGATGCTTTTTCGCCTTTGATATTTGCTGGGGATGATTTCATTATTTTATCCTTATAGTTTAGATTTTGTTGTAAATTGATATATATTTCTCGGCAGATTTGCTCCAAGAGAAATCAGAAGCCATTGCAGATGCTGTCAGCTTGTTCCACTCACGTCTGTCGCTGTAAACATTGATTGCCCGCTTGATAGTAAAAAGAAGATCGTGCGCGTTAAAATCATCGAACCTAAATCCGTTGGCATTAACTTCACCGTAGGGGATTATAGAGTCATAAAGTCCTCCGACACTTCGTACGATCGGAACCGTTCCGTAAGAACAACAAATCATCTGCGCAAGACCGCAGGGCTCGCTTTTAGACGGCATAATAAACATATCGGATGATGCGTATATCTGCTTAGAAATCACACGGTCAAACTTGATAAGAGAAACAAGATTTGAATGCTTTTCGGCTAATTTTATAAATATTTTTTCATATTTCTCATCTCCCGTACCAAGCACAACTATTTGGCATTTCTCAGCTAACAACTCTTCGATAATGGCGAGTACGAGATCTATTCCCTTGCCTGGCGTAAGTCTTGTAATCATGGATATGAGAGGAACACGAGGATTAACCTCAAGTCCAAATCTTGCCTGCAAATCGGCCTTGTTTTTCGCCTTGCCCGACTTGTAGTTTGATTTTTTATAAGGATATATAATGTCGCCGCCCTTTTCAGGGGAGAAATAATCATAATCTATGCCGTTTATAACTCCCTCTAGCTTTCCGGAATTAGCCTTAATTATATCTGCCAAGCCAAAGGCGAAGAAATCATATTCAAGCTCTTTTGCGTAATTGGGGCTGACGGTTGTAACGTAATCGGAACAAACGATAGCGCCCTTCATAAGATTTATACAGCCGTTGTATTCAAGTATATTCTTATATCCCTCGTCAAGCCCGTATACATCGCCAAGAATATATGGATCGAACTTGCCTTGATATTCTATATTGTGAATAGTGTACACAGCTTTTATAGCCGAAATCTTTTCATTGGCACGATATAGGGTCTTAAGATATATGACGCATGGCGCTGTTTGCCAATCATTGCAGTGAATGACGTGCGGTATACATTCCATACTCAGAACGAACTCCAAGACGGCTTTTGAAAAGAATGCGAATCGCTCTGCATCGTCATATTCGCCATAGAGTTTATCTCTGTCAAAATAATAATGGTTTTCTACAAAATAATAGGTTACGCCGTATACGCTGTTTTTGTATACGGATGCACCGGTTTTTCGCCAAGACAAATCGAACTGAAGGTCTATAACGTGCTCCATTGTATCTCTGAATTTATCACAGACCGAACTATAGTAAGGCATTATAACCTCTGCGGTATGTCCGCATTCCGAAACGGCGCGAGGCAACGCACCCATAACATCACCAAGACCACCGCTTGCCGCAAACGGATTAGCCTCGCTGGTTACGTATAATATCTTCATAAAATTTCCTTTTAAAAATTAAACTTTTCGCGATTTCTGAATATAAAACGGCATATTCTCATTACCGGACAGATTCACGAAATCGCTTATATAAACGTTTTTATCCGCAACGATACAGTTTACACTTGCATCCGAGCCAACGTGAGTACCGCTAAATAAAACGGAATTTTTAACTACGGCTCCCTTCTCTACCTTTACGCCTCTGAAAAGAACGGAGTTTATTACGGTGCCTTCTATTACGCAATCGTCAGCGATCATGGAATTTTCTACGTTTGCGCTCGGCTTATATACGCTGGGGGATGAGTTATGAACCTTTGTGTATATTCTTGCTTCCCTGTTTCCAAAAAGATGAGCTCTGGCTTCGGGATGCTTAACAAGATCCATTGAGCATTTGTAATAATCGAGAAAACTGGAAACGGTTCCTACATATCCGTTAAACCTTATCGCCTTATAGCTTGAGGATTTGCAATTTTTGAGCATAAATTCGGTGAGGCTGGAAAGATTATATGCTATTGCTTCCTCAATAAGTTTGCGAAGATATACCGTCTTCATTACAAAGATGCCGAGTGATAGCTCCGGATGACGCTCGTCAAATTTATCGCTCATAGAAATATCGGTAACTTTTCCGGCAACTGACGAAAGGAACATTCTAGGTTTTTTTGAAGAGAAATCTTTGCAAACTCCACAAGTAACAAGTGTTATATTAGCGCCGGACTTTTCATGATCATCAATTACAGAGCCGATGTCGATATTTAACACGTTATCGGAATCCATCATAACAACGTAATCTTCTGTAAATTCATTAATGAGAGAATTCATGCTCTTTAACGCCTCAAGACGAGTGGAAAACATTTTTGCATCGAAGGCGTTAGCTGCTGTCTGGTAGGGAGAAATGAAGTTTATGCCACTCTTTCTGCGAGCAAGATCCCAATCCTTGCCGCTTCCGATATGTCGAAGAAGCGAACGATAGTTATAATTAGCGACAAGAAATATGTTGGATATGTCCGCATTGACCATATTGGATAAGCAGAAATCAACCAAGCGGTATCTGCATCCAAAGGGGATAGCAGCAACCGTCCTGTCGCTCGTAAGCCTGGATAGAGTATTTGTATTTAAGCTGGAAAAAATAATTCCTACTGCGTTAGCCATACTGATCTAACCTTTCATAAATCATTAGTTTTGCTCTGCCCTGGATTTTGTTTTAATTATGCGTTTTTCTTCTTTTCTTTTACCTTTGTGCCTGCTGCAATAACGGTGATTGAATCCTTGCTTGCATTTTCTGTACCTACGACGGCGCCCGGTTCAATAGACGCGTTTGAATCAACGATCGCAGAATACACACGCGCATCCCTCTTTATCAGAGTATCACTCATTATAACCGAATCCTTGACTACTGCACCTTCTTCTACAGTTACTCCGCCTGACAGAATTGAATTGCAAACAGTTCCGTTGATAATGCAGCCTGAGGATACCAGTGAGTTTTTTATCGAGGATTTAGGTCCTATATATTGAGGTGGACGGGCTGTATTTTTAGAATAAACTCTGAAATTGCCTTCAGAAAGATTTAGAACAGGTTTTTCACCTATCAGATCCATATTTGCTTCCCAGAGAGATGAGATCGTTCCCACATCCTTCCAGTATCCGTCAAATTTATAAGCAAATAACTTCTCACCGTTGTTTAAAAGATTTGGTATAATATTTTTTCCGAAATCATTACTCGAAGCTTCATCGGCCTCGTCAGTTTCAAGATATTCAATAAGAGTTTTTGTATTGAAAATATAAATACCCATAGACGCCTGATTATTCTTTGGTTTCTTAGGCTTTTCTTCAAACTCATAAATAGAACCGTCTTTATTTGTATTACATATGCCAAATCTTGATGCTTCCTCAATAGGTACTGTTATTGTGGCAACTGTACACACGGCTCCTGTTGCTTTGTGCTGGTCAAGCATAAGCTTGTAATCCATTCGGTATATATGATCGCCTGAAAGTATAAGAACGTACTCCGGATTATATCTTTTGATAAAATGAATATTTTGATAGATCGCATTGGCGGTTCCCTTGTACCAATCTGCGTGAGCGCTTCCCTGATAAGGCGGTAATACCGTAAGACCGCCGCGCATCCTGTCAAGATCCCAAGGACCGCCGTTACCGAGATAATCGTTGAGAATAAGAGGCTGATACTGCGTCAGAACACCAACCGTATCAATTCCGGAATTGATGCAGTTAGACAGAGGAAAATCGATAATTCTGTATTTACCGCCAAAGGATACTGCCGGTTTAGCAATTTGCTTTGTAAGATCGTATAGGCGAGACCCTTGTCCACCTGCAAGGAGCATTGCTATACATTCCTTTTTACAGTACATTCTATATCTCCTTTTATTTTGATTTTTAAATCATTGTTTTTTTCTTTGAATATCAGTCCGCAAAAGCCCGGTATGCCTAAAATAGTGCTATTATCCGTATTGATTACTTTATGCTCAAAGCCGTCGGTTTTAAACAAAACGTCAATATCTTCATTCTCTAGTTCGAATGTTTGATATAATCCCGAAAAATTAATAATAATCTGAAGACACTCTCCCCGACGGTTAAATCTTTTGTACATAACAGAATTTTTTTCCGAAGCGTCCGCTTCTACCCACAAAAAACCCTTCTCAGAAAAATCATAATCCCAAAGTTCACTATGCGAGAGATAGAAATCGTTCAGCTCTGAGATATAATCTCTGTAGCTTCTGTGCATTGGATAATCAAGCATAAACCACTCAAGAGACTGATCGTACGCCCATTCTCTAAATTGAGCATATTCAGTGCCCATAAAGGTCAGCTTTTTCCCCGGATAAGTCATTTGAAGCATAGCTGCACATCTCGCTTGAGAAAATTTTGTCTCATAACTGCCAAACATTTTGTCAATAAAAGATTTCTTACCGTGTACGACTTCATCGTGGGAAATGGGCAGAACAAAATTTTCGCTGAAAGCATACATCAACGGAAAATTAAGTGCCGAATGCTTATACTGTCTAAAGATCGGATCGGTTGAGAGATAATCGTAGAAATCATTTGCCCAACCCATATTCCACTTTAGATTAAATCCGAGTCCACCCATATCTACAGGAGTGGTTATCCCACCAAATGCCGTGGACTCCTCAGCTATCATAAGCACGTCCGGAAATTCGGAGTAGACAGCTTGATTAAGTTTTTTTAAAAAGGCTACCGCTTCAAGATTTTCATTTCCGCCAAGGTAATTAGGTATCCACTCGCCGGGCAACCTATCATAATCAAGATATATCATTGAGGCGACTGCATCGGTACGCAAACCGTCAATATGAAATTCTCTGAAAAAATACAGTGCGTTTGATATCAGGAAGGACTGAACCTCTTCTCTGCCAAGATCAAAATACCTGGTTCCCCATGATCTCGACTCGCGTCTATCGCTTCCCTGATATTCATACAAAGGTGCGCCGTCGAACTCGTAAAGCCCCCACTCGTCCTTTGGAAAATGAGCTGGAACCCAATCGAGAATAACTCCTATTCCGGCGTTATGGAGAGCGTTAATAAGATATTTAAAATCTGATGGAGAGCCAAACCTGGATGTAGGTGCATAAAAACCGCATACCTGATAACCCCACGACCCGTCATACGGATACTCTTGAATAGGCATAAATTCGGCATGGGTATAACCCATTTTCTTTAAATACGCCGGAAGTATATTTGCAAGCTCGGTGTATGAATAATAATCACCGTTTTCGTGACGAAGAAAGCTACCGAGATGTATCTCGTAGATGTTGATAGGAGCAGCTATATAAGAATCCTCTACTACAGATATCTGACTGCGTCTGTATTTAAGCCAATTGCTGTCACTCCACTCGAAAGAGTTGCTCGTGCAAACTATAGACGCGCCGTCAGAGCCTCCCTTGGAGTATCTTGAATATGGATCTCCTTTGAATTTGATGCCGCCTGCGGATGATATTAAAAACTTGTAGGCTTTGCCCTCAAGAGATGAATCGGATTCATATTTCAGCTCCCAAACACCTTTATCGGTTATTTTGGTAAAAGGAAGCGGATCGTTCCAACCGCAAAAATCACTGACTAAACCTACCGAATCTGCCTTCGGTGCCCATGTTCTGAAATAATAAGTGTACTTTCCGTCAGAGATAGAGGAAGTACAACCGAGGTACTCATAGGAGTGAAAATTCGTGCCTTGATGAAAATAGAAAGACGCAAGGTCATTTTTATCCATTGATATACCTCCTTTATTTTATAATATCAAAACAATTATATCATTATACACATTATTTGTCAAGTAAAGCATTCTTATTACGCCCGAAACAATCGGAACATTTTTTGAGTTTTTTGATGCCTAAAAAAACAGGAATTAATAATATTTTCAGAACGCGATTAAGTAGAAATATCGTTACAGTAGATATCTTTTTTGATATTATTAAACCAAAGGATTTCATGCTTGACATAGGCTTTTTGAGAATTTCTATAGTGATAATTGATATAAAAAGCATATATAGCCTTAGTTCACCGTCAAGGCTGTAATAAGACAGAAGTATATAACCCGATGTAAAGGCAAAAATTATGAAGCTTACTCTTATGTAAGAAAAAACATTCGATAATATTTTCAAAAAATTCATTTTGAATTTTTTGTATCTTTTACCGCTTGATTCGAAATTTAATTTACCGTTATCCAAAGAATTGTGTTTTATAAACAGTCCTTTAAAGGAGCTCGGTATTATTAAAACTATATCTTTAAGCACGAATAAAAGTATCTGTAGCATCGTGATGAAAATTGAGAAAATCGCGCCATAGATAAAGGCAGAAAATATCGATGCTATAATTTCATTTAGCGTAAAGCTTATCATTTGAAAAGTTTTTTTCCGTTTGTAGATTTCTTTACTCCAACATTAAAGACTCCTGTTATATTTCCAACTATTTCTATATCCGATTTTTCTTTTGATAGTGCTTCAATACGCAAATCACTTCCTTCAATATTGATTCTGCCCGTTTCTGTTTCCAAAGATACGTACTCTTCATCAAAATTTATGACAGCAAGAACTCCGTTAAGTCTAAGATTGCGCCACGAGCTTACAGTCAAAATAATATCCATAATTTTCTCCATTATCGTTATTTTATCATAAAACAAAAATGCTGCATACTTCATTAAAAAGTATGCAGCACTCTTTTTGGTTATTCATCTGTTTCGCCCACAACCTCATACATATCAATTGCTTCGGATTTCTTGGTTGTGTCTTTGATACTGAGCACCCTGACGGTTACCTGCTTCGTTCCAAAGGCAACGGTAATGAGATCGCCTATTTTAACAGTGTAAGAAGCTTTAGCCAATTTTCCGTTTACGGATATTCGCTCACCGTCACACGCATCGTTTGCAACCGTCCGGCGCTTGATAAGCCGTGATACCTTGAGATATTTGTCAAGGCGCATAATTAGTCATTAAGAAGGCTCTTGAGCGCCTTGGAAGCGGAAAAGGCGGGTTTCTTGCTTGCTTCTATCTTTATGGTTTCGCCGGTCTGAGGATTGTGACCCTCTCTTGCTGCAATGTCCTTTACTTCAAAAGTACCGAAACCGATAAGCTGAACCTTATCACCGCTCTTAAGAGCACCGGAAATAGCATCAAGAGTAGCAGATATTACTGAATCTACATCCTTTTTTGCAACCCCTGTTTCAGAAACGACAACATTTACAAGATCTGTTTTATTCATATTGAACATCCTTTCGAAAAATGATTCATCCCATTATAACAATTTTAAATACAAATTTCAATATGATTATTTTTAGTTTTTTATTTAGTAAAACAATTGTTTGTTTATTATGTTTAATTTATTCGGTTATTTTTGTATATTTTGCTATTTTATTGATTTTTTTGATATTAAGCGTTCCACTAAACAATGATAAAATAACGTAAATAAGTCCGCATAGTCCTATAGTTAAAGTCAAAGAAACAACTTCTTTTACGATTGATACGAGCTTTAAATACACGTGTTTAGCTATGAAAACCGATAAAATCGCATTAAGATATGGTATTATCTGCGTAGAAAGAATCGGTACTGTTAATTTATGCTTTGATGAAAGAACCAAAACGGAAATCATCAGCGATACAGCATAGGAGATAACCGTGCTTATCGGAGCTCCCGAAATGCCAAAACGAACATTACCTATCATAAGAAAGCTGAAACCAAGTTTAAACGATCCTCCGACTAGCATTGCTATCAGTGGAGCTCTGACACTTCCCAAAGATTCCAGCACAGAATTCACGATCAAAAGCAGTGAAGAAAAGAAGGCGGCGGGCATCAGAAGAGTCAAAAGAATATCCCCGTTTTCTGCAGGTCCTCTACCAAACAAAATACTCAATATCTCTCCAGAAAAACAAGATATACCAACGATCATAGGTGCGGTAATGAGTGCGGTTATACTAAGCGAATCCTTTAGACGAACGTACCTTTCTCCCGCATTTGACGATTTTAAAAAAATAGGTAAAAAAGAAACGGATAAAGGGGTAATTATAGAAATCACAAAATTGAACATCGGTACAGCAAGAGTTGTATAGTTGCCGTAAAGCGATGATGCCTGGGACTCTGAGTATCCGATAGACTCAAGTCTTTTCATTATAAGAGATAAGTCAACGAGATTACCTAAACTCATAACTGCAGAGCTTAAGGTTATGGGTAAAGATACGGAAAGTATTTTAACTGTTGTATTGATATATTCATCAATTGTTAATTTCTGCCCTTTTATTTCTCTACATTTTATAGTTTTTGAGCAAATGAAAATGTGCAAAAAGCTAACCGTCGAGCCTAATGTTACACCTAGTATTGTCATAGCTGACGTAATCTCCAGAGAAAGCCCAAGCTTTATTGCATATCTTGCAAGCACAAGACCCAGTACAAGTCTGCATACTCCCTCTATGATTTGTGATATGCCTACGTGAATCAGCTTCATTTTAGCATTCAGATATCCTCTTATTACACCGGTCAAGGAAACAAAAAGAATTGACGGCGATATTGCGAGCATCGTATAATATGCGCCCCTGTTTCCGATGATCATCGAAATAGGACCGGAAAGAAACAGAAAAATTAGTGTAAGAAAAATTCCAATAAACAGAAACACTCTTATTGCTACGCGAATTATTCCTATGGATGTCGAGGAAGTTTCTTTTGTTTCAGAGTTCACACATAACAAGGTTATCGCTTTCGGAACACCGGCTGTACATAGGAGATAGAAAAATGAATAGATAGTATAAGCTGAATTAAAAAATCCCATTCCCTCCTCGCCGAGATATGCGGCAAGAGGAATTTTATATATAAGTCCCAGAATCTTAACTATAAGAACAGAAACTGCGAGATAAGCGGCATCTCCGACTGCTCTACCGGTCGAATAAACTCCCTTCTCCTTGAAATTCAAATTCAAATCAACACCTCCAAAATAAAAAGATCCACTAAAATATATTAGTGAATCTTAATAATTATAAGGCGTTATAAGATATTTTGTTTATCTCGTTCTGCAAATATTTATTGATTTCACAATTAAATCAAACCTGTTCAGAGTTAAAAAAGTCAAATATCAAATCCTTATTAGACTTTTTGCTCTCCAGATCATATTTGCTAAGATATTCATAAGGGTATTTCGGCCGGAAAATCCGTTTGATTTTAGCGGCTTGAGTAAATGGTTTATAGCATTTTACAAGCTTGGTGACAGCACCTGCTCCAACTGCAAATATAGTTTGGATCTCCTCCATCATATAAATATTGTAGTAGCTTTCGTGACCGTCAAGAGAAAAACCGACGTTTTCCAGATTTCCTACCGTATTTTTCTGTCTGTACATATAGTATGGCTTATATCCTGCAAATTTAGTTTTGATCTGTGAGTAGGACACGCTCTTCGCAGCATCACCTCCGGAGAGCGAGTATACACCGGAATTGTTTTTAAGCGCATCGGATGCCTTCTTGACAGAAAAGGTATGTACGGTTATATTTGTTGGCGCAAGGTCGATTACCCGATCTACCGTTTCTGAGAAATTCTTAAAATCGTCGCCGGGCAATCCTGCAATCAGGTCAACGTTTATATCTCGGAAACCCACATTGCGGGCAAGCTCATATGCCCTGAAGAAATCGTCTACGGTATGTCTTCTGCCAATTTCACGCAAAATATCATCACTTAGCGTTTGAGGATTCACACTGATGCGTGTAACGCCATATTTCTTAGCGACCTCAAGCTTCTCTCTCGTAATAGTATCGGGTCTACCCGCCTCAAGAGAAAACTCCAGAAGTCCGTCAACGTCTATCCTGTTATTTATAAAGGATAAGAGTCTATCCAGCTGTTTCGATGTTAGCGTTGTCGGAGTGCCGCCACCTATATATACTGTAGTAACACGCATACCGAGTTTATGTATACAATCAAAAGTATCCTCAAGATCAAGTATAAGAGCCTCAAGATACTCCTCAATCATAGAGAGAAGCCGCGGCGTCGTATACGATACAAAGCTACAGTACGCGCATCTTGATGGACAAAACGGAATGGAAATATATAAGGAACAGGTATCCGTTGCCATTTTTCTGGCAATCTTCATTTCGGTCGAAGCAACCGACACAGCAAGCGCGGCTTTTTGAGGATTAAGAAAATATTCATCACGCAAAATGCGTTTAGTCTTAATTATTCCTCGACCTGATGAAAGCAAACCCGCAGCAACCTTGGCAGGACGAACGCCTGTTAAAATTCCCCAGGGTGGTATATGGCCCAACAGCTCCTTGCCGGCCGCTAATATAGCTCTGCCTACGGCAATGGACTCATGAGTTGCGATATTGATATCTTCATTATAATTTATAGTTTCAGTAGCATCACAGATCTTGTCATTTAATCTTATCGAAACATAAGCTGTGGCAGATTTGTTTATATCACTCTGGACGTTTACCGTTACTTCAGGTACCCCATCCTCGTATTTTTCATTTTCTCCGAAAGTTGCTCCGGGGAAAAAAACAAGACACAGAGTTTCAACATAGTAGCGGCTGATGTCACCGTTTATATGAAGTATCATACTAAGAACCCTTTCTTCTCAAAACAGAGGAATTAAGTATGAGTGTAACAGGTCCGTCAGTAACCATATCGGTTTCCATATGAGCGCCAAATACACCCGACTTACAGGGCTTTACCCTTTGTGATATTTCTTTTTTGAAGTATTCATACAGCTTATCTGCCAAATCCGGAGATGCAGACGCAAAATAATCAGGTCGGTTTCCGTGCTTATAGTTTGCGTTTAGGGTAAAATTGGATACGACAAGTACTTCACCCGATATATCATTTACGGAAAGATTCATTTTTCCGTTTTCGTCGCTAAATACACGAAGCTTTGATATCTTATCGGCAAGAAGAGTGGCATCCGTTTCCTCATCACCCTGTTCAACTCCAAGAAGAATATAAAGTCCCGCGCCTATCTCTCCACTCAAGCTGCCGTCGGCAATTACTCTCGCTTTTTTTACACGCTGAAGCACCGCTATCATTTTTTCATCCTCACTTTGAAAATCCTCTGCCTACGGAAATAACCATAGGTATAGAGCGAAGTTTCGAAACAATAAATTCGTAATGTGATACGTTTTTACAAGCGATCACAATATTTATAATAACCTCGGATTCTTTGGTTAGCTGAGTATTGATCGAAGAAATCGAAACCTTCATTTCGGCAAGCGCCATTGAAATACCGGCAAGCACACCTATGCCGTCCTCGGCATATATCTTTAACGCTGCTTCGTAGGTTCCGTTTGCGCTTGATGGATCGCTGCTCTCCCACTCTGCTCTGACCCAACGGCCTAGATTTTCCTCGTTCAATCTGGACTTTTGTACGTTGGGACAATCAGCCTTATGAACGGAAACTCCATAGCCTCTGGTTGTAAAACCGACGATCTTATCTCCCGGCAAAGGATTGCAGCATTTTGCAAATTTAACCTGACAGCCGTACTCGCCGTCGATTATTACACCACCTGTTGAATGCTTGCTGTTTGAGGTCAGTTTTATCTTTGATATTGCTTCCTCGGTAGAAACAACCTCGTCAACAGCATAAAGCTTCTCAACTTCCTCCTTTATTTTAGGCAAAAATCTCTGCAGAGAGAGGCCGCCAAAGCCTAAAGTATTGTAGAAATCATCACTTGTGTTAATTCCGACTTTTTTTGCAATTCCGGTAATTATAGTATCTATTTCGGCATCGGTGCAGGATTTGTTGATTCGCCTGATTTCCTTTTCAACCTCTGAACGACCTACGACGATGTTCTCGGTTCTCTTCTCTTTCTTAAACCACTGTCGAATCTTACTCCTCGCCTGACCGGTCTTTACAATCTTAAGCCAATCACGGCTTGGTCCTTTGGATGAGTTAGCGGTGACAATCTCTATAATATCGCCGTTCTGAGGAACCTTATCAATGGGTACAATAACGCCGTTGATCTTGGCGCCTACCATCTTATTTCCTACAGCGGAATGTATAGCGTAAGCAAAATCTATCGCTGTAGAACCTAGAGGCAGCGATATAACGTCACCTTTGGGCGTAAAAACAAACGTTTCGTCGTGGAATATATCCGTCTTGAATGAGTGGATAAACTCATCGGGATCGCGCGTATTCTCATCAGACTCCAAGAGCTGAGATATCCAACGAAGCTTTTCGTCGATTTCGCCCGATGAATTTGATCCAGTCTTGTATTTCCAGTGGGCGGCTATACCGTATTCCGCCTCCTCGTGCATCTGACGAGTTCTGATCTGAACCTCAAAAGGAATACCGCTGTTACCGATAACGGTTGTATGCAATGATCTGTAAAGGTTAGGTTTGGGAGTGGAGATATAATCCTTGAACCGACCCGGCACCGACTTGAACATTTCGTGTACAAGACCCAAAGCTGTATAACATTCAAGTTCCGTTTCAACTATGATCCTGACAGCATAAAAATCGTATATTTCGTCAAAGGACTTATTTAACGTATACATTTTACGATACAAGCTGTATACCGATTTTACCCGACCTTCAATCGAGAAGTTTATCTTATTTTCGGAAAGCTTTTCGACGATCTGCCGCTTTGCCTCCTCCATAAACGAACCGCTTCTGCCGTATTTCTTTTCTATCTCATCGTGAACTTCCTCATAACCTACGTTATCAAGGTAGTAAAGACTTATATTTTCAAGCTCTTGCTTGATGCGCTGAATACCAAGTCTGTGTGCCAAAGGTGCGTATATATACATAGTTTCGAGCGCTATAGCTCTCTGCCTATCCTCTTTTTTTGCTGACAGTGTACGCATATTATGAAGTCTGTCGCAAAGCTTGATAAATATAACGCGTATGTCTTTATGCATTGCAAGAAGCATTTTGCGTATATTCTCAATATGCGCTTCCTCTTTGTCAGCGACCTGAACCGAAATTATCTTGGTAAGACCGTCAACAAGCATAGCTACGTCGTTTCCAAATCTTTTGCTGATAATATCAAGATTCGTTTTGTCAGAGCAATCCTCAACCGTATCATGAAGCAAAGCAGCACATATGGAGTCGGTATCAAGACCCAACTCCATTACGATTTTTGCTACAGCGACAGGGTGACTTATATAAGGCTCACCGCTCTGTCTGAATTGTCCATCATGAAGGTTTTCGGAATAATTATAAGCCTCGGTTATTTTTTCTATATCGTAGCTTTTGTCACTCTCATTCAGCATATTCATGAGAGAAATCATTTCTGAATACATAGTAGATCCTTATATTTAAGTATTTCTGGCGATCTGCGAACGTAAACGTCTGAGCCATGTGGATTTTTCGAGATCCGATTTGGTAGTCGTATAATGAATGGCAAACCTGTATACCTCATCTGATATTTCCTCAAGAGATACCAGATTGAGCTCCATCAAAACCATAACGATGATTTTAAGCTTTATATAACCGATTTTTCTTTCTCCTGAAACACCGGAAAATCTAGAGGTTATCTCTCGATGACTCATTGTGTTAATACCCATCCTAAGTGAAGATCTCATCATATTGAATATTGCTACAAAATCTTCTCTGGATGGCATAATGTCCTCATCAGCAGAGAAAGTATCACCACGTTTAATTTCTTCAAAGCGCTGTCTTTCTTCAGCATTTGCAAGCTGTTGTGATGAAGAAGGTACTATATCGCGTACAATAAGCTGAACGCTTTCTCTTCCGCCCCACTCGTTGATATCAATATTGAAAAGTACATCAACTTTATCTCCGACATATATGCCAAGAGAGGCGGGAGAATTGGAAAAATACATAGCTGAAAGAGTATGCCTGCCGTTGCCTAAAACGAATTTCGTATGCTTTCCGTCACTGACACCGCTTATCTCATTGACCGTCACGTCCGTGAGAACAAAAACAGGCACCGGATTGCTTACGCCGTATGGCTCAAGCATCTGAAATTCCTTAGCAAGCGAAAGCGAAATATCATCGAAGTTTATTTTGCAGTCCGCCTCTACGGTGGGAGTGAGGTCATTATCGGTCAGATTATTTCTCGCATATTCGTTAATAAGCTCGCAAAACTTCGGCAACTCCGAGCGTTTTACGGAAAGTCCCGCTGCGAGCTCGTGACCTCCGAATTTAACAAGATGCTCGCTGCAATAACAGAGTGCATCAACGAGGTTTATACCCTTTATACTTCTGCCTGAGCCCTTTCCTATATCTTCATCTCTCGGAGAATCAGGCGAGTTGCCTTCGAAAGAAATAAGAATAGAGGGACGAGAATACTTTTCGGTTATTCTGGATGATACAATACCAATAACGCCATGATGCCAATTGTCTGCATTAAGAACGATGATCGGGTTTTTATCAATATCGTAGTTCTCGATCTGACCGTGAGCCTCCTGCATTATCTTATTTTCCTCCGCCTGGCGCTCTCTGTTGGTCTGGCACAGCTCCTCCGCAACCTGACGGGCAAATTCCCTGTCATCAGAGAGGAAGAGCTCTACGGCAAGGGATGCGTTCTTAATTCTGCCTGCCGCGTTAATACGGGGAGCAATGGTGTAG
>JAZOTE010000084.1:0-1394 GCA_045657485.1 Eubacteriales bacterium
AACGGAAATACGCTCATGGCAAAAGGAACAAGCATGACTAAAACCATCACAAAGGACAAAATACGCTTACATATTAAGTTTTCATGTTGTTTCATTCTGTCCTCCTAAAACGATAGAATTTCGCCTTGCGATATTGTAGAATACTTCCTCTTCCTCAAACAGTCTGCCCTCAATATCGTCGGTATCCATCTTGCCCATTTGATAAAGAGGAGATTTATAGCTCGGTGTAAACTGTGTTTTGAGCGGATAGTTTCCGAAGGTTACCACCAGGGAGTTGCCCGAAGAGAATTTGTTATTGAGCTTTTGAAGCTCGGACGGGTAGATCAGCGGACGGGTCTGCATGCTTTCGCTGACATTGACGTCTCCGCCCTTCTTGTTGCCCGACGTGGATTTCGTGAGCACCGTTACGTTTCCGCAAAGCTCACTGTATTCCTTACAGGTTCCCATATCGTTGGAACCGATAAACATCTTGATACCGCAGTTACCCTTGACGATGTCGGCAACGGTATCTCCGTAAACGTTGTTGAGCTGTACGTAGGACTGCACCACCATGTTGAACCAGATCTTTCGGCTTCGTCCGACGGTGATCATCTTATCAAACTTTTCGATTTTCGGCATATTACCGAACTCGTCAAGTATGTAGTACACGTTTCTCGGTAGCGATAGATCCTCATAGGACGATGCCACCTTGATAAGCGATTTGTAAACGTTGGTGAGAAATATGGATGCCAGACCGTGTCTCGTATCCTTCTCGTCGGGTATCTTGACGAAAAGCGCCGTAGGACGCTCTGCAAGATCGGACGTTTTGAAATCCGATGAGCTGGTCAGCGCGCATATTCCCGTATCGTTGAATATCGAGAGCTTTTCAAGAAGAACGCTCATATAGGACGAACGAGTCTTGTCGGGGGCGTCAAGCACCTGCTTGGAAACCGCCACCGCCTTGGACAGGGGATCTCTTCCTTGAAAATACTCGCGAAGCTCACGGTATTCATCGTTGGAATTCTGTAATATTTTCGATGCGTTGAACAGATTGAACTTTTCCTTTGTCATTCCAAGCCTGGGATCGGCGCTATCTTCCAGCATTGCAAGAAGAACGCCCATGGTGATCGATCTTGCGCCCTTTTCCCACATAGGATCGTTCTGATTCTGAACGGGAACGAGAACACTTACAAGGTCGTTCATATCCTCGTACATCTCGTCAAAGGTCTGTGTGCGGAAGATCTTCACTTCCTTTACAAGGCGATCCATATCGGTGTACGCCTTCCCCTTGAACTCAAACCAAACGTCGCCGTATTCCTCGGGCTTTGCTGTGAGAGTAAGTCCGCTTTCCTCTACGTTTTCATTCTCGTGCTGAAAAGCTGCGCGCTCCGCACCGAGATATTCCTGATAAGCGT